>NZ_JBSFUS010000001.1:0-824174 GCF_053591915.1 Streptomyces sp. NPDC002853 | reverse complement strand
GCACTCACCGGACCCCGCACCGCACTCACCGGACCCTGCACCGCACCCGCCGGACCCTGCACCGCACTCACCGGACCCCGCACCGCACTCACCGGACCCTGCACCGCACCCGCCGGACCCTGCACCGCACTCACCGGACCCCGCACCGCACTCACCGGACCCCGCACCGCACTCACCGGCCCCTGCACCGCACCCGCCGGTCCCTGCACCGCACCCGCCGGTCCCTGCACCGCACCCGCCGGTCCCTGCACCGCACCCGCCGAACCCCGCCGCACCCGCCGAACCCCGCGACGCACCCACCGGACCCCGCACCGCACTTGCCGAACCCCGCGCCGCCCCACCGAACCCCGCGCCGCACCCCCGCCTCGCCCTCCGTTCACCTTCCGGTTCACGTACGTCTGCGAACATCCCCGGGTGGACAACCCGAACCCCCCGCACCCTCCCGCGCACCTCCTCGCCCAGGCCCCCGGCGCCCCCATCCGCTCCGGCATCCCCGAGCACGGGCGCATCCCGAAGTACTACGCGGTGAAGGCCAAGATCGCCGACCTGACGGAGGAGTTGGGGGACGGGCAGACGCTGCCGACCGAGCGGGACCTCGCCGTCCGGTACGAGGTCGCGCGCGAAACCGTGCGGCAGGCGCTGCGTGAGCTGTTGCTGGAGGGACGGCTGCGCAGGCAGGGGCGCGGCACCGTCGTCGCGGGCCCCAAGCTGGAGCAGCCGCTGTCCCTCGCGAGCTACACGGAAGGCGTCCGGCGACAGGGGCGTACCCCCGGGCGAAACCTCATCTCCCTCGACCGATTCCCCGCCCCGCAAGCACTCGCCGCCGAGATCGGGGTCACGCAGGGCGAGCCCGTCTGGCACATGGAACGCGTACTGCTCGCCGACGACGAGCGGGTGGGCCTCGAGAGCACGTACGTCTCCGTGGCCCGAGTCCCCGCCCTTGACCGGGAGTTCGAGCCCGACTCCTCCTTCTACGCCTACCTCCGCGACCAGCTCGGCATCTCCTTCGGCGACGCCGACGAACGCATCGAGACCGTCCTCGCCACTCCCCGCGAGGCCCTCCTGATCGGTACCCCTCCCGCGCTGCCCATGCTGCTGATCCACCGCGTCTCGCGTGACACCACCGGCCACCCCCTGGAGCGCGTCCGCACCCTCTACCGCGGCGACCGGTTCTCCTTCACCACGCATCTGGGGAACAGCGGCGCCTGAACTCCTCGTACGCGAACAGGGAGCCGTTTCGTAGTAACGAGAATGTAACGGGTCTAGTCCAAGCTTGGGTGGCCGTTCACCATCCCGTTGCCGCCCGGCCCACGGCGGGACACTCGTCCCCAGGAGCGTTGCCGCCGTGAGAGTCATCGTCGTAGGAGCCGGCGTGGTGGGAACCATGCACGCCTGGCACGCAGTGGAACGCGGCCACGAGGTCGTACAGATCGAGCGCGAGAGCGAGGCCCGCGGGGCGTCGCTGCGCAACTTCGGGCAGATATGGGTGAGCGGCCGCGCCGGGGGCGAGGAGCTGGACACCGCCCTGCGAGCCCGCGAGCTGTGGGAGGAGATCGGCGCGCGGGTGGAGGGCATCGGCTTCCGGGCCAACGGCTCCCTCACCCTGGTGCGCGACGAACGCGAGCGCGCGGTCGCCGAGGCCGCCGTCGCCCGCCCCGACGCGGCGGCCCGCGGCTACAAGCTGCTCGACGCCGACGAGGCCCGCGCCCTCAACCCGGCGCTGCGGGGTGACTTCATCGCCGGGCTGTGGTGCGAGCGGGACGCCGCGGTCGAGCCGCGCGTCGCCCAACTCCGGCTGCGCGAGGCGCTGTTGGCCTCCCCCCGTTACACCTTCCTGCCCGGCCGCGAGGTCCGCGAAGTCGTCGGCGAGAACGCGGTGCGGGACGACCACGGTGACGTACACACCGGTGACGTCGTCGTGCTCGCCACCGGCGCCTGGCTCGGTGGCCTCGTCCGCGAGCTGGCGGGGCCCGACCTGCCCGTGCGCCGCGTACGGCTCCAGATGATGCAGACGGAAGCCCTCGGTGAGGCGCTCACCACCTCCGTCGCCGACGCCGACAGCTTCCGCTACTACCCGGCGTACGCGTCGGACGCCCTCGACGCGCTCAATGCCGGGCAGCCGCAGACGCCGACCGCCGCCGAGCACAAGATGCAGCTCCTGATGGTGCAGCGCGAGGACGGCGGCCTGACCATCGGCGACACCCACGAGTACGAGCACCCCTTCGCCTTCGACACCCTTGAAGACCCCTACGACCACCTGACGGAGGTCGTCGAGGGCTTCCTCGGCCGTCCGCTGCCGAAGATCAGGCGGCGCTGGGCCGGGGTGTACGCGCAGTGCGTCGACACGGCCCGTGTCGTGCACCGCCAGCAGGTCCGCGACGGGGTGTGGCTGGTCACCGGGCCCGGCGGGCGCGGCATGACGTGCTCGCCCGCGATCGCGGAGAAGACCGCCGACGAGCTGGGATGGTGAGGGAGTTGACCACGCAGAGCAGCATTGGACTCGTCGTGCTCGACATGGCCGGTACGACCGTCGCGGACGGCGGCCTCGTCGAAGAGGCCTTCGCCGCCGCCGCGCGGGAACTCGGCGTCGAGCCCGGGTCCGCCGACCACGCCGAGAAACTGGACTACGTACGCGCCACCATGGGCGAGTCCAAGATCTCCGTCTTCCGGCACCTGTTCGGCGACGAGACCCTTGCCCGGCAGGCCAACGCGGCCTTCGAGAAGGCGTACGGGGAACTCGTCGACGGCGGCCGGATCGCGCCGATACCCGGCGCGCGCGAAGCCGTCGAGGAGCTCAAGTCCGATGGCCGCACGGTGGTGCTGACCACCGGCTTCGCCCGCGTCACCCAGGACGCCATACTCGACGCGCTCGGCTGGCGGGACCTCGTCGGGCTCACCCTGTGCCCCGCAGACGCGGGCGGCCGCGGGCGGCCCTACCCGGACATGGTGCTCAGCGCCTTCCTGCGGACGGCGGCGGTGCAGGACGTCCGGCAGGTCGCCGTCGTGGGCGACACGGCGTACGACATGCTCAGCGGCGTACGCTCCGGCGCCTCGGTCGTCGCCGGGGTGCTGACCGGAGCGCACGACGACGGGACGCTGCGCTCCGCGGGGGCCACACACGTCCTGGCGTCCGTCGCCGAACTGCCCGCTGTTCTCAAGGGTGTCGGCGGATGAGCAGCGGTATCCGCTTCGATCGCGTGTCGGTCGCCTACGGCAAGAACACCGTGCTGGACTCGCTCGACCTGACCGTCGAGCCCGGCGAGGTCATGGCCCTCTTCGGCCCTTCGGGCTCGGGCAAGACGACCGCGCTGCGGGCCGTCGCCGGGTTCGTGCGGCCCGCGTCCGGGAGGGTGTTCATCGGGGAGCGCGACGTCACCGGTCTGCCGCCGCATCAGCGGGGGATCGGGATGGTCGTCCAGCAGTACGCGCTGTTCCCGCACATGCGGGTGGCGGAGAACGTCGCCTTCGGCATGAAGGCGCGGAAGGTCGCCAAGTCCGAGATCCCGGGGCGGGTCACCGACGCGCTGGAGATGACGGGGATGGCCGCGTACGCCAAGCGGTATCCCCGGGAGCTCTCCGGTGGGCAGCAGCAACGGGTCGCCATCGCGCGGGCGCTGGCCATCCGGCCCGGGGTGCTTCTGCTCGACGAGCCGCTCTCCGCACTCGACGCGCAGTTGCGGTCCGGGATGCTGGGGGAACTCGCCCGCCTGCACCGGGAGTTGCCGGACGTCTCCATCCTGTACGTCACCCATGACCAGGTGGAGGCCCTGACCCTGGCGGATCGGATCGCCGTCATGGACCGGGCGCGGTTGCGGGACTGCGGGACTCCGCAGGAGCTCTACCGGTCGCCCCGGACCGAGTTCACGGCCTCTTTCGTGGGGAACGCCAATCTGTTGCCGGTGCGGGTCGGGTCCGGTTCCGTCTCGCTCGGCGGGACCGACCTGAAGGTCGATACGGGGGAGGCGACTCGGGGTGCCACCGCCACCTTGTGCGTGCGGCCGCATCTGGTCGGCCTTGGGGACGGACCCAACGCCCTTTCCGGCCGGGTCGCCGAGGTCCAGTGGCGGGGTGCCACCCACCGGCTGTACGTCGATGTCGCCGGGCAGCGGGTGAAGGCGGACCTCCGGGAGCTCCGGGACCCGCCGGGCATCGGTGACGAGGTCACGCTGCATTTCGCACCGGAAGACGCCGTGCTGCTGTCCGGTGGGGTGAGCGATGGTTAGCGCCACGCTGACCGCGACCCGTGCGGGGAAGGACAAGCGGCCCCCGCAGGTGCCCCGGTGGGTCTGGGCCCTGCCCCCCGTCGCGGCCCTCGCCCTCTTCTTCCTCTACCCCCTCGCCCTCGTCGTCCAGCAGTCCGTCCAGCCCGACACCGGCGGGACCTCCCTGCGGCCCTACTCCGATGTCTTCGCCTCCGCAGCGTTCCGGGAGGCGCTCGGGACCACCGTGTGGCTGGCCGTCGGGTCCACCGTCGGGTGTCTCGTGCTCGGGTTCGCGCTCGCGCTGATCATCGCTTTCGTGCCGTTCCCGGGAGGAAAGGCCGTCGCCCGGTTCATCGACGTCTTTCTCTCCTTTCCGTCCTTCCTCATCACCCTCGCCCTGCTGTTCATCTACGGCACCAAGGGCATGGCCAACGGAACATGGACGGACGCGACCGGGGGCGCCGAAGGGCCGTTCCAGTTCCTGACCACCCCGTGGGGCGTGCTCCTGGCCGAGATCACGTACTTCACGCCGTTCGTGATGCGCCCACTGCTCGCCGCGTTCTCTCAGATCGACACCGCGCAGCTGGAAGTGGCATCGAGCCTCGGGGCGAAACCCGGCCGCATCGTCCGGCGGGTCATCCTGCCCGAGGCACTGCCCGCCCTCGCCGCCGGCGGCAGCCTCGTACTCGTCATGTGTCTGAACGAATTCGGGATTGTTCTCTTCACCGGGGCGAAAGGGGTCACGACCCTTCCCATGCTCGTCTACAGCAAGGCAATTCTCGAATCCGACTATCCGGCGGCCTGTGTCGTCGCCGTCGTCAACATCGCGATCTCAGTGGGTCTTTACAGCCTCTACCGGGTGGTGAGCCGTCGTGTTGGTGCATAGCCGCAAGGGGAAATGGGCCACCTGGTTCCTGTTCCTCGTCTTCTTCCTGCCGCTCTTCGCGCTTCCCCTGCTCGTGATTCTTGCGGCGTCCTTCTCCTCGCACTGGTCCGGGGCATTTCCGTCCGGGTTCACCACGGGGCACTACGAGTCCGCCACCCGCGGTGAATCGCTCAAGGCGCTCACCACCAGCCTGGTCACCGCGGCCGGCGCCAGCCTGCTCGCGCTGACCGTCGGCACCTGGGCCGCGCTCGCCGCCGCCTCGCTGAAGAAGGGAGGCAAGCGCCTCCTCGACACCCTCTTCATGCTGCCGGTCGCCGTGCCGTCCGTCGTGGTCGGGCTCGCGATCCTCGTGGCGTTCAGCAAGCCGCCGATGATCCTCAACGGCACGCGCTGGATCGTGATCCTCGCGCACGCCATTCTCGTCACCGCGTTTGCCTACCAGTCGGTTTCGGCTGCCATCGTCCGACTCGACCCGGCGTACGAACAGGCCGCGGCATCGCTCGGTGCCCGGCCCTCGTACGTTCTGTGGAAGGTGCGGCTGCCGCTGCTGCTGCCGTCGCTCAACGCGGCCGCGGGCCTCTGCTTCGCCCTCTCCATGGGCGAGTTGAGCGCCACGATGATGCTCTATCCGCCCACCTGGATGCCGCTGCCCGTGCAGATCTACGCGGCCACCGACCGCGGCTCCCTCTTCACCGGCGCCGCCGTCGCGGTGGTCCTGATGGCGGCCACGCTGCTCGTCCTTCTCGCCTTCTCCCGCATGCGCACCCGCGCCTCCTACCGCTGAGGCCCGCAAGCTCTCAAGGAGTACCAAACGTCATGTCACGCCTTACCCGAGTCCGCCACGTCCGCACGCTCGCCGCCGTCTCCGGCAGCCTCGTCCTCGCCGGATCACTCACCGCGTGCGGCGGCGAATCCGCCGCGTCCGACGCGAAGGAGGTCACCGTCTACAGCGCCGACGGCCTCAAGGGCGAGAACGGCGACGGCTGGTACGACCAGGTCTTCGAGGACTTCGAGAAGAAGACCGGCATCAAGGTGAACTACGTGGAGGGCGGCTCCGGCGAGATGGTGCAACGCGCCGTCCGCGAGAAGTCCAACACCCAGGCGGACGTGATCATCACCCTGCCGCCGTTCATCCAGCAGGCCGACGAGAAGGGGCTGCTCCAGGCCTACAAGCCCGAGGGGTCCGACCAGGTCGACGGCGCCCTCAAGGCCACCGACGGCAAGTGGACCTCCGTGGTGAACAACTACTTCGGCTTCATCTACAACAAGAAGGAGCTCGGCGGCTCCAAGGCCCCCAAGACCTGGGAGGACCTCACCGACTCCGCGTACAAGGACAAGGTCCAGTACTCCACGCCCGGTGTCGCGGGCGACGGCACCGCCGTGCTCATCAAGGCGATGCACGACTTCGGCGGCAAGAAGCCCGCCATGGACTACCTGAAGAAGCTCCAGACGAACAACGTCGGGCCCTCCGCCTCCACCGGCAAGCTCGCGCCCAAGGTCGACAAGGGCGAACTCCTCGCCGCGAACGGCGACGTCCAGATGAACTACGCGCAGTCCAAGGACATGCCGAACCTCGGCATCTGGTTCCCGGCCAAGGAGGGCGGCAAGCCCACCACCTTCGCGCTGCCCTACGCGGCCGGCCTGGTGAACAAGGCCCCGCACTCCGCCAACGCCAAGAAGTTCCTGGACCACCTCCTGACCCAGAAGGCCCAGCAGCAGGTCAGCGAGATCGGTGGCGGCTTCGCCGCGCGCAAGGACATCAAGGCCACGGACGCCGACGCGGTCGCCCTCGACAAGATCGTCGACGGCGTCGAGGTCTTCGAGCCGGACTGGGGCGACATCTCCGGGAACCTCCAGGCGTACGTGGAGGACTGGAAGTCGGCCACCGGCAGCTGAGAGACGATCGGCGGGGTCAAGATCACCCCTTCCTGATTAGGGTGGGGGCGTCGGCACAGCGCTGTCCCGGCGCCCCAGCCAACCCGTACACCGCAGGAGTGCACCCCATGGCAGAGCGCAAGCCCATCGAATCGTGGCTCACCGACATGGACGGCGTGCTCATCCACGAGGGCGTTCCGATCCCCGGAGCGGACGCCTTCATCAAAAGGCTTCGTGACTCCGGCAAGCCCTTCCTGGTCCTGACGAACAACTCCATCTACACCGCGCGCGACCTCCAGGCCCGGCTGAACCGCATGGGCCTCGAAGTGCCCGTCGAGAACATCTGGACCTCGGCCCTCGCCACCGCGAAGTTCCTGGACGACCAGCGCCCCGGCGGCACGGCGTACGTCATCGGCGAGGCGGGGCTCACCACCGCCCTGCACGACATCGGGTACGTCCTGACCGACCACGCCCCGGACTACGTGGTGCTCGGCGAGACCCGTACGTACTCCTTCGAGGCCATGACCAAGGCCGTACGGCTGATCAACGGCGGGGCCCGTTTCATCTGCACGAACCCGGACGAGACCGGGCCCTCCATGGAAGGGCCCCTGCCCGCGACCGGTGCCGTCGCCGCGCTGATCACCAAGGCCACCGGCCGCAGCCCCTACTTCGCCGGCAAGCCGAACCCCTTGATGATGCGCACGGGCCTGAACGCCATCGGGGCGCACTCCGAGACCAGCGCCATGATCGGCGACCGCATGGACACGGACATCCTGGCCGGTCTCGAGGCCGGGATGGAGACCTTCCTCGTCCTCACCGGCCTGACCTCCCGCAAGGACATCGACCAGCACCCCTTCCGGCCGTCCAACGTCGTGGACTCCATCGCTGACCTGGTCGAACGCGTCTGAGATCACCCGTTTGCCGCACACGGGAGGCGTGAGCCGACAGCGCGCGTGAACCTCGATACAGGAGGTTCACGATGCGTAGAGGCTCACTCACCCTGCGTGGTATAGCCGGGGCCGCTGTCCTCACCGCGCTCCCCCTTGCCGCCACGGCCCCCGCTCACGCCCACGAAGAGGGCAAGGTGCACGCCACGGTCACCCCGGCCAGTGCCGCGTCCGGGGCCAAGGTGGAGATCAGCGTCACGGGCTGCGAGGGAACGACCGGATCCGCTGGGTCCGGGGCGTTCTCCGGGGACGCGAAGCTCACCGGCAGGGACGGCGACAAGTACACGCTGAACGGCTCCGCCACGCTGCGGGACGGCGTCAGCGGCACGTACGACGTGACCGTGGTCTGCGACGGCCACCCCCATCAGGGCGTGGGCACCGTGGACGTCGTCAAGAACCGCACCGAGCCCGTCTCGCCGGTCCGCGCGGGCGGCGGCGGCACCGCGCAGCTCGCCGCGCACACCCAGGAAGCGGGCCCCGGCACCCGGCACGCGGTGATCGGCCTGGTGCTCGCCGGGGTGGCGGCGGTGGCCGTGGCGCTGCGCAGCGTCCGCCGGCGCCGTTCCGAGTGACGGGCGAGGACCGGCATGTCGGGTCATGAGGGGTCCACGGGGCACGGGCGGTTCCTCACCGGGGTCGCCTGGGCGCTGGTGCTCGTCGGGCTCTGGCTGTGGGGCAGCGAGATCACCGACGTACGGGGCGGTGTCTCCGAGCCCACGAACGGCGACGTGGCGGCGGTCGGCCGGCCGTTCGCCGTCGAACTCCCGGACGCACACGAGCCGTTGGGTGCTGCCATGCCGCAGCGCGTCGATGTTCCCTCGCTGAAGGTGCGGGCACCCGTGATCACCCGGGGGCTCGACCAGGACGGTGCCATCGATCCGCCGCCCTTCGAGCAGGCGGGCTCCGTCGGCTGGTACGGCGGCGGGACGCGCCCCGGAGCGGCGGGCACGTCCCTGTTCGTGGGCCACGTCGACACCGAGACGCGCCCCGCGGTCTTCTACGACCTCAGCGCGGTGCGTCCGGGCGAGAAGATCCTGGTGTCCCGGGACGACGGCTCGGTCGCCGAGTTCACCGTGGACGACGTGCAGGTCATCAGCCGGGACCGCTTCGACGCGAAGAAGGCGTACGGGCCCCACGAGGAGGGCCGCGCCGAACTCCGCCTGATCACCTGCGGCGGCACGTTCGACCGGGCCACCAGGACGTACTCGGCGAACGTGGTGGTGTCGGCCTACCTCACCGGCGTGGGGCCCTAGGGGGCGGCGGCGAGGCGCGAGCGCACTCCCGCCGCGCTCGCGCCGTGGTGGCGTGGGCCTGACTCAGGTGTCTGGGCAACCCGGCCCGGTCGGCGGCCCGCTCCCCCCGGAGCCGTCGACCGGGCTGGTCCTCGACCGCGCGCGCACGAGCTGCGGGAGTAACCCGGCGCCGGCGCGGGAGGTTCGGTGGCCAACCCCGCAGTGCGGGATGGACGACAGGCCGGGGGCTTGGGCCGTACTGACGACTCTAGAACGGATGGGCGCCGGAGCCTAGGGGTGGAATGACGCCATGTCGTGATCCGCTTCCCCTGCGTGATCACCGCAGGTGGTGGTGGCTGCGGTGTTGACCGTCACGAAGGCTCGGACCAACCGCCGCGCAGCGTCGCGTCGTCGAGCGATCCCTTGATCACCTCGGTGGCCACCAGGTCCATGACCAGCCGTTCTCTGCGCGCGTACCGACGCAGTGCGTCAAAGGCCTCGTCCATCCCGGTGTGCCAGCGCTCGGCAAGGACGCCTTTGGCCTGTTCGATGCGGATACGGCTGGTCAGAGCGCCCTGGAGCTGTGTGGCGAGCGTCCGATACTCCGTGTAGGCGCGGTGGTTGTGCAGCCCCACGGCGGCGGCGTCGGCGATCGCCTGCGCGAGCCGCAGCTCACCGTCGGCGCTCGGACTGCAGGAGGCCGCCTCGGGCATGAAGACGTTGAGCGCCCCGAGCAGGGTCTCGCGCTGCCGCAGCGGAACCGCGTACGTCGCCCCGATCCCATGGCGTCGCGCCAGCGCGGTGAACTCCGGCCAGCGTGCGGCGGCTTCGTCCTCGGTGAGGCGCACCGGCGGCACGGGACGCCCCGTGCCGAGGCTCTCCACGCAGGGCCCGCCGTTCTGCTGGGCCCCGAGCAGGCCGAGTGCGAGGTCCCGGGGGTGCCCGCCCGCGGCGAACGCGGGTGAGCCCGAGGCGTCGAAGATGACGCCGGCGGCGCACGCCTCGAGCAGCTCCACGCAGTGACCCGCGACCCGGCTCAGGTAGCGATCCGGGTCGAAGTCGTCGTCCAGTGTGTTCGTGGTCTCCACCAGAACGTGGGCCAGCCGTAGTTCAGAGGTGCGATCCCGCATGATCTCCTCCCCAGGAGCTCGGCCCCGCCCACTGCGCCTACCCCCGCGCGCCGAGCTGTAACAGGTCTCCAACAGGTCTCCGCAGCGGATGGGCGGGCCTCGTGAGCCGGGAGTGCGTATGTCAGGATTGAGAATCGGACAGTGCACCCAAGGGGGAGTGGATGTACCACAAAGGCACCGGCCGCGGTCATCGGATCGCGGCCCGGGGGGTGAAGGCTGCGGCGGCGTTTGCGGGGGCTGCGCTGCTGCTGTCGGGGTGCTCCTCCGATGACGGCTCGGGCGAGGAGGAGTCCTCGGGGCAGCCGGTCAAGCAGCAGCCCAAGGGCTCCGACCCGTACTGGGTCAATCCGGAGGGGAACGCGGCCAAGCAGGTCGCCGCGTACGAGAAGGACGGCAAGAAGGACGACGCCGGGCTGATCCGGAAGATCGCCGAGCAGCCGGTCGCCGAATGGATCATCCCGGAGAACGCGGAGGACCAGGCGCGCGGCTTCACCGAGGCCGCCGAGAAGGCCGACCGGGACGCCCTGTTGGTCCTCTACAACATCCCGCACCGTGACTGCGGCCAGTACTCGGGCGGCGGCGCGGCCGACGGCAATGAGTACAGGAAGTTCATCGACCAGGTCGCCAAGGGCATCGGCGACCGGAAGACCACGGTCATCCTGGAGCCGGACGCCGTGCTCCACATGGTCGACAACTGCACGCCGGAGGAGTTCCACGAGGAGCGTTACGACCTCCTCAAGGGCGCCATCGGGAAGCTCAAGTCCCTGAAGAACACCAAGGTGTACCTGGACGCGGGCAACGCGGGCTGGAAGAACCCGGACTCGCTCTGGGAGCCCCTGAAGTGGTCGGGCGTCGAGCAGGCCGACGGATTCTCGGTCAACGTCTCGAACTTCCAGACCACCGAGGCCAGCACGGAGTTCGGCAAGAAGCTCTCGGCGAAGATCGGCAACAAGCCGTTCGTCATCGACACCGCGCGCAACGGCAACGGCCCGTACACCAAGGGCAAGGACACCTGGTGCAACCCGCCGGGCCGGGCGCTCGGCGAGGCACCCACGACGAAGACGGGCGATCCGCTGGTCGACGCGTACCTCTGGATCAAGCGTCCCGGTGAGTCGGACGGGACCTGCCGGGGTGGCCCCAAGGCGGGGGAGTGGTGGCCCGAGTACGCGCTGAAGCTTGCCGAGGGCGCCAAGTAGCGGCAAGCCGCAGTCGCATCCGCCGGGATTTCGGCGGATGCGACCGCGGCTTTTTCGTGGTTGCTCGCGCAGTTCCCCGCGCCCCTTGCGGGGCTAGGGAATGTGCACCCACTGAGCCTTGCTCGGGGTGCCCTGATCGTCCGTCACGAAGAGCATGTACCAGCCGGACTCGACCAGGCTCTTCTCCTTCGGGATCGTCACCGTGACGCCGCCCGCGGACTTCTTCAGGTCGAGTGCGACCGACGTCTGGTCGATGTCCGTGACGTGCGTCGACGCGCTCGGCCTGATCAGGCGGGCCGTCTTGATGGACGAGGCGTGCTGGGTCTTGAAGGTGCCCGAACCGCCGCGCCTGATCTCCTCGGGGCCGCCGGTGAGCGTGGGCTGCGAGCCCTGGTACAGGTACGGCGGGGTGTAGATCTCGATGCGCTGCTCGAACTCTCCGGGCTTGGTGTTGGCCTTGTCGGAGTAGAGCGAGTCGGAGCCGAAGAACATCACGCGGCCGTCCGGCAGCAGGATCGAGCCCGAGTGGTAGTTGCGGCCGACCTCCGGGTCCGCGACCCGCCGCATGTTGCCGGTCTTGGCGTCGTAGATCCGCGCCTGCTTGATGTTCGAGTCGCTGCGGCCGCGGTAGTCCTCGGAGCCGCCGGATATGAGCACCGTGTCGTCCGGCAGGGTCGAGGCCTGCGGGTAACGCGTGCCCTTCTCCAGCTCGGGGCCGTCCTCGAACTTCGGGTCGTCTTCCAGGAGGTCGACGATGCGGGTCTTCTTGCTGGACTTCTTGGACTCGCCGACACCGCCGCCGCCGATGACCATGTACTTCTGGTCCTGCGCGGGCGGCAGTTCGACCGTGTTGGAGGTCTCCAGGAGGTTCGGGTCGCTCATCCCCGGAATCCCCTTCCAGCTGCCCTTCTTCTCCAGGTCCCAGGTGCCGGGCTTGCGGCCGACGTCATCGGGGCCGTAGCCCGCGTTCGATCCCGAGTAGAAGAGCCTGCCGCTCTGCAGCTGGAACACGGCGGGGTAGGTGGGGAACTGGCGGACCTGCTTGGTGTAGGTCCACTTCTTGGTCTTGGGGTCGTAGATCTCGTTCTTGCCCGGGACCAGCTGGCCGATCTCGTCGAGGCCGGAGAGGCTGAGCACCTTGCCGTCCGAGAGCGTGGTCAGCGTGGGGTACCAGCGGGCCTCGTTCATCGGGTCGACCTTGATGTACTTCTCGGCGACCGGGTCGAACTCGAAGGCGTCCTTGATCCCCTGGAAGTCCTTCTTGTCCAGGGCGAGCTTCTGCGCGATGCCGTACGTGTTGCGGGTCGCGGCGCCCTTGAGGCCCTGCACGCGGTAGTTGTCCTGCGTGCCGGTCTCGTACTTCGTGCCGCTCTGCTGTGCCTCGACATACACCCGGCCGAGGCCCGGTTCGTTGCGCACGAACGCGCCGGTCTGCTTGTCGAAGACCTTCTTGGCGCGCTCGACGACCACCGGGTCCTTGGAGACGAACGTCTTGCCGTTCTTCTTGCCGGTGAACTTCGTGCCCGCGGGCAGCGTGATCGGCTTGTCCGGGTCTTCGTTGTGCACCACCATCAGGCCGCCGGCCTTGGTGATGTCGCCCTTGAGCTTCTCGTAGCGCTGGGTGCCGCCGGCGATGAGGAGATTGCCGTTGGCGAGCTGGGTGTGGCCGGTGCAGAAGAGGTCGACGGGTGTCTTGATCTTCTTGATGGTGTTCTTGACCGGGTCCCACAGGCGGGTGTCGAACTTCTTGGCGTCGAAGTTCTTCTGGTTGTTGCCGGAACCGGCGACCAGAAGGATCTTGCCGGTGTGCAGGAGCGCCGCGTGGATCGTGTTCTGGCGGTACTCCTCGGGGAAGTTCACGACCTGCCAGTGGCCGTTGTCGGCCTTGTACTCCGGCTTGTTGATCTTGTAGTCGTGGTACTTCTCCGAACCCACGCGCCACAGCCACGGGCCGTTCATCCCGGCCAGCGCTATGACCACCGCCGCGCCTATCGCGATGCGGCGGGCGCGGCGGCGGCTGGAGCGGTCCTTCATTTCTTACGTCCCCCAAGGGCGATCTGCATGGTCTGGTCGTTCGCTGCCCAGCTGGGCTTCTGCTGCGGCGCGTGCGGCGCCTGCGGCGGCTGGTGTCCCTGTGGCAGCTCCGCCGTGGCGTCACGCTGCTGCGGCACCGTCGGGTCCCCGCCGCCCGAAGGCGGCCCCGAGGGTCCGGCACCGTGCCGGGACCTGCGCTTCTTCTTGTCCTGGCGCATGCCCCACCGCCAGGCGAAGATCGGCGCGGCCGTGATCAGGAGGGCGAACGTGGCCCAGATGATCATCGCCGGGTGGACGTGGTCGAACACGAACGCGGCGGCCATCGATCCGGCGAAGACCAGGATGAAGAACAGGTGGATGCGGAACGTGCCGAACAGGGTGTCCGGACTCGCCGAGTCGCCCTTGGGGGTCACCACGAACTTGCTCTTGCGGCGCAGCACGGCGTCGAGCAGGGAGCGTGCGTAGACCGGCGCGGAGAGGGCCGACATCACCATGCCCGCGATACCGCCGGAGCCCTCGGGCTCGTGCGGCGAGACGTTGTGGCGGCGGTTCCAGATGTAGAGGCCGATCTGCAGCGCCGAGGCGTTGCCGTACAGCATCAGCCAGATCGTCGGGTCGATGTTCACGCCCGATGCGCCCATGCCGAGGAACAGCGCGCAGGAGAGCGCGGCCAGAATCCAGTTCATGGCGGACATCGGGTAGAAGATGACCATCATCGTGTAGTTGAAGAGCCGGCCGGGCGGCAGCGAGAACGGCGCCTTCCAGAACTGCTTCAGGATGGTCTCGTACGTCCCTCGCGACCAGCGCAGCTGCTGCGTGAAGAAGTCCGTCCAGGCGTTGGGGCCCTCACCGACCGCGAGCACGTCCGGGGTGTAGATCGACTTCCACTTCTTGCCGGTCTTCGGGTTCGTGGCGCGGTGGATCTCGAAGCCGGTCGCCATGTCCTCGGTGATCGAGTCGTACAGACCGCCGATCTGCTTCAGGGCGCTGATGCGTACGGCGTTGCTCGTGCCGACGAACATGGGGGAGCCGTAGGCGTTGCCCGCGCGCTGGATCAGCGCGTGGAAGAGGAACTGCTGGGACTCGGCGGCCTTGGTGATGAAGTTGTCGTAGTTGCCGTAGACCTGCGGGCCGATGACGAAGCCGACGTTCTCGTCGCGGAAGAAGCCGAGCATCCGCTCGAGATAGTTGGGCATCGGGACGTGGTCGGTGTCGACCGATGCGAAGTAGTCGTAGTCGTCGCCGTGCGCGTCGAGCCAGGCGTTGTAGTTGCCGTGCTTCGTCTTGGCGCGGTGCGGGCCCTTGGCCATGTTCCACTTCGCGACGCCCTTGCGGGAGAAGTGGTGCACGCCGAGCCGTTGGCAGACCTCCTTGACGGCGGGGTCGTCGCCCTCGTCGAGGAGCCAGACGTGCATCAGGCCGCGGTGGCGGATCTTGACCGCGGCCTCCAGGGTCTTCGTCACCATCTCCAGCGGCTCTTTGCCGGGCACGAAGGAGGTGAGGAAGGCGACACGGGTGCCGGTCTCGGGCACCACGGGTATCGGGTCACGTGCGACGAGCGTGGCGTGCGCGTTCGACAGCACGTTCATGCAGCGGAAGAACTCGATCAGGCCGATGGATATGAGCATGATGACGTCGAGCGTCGGCAGCCAGTCGTTCGCGACGTAGTCACGCTTCGTCCAGTGCGTCGGCTGCAGCAGCCAGGCGAGCAGCACGAGGGAGAGCAGCGGCGCGGCCCCCAGCATGAGGGCGGCCCTGATCCGGTGCGGCTCCTGCGAGAGCAGGGAGCGGTACTGCACCTTGTACGGCTTGGTCGGGTCCGGCTGCGTGAGCGGCCCCGCGAGACGGCTGTAGTGCTCGTAGTCGTATCTCGGCAGTGCCTTCTTGATACGCCTGAACCCGCCTGTCCGGTGCGACGGCACCCGCAGTTGGGTCGTCTCTGACGGGTCGTTCGGCCGCGCGCCCGTCGGCGTCGACGTCATGAGTCATCCCCCCGCACGCGGTCGCCCGCGTGTTCGTTGGTCCTTCCGTCCGGCCAGGTCCCCCGACCTTCACGGACGCATCAGTGGCAGGCCACCGTCCCCATAGACATGGAACAGCTACCTTCCGGTTGCATGATGCCCCCCTCGGCATCCAATCGTGAAAGGGACCCCCGTCCCTCACCCCGTGGGCCTCGGTCCGCCGGGCCCCCCAACTGCCCGGCACCGCCAGCCTCATGAGAGCCAATGGCTCCAGCACAAGGTTCTACGCCCCTAGCCATGATCGCAAGAGCGAAACAAGGTGTTTACCGGTCATACGAGAGATCCGAGTTACCTGTTGGGACAGGAGCGCTCAATCGCGTTCGAATATTACCGAAGTGTTCCCGTATCGCCCGCTCGGCCCGCAGTACATCGCCGGACCGGACCGCGTCGAGGATCTCCCGGTGCTGACGGCAGGTGACCTTGGGATCGTGCGGAACATCGACCAGATCGGTGCGTACCTTGTGGAAGGCGTCCCAGAACGCCTCCAGGACCTCGCCCAGCAGCGGATTGCGCAGGCAGCGGTAGAGAGTGGCGTGAAATGCGCGGTCGGTTTCGGTGTGCACCGCGCCCGGCTGACCGCTCCGGCCGTCGCTCTCCGCCGCCTCGGTGTCCATCCGGTCCACGAGTGCGTCGAGTTCGGCCAGATCCGCGGCCGGAATGCGACCCGCGAGGCGCGCGATGAGTCCGGTCTCCACGGCCTCCCGCAGCTCGAGGAGCTGGAGCAGGCTGTCCTCGCCGCGGTAGTGGCCGGCCACCGTGCGGAAGGTGAGGCCCTCGATCATCGGAGCCATCGACATGGGTCCGACATATGTGCCGAAACCGTGCCGGATTTCCACGATGCCCATCGCCTGCAGCGCCTTGAGGGCTTCTCGCACGGAGTTCCGACTGACGCCGAGGCGTTCCATCAGTTCGGGCTCGGTGGGCAGAGAGGCGCCCGAGGGCAGCCGCTGGTCGATGATGAGCTTCTTGATCCGCTCCTGAATGTCGCGCGCCATGGCGCAACGGTAGCGGTACGAACCACGAAAGCCCCCCGCGTGAACGGGGGGCTTTCGCTGTCTGTGCGCCGCCAGGGACTCGAACCCCGGACCCGCTGATTAAGAGTCAGCTGCTCTAACCAACTGAGCTAGCGGCGCCTGCTGACCTGGAGAACTCTACCGGACGCCGACGGGTGCTCCGAACCCTCCGGGAGCCTGCGGGTGCCCGGGGTAGCTCTGGGCTGGGCTTCGAGCGGGTTTTGCTCGAGGGCGGGTCCCCGGGGAATGCGGGGTGGCTCCATCATTCGGACCGTCAACATGCGATATCACCGGACAGTTGAGAAGCTGACGACTGTGCAGATGCGACGCAGGCATTCTTTCCTGGAGTGTGAGGGGAATCGCATGGAGGGTGCTCCGGCATTCGAGGAATTCGAGCCCGAGAGCGACTGCGATTGCCCCGGATGTATTCACCGGCGACGAGCCATGACCCACGCACTCCCCGTACGGCAGGGCGGCCACCCGGCGGCGCACGGCGCGCGCCGCGCCCTGGTCGTCGCCGCGGCGGCCGGCACCGTGCTCGGCGGTGGCCAGGTCCTGCCGGCGGTGGCGGCACCGGGCGCCGGCCATCACCCGGTGGGACCACCGGGCACGGCTCCGGCGATCCCGCCGGACGAGGACCCGGGTACCGGGCCGGGCCCCGGTACCCCGCAGGGCGACACGAGCGCGCTGCACGGGGTGCCTGGCAGGCCGGGTTCGCCGGGTCCCGCGGCGTCGGCGGCGCGGAACACGACGCGGGCCCAGATCCTCGCCCGCGCGCAGAAGTGGGTCGCGGCGAAGGTGCCGTACAACATGGGCGCGTACTGGTCCGACGGCTACCGGCAGGACTGCTCGGGCTATGTCTCCATGGCCTGGAATCTCGGCCGCAACGAATGGACGGGCAGCCTCGCTCGGTACTCGGTCCGTATTACGAAGGACCAGCTCCAGCCCGGCGACATCCTTCTCTTCCATAATCCCGCGAACCCCGAGAAGGGGTCGCACGTGACCATTTTCGGCGGCTGGGCGAACGCGGCGCACACCCAATACGTCGCGTACGAGCAGACCCGCCCGCACACCCGCAAGCAGACGACCCCTTATGCCTATTGGAGCAATGCGAGCCGCTATCTGGCGTACCGCTACAAAGGGGTCACGGTCGGCACCACCCCGGGCGGCGCGGGTCCTGGCACGGGGACGCGCTACCCCGGGGCGGCGTCCTTCGGCCCGGGCGCGAACAACGAGTACGTCACCCGGCTGGGCAAGGCGCTGGTCGCCCGGGGCGGTGCCCGCTTCTACACGACGGGGCCCGGCCCACGCTGGAGCGACGCGGACCGCCGGGCCACGCAGGCGTTCCAGCGGGCGCAGGGCTGGACCGGCGCCGACGCGGACGGTCTGCCGGGCCCCGGGACCTGGTCGTACCTGATGACGGGCAAGGGCCGGGACATCCCGCGCGCCGGGTCGGGCGGCACCCAGGGCGGCGCGCCGGCGTACCCCGGCAGGGGCGTGTTCCGACCCGGCCAGTCCAGCCCGTCGATCGAGCAGCTCGGCAGGCAGCTGGTGAGGAAGGGCTTCGGCCGGCACTACGCGCGAGGCCCGGGCCCGCAGTGGAGCGAGAGCGACCGCCGCAACGTCGAGGCGTTCCAGCGGGCCCAGGGCTGGCGGGGCGCGGCAGCGGACGGCTACCCGGGCCCCGAGACCTGGCGGCGGCTGTTCGCGTGAGCCCCATGAGCGCGGTCGCGAGACCGATCCGCCCGAGACGCGGGCAGGAAGGTGACCGGGTCACGTATGAGACCGGGGCACGAATCGCGGCGAGGCTCGGATGTGGCCGGGGCACGGATGACATTCAGGCACGTATGAGATCGAGGCACGTATGAGCCGGAGGCAAGGATGAGTGCGACAGCGGCATCACGGTCACAGACCCCCCAGCCCGAGGAACCGCAGACCGCCGGCGCCCCGGACACGGCCGCCCGCTCCCCGCGCCTGATCCACAGCGAGGCCACCACCGAGATCCCCATCCATCTGCTCTTCCGCGACGACCCCGCCGACCCGGGGGTGCCCTTGGCGCCCGCCGTGGTGCGGCGCCGCCAAGGAACAGGGGAACAGCCGCGCGCCAACCGGCGGCCCCCGGCCAAGGCGTCGCCCGCGTCGGCGGTGGCGCGGCCCCTGCCCGTGGTCGACCCCGACCTCGGCGAGCGGTCCGCGCGCGTGCTGCCCGGCGCGGTCGGTGTGCTCGGCGGCGCGGCGGGAGTCACCGGATGCGTGGCGGCGCTGTGGTGGGCGGGGGTGCTGCCCGAGCCGGTGGCGCAGGCGGCCGGATTGTTCGGGGTGGAGGAGCCCGGCGGCCACGGCGCGTACGCCGGGATCGGTCTCGCGCAGTGGGCCTCGCTCGCCGGATCGGGCGCCCTCGCGCTGTTCGGGTTCGGGGGCCTTGCCCGGGGGAGGGTCGGTACGGCGTGGGTGCTCACCCTCTTCGGGCGGTACCGCGGCAGCATCCGCCGCACCGGCCTGATGTGGGTCAACCCGCTTCTCCTGCGCCGCCGCGTCGACGTACGCCTGCGGCACTGGCGCAGCGAACCGATGCCCGCCGTGGACCGGGGCGGGGTCGCGCTGCGGGTCGTCGTCCTCGTGGTGTGGCGGGTCAAGGACGCGGCGCGGGCGACGCTCGGCGTCGCCGACCATCAGGAGTATCTGCGCGAGTGCGTCGAGGCGGCGACGGCACGCGTCCTGTCGCGGCTGCCCGCCGACGCCTTCCACGACGACACCCCGACCCTGCGCGACGCGGACGCGGTGGGCGACGCGCTGACCCGGATGCTCGTGGCGGAGGCCGAGCCGGTCGGCATCGAGATCTTCTCGGCCCAGCCGACCCGCATCGAGTACGCCCCCGAGATCGCCGACACCATGCGTCTGCGCCGGGTCGCCGCCCTGGACGCACGGCACCGGGACAGCGTGCTCACCTCGGTGGTGGACTCCGTCGAGGACACGGTGACCCGGCTGACCACCCGCGGCCTGGTCGAGCTCGACGACTACGAGCGCAAGGCCTTGGTCAAGGACCTCACGGTGGCGTTCTATACGGGACATGGAGACCGCTGACCCCACCCCCGCCCCTGACCCCACCCCCACCGCCGCCCCCACGCTCCCGGCCCTGGCCAGGGAAGCCCGGCTGCTGACCGCCGACCGGCCCCGCGTCCTCCTCGGGATCGCGGGGCCGCCCGGCGCGGGCAAGTCGACGTTCGCGCGGGCGCTGGTGGAGGAGATCGGCGAGGGGGCCGCGTATCTCCCGCTCGACGGGTTCCACCTCTCGAACGACCAGTTGGAGCGCCTCTCCCTCACGTCCCGCAAGGGCTCGGAGCCGAGCTTCGACGTCCGGGGGTACGTCGCACTCCTCACCCGGGTCCTCGACGACACGGGCCACGACATCTACGTACCCGATTACGACCGCACGCTCCACGAGCCGGTGGCCGCCCGGCACCGCGTCCCGCCGACCGCCCGGATCGTGGTCACCGAGGGGAACTATCTGGCCTGCGATCTGCCCGGCTGGCGCGACGCGCGGGAGCTGATGAGGGAGTGCTGGTACGTGGCGGCACCTGCGGAGGTACGTCAACAGCGCCTGATCGAGCGGCAGTTGACGGGCGGCCTGACGGCCGGTGGGGCGGCCGCGTGGGTGGAGACGAACGATGGCCCGAACGGTGATCTCGTCGAGAAGTCGCGCCACCGCTGCGATCGGATCGTCTCCACTATTGGTATGGACATGTTCAACTACCGCCCATAATCTGGGCTTGGTCTAGACCGCAGTACTCACTGCATTCACTGCGCCCCGCACCCGCGGCGGTGCGGTGCCGCGGCGCGCGCACGGCTCACGGAACCCCCACGTTTCCCCTGGAGCGGCAGCATGCGAAACAAGAAGTTGTACGCGGCCATGCTCGGCGCCACCACGGTCGGGGCCCTCGCGCTCTCGTCCGGTGGCGCGAGCGGTCACGGCTACACCGATTTGCCGGCCAGTCGCCAGATCAACTGTGCCAACGGCACGGTGAGCGGCTGCGGTTCGATCCAGTACGAACCCCAGAGCGTCGAGGGCCCCAAGGGCTTCCCGGCGTCCGGTCCCGCCGACGGCAAGATCTGCTCGGCGGGCGTCGGCGGCTTCGACTCGCTCAACCAGCCGAAGGCGCCGGGCGGCGGAGCCTGGCCGACGACCAGTGTCAGCGCGGGGCAGAACTACAGCTTCCGCTGGCAGTTCACGGCACGCCACCGCACCACCGACTTCAAGTACTACATCACCAAGCAGGGCTGGGACGAGAGCAAGCCCGTCACGCGGGCCGCCCTCGAGACGACCCCGTTCCTCAACGTCCCCTACAACGGCCAGCAGCCGCCCGCCACGCTCTCGCACTCCGGGACCATCCCCGGCGGCAGGAGCGGACACCACGTGATCGTCGCGGTGTGGACGGTCCACGACACGGCGAACGCGTTCTACGCCTGCTCCGACGTCAAGTTCTGAGCAGGGCTTGAGGCTCCACGGCACTCCCCACGGGTAGGTTCTGCGCACGCCGTCCAAGGTCAGGGCGGCGTGCGCGGGGCAGTACCGGCAGCAACCACCGGGGGATGCAGTGGAGTTCTTCTTCTATGCCGTGCCGACATTGATCGGCGCCGTTGTGATCGCCACGGGGGTCGCGGTGATCAATCGCCATCTGCGGCTGCGCGAGGCATGGGCAAGTGGCCTGACGGCGCAGGCGCGTTGTCTGCGCACGTACACCACGACGAGCCGCCACGGCGACCGGGGCCGCGTCAGCACCTCGCTGCACCACGTCTACGAGTTCACCCCGCCCGCGGGCCGCCCCGTACGGTTCGAGGAGACGAACGGCCCCGGGACGATCATCGAGGGCGACATCGTCACCGTGTACTACGCCGCCGACCGCCCGGAAGCGGCGACGGTGCGTGCGCCGGACCCCGCCAGGAGCACGGCGGCCCTGATCGGCGCGCTCTGCTTCTTCGGCGTCATGCTCGCCTTCTGCGTCTTCTTCATGGTGACGGCGAACGACATGTTCGACGCCTCTGAATCGTTCGACTGGGACCCGACGGACTCGGGCGACGAGATCGACCAGGGGTGGCCGTAACCCTCTCCCCATCTGACGAAGCATCAGTTATGGTGCGCGGCCATGGAGTCCACCGGGAGAACCGTCGCGGAACTCGTGCAGGCGCGCTGGGGCGACCACCACACCGGGCTGCGCTTCGAGCAGCAGGAGCTCACTCACCACCAGGTCGCGGCGGGCGCGGCGGCCAGAGCGGCGCTCCTCGCCGACCTGCTGCCCAAAGGAGCCGAGCCGCATGTCGGCGTCCTGCTCGACAACACCCCCGAGTACCCCCTGTGGCTGAGCGCGGCGGCGCTCGCGGGCGCGGCGGTGGCAGGCATCAACCCCACGCGCAGGGGCGCGGAACTGGCCCGCGACATCGTGCACACCGACTGCCGGGTCCTGGTCACGCAACGGGCGCATCTCGCGCTCCTGGACGGGCTCCAACTCCCGGGCGTACGCATCCTGGTGACGGACACGGATGCGTACGGGGAGCTGCTCGCCCCTTACGCGGACGCGCGCCCGGAGGTGTCGCGGGCGGCGACCCCGTCGAGCCGGATGCTGCTCTATTTCACCTCCGGGTCGACGGGCGCGCCCAAGGCCGCGATCTGCAGCCAGGGGCGTCTGGCGGCGGCGGGGCAGTCCCTGGCCGGCCACTTCCGGCTCGGCCCGGAGGGCGTCCACTACATCTGCATGCCCATGTTCCACGGCAACGCGGTGATCGCGGACTGGGCGCCCGCGCTCGCGGCCGGGGCGGGGGTGGCGCTGCGGCGGCGCTTCTCGGCCTCGGCGTTCCTGGACGACGTACGGGCGTACGGGGCGACGTACTTCACATACGTGGGCCGGGCGGTGCAGTACCTCCTGGCGACGCCCGAGCGCCCCGACGACACGGAGAACCCCCTCCTGATGGGCTTCGGCACGGAGGCCGGGGCGGTGGACGCGGCGCGGTTCGAGAAGCGCTTCGGCGTGCGGCTCGTGGAGGGCTACGGATCTTCGGAGGGCGGTGCGGCGATCCAGCGGGTGCCGGGGACTCCGGCCGGGGCGATCGGGCGGGCGGCGCCGGGGGACGAGCTCGCGGTGGTGGACGCCGGTACGCGTGAGGAGTGCCCGCCTGCCGTCTTCGCCGCGGACGGGCGGCTGCTGAACGGCTACGCGGCGATAGGGGAGTTGGTCAACAAAGGCCGGTCGCCCTTCGAGGGGTACTGGCGCAACGCGGAGGCGGACGCGGCGCGGCTCCGGGACGGCTGGTACTGGACGGGGGACCTCTTCTACCGCGACGCGGAGGGGTTCCTCTACTTCGCGGGTCGCACGGATGACAGGCTCCGCGTGGACAGCGAGAACCTGGCGGCGGCGATGATCGAGAACATCCTCGCGCGGTGGGAGGCGGCCGCGGCGGTCGCCGTGTACGCGGTGCCTGATCCGGTTTCCGGGGATCAGGTGATGGCGGCGATCGCCCCGCGGCCGGGGGTGGAGTTCGATCCGCTCGCCTTCGCCGAGTTCCTGCTGGCGCAGGGGGACCTGGGCACGAAGATGGCGCCCCGCTTCGTACGGGTGGTGGGGCGGATGCCGGTCACCGCGACCAACAAGGTGGCGCGGGCCGCGTTGCGGGGGGAGGGGTTCCGCTGCGGGGACCCCGTGTGGTGGCGACCGGATCCCGGGGCGGGGGACTACCGCCGCCTCGTGCCGTCAGCCATGGCTGAACTGCTGGGCCAGTACCGGGCCCAGGGCCGCGAGGGTCTGCTGACGGGTTGATCCGCAGCCCATACCGTGGCCTCATGACCGGGGTGAGCGCGTGGGTGGGCATGCAGGGGCGGGCGTATCTGAGGAGCGGGGCGCCCTGGAGGGGCGTGGCGTACCTGCTGGGGGGTGTGCTGCTCGGGGTTCTTGTTCTCATCGGCGGGATTCTCGGCCTCACCCTCGGCCTTGCCCTCGCCCTGGTCCTCGTGGGCATCCCCCTCCTCCCCCTCCTGGCCTTCGCCGGCATCCCCATCGCCGCACTCGAACGCCGCCGCACACGCCTCGTCGACCCCGCACCCCCGGCCCCCACCCCGCACCGCACCCCCGAAGCCCCCGGCATCCCCGCCTGGTTCAGGCTGCGCCTCAAGGAGCAGGCCACCTGGCGCGAGCTCGCGTACGCCGTGCTGCTCGCCCTCGTCCTGTGGCCGCTGGACCTCCTGGTGCTCGCCTGCACCGTCGGAGCCCCCGCCCTCCTCATCGTCACTCCCGCCCAACTCGCCCTGGACGGCGGCGAGATCCGCGCCGCGAAGCTCTGGCTGGTCGGTGACTACCCGCACGCCTTCGCCCTGGCGGCGCTCGGACTCGTCCTCCTGGCCCCGCTGCTCTACCCCCTCGGCGCCTACGCCACCGCCCGAGCCTCCCTCGCCCGCCTCCTCCTCGCGCCCCGCGAGGCCGAGTTGGCCACCCAGCTGGAGCAAGTGACCCGTTCCAGGGCCCGACTCGTCGACGCCTTTGAGGCCGAACGGCGGCGGATCGAGAGGGACTTGCACGACGGGGCCCAGCAGCGACTCGTCGCGCTGACCATGACCCTGGGGCTGGCAAGGCTCGACGCCGCCCCCGGCAGCGCCCTCGCGGCCCAGCTCGCCACGGCCCACGACGAGGCGGGCAGCGTCCTCACCGAACTGCGCGAACTCATCCGCGGCATCCACCCCCAGGTCCTCGCCGACTACGGCCTCGCCGCCGCCATCGAGGACGCCGCCGACCGCTCCCCGGTCCCGGCGGACACCGACCTTGACCTGCCCCGCCTCCCCGAACCGGTCGAATCCGCCGGGTACTTCGCCACCCGCGAGGCCCTCACCAACATCGCCCGGCACAGCAACGCCCGCCGCGCGCACATCAGCGCCCGTCATGAGCGAGAGGTGCTGCGCATCGACGTGCGCGACGAGGGCGACGGCGGCGCGGATCCCGCCCACGGCACCGGCCTGACGGGCCTGGCGGACCGGATCGCGGTGCTCGATGGCACACTGACGGTCACCAGCCCGCCGGGCGGCCCGACCGTACTGTCCGTGGAGATCCCGTGCCGAGCCCAGCAACCGACCAGCGCCCAGCACTGAGAATCGTCGTCGCCGAGGACAGCGTGCTGCTCCGCGAGGGACTCATCGGCCTGCTCGCCCGCTTCGGCCACGAGGTGCCCGCCGCGCTCGGTGACGCCGAAGGACTGAGCGCCGCCGTCGACACGCACGAACCGGACCTCGTCCTCACCGACGTGCGCATGCCGCCCAGCTTCCAGGACGAAGGGCTGCGTGCCGCCCTCGCGTTGCGGGCACGGCGGCCGAAGCTGCCGGTGCTCGTGCTCAGCCAGTACGTGCAACGCTCGTACGCCGCCGAGCTCCTGGACACCGGGGACGGCACCGGCGTCGGCTATCTGCTCAAGGACCGGGTGGGCCAGGTCGAGCAGTTCGCCGACGCGGTGGCGCGGGTCGCGGACGGCGGCACGGTCGTGGACCCGGAGGTCGTACGGCAGCTGATCAGGCGCCGCCGCGACCCCCTCGAACAGCTCACGCCGCGCGAGCGCGAGGTGCTCGGCCTGGTCGCCGAGGGCAGGTCGAACGCGTCGATCGCCGCCGAACTCGTCGTCAGCGAGGCCGCGGTGGGCAAACACATCGGCAACATCCTCGGCAAACTGGACCTGCCCCCGGGGGACGGAACGCACCGCAGGGTCCTCGCGGTCCTGGCGTACCTGCGCTCCTGAGCCGGGAAAGCATGCACAGGCCACCGGTCAGGTCGATTACGATCCTGAACCATGAGCACGTCAGACCAGATACGGGCAGGCCTCACGCCGCGCCAGGCCCGCCGCATACGGATCGCCGCGGCCTCGGTGCTGATGGCCGCGGCGGCCGTGGTGCTCGCCGTACGTCTGGCGAGCCGGTCGTCCGTGCTGGTCGTGGGGGTGTACGGGCTGCTGCTCGTGCTCTGCGGCCTGGTGATCGAACTCAGCAGGCGGGGCAGGACCCGGCTCGGCAGCTATCTCCTCGCCGCCGGCCTGGTGGCCGCCCTGGTCATGGACTGGGTGGTGCTTGCCTGACGAGGTCCTGGTCGGAAGAGGTCTCCTCGCGCAGCCCGTACCGCTGGTGGAGTTTCCGCATCCGCGGCGGCGCCCACCAGGCACGGCGGCCCAGCAGCGTCATCGTCGCCGGGACGAGGAACATCCGCACCAAGGTCGCGTCGATGAGCACCGCGAGCGTCAGGCCGAGACCGATCTGCAGGATCGGTGAGAAGCCGCCGGTCATGAAGCCGCCGAAGACGATCGCGAGCAACAGCGCCGCGCAGCTGACGACACGGCCCGAGCGGCGCAGGCCCTCGACCGTGGCGGCACGGTGGTCGCCGGTCTCCAGCCACGTCTCCCGCATCCGGGACAGGATGAACAGCTCGTAGTCCATCGCGAGCCCGAACGCGATCGCGATGATCAGCGGCGGTGCGGTCAGACTCAGCGCCCCGAGACCCTCACCGCCGAGCAGCCCCGCGGGATGCCCGTCCTGGAACACCCACACCACGACGCCGAGGGCGGCGCCCAGGCTGAGCAGGGTGGTGGCGAGCGTACGCAGCGGGAGCAACAGTGAGCCGGTGAAGGCGAAGAGCAGGGCGAACAGGCCGACCAGGACGGTGAGTACGGCCCAGGGAGCGCGCTCGGCGAGCATCGAACGGAAGTCGACGAGGCTCGCCGCGTTGCCGGTGACCTGGACCGGTTCGTCGCCCCGGAGGTCGCGCACCTGCTCCACGAGCCGCGTGGCGGTGGGGCCGTCGACCGAACCCACCGGGGTCAGTTCGAGCAGGACCGTGCCGTCGGAGAGCCGCTCGCTGTCGGCCGACCTGACCCCGGCCAGGGCCCGGAACGCGTCCTCGCGGTCAGGATCGGCGTCCGGCCGGATGAGCACCTGGACGGGGTCGGTGTCCGTCCCCGCCGGGTAGTGCTCGCGCACGGTCTCGTACAGCTGCCGCGCCTCGGTGTCGTGCGGGAGCTGCCGTGCGTCGCCGATGTTGATCCGCATCCCGAGTGCGGGCAGGGCGAGGAAGGTGAGTACGGCCACGGCGGTGGCGGTCACGGCCACCGGGCGCCGGGCGGAGAAGAGGGCGAGGCGGGCGAAGAAGGCACCGGGCTCGGGTGCGGCCCCCGCCCGGCCGGCGCGCCGCCAGGTCAGGCGCCGCGTACGGGGCTTCGCGCCCGAAGGGGCGATCTTCCCGCCGAACAGGGCGAGCAGCGCGGGCAGCAGCGTCAGCGCCGCCAGCATGTCGACCACGACCACCGCACCGGCCGCGAGGCCCATGCTGCGCAGGAACGGGCTGGGGAACCAGACCAGCCCCGACAGGCTGATGGCCACCGTCAGACCGGAGAACAGGACGGTGCGTCCGGCATTGGCGACGGTCGCGTGCACGGCCCGCACCACGTCATCGGTCTTCCCCCGCTCCTCGCGGAAGCGGATCACCATCAGGAGCGCGTAGTCGACGGCCAGGCCGAGGCCCAGCATGGTGACGATCTGGACGGCGTAGACGGAGATCTCGGTGAACTGGCTGAAGCCGTAGAGGGTCAGGAAGGCGCCGGCCACGCCGCTGACGGTGACCAGGAGGGGGAGCCCGGCGGCCCGCAGCCCGCCGAAGATGAGCAGGAGGGCGATCAGTACGGCGGGCAGGGTGATCAACTCGGCCTGGGCCACGTCCTCCTGGGCCCTGCCGCCCATCTGTTCGCCGAGCAGCGGCCCGCCGCTCACCGCCACGTCACCGGCGGTGATCTCACGGAGGCGGTCGGCCGCGTCGCCGACGGCCTCCTCCTCGGCGTCGTCGTCGAGGCCGCCCTTGAGCGTGACGGGGATGAGCAGGGCCTTCCCGTCCTGGGCGACCAGGCCACGGGTGGTGTACGGATTCGGCACCTGGGCGATGCCCGGCTGCTTCCGCACGTCGGCCACCGCGTCGCCCACCTGCGCGCGGATCTGCGGGGTGTCGACGGAGGGAGCGGCCACGACGGCGTTGAAGTCGTCGCCCTCCGGGGTGAGTTCGGCCAGGCGTTCCGTCGTGACGACCGACTCGCTTCCCGGCACGTCTTCCACCGAGGAGGTCAGATCACCGAAGACCCGGGTGCCGAAGCCCAGGCCGATGACGAGAAGCAGGAGCCAGACGAGGACGACGGTTCGAGGGCGTCGGGTCGCGGTACGGGCGAGGGCGGCCGGCATGGCTCTGCCTCCTCCAAGGAAGGGGTCCGGGTACGCCCCTCAGCGTCGCCGTCGACCGGACGCGGCGGATCGCCGTACCGAGCGGTCTTGCCGCCTCCCTCGCGCGGGGCAGACCTCCGTCGGACGGGGGAGAGGAAACGGCGGCCAAGGGCGCGGCCCTAGCTCCCCGGCACCACGAGCCCCGTCTCGTACGCGCAGATCACCGCCTGTACCCGGTCCCGCAGCGCCAGCTTCGACAGGACGTTGCTGACGTGGGTCTTCACCGTGTGCTCGCTGACGACGAACGACGCCGCTATCTCCGCGTTGGACAGGCCCCGGGCGAGCAGCCGCAGCGTCTCCTCCTCGCGGGCGGTGAGCACCGCCAGGCGTTCGGAGGGCGACACGGGGGGCGCGTCGGCGTCCGTGCGGCGGCGCCGGACCACGTCCGCCACCAGGCGCCGCGTCACCGAGGGCGCGAGCAGCGAGTCCCCGGCCGCCACGACGCGCACCGCGTGCACCAGGTCGTCCCTGCGCACGTCCTTGAGCAGGAAACCGCTGGCTCCCGCGTACAGCGCCTCGTACACGTACTCGTCGAGGTCGAAGGTGGTGAGCATGACGACCCGGCAGCTGGACTGCGCGCACACCTGGCGGGCCGCCTCGATGCCGTCCATCCCCGGCATCCGGATGTCCAGGAGGATGACGTCGGGGGTGTGCCTGCGCACCGCCGCCACCGCCTCGGCGCCGTCACCGGCCTCCGCCACCACCTCGATGTCGGGCTGCGCCTGAAGGATCATGGAGAAGCCGCTGCGCACCAGCTCCTGATCGTCGGCCACGGCCACCCGGATGCTCATCCCCCAAGGATGCCGTGGGCAGCCGCACGGCGACACGGAATCCACCATCGGGCCCGTCCCCGGCTTCGGCGGTGCCGCCGCAGGCGATGGCACGCTCATGAATGCCGACGAGGCCGTGCCCGGTGCCGTCGGAGGCGGAACGCCCGCAGCCGTCGTCCTGGACGAGCAGCGTCAAGTCGACGGTGCTCCATTCCAGTTGAACGGTCACGGTGGTCGCCCCCGCGTGCTTCACGCAGTTGGTCAGCGCTTCCTGGACGATGCGGTACGCGGCCACCTCGACGTCGGGCGGCAAGGGGCGGGGCTCGCCCTCCTCCGTCAACTCGACCCGCAGGCCCGCCTGTTCCACCAGCTCGGCCAGCTCCGGGAGCGCCGCGAGCGTCGGCTGCGGGACGCGCCCGCCACCGGGGTCCGACGGCTCCCTCAGTACGCCCAGAATCCGTCGCAACTGCACCATCGCGTCGCGTCCCGCACCCGCGATCGCGTCGAACGCCCCCACCGCGCGGTCCGGGTCGCTGCGGACCACCACGGGGCCCGCCTCCGCCTGGACCACCATCAGGCTCACCGCGTGGGCGAGGATGTCGTGCATGTCGCGGGCGATCCTGGACCGCTCCTGGCCGACCGCCCGCGCCGTCTCGGCGGCACGCTCCCGCTCCAGGCGCCGGGCGCGTTCCTCCAGGGCCTGGGTGTACGCGCGCTGCACGCGGGCGAAGGACCCGAGGGCGTACGCGCTGATGAGGCTGAGCAGGTGGAAGGGGTACTCGTACGGCTCGGCGTGCTCCTTGAAGGTCATCGTGACGGCGGCCCCCGTCAGCCACCCGGCGAGCATGACGCGCCGCTGCAGCGGGGTGCTCAGGGCGGCCACGGTGTAGAGGGCGACCATGCCGCCGATGCAGACGTCGGGCGGCGGCCGGTGGTACAGCGCCATGGCGGGCGTGAAGACGGCGATCACGCTCGCGCAGATCATCGGCGCGCGACGCCGCCAGATCAGCGGGAGCGCGGTGCCCGCGCCCAGCGCGAACCCGGCCGCGCTGAGCGGATCGCCGCCCTCGTCCGGGAAGAGGAACTGGAGCGAGACGGCGAAGAGCACCAGGGCGGCGAGCGCGGTGTCCATGACGTAGGGGTGGGCGGTGCGCAGCCGGGTCAGCCTGGACAGTGCGGGGGAGGGACGGTGCACGGGGCGGCTCCTCGGGGCAGGAGGGCCGTGCCAGTATCGCGGGGCCCTGAGGGCGCTGTCCTCACCGGTGCGAGGGATATGCGCGGGAGATCCCGCCCGGATCTGCCGCGAGACCGCCGCCGAACGAAAGAAGCCCCTCGCTTCCGCGAGGGGCTTCCTTCTGTCTGTGCGCCGCCAGGGACTCGAACCCCGGACCCGCTGATTAAGAGTCAGCTGCTCTAACCAACTGAGCTAGCGGCGCCTGCTGACTCAAAAATAATACCTGGTCCCGAAGGGTGCTCAGGACCGCCCACGACCGGCCGGGCGTCCGCCCCTAGATCGCCAGCGAGAGCAGCACCGGCGCGGCCCTGCGATTGAGCGTCCGGGCCGCCTCCCGCAGCCGGTGCGCGTGCTCCACCGGGAGGGAGAGCGCCAGGCAGCCGACCGCGGAGCCCGCGGTGATGGGGACGGCGGCACAGACCGTGCCGACCGCGTACTCCTGGAGGTCGAGGACCGGGACCGTGGCGGGCTGGGCGGCGAGGCGGTTCAGCAGGACCCGCTCGTTCGTGATCGTCCGCGAGGTGAGGCGGGCCATCTTGTGGCGGGAGAGATGGTCCCTGCGGCCGTTCAGGTCGAGCTGGGTCAGCAGGCTCTTGCCGACCGCGCTGGCGTGGGCGGAGGAGCGGAAGTCCACCCATTCGTTGACCTTGGGGGTGCGGGGGCCGTCCGCGAAGTCGGTGATCTTGATTTCGCCGTCCTCGTACCGGCTGATGTAGACGGCGGCGCCGATCGAGTCGCGCAGTTCGTCGAGGGTGTCCTTGAGCTTGTCCCGCAGGGCCTGCTCGCGGCGGTGGGCCGAACCGAGGCGGGCGAGGGACGCACCGGTGACATACGCGCCGTCGGCGACCTGCTCGACGTACGCCTCGCGACGCAGCATCCGCAGCAGGGCGGCGAGCTGGGGTGCGGGCAGTTTGGTCTGTCGGGCGAGCTCGGCGTCGGTGACGCCTGCGTTGTGCCGGGCGACGATCTCGAGCACGCGCAGCGCGCTCTGCACCGAGTGCTGCGGCGTGGTCGGCTCGTGCTTCAGCGCCACGGCTTCCCCCTGCGTGCAACGGTTCCGGACAGCTGGGCTCCGTCCACGATAGCGGCCAAGAGGGGTATATGGAGCGGCTGTTGGGGACATTGGTGGCGCGTTCCGGCACTCTCAGCAGGAACGCGCCACCCTGGCATATGCCAGCGTCATCACCCAAGGCCATAGCCTGCGCAATTGCGATGTGCGGTCACAGAACCGCGCTGAGGAACTCCCGGGTCCGCTCGTGTTCGGGCTCGGTGAAGATCTTCTCCGGCGTCCCGGACTCGATCACCCGGCCGGAGTCGAACATCAGGACCTGGTCCGAGATGTCACGGGCGAAGTTCATCTCGTGGGTCACGCAGAGCATCGTGATGTCCGTGGTGTGCGCGATGTCCCGCAGGACGTCGAGGACACCCGCCACCAGCTCGGGGTCGAGCGCGGACGTGACCTCGTCCAGGAGCAGCACCTGCGGGCGCATCGCCAGGGCGCGCGCGATCGCGACGCGCTGCTGCTGGCCGCCGGAGAGCTGGTTGGGGTACTTGTCGATGTGCTCGGTGAGCCCGACCAGTTCCAGCAGCCCGCGGGCGCGCTCCTCGGCCTCGTCCTTGGACAGGCCGAGCACCTGGACCGGCGCCTCGGTGATGTTCCGCAGGACCTTCATGTTCGGGAAGAGGTTGAACTGCTGGAAGACCATCCCGATGTTCTTGCGGACCTCGCGGATGTACTTCTCGCCCGCGGGCACGAGCTTGCCGTTCTTCTCCTCGTGCGTGAGGTAGCGCCCGCCGACCTTGATGGTGCCCTCCTCGGGCTTCATCAGGGTCATGAGCAGCCGCAGGATCGTGGTCTTGCCGGAGCCCGACGGGCCGATCAGCGTGACGTGCTTGCCCGAGTCCACGGAGAAGTCGAGCTCGTCCAGGACGGTGTTCGAGCCGAACCTCTTGGTGACCTTGTCGAAGCGGATCAGCTCGCTGCCGTCCACCGCCGGGTTGGCCGTTTCCTTGGGAGTGGTTTCAGACGACAAGACGACGCTCCAGAGCTCGGAGGAGGAGGGAGGACGGGTAGGCGATGACGATGAAGGCGACGCCGACGACGGTCAGGGCCTCGGTGTACTGGAAGGTCTCCGCCGCCTGGAGCCGCGAGCGCTGCAGCAGCTCAAGGACGCCGATGCTGGCGAGCAGCGGGGTGTCCTTCAGCATGGCGATGACGTAGTTGCCGAGGGCGGGGATCACGCGGCGGATGGCCTGCGGCAGGATCACCGCGGTCCAGGTGTGGCGGTAGGGCAGGCTCAGCGCCGTGGCGGCCTCCCACTGTCCGACGGGTACGGCCTCGATGCCCGCGCGGTAGACCTGCGCGGTGTACGTCGAGTAGTGCAGGCCGATCGCGATGGTGCCGGTCGTCAGCGCGGAGAACTGGATGTCCCACTCCGGCAGCACGAAGAAGAAGAAGAAAAGCTGCACGAGCAGCGGAGTGTTGCGGATGAACTCGGTGATGATGCCGACCGGCCACCGCACGAAGCGGCTGGGCGCGCGGAACAGGAGCGCCCACACCAGGCCGAGCGAGAACGAGATCAGCGAGCCCAGGGCGAGGATCTGCAGGGTGGTGAGGACACCGTCCCAGAAGTGCGGCATGAAGTCGGAGACGGCGCCCCAGTCCCACTTGTCAGCAGCGATGATCATGCGCCGGTGCCCCCGCTCTTCGGAATCTGTGCAACTTCGATCTCCTGACGCCAGTTGAGCCTGGACATCAGGCCCCGGGACTCGGTCTTCTGCCCGATGCCGGCCTTGGTCTTACGCTCCAGGGAGCGCATCCCGCGGGTCAGCAGGAACGCGATCACGAAGTAGATGACCAGGGTGATCGTGTAGATCTCGGCGCTCTCCGTGGTCGCCAGGCGCACCAGGTTCGCGGCGAAGGACACGTCGCCGATGCCGAGCAGTGAGACCAGGGCGGTGCCCTTGAGCAGCTCGATCAGCAGGTTCGAGAACGGCGGGATCATCTCCGGGATGGCCTGCGGCAGCAGGATCAACCGCATCCGCTGCGCCGGGCTGAAGCTCAACGCGACCCCCGCCTCGCGCTGTGCCGGTGTCACGGAGTTGAGCGATCCGCGCACGATCTCGGCGCCGTACGCACCGTAGGAGAGTCCGAGTGCGAGCACGGCCGCCCACATCGGGACCAGCGCCCAGCCCACCAGCTGCGGCAGGACGAAGAAGATCCAGAACATCAGCACCAGCGACGAGGTGCCGCGGAAGATCTCGGTGTAGAAACCGGCCAGGAAGCGCACCGTGCGCAGCCGGTGGGTGCGGGCCATGCCGACGCCGAAGGCGACGACGGTGGCGAGGGCCGCGCTGTAGACCGTCAGTTGGATGGTGATCCAGATACCGGGCAGAACCCAGTGTTCCCACAGTCCCGCTGTCATTTGCACAGCTCCTCTGCGGTCAGCGTGGTCATCTCGTCCTTGGTGAAGCCGAAGTCCTTCAGCATGCGGAAGAGCTCGCCGCTCTTCTTCATCTTGTGGATCTCCACGTTGAAGGCGTCGCGCAGCTCCGTGTCGGTCGGCCGGAAGGTGAAGCCGCCGCCGTCGATCTGCTTCTCACCGTCGACGATGGGCGCGAAGGCCTCGGTCGCCTCCGCCTTGGTGCTCTTGCGCACCACGCCACGACCGGTGAGCGCGGTGCCCGCGAAGAAGTCGATGCGGCCGGCCTCGACGGCGTTCATGCCCGCGACCGGGTCCGGGAAGATGGAGATGTCGCCCCGCTTGTAGCCCGCTGCGATGCCGTAGTCGATCTCCGCGTAGGCGGGACCGGTGCCCATCTTCGCCTTGATCTTGAAGGCGTCCTGGTAGTTGTTGATCTTCTTCGGGTTGCCCTTGGGGACGATGAAGGCGTCCAGCATCTGGTACTCGGGGTCGGAGAAGATGACCTGCTGACAGCGCTCTTTGTTGATGTACATCCCCGCCGCGACCACGTCGAACTGCTGCGTGTTCAGGCCGGGGATGAGTGAACCGAACTCGGTCGCCACGGGCTGGACCTTGGCGACGCCGAGGCGCTTGAAGATCACTTTCGCGAGCTCCACCGCCTCGCCGGTGAAGGCTCCGTTCTCGTCGATGTACCCGTACGGCGCCTCACCCGCGATCCCGAGCCGTACGGTCCCCTGCGACTTCAGGCGCGCCAGCGTGTCCCCCGTGGGCACCTTGCTGCAGCCCGCGGCGCCGAGCGCGCCCATCGCACCTACCGCGCCCGCGCCGAACAGGAGTGATCGTCGGCGGACCCCGGTGTTCCGAGGCGCCGCACTCGGTCCCGGGCCGTCGGCACGGGAGCTCTCTGTCTCATTGCTCTCTGGGTTGTTCCAAAGTGGTGGAGCCATGGGCGCGCGGCTACCCGACTCGACGCGGAATATGCGGGCCAATTTCAGCCCCTGATGCAATCGTTGTGGTCTTGACCCAGGGAGGAGCATGGGACACATGGCAGACCGATTCATCGAAGTCTCCCTCGCCAAGCGGGGAGTTCAGTGCACGGCAAGGCTGCTCGACGACCGGGCCCCGTTGACCTGCGAGGCGGTGTGGGAGGCGCTTCCGCTCAGCGAGGACGTCTATCACGCGAAGTACGCCCGCAATGAGATCTACGCCCTCTTTCCGGCTTTCGCGGACCGCGAGCCGCCCCTGGAGAATCCGACAGTCACCCCCATTCCCGGCGACCTCTGCTATTTCTCTTTCAACGGGACGCAGTTGGGCACGCAGGCCTATGGGTACGAACCGGCCGCGGACGTCAAGGCGGGCGCCACGGTCGTGGACCTCGCCCTCTTCTACGAACGCAACAACCTGCTGCTCAACGGCGACGTCGGCTGGGTCCCCGGCATCGTCTGGGGGCAGGTGGTCGACGGCCTCGACCGGATGGCCGAGGCCTGCAACGACCTGTGGCGCGCGGGCGCGCAGGGCGAGACGCTGAATTTCCGCAGAGCGTAGGCCGCGGGCTCGCAGGTTCAGTCAAGGGCGGGCGGCGCGATCCCCGCGCTGCCCGCTTCGTACAACGCGTGCGCGGCCCGCAGGACGAGCGCGTCCGCGTGCCGCGCCCCCACGATCTGCACCCCGATGGGCAGCCCCTCCCCGCCCACCCCGCACGGGACGGTCGCGGCGGGCTGCTGCGTCAAGTTGAAGGGGTACGTGAAAGGGGTCCATCCGGTCCACCTGCGATGGCCGGAACCTTTCGGTACCTCCGCCCCCGCCTCGAACGCGGTGATCGGCAACGTCGGAGTGACCAGGAGGTCGTACGTCTGGTGGAAGCGGCCCATGCGACGGCCCAGCTCCATGCGTACGTCGACTGCGGCAAGGTAGTCGAGCGCGCTGTACCGGGCGCCCTGCGCACAGATCTCGCGCAGCCCCGCGTCGAGCAACTCCCGCCGGTCGGGCGGCAGATGCTGGGTCACCCGCGCGGCCCCGCTGAACCACAGCGTGTGGAAGGCCTCCACCGGGTCCGTGAAGTCGGGGTCCGTCTCCTCGACGTACGCACCCTGCGCGGCGAGGGACTCCACCGCCCGCCGCACCGCGGCGGCGACCGCGGGCCGCACCGCGACCTGGCCGCCGAGCGAGGGTGAGTACGCGATGCGCAGGCCGCGTACGCCGCCTTCGATACCCGCGCTGAAGCTGTCCGTCGCCGGGGCGAGCTGGGACCAGTCACGCGCGTCGGGCCCGCTGATGACGTCCATCAGGAGCGCCGCGTCCGCCGCGTCCCGCGTCATGGGGCCGACGTGCGCGAGTGTGCCGAACGCGGACGCGGGGTACAGCGGCACCCGTCCGTACGTCGGCTTCAGCGCGAAGATGCCGCAGAAGGCACCCGGGATACGCACCGAGCCGCCGCCGTCCGTGCCCAGCGACACCGGTGCCGCGCCGAGCGCCACGGCCGCCGCGCTGCCGCCGCTCGAACCGCCCGCGGTGCGCGAGGTGTCGTACGGGTTGCGCGTGATCCCGCTCTGCGGGCTGTCCGTGACGCCCTTCCAGCCGAACTCGGGTGTCGTCGTCTTGCCGACGAACACCGCGCCGTGCTCACGCAGCCGCGCCACCGACGGCGCGTCCTCGTTCCAAGCCCCTTCCGTACGAATGGTCTTGGAGCCCCGCAGCGTCGGGCCGCCACGCTGCAGCAGGATGTCCTTGACGGTGACCGGAACCCCGTCGAGGAGGCCCTGCGGCTCACCGCGCCGCCACCGCCCGGCGCTCTCCTCGGCCTGCGCCAGGGCCTGTTCGCCGTCCACCCGCACGAAGGCGTTCACCGCGGGCTGCACTTCCTCGGCCCTGCGCAGCGCCGCGCGCGTAGCGTCGACCGGACTGAATTCGCCCTTGCGATAGGCCTCGACGAGTTGTACCGCGGTGAGATCCGTGAGCTCGGTCATGCACGCTCCTCAAGGGTGATCAATTCCCGGGTACATACCCACGTTTTTTGTCGACCACGTTGGAGAGGGGTCGCCCGGCCGCCCACTCCTCGTACAACTCCACGAACTGCGCGCCCAGTTCGTCGCGCCAGCCCACCGTGTCGCCGCTCATGTGCGGGGACACGAGGAGCCCCGGCGCCGTCCACAGCGGGCTGTCCGCGGGCAGCGGCTCGTGCTCGAAGACGTCCAGCGCCGCGCCCGCGATCCACCGCTTCGAGAGGGCGGCCGCGAGATCGTCCTCGACGACGAGCGCGCCGCGCCCGATGTTGATGAAGCGCGCCGACGGCTGCATCATCCCGAAGCGCCGCTCGTCGAACATGCCGCGCGTGTCGTCGGTGAGCGGCGCCGCGCACACCACCCAGTCGGCGCGCGCCATCAGCCGGTCGAGCTCGTCGGGCCCGTGCACGCCGTTCCGCGCGCTGCGCCCCACCAGGGCGGTGATGATCCCCAGGCCCTTGAGCATCCGGACGATGGCGTGCCCGATCGGTCCCGAACCGACGACGCACGCGCGCGTACGCGCGACACGCTGGGTCTCGCGGTGCTGCCAGGTGCGTTCGTCCTGGAGCCGGAGGGTGCGCGGCAGGTCCTTGGCCATGGCCAGGACGAGGGCCGCCACGTACTCGGCGATGGGCTGGTCGAAGACGCCGCGGGCGTTGGTGACCAGCGTGTCGGACGCGGCGAGCTCCGGGCACATGAGGCGGTCCACGCCGGCGCTCGCGGTGTGCACCCAGCGCGGCCGCGGGCCCGCGCCCGGCCACGCGAGCCGCACGGCGTCCGAGAGGAAGTCCCACACCAGCAGCACGTCGGCGTGGGGGAGTTGCTCCGCCAGGGTGTCGGCGTCCGCGTGCAGGATGCGGGCGCGGCCGGTGAGGCTGCCGAGGCGGGGCGGCGGGGCGGGAGATGGGGCGTCAAGGACCAGAACGGTTGTTTCGGACATCTGATCAGGCGTTGATTCGGACATCGAGGAGAAACCGTTTCGCAATGAGAGTCCGCTTCCCTGGGATCGTGTCGGCCAGAGCCGTCTGAGATGCGCGGATTGACCACGCTCGCACCTGAAACTACCTTCGTCAACAGAGGTGCTCTATCACAAGCACCCCACGACTGAGTACTCTCCGTACGAGGTCGTAGCACACTCTGTAGCGCTTTCTTCGCGCCTTCTGCCCCATCCCGACGTCCCGGCGCGTCGCCGGTTCCGCATCTCCCGGCCCCCGGCCGGTCCCTCCATTGCACGCACGCACGAACTTGGGGCCTGCTCATGGACGTCTCCTTCCTCGGCGGACCACACCCTCAACGCGGTGTAGGTGTCGTCGCCCCTTTCGACTTCGCCCTCGACCGGGAGCTCTGGCGCTGGGTGCCGGACGAGGTCTCCCTCCATCTGACCCGCACTCCCTATGTGCCCGTCGAGGTAAGCCTTGACCTGGCACGACTCGTCAGCGAGCACGAAACGCTCGGCGAGGCGGTGCGGGCGCTGAGCGCCGCCGAACCCGAAGTCCTCGCGTACGCCTGCACGTCGGGCAGCTTCGTCGGCGGCATCGCCGGCGAGCGCGCGATGTGCGAGGCCATGACCCGCGAGGGCGCGGTCTCCTCCGTCACGACCTCGGGCGCGCTGCTCGAAGCGCTCGCCGACCTGGGAGCGCGGCGCATCGCGCTCGTCACGCCCTACACCTGGTCGGTGACGCAGTCCCTGGAGCACTATCTGGCCGAATCCGGCGTGTCCGTCACCGGCCGCGCCTACCTGGGCCTGACCCGGCACATCTGGAAGGTGCCGTACAAGGACGTGGCGGACATGGCGCGGCGGGCGGTGCTCGGCGGGGCCGATGCCCTCTTCATCAGCTGCACCAACCTCGCGACGTACGACGTCATCCCGCAGCTGGAGGCCGAGCTGCGGATGCCGGTGATCTCCGCGAACCAGGTGACGATGTGGTCCGCCCTGCGCCGTCTGGGTACGCATGCGGTAGGGCCCTACCAGGCGCTGATCAATCCGAGCGCGAGGCCGGGCGCGGGTCCGGTCTCCGCACCGGGCGAGCTGCCCGGTGTGCTGCCGCTCGATCCGGGTCAGGGCCTGCCCGAAGGGCCACCAACGCTGCCTTGAAGGAGGCTGGAAGTGACCGCACTTGGTTTCCTCTATCCGGGTCACTCGGCTGAGGACGACTACCCCCGCATGGAGCAGATGCTGGGGAGTGATGTCCGGCTGCAGGTCGTCCACACCGACATCGGCGAGGACGCCCACCGGGTCGACGCGCTCCTGGAGATGGGGTCGGCGCAACGGCTCGCCGCCGGGGTCGAGGAACTGCGCCTCGCCGGGGCGGAGGCGGTGGTGTGGGCCTGCACCAGCGCGAGCTTCGTCTTCGGCTGGGAGGGTGCGCACGACCAGGTCCGCGCCCTGGCCCGGTCGGCGGGTCTCCCGGCGTCCAGCACGTCGTTCGCCTTCGCCCACGCGGTACGTGAGGTGGGGGCGGGGCGCGTCGCTGTCGCGGCGACGTATCCCGAGGACGTGGCGGGGCTCTTCGCCTCGTTCCTGAAGGCGTCCGGCGTGGAGGTCGTGTCGACCCAGGGGAGCGGCATCATCACGGCGGCGGAGGTGGGCACGTGGGGCTGGGACGAGGTGAGAGCCATGGCCCGCGCGGGCGACCACCCCGACGCGGAGGCGCTCCTCCTGCCCGACACGGCGCTGCACACGGCGGCGTACATCCACGACCTGGAGGAGGACCTCGGCAAACCGGTCCTGACCGCGAACCAGGTGACGGTCTGGGAGGCCCTGCGCCTGGCCACCCGCAGGGTGAACGCGCCGAGCCTGGGCGCACTCTTCACGAAGGAGCCGGTGGTGCAGGTGAAGGGGTAGCCGAAACCCGCCCACCAGCCCGGGGGAATAAAGCGGAGTCCACCTCCTGTTAGATCTGCGAAGCAGTACGCACCGCACACGCACGCGCAGCAGGAGGCAGGACCCCGTGACAGTGGACCCGAGCGACGACATCCGCGGCGAGCGGCACGGCAGCGCGCCGGTCCCGCTCTCCGTGCTTGACCTGGTGACCGTGGGGGCGGGACGGACCGCCACCGACGCGCTGCGCAAGAGCGTGGAGATCGCCGAGCTGGCGGAGGGACGCGGATACCACCGCTACTGGGTGGCCGAGCACCACTCCATGCCGGGCGTGGCCTCCTCCTCCCCGGCGGTCATCCTCGCCCACCTCGCCGCCCGCACCGAGCGGATCCGCCTGGGCTCGGGCGGCGTCATGCTGCCCAACCACGCCCCCCTCGTCATCGCGGAGCAGTTCGGCACCCTGGAGGCCATGGCTCCGGGCCGGATCGACCTGGGCCTCGGCCGCGCCCCGGGCACGGACGGCGCGACCGCCGCCGCGCTGCGCAGGACGGACCGGCTGAACGAAGGCGCCGACGACTTCCCGCAGCAGCTCGCCGAGCTCACCCGCTTCCTGGACGACGACTTCCCCGACGGCCACCCGTACAGCCGCATCCACGCCGTCCCCGGCCCCGTCCAGGCCACCTCACCCGGCGGTGTCCAGTCCATGCACCGCCCGCCCCTGTGGCTGCTCGGCTCCTCCGGGTTCAGTGCCCGCCTCGCCGGGGTCCTCGGCCTGCCCTTCGCCTTCGCGCACCACTTCTCCGCGCAGAACACCATCCCGGCGCTCGACCTCTACCGGGAGTCGTTCAAGCCGTCCGCGGTGCTCGACGCCCCGTACGCCCTGATCGGCGTATCGGCGCTCGCGACCGACGACGAGAAGGAGGCCCGGCGGCAGGTCCTCGCCGCCGCCCTGAACATGGTCCGGCTGCGGACCGGGAAGCCGGGGCTCGTCCCGACCCCGGAGGAAGCCGAGGCGTACGAGTTCAACGAGATGGAGCGGGACTTCATCAACAGCTGGAACTCCAACGTCATCCACGGCACCGCCGACCAGGTCCGCACCGGTCTCGACGACCTCGCCAAGCGCACCGGCGCAGACGAGTTGATGATCACCGCCAACGCGCACAGCGGCGAAGTGCGCCTGCGCTCCTACGAGTTGATCGCGGACGCCTACGGACTGCCCTCGGCCTGACCGGCCGAGCAGCCCTCAACCCGCCGCCAGCAGGGCGGAGATACGATCCGGCGCCACCGGGCGGGAGTACAGCCACCCCTGCCCGGTGTCGCACCCGATCCGCCGCAGCCGCGCCGCCTGGGACGTGGTCTCCACGCACTCGGCGGTGACGGTGAGGCCGAGCCGGTGCGCCAGTTGCACCAAGGCCTCGACGATGACCTCGTCCGCGGGGTTGATGTGCGCCTCGCCCGCCTCGGCGTCGTACTGGAAGCCGCGCACGAAGGAGCCGTCCAGTTTGAGGACGGACACCGGGAGCCGGCTCAGATACGCCAGGTTCGAGTACCCCGTGCCGAAGTCGTCGATGGCGATCCGCACCCCCATGTCGCTGAGCGACTGGAGCGCCTGCAACGGCCGGCCCGTCGAGCCCATCACCGCCGACTCGGTGAGCTCCAACTGGAGCAGTTCGGGGGCGAGTCCGGTCTCGGCGAGGATCTCCGCGACATCGGCCACCAGATCCGAGTCCCACACCTGGCGCACCGCGACGTTGACGCTCACGAAGACCGGTGGCCGTTCCGGGTGGTCCAGCTGCCACTGCCGGGCCTGACGGCACGCCGTCCGCAGCACCCAGCGGCCCAGCTGCACGATCGAACCGTCCTCCTCGGCCAGTCCGATGAACCGATTCGGCGTAAGGAGACCGAAGCGCGGATGCTGCCACCGCACCAGCGCCTCGACCCCGCGCACACCGCCGTCCTCCAGGCGCACCAACGGCTGGTAGTCGAGCAGGAATTCGCCCCGCTCCACGGCCGGGCGCAGTGAACTCGACAGTGTCTGGCGGGTCATGCGGTGGGCGTTGCGCTCGGGGTCGAAGAGCGTCCAGCGTGCCTTGCCGTCCGACTTCGCCCAGTAGAGCGTCGTGTCGGCCGCCTGCATCAGGCAGGTCGCCGTGGTCCCCGCGGCGCGCCGCTCCACGACACCGATCGACGCCGATACGGAGAGCCGCTGGCCCGCCAGGTCGAAGGGTTCCTGGAGCGCCTTGAGCGCCGTCTCGGCAAGGTCGGCCAACTGGTCCGTGCCCGTCGAGTCCTCCACGAGCAGCGCGAACTCGTCGCCTCCGAGCCGCGCCACCAGCGGCGTCGCCGTTCTGCCGTGGCCCGCCTCGTCGGCGCACCGCGTGAGCCGCTCCGCGACGGCCGCGAGCAGCCGGTCGCCGACCCGGTGGCCGAGGGTGTCGTTGACCGCCTTGAACCCGTCGAGGTCCAGATAGCAGAGGCCGATCCGGCCGGTGCCCGTGTCGTCGTACGCACCCGCTTCGAGCGCGGCGGCCAGCCGCTCGAAGAACAGGCTGCGGTTGGGCAGCCGGGTCACCGGGTCATGCATCTGCAGGTGTCGCAGCCGGGCCTGGAGCTCGCGGCGCGCGCTGATGTCGGTGGCGGCGAGCAGCACCGTACGCCCGCCGGGCATCGGCGAGACCGTGACCTGGACCCACAGCGAGTGCCCGTCGGGATGTTTCAGGCGCCGGGTACAGCGCAGCTTGGCCTGGCGGCCGCGGAGCACCTCGCGGTACGCGTGCCAGGTGCGCGCCTCCGACGTCAGGTCCACCAGATCGGCGGCCGGCTGCCCCGCGAGCTCGCCCGGGGTCACGCCGAGCAGCTCGGCGAGCGCGTCGTTGGCGTCGATGACGAGGCCGTCGCCGTCCACGACGCCGAGGGCCAGCGGGGCGGCGGCGAAAGCGGCTCGGTGGTCGGGCCGCTGCCCCCGATGGCGACGCTCCGTGATGGGCGCCCTGGCGAGGTCGGGTGCTGTGACCGCTGTGGGCGCTTGGCCTTCAGACGTTCCGTTCACCACTTGCTCCCGCAGTGCAGTTGTTCGGCGAGGCCGGGCCCGCGCAGGAAAGTGTGCCGATCATAGGGGCTGGCCCGAGGGCGCATCCAGCCACCGAGCGGTGCCGCGTGGCGGCCGCGCAGGGCATAGGACAGGCGCATGCCCGGCACGGATGTGGCACCTACCCGGCGACAGATCGTTTCTGCTCGCCCGTGTACTGCTTCCTTTACGCCTCAATCAGCCCGGCGACAACTTGTGACGTTCCGTGAGCGCTCCGGGAGTGGCGCATCACCCGGCTGGCCCAGACAAACAGGGCACAACAGAAAAAAGCTGCACAGGGTGGGTGGGATGCCCCGTAATCCGCATCCGGAGGTGGACGTGCCGCGTCAGCTACCCCCCTGGGGACTCACCCGTGGAGGGGAGAGACCCCGGTTGCGCAGCACGGCCGCCGTCCTTACGTCCTTGACCGCACTCGCCGCGACGGGGCTGGTCGCGGGCCCCGCGAGCGCCCGGACCTCGGCGGTCCCGTGTGCGCTGGAGCGCACACCGGCGCACCACTCGGAGGGCCTGGACACCTGGAACGGCGCCTATACGCGGCCCGACCGGGCCCTCGACGCCGTGATGGTCTTCCTCTCCTTCCCCGACTCCCCGCCCCAGGTCGCCACCGAGGATCTGACGGCCGACTACTTCCCCGCCACCAGCCAGTTCTTCGACCGCGCCTCCTACGGCAAGCTGGCCCTGCGCCCGCATCCGCGCCGCGAGTGGGTGGAGATGCCGGACGACTCCACCTCGTACGCCATACAGCGCGACTGGAACGCCTCCCGGCGCAGCGCCTATCTGCGGGACGCGGTGGCCGCCGCCGATCCGCGGGTCGACTTCTCGCGGTACGACGTCGTCTACTTCGTCGCCGACCCGGACGCCCCCGGCGTCGACTCGGACGCGACGAAGGTCGTCAACTTCGACCGGCCGATGCGGGCCGACGGCGCCGACATCAAGCGCATCGTCACGGTCTTCGAGCGCCATCCGCCGGACCGCAACGTCCTGGCCCACGAGACGGGCCACGTCTTCGACCTGCCCGACCTCTACCACCGGCCCACGGACGGCGACGGCGACTGGGACACGCACGTCGGCGACTGGGACGTCATGGGCAGCCAGTTCGGGCTCTCCCCCGACCTCTTCGGCTGGCACAAGTGGAAGCTCGGCTGGCTGGACCAGCGGCAGGTGGCGTGCGTGGAGGGCGAGGGCCGGCGGCTGACCCTGGAGCCGCTGTCGACGCGGCCCCTGCGCGGGGGCATCGGCGGCACCAAGCTGGCGGTCGTCCGCACGGGCCGCGGCAGCGCGATCGCCTTCGAGGCACGCGCGGCGGCGGGCAACGACCGCGCCACGTGCAGCGAGGGGGTGCTGGTCTACCGCGTACGCAACGAGGCGCCGTCCGGCGGCGGACCGGTCGAGGTGCTCGACGCCCACCCGGACTCCGAGGCGTGCTGGTCCGACTCGGTGTATCCGCCGCTCGCGGACGCGCCGGTGAGCGCTGGGGAGAGCTTCACGGTGCCGGGCGAGGACGTGCGCATCGAGGTGGAGGGGCGTACGGCGTCGGGGGCCTGGAACGTGAACGTGTCGGTGGGCTGACGGGCGCACCCCGAGCTCGTACCGGGCATGAAAGAAGCCCCTCGCTCGCGCGAGGGGCTTCTTTCTGTCTGTGCGCCGCCAGGGACTCGAACCCCGGACCCGCTGATTAAGAGTCAGCTGCTCTAACCAACTGAGCTAGCGGCGCCTGCTGACGTCGTAGACCTTAGCACCCTGATCGCCGCCAGGAAAAATCGATATACGGACCGCGGAGCCGGCCGCCGCGCGCGCCGCGCGGACGCACGCCCAGAGCATGACCTCGGGCCCGGGAAGCCAGGGGTGGCGGGCATCGGGAGCCACCAGCCAGCGCGATTCGAGGTGCCCCTCAAGGCGTCCGGAGTGCGCCGCGCCCCGGGTCTGCGGGGTGACCGGCGGCACCGTCACGGCGTCCCCCATGCCGTGGCAGAGGATGCCGGGCACGGCTCGGCCCCACTCCTCCCATTCCAGGAGCGAGGGCAGCCGCTGGGCGGTTCCCGGGGCGGCGAATAGGAGCATCCGGCCGCGGTGCGCGGCGACGGGGCCCGAGCCGGGGCCGTCCTCCCATAAACGGTCGAGCATCCGCCGGCCGAAGACCGCGGGGACGCTCACCACGTCGAAGACGGCGCCGCAGGGGAGAACGGCGGGGGCGGTGGGGCGGCTGCGCCAGTGGGCGAGCGTGCTGCGCGGATACGTTTCCGCGGAGGCGAGCCAGGCGGCTCCCTCGGCCGTGACGTCGGAGATGTCCTGGACGCGGGCGGGGTCGGGGCCCGGGTGGAGACGTGTGCTGCTCATGGCAACTACATCTACCGGTGGTGAGCGTTCCATTTCTGAGAGTTGTCAGAAATGGGGACAGTGGCGGGTGCGGAGGAGTACCTTGCCCTCCTTGGCATATGCCCGTGATCTTTTGGGCCGCCCTCAGGCCTCCGGGCCGCCGCCGCCCGCGCCGGACGCGCGCAACAGATCCCGGCCGAACTCGACCATCTTCTTCGCGTAGTCCTCGGTCCACTGGGCGCGCTCGGCGATCGCGGCGGGCGTCAGCCGGTCGAAGCGCCGGGGGTCGGCGAGCTGGGCCGCCGCGATGGCCTGGAACTCGACCGAGCGGTCCGTCGCGGCACGGAAGGCGTGCGTCAGCTCGGTGGCGCGGGCAAGCAGCTCCCGGGGGTCCTCCATCGACTCCAGGTCGAAGAAGTGCTCCGGGTCGGCGGCGGCTTCCGCGGGCTCGAAGAGCAGGGGCGCGGGTCGAAGGCGCTGCTCGGTCCGGGGCCGCTCGGGCTCCGCCATGGTTCTCCTCCTCGTACGGTTTCCGGCCGTGCGGCCGTCTTCCATTCTCCCTTGCCGCGCAAGGGGGCCCTGCGCCCTGGCGTTACGCCTGCCGCCATGGCACGCGGTGGTTGGACAGGTGGTCCCAGGTGGTCATCATGGCGTCCCAGCCATCGGGGAACTTCACCGTGACGCCCAGCTGGACCGGTTCCGTGGACGGGTGGTCGTCCAGCAGTTCGCTGACGCCCGCGCGGCAGATCACGATGCAGGCGTGGCGGTGGCGGGAGGTGAGGACGCAGAGGCGGCCCGTCTCCAGGTGGAACGCGGTGGCGTCCGGGCGGCCGGAGAGCGGGTGCAGGACCACCGTCACGTCGAACTCGCGGCCCTGCAGCCGGTTGGCCGTGTCCACCGTGACGTCCGCGACGCCGAGCTCCGCGAGGGCGGCGCGCACCGCCGCCGCCTGGTCGCGGTGGGCGGTGCCGACGGCGATCCGGTCGGCCGTCAGGGGAGTGGGGTCGGGGCCGCGCTCCGACGTGGCCGCGCCGCCGCGGTCCAGGAGGCGCCGGACGACCTGAGCCACCGCGCGTACGGCCTCGGGGTCGGTCCGCGGGGTGTTGCGCGCGGGCAGTTCGAGCAGGCCCCAGCCCGACTCGGCGGCCTCGTCGATCACCCGGTCGGGGGCCGAACCGTCCGACGGCACACCGAAGGTGAGCGCCCTGTCGCCGTGGTCGGTCCCGCTGCGGAAGGGCGTGTACGGATAGAACGCGGCCGAGACCAGCGGAGCCGCCGACGCCGGGAGCCGCCAGGACACCGGGAGGCGGTGCTGCGGCAGTTCGGGGTTGTGCGCGAGCAGGGTCGTCACCGCGCTCGCCGAAGGGTCGTACGCGAGGCCGGCCCACTGCTCGGCGCCCACGATCGAGAACGGGTCGAGCTGGCCGGGATCGCCCACGAACAGGGCCCGTTCGAAGAGGCCCGCCACGGCGAGCAGCGCGTCCGAGCGCATTTGATACGCCTCGTCCACGATGGCGTGCCGCCAGGGCTCCACGTCCTTGACGTGCGCCCACTTCGCCGCGGTCGAGACGACGACGTCGAGCCCGGCGAGGTCGGCGGCCTTCGTCGACGTACGGACGAAGGGCAGGTCGTCCAGGGCCTTGTCGTACGCGTCCGGGTCGCTGCTGTGCAGCCGGCCGACCGGCAGCTCCGGATCCTTCTCGGCGAGGCGCAGGACCAGGTCGTCGACCTGCGCGTTCGTCTGCGCGATCACCATCAACGGGCGTCCCGCCGCGGCCAGTTCGCGGGCCGCGCGCACGACCAGGGTCGACTTGCCCGCACCGGGCGGCGAGTCGACGACGACGCCGCGGTGCGCGCCGTGCAACGTGTCGTGCAGGATCGCGTCCGTGGCGCGACCGGCCGCCGCGCCCGGGTCGAAGGAGGCGCGGTCGAAGGAGGCGCGGTCGAAGGGAGCGGTCGGACTCACAGGGTGTCCTCCGGCGTGACGGGGTCAGGGCGCTCGGCGACGTCGCCCGGCGGGCCGCCGTGGGTCCAGGGAGTCGCCTCGGGGTCGGGGAGCTTGGGGCCGCCGCGCTGCTCGTGCTCGAAGAGCGTCCAGCAGATCTGGTCGCCCTTCTCCGGCACGGAGCCGGGCTCGGGCTCCTTGCCGCGGCCCATCTTGTCGGTGATGCGCAGGACGACAGACGTGGCGGGTCCCTCGGTCTCGTACGTCACGAACTCGGCCGACTGCGGCTTGCCGTGCAGCGAGCGGTACACCTTCGCGCGCTCGGCCAGGTGCGGCTGGTCGTCCGTGCGGACGGTGACCAGGGGGCGGGGTCTCGGGCTTTTCGCTTCGTTGTACGCCATGACCACCTCGGTCACCTCACCGGCGAACGCCTCGCCCGCGAGCCGGCGGCCCGCCATCACCAGGGGGTCGTCCAGGGCTTCCTGTGCCTCGAGTCTGGCCTGCTCGCGTTCACGCGTGGCGAGCTTGTTGGCCGCCGTCACCGCGTCGTCGACGCGCGGCTGCGGGGGTTCGCCGGCCGTCACGCGGTCCCGGTGGCCGGTGAACGACCAGCGGTCGCGGGTCCAGCGGTCGGCGGCGTGCGGGGCCTCGGGGAGCGTGCAGAGCGCGTCGAGGCCGCGCCACACGGCGTCCCAGGTGGGGCGGGTCCTGCTCTCGATCAGGGAGCGGATCTCCCGCTCGGCCGCGGACAGTTCGGCGAGGCGGGCGTCCGCCTGGATGCCGTCCTGCGCGGTGGCGAGGACGCCGCGCGCGCGGTCGTACCGCTCGATGGCCGGGGCGAGCAGACGGTTGTCGAACGCCGGGTCCGTGGCGGGGCCCGCGGGCGGGCAGAGCAGCTGGCCGTCCTTGTCCCGCGCCAGCTCGGCGCGGAGTGCGGCGTCGGCGCCCGAGGTGCCTTCCGGGGCCTCGATCCAGGCGAGCAGGGCGCCCAGATGCTGGTCCTCCAGGCTGGACTGGCCGGTGGCCCAGTGCAGCGAGAGCAGTTCGGTCATGGCGACCAGGAGGGAGGAGCCCGGGACGCGGGCACGCTCCCCGAAGTGGGTCAGCCAGCGGCCGAGGAGGGGGACGCGGGGCGGCGCGGGATACGGGGTCTGCGGGTCCTGCTCGGCGGTGCGGCGGAAGCGGGTGGAACGGCCGATCAGCCGGACGAAGTCGATGCCCGCGCGGCTCGGGACGATCAACTGCGGTGCGTCCGAGCAGAGTTCGACCTCCACCTTGACGCGCTTGCCGGTCTCGGGGTCCGTCTCGCTGCGTTCCGCCGCCTCGACGTCTTCGGTGAACGAATCCACGTACTCCAGGACGGTGTCGGCGAGTTGGGCCAGGAAGGTGAAGCGCAGATCGCGGTCGCGGGGCTGCGGTACGACGAGGACGCGGGGCGAGGTGCGCTCCGTCCCGACCAGCGCGCCGAGCGGGGCACCGGCCTCACCGGCGGTGATGAGGGGGACGAGGACGAGGGGGCGCTGGGTGAGGTGGCGGTGTCGAACGGTCGCGCGCGGCTGGGCGCGGCCTGTGGTGACCGCCTCCAGTCGGGCGAGGTTGTCGATCAGCGACATCAGGCCGTCCTCCCTTGCGGGCCGTGGGGGATCGCCCCGCCGCTGCGCGGCGATTCCTTCCCGTCCACCCACCCGTCCACCCAGCCGATCACCCGGCGTCGAGCCGACACCGAAGAGCCCGAGAAGGCCACGTGCCTCAGCATCCCGCACCCCCTGCGGCCCCGCCCGAGGCGCTCCCGCCGGCCAACGCCTCGGCCCGTAGCGCCGCCGCCCGCCTGAGCGCCGCCACCGCGGGATCCGCGGGATCGCCCGTCGTGCCGTTCGCCGCCGACAGGACCCCGGCGACCGTCGTCAGGCCGCCGAGCTCGCCCCGCACCGAACGCCCCAGCGCCGTCACCGCACCCTCCTCGCGGGAGCGCTCGCGGCAGTGGAAGGCCAGTTCGCAGGCGGCCAGGCACTCGGGGGCGTACGTCGCCGGGACCGATTCGACCGCTGCCGTCAGGTCGGCCGTGGGTCGGTTCACGTCGAAGGTGGTGCCCTCCGGGAGCGCGTCCGCGATGTCCTCGATGCGGGTCAGGCGCGCCAACTGGCGCCTGGTCACGGAGATCTGCTTGCGCACGTCGATCGCCGACGCCGTGGGGAGGTTCGAGAAGTCCTTGGGGCAGACCAGGAGCACGTGGTGGCGGATGCGGGGCGCGGGGTCCATGTGGGCCGCCACCCGCTCGAGCGCCAAGGCGTACACCGCGGACTGGCGGGCCGCCGCGCCCACCTTCGCGGCGTCCGCCGAACCGTCGATCATCGGGAAGGACTTGATCTCGACGACCGTCCAGCCGCCGTCCGGATGGACCACCACCGCGTCCGGTTCGAGGAAGGCGGGCGTCCCCGCCACGTCGAGGGCCAGCATGGGGTGGTCCAGGAGGGTCCAGCCCTCCGTCGCCGTGGCCTCGCGCAGCGCGAGCGAGGTGCGGGCCGCGCGGCCCTCGGGGCCCACCGCGGCGAGGTCGGGGACGGCTGACTCACCCGGCACCGGTTCCGGGCCGCCCCCGAGCCTGCCGTGCACCAGACGCAGCAGCTCCGCGCCGCCGTCGGCCTTGACCTTCGCCTCGAAGGCGTTGCCCCGCATGAACGCGAACTGCGACTGACCGAAGGGTGCGGGGGAGCCGAGTGACTGCGCGAGCGTCGCCTTGTTCACACCCGCGCCGTCGAGCAGCGCGCGCCGTCGGCAACCCGGATTCGCGGCGAGGGCCGCGAGCGCGCGGGCGTCGAGCGGCGACGCGGGGACGTCCGGTCCGCGCAGCTCAGCGAGCCGCTGTCGGAGTGCTGTCCCCCGCTTCGGCGGGTCGGGCACTGGGCTCGGCGCCTGGCTCGGCAGGCCGCTTGCGCGGCCGGGGAATTCGCTCACCCACGGAAGTCTGGCACCCGCCACTGACAATTGAGGACTCTGGGGCGGACGAGACGGACGACACGCCCGCGTGGGGCGCCGGGCGGGCCCCGCCCGCGACCCCCGACGAAGGCCGCGCGACATCGAACGGCAGTTTGACCCTGGCCTTCACGCGGTCCGCGAGTCGCAGCACCGGCTGTGCGAGGAGCAGTCCGAGGCCCATCACCGCGGCGCCCGCGACCGCGTCGAGGAAGTAGTGGTTGGCGGTACCCATCACGACGATCGTGGTGATCAGGGGGTAGGCCACCGCCGCGGTCCTGACCAGCGGTGAGCGGCCCTGGCGCCACAGCACGACCCCGCACCACAGCGCCCACCCCACGTGCAGGCTGGGCATCGCCGCGTACTGGTTGGTCATGCCGCCGAGCCCGCGCGGCGCGCTGGCCTCGCCGCCCCACCAGCCGAAGTCGCTGTACTGCGCCATGGTGTCGACGAAGCCGTACCCCTCGCTCAGCAGGCGGGGCGGGCAGGTCGGCAGGAGCGTGAAGCCGACCAGGCCGATCATGGTGGAGGTCATCAGCCACGCGCGCGCCGCGCGGTAGTGCACCGCGCGGCTGCGGAAGAGCCACACGAGGACCAGGGGCGTGACCAGGTAGTGCAGGGACGCGTACCAGAAGTCGGCGGGGACACCTATCCAGGAATGGTCGGTGAAGAGACGGTTCAGCGGGTGCTCGGCGTTGAGATGCAGGAACTTCTCGACCCGGAGGATGCTCAGGCCGTTGTCGACCGCGCCCGCCACATCGCCGCGGGCCAGCAGGCGTCCCGCCGAGTACGCGGCGTACACCAGCACGATCAGCGGCAGCTCCGTCCACCAGCGGAGCCGAAGCCCGCTGATGCCCCCGGTGCCCGGAGCGTCAGTCTGCGGCATCCGGTCGGTCCCCCATCTGTCTTTGGTCATGCGGTGTTCAACGGCGCCTCACCTTACGGCGTACGCGATGGGACGCTGAGGCGGTCCCCGGTCGTCTTAGACGCAGAGATCGACGAGCGGGTTGCTCCTGGCGGGCAGGAGTGATCGCGACATGGCACGTGAGTGATGATGGAGGGGACGGACAGCTGTCTGTCCACAGAATTCCCTCTATGACGGCTGATGGTCTCCACCGATGGGCTGTCGGCTCGGAAAGGCTCGACATGGCACCGCGCATCCTGCTGGCCCGCCACGGACAGACGGAGTGGTCCCTGTCCGGGAAGCACACCGGCAGGACGGACGTCCCGCTCCTGGAAGAGGGCCGCAACGGCGCGAAGCTCCTGGGCGAGCGCCTGCACCGCGCCCCCTTCGACGGCCTCAAGGACGTCGAGGTGCGCACCAGCCCCCTGGCGCGTGCGCGCGAGACCTGTGAGATCGCCGGCTTCGGGGAGCGCGCCACCACCTGGGACACGCTCATGGAGTGGGACTACGGCTCCTACGAGGGGATGACCCCGGCCGACATCCAGGCCGTCCGCCCCGGCTGGTTCATCTGGCGCGACGGCGTCCCCCGGGGCGAGACCCTGGAGCAGATCACCGCCCGCGCGGACGAGGTGGTGGCCTGGGCGCGCGGCGCGGACCGTGACGTCCTGGTCTTCGCGCACGGGCACATCCTGCGCTCCATCGGCGCGCGCTGGCTCGGCCTCGGCGTCGACTTCGCCGCCCGCGTCCGCCTCAACCCGACCTCGATCTCCACCCTGGGCTGGGCCTACGGCGAACCGGCCATCGAGTCGTGGAACGACACCGGACACCTGGCTTGAGGGCCCGCTAGACGGCCCGCGGCAGCGACGCGTGCCGCTCCAGGAAGCCGCACACCCCCGAGGCCCGCCGGTGCGGAAGCAGCACCCGGGCCGTCGTGGCGAGCATCGCCTGGATGCGTGAGGACTGCACCTCGTCGAGCAGCCCGAGCACCCGCATGCCCGCCGTCGCGGCCTCGTCCGGACGGCCCGCGCGGGCCAGGTCGTCGGCGAGCTCCGCGGTGTAGAGGGCGATGTTGCGGGTGAACTGCGGGGTCTGCGCCGACGCGATGCCCGCCGCCCGCCGTGCGTGCCGGGCCGCCCGCTCCCAGTCGCCGAGCGCCGACCAGCACTGCGCCTCGAGGACTTCCAGCTCGGCGGGCCCGTAGAAGGTCATCCACTCCGGGTCGGAGTCCGCCGGGCCACGGTCGAACAGGGCGTGGGCGCGGACGAGCGAGCGTTCGCAGCCGGCCCGGTCCCCGAGCCCCGCCCAGCCGCCGCCCTCCCGCAGCGCGAGGAGCGAGAGCAGCCGCGGTGACGCGAGTTGCCGGGCGGCCCGGGTGGCCGCCTGGGCCGCCCGCACCGCCTCCCGGGGCCGCCCGGCATCGCGCGCGAGGAAGGCCGTGTTGCAGAAGGCGTGCGCCTCCAGGGCCGGGTCGCCGGCCATGCGGGCCGTCGCGAGCGCCTCCGCGTAGTGCGAGCGGGCGTCGTCGAAGCGGCCCGAGTCGTGCGCCAACCACCCCACGGAGATGGACAGTTCCCCCGCGCCCGTGTAGAGCCGGTCCGCCATCGGCTGGCGGGTCGTGCCCGCGTCAAGGAGGGCGTATGCGGTCCGCAGCGGGGCGGACGCGCGCCGGTAGAGGCCGTCGGCGCCGTGCCGGTCGTCGAGCAGCCGGATCCTGCGCACGGCCTCCTCGACCGCGGTCGCCTCGGCCTCGCCCGGCCGGCCGCCGCGCTGCGCGGTGGCCTGGGCCGGACTCGTGTCGGCGAGCCCGAAGGGCCCCAGTGAGGCGGCGGCCACCGTGGCCGTACCGCTCATGAATGCGCGACGCCGCACGTCGATCTCCTCGTGACTCTGGATCTCGTACGGGTCGCACTCGTGCAGTTCGGGGCTCAGCGGCCCGGACGGGGGAGACTCATACAGCTGGATCGTGGTGTGTGATGCGGGCGCCCCGGACTTGGCGCGCGCCCCCCGCCCGCGCACTGTGGAACGGGGCGCGAACCCCAGATCCGTCAGTGTCCGGCCGGGGAACATGTGCAGGAACACCCGCTCGTAGGCGTAGTTGGGACAGCGGATCTCGCCCGCCTCGACGCGTCCGATGTAACGGGCGTCGCAGCTGACGCGCTCACCGATCTCGCGAGCGGCCCGCCGGATCAAGGCGGCGAACTCGCCCGGAGAGCGCTGTCCGCGCAGCTGCCTGAAGCGAAGGTTCGGTCGTGGGGACGGAGTTGACGATGCCATCGGTGACGACGCCATGGCCTGACCCTCTCGTACGGATCGTGCCGGATTGCGCTGAATCCTGCGGATTCGGCGATACTGCCCCTGTTCCGGCGGAGCACGAACGTACCCGCTGTCATGGGTCCGGCACGCAGAGTTTGGCTACAAACCGGATATCTCACCCACGATCCGCCATGAAGTGCCATCCTTTGCGGCGGCATTGCGCCGTAGCCGTTGACGCCCTGCCGCGTTGAACCATGCGGAGAGGGAGCGACGCGGCTTCCGCCCTTGCGAGGAGGGGTCCCCTTGTCGGAGATCGGCTTGTCGGAGATCGGCGTGCAGAACGGCGAAGCGAGGGCATCGCTGACCACGGCACGGCACCTGCCGTCGCAGGAGCGCAGCGCACCACCACGGCAGGGCGCCCGGCCCCCCGAGCCCGCCGACTTCTGCGATCTCGTCACCGTCCCGGCCCGCCAGGGACTCGAAGCGGTCGACATCCTGCGCCGCGGGGCGGGCGACGACGCGGTCGGCCCCGTCCTGCACGACGGCAGCTGCGACACCCTCGGCTTCCTGGTGCCGCCCGGCACCGCCGAGTGCTGGGACCTGCCGGGCAGCGCGTGTACGCAGACCTTCGGCCGCGGCATCCGCGCGCACGCCGAACCGGCGCCCGCACCCCCGCCGCCCCCGGTCGCGGGCACCGGCTGGCTGCTGCCCCCCGACGAGACCGACCCGGTCACCGACCCCGCAGTCCTGCGCGAGGCGCTCGGCAAGGCGGCCCGCACGATCGAGGCCGCCGACAACTGCCGCTGAGCCCGGCAGAAGCGGTTCTCCAAGGTCATCGGGCCGCGCACCGCGCGTACGCCGATAATGGTCCGATGGCAAGGAACAGGCGGTCCCGGGAAGAGGCGCAAGCCGTCGTCGAGGAGGTTGACGGGGGGCTCGCCGAGCTGATGCCCGACCGGGACAGGCCGCGCGCGTGGACGCTGCTCGTGGACGGCGCCCCGCAGTCCCACGTGGACCTCGACGACCCGGCGTATCTCGACTTCGAGTACCAGCGCAGGCTCGGCCACGTCGCCGACCTGGTCGCGCCGCCTGGCAAGCCGGTCCAGGCCCTGCACCTGGGCGGCGGAGCCTTCACCCTCGCCCGCTACATAGCCGCGACCCGCCCCCGCTCCACCCAGCAGGTCATCGAGCGCGACACGGCGCTCATCCAACTCGTGCGCCGCGAACTGCCCTTGGACCCGCAGGCCCGGGTCAGGGTGCGCGGCACCGACGCCCGCGAAGGGCTCGCGAAGATCGCGGACGGCTGGGCGGACCTCGTCATCGCCGACGTCTTCAGCGGCGCCCGCACCCCCGCCCACCTCACCAGCGCCGAGTTCCTCGGTGACGTACGCAGGGTCCTGAGGCCCAACGGGTTCTACGCCGCCAATCTCGCCGACGGGCCGCCGCTGGCGCATCTGCGCGGCCAGCTCGCCACCGCCGCCACGCTCTTCCCGGAGCTCGCGCTCATCGCCGACCCCGCGGTCCTTCGCGGCAAGCGCTTCGGCAACGCGGTGCTCGTCGCCTCCGGCCTGCCGCTGCCGATCGCCGAGCTGACGCGGCGCAGCGCGGGGGACTCGCATCCGGCCCGGGTCGAGCACGGCAGGGCGCTCATCGACTTCAGCGGGGGAGCGGCAGCGGTCACGGACGCGAGCGCGGTGGCGTCACCGGCGCCGCCGCCCTCGGTGTTCCGCTGAACCGGCCCATGAACTGACCCGGCCGGTCAGTACTCGTTGATCTCGACCGCCGGGGCGTGGTCGTGCCACGTGCAGAACACCGAGACCTTGTCGGCGCCCGACGTGAACTCCACCCGGATCCAGGTGTCCTGCTTCCACACCTGCACCGACCAGCCCGCCGCCGGGGTCGCCGACACCAGCGTCGCGGAGTCCTTGCCCAGGTCGAAGACGACCCGGCCGCCCTCGGATGAGTAGCTCTTCACGTTGCCCGGTGCGGCGGCGGGGGTGGAGGGGCTGCTCGGCTTGCTCGTCCGCGTCTTCGACGGCTCGCTCTCGGGGGGCTTCGAGGACTTTGACGACGCCGGGGGCTTCTTCGTCTTAGAGGGCGTCGGGGTCGGCGCCGGGTCCGGGCGGTGCGTGGAGGAGGAGAGCGGCTCGGCACGGTCGCCGTCGGCGGCCAGTGGCACGGCACGCGGCGGGTCGTAGGCGGTGCCCGCCATGACCGTGTGGACACCCCACCAGGAAAGCGTGACCGCCGCGCCCGTGGCGAGCGACCAAGCCATTGCGTGTATGAGTCCTCTGCGCATCGCGAGCCATACTGCACCACCGGGCCCCTCGGCGTCCCAGGAGGACCGGGGTCACTCACATGGCGTACGGTGCCGCCCATGGCAAGTGTGCTCGTCGTCGAGGATGACCAGTTCGTACGCTCCGCTCTCATCCGGCATCTGACCGAGGCATCGCACACCGTGCGCAGCGTCGGCACGGCCCTGGAGGCGCTGCGCGAGGTGGCCCATTTCCGGTTCGACGTGGTGATCCTGGACCTCGGTCTGCCCGATCTGGACGGTTCCGAGGCATTGAAGATGCTCCGCGGGATCACCGACGTCCCCGTGATCATCGCCACCGCGCGCGACGACGAGACCGAGATCGTCAGGCTCCTGAACGACGGCGCCGACGACTACCTGACCAAGCCGTTCTCCGTCGAGCACCTCTCGGCGCGGATGGCGGCCGTCCTGCGCCGCTCGCGCGTCCCGGCGGGCGAGGCCCCGCCGAGCCGGGAGATACGCGTCGGCGGGCTCGCCATCGATCCGCTGCGCCGCCAGGCAGAGCTGGACGGGGCGCGGCTCGATCTGACCCGGCGCGAGTTCGATCTGCTCGCGTTCCTCGCCGGGCGGCCCGGTGTAGTCGTACCGCGCAAGGAGCTGCTCGCCGAGGTGTGGCAGCAGAGTTACGGGGACGACCAGACCATCGACGTACATCTGTCGTGGCTGCGCAGGAAGCTGGGCGAAACGGCCGCGCGGCCGCGTTATCTGCACACGCTGCGGGGTGTCGGCGTCAAGCTGGAGCCACCGCTGTGAGGTGGGCGCTCGTCAAGGTGTGCCTGGCCGTCACGACGATGGTCGTGGTCGCCTTCGCGGTGCCGCTCGGCCTGGTCATCCAGGAGATGGCGCGGGACAGGGCCTTCTCGAACGCCGAGCGGCACGCGGCCGGCATGGGCCCCACGCTCTCCATCACCACCGACCGCGATCAGCTGACCCGGGCCGTCGCCACGTCCGAGGCGGGCGGCGAGGGCCGCATGGCCGTGTACGTGCCGTCCGTCGACAAGGCGCCCGCCCTGGAGATCGGCGACCGGCGGGCGGACGCGGACGCGGTGGAGACCACACGCAAGGAGGGCCGGGCGCGGACGACGACGGTCGACGGCGGCTTCGCGCTGCTCCAGCCGACGGCGCTCAGCTCCGGCCAGATCGCCGTCGTCGAGATCTTCGTGCCGGAGGGCGCGGTCAGCAACGGCGTGACCACGGCCTGGCTGGTGCTCGCGGGCGTCGGCGTCGCGCTGATCATCGGGTCCGTGGCGGTGGCCGACCGGCTCGGCGTACGCATGGTGCAGCCCGCCAAGCGGCTCGTGGGCGCCACGCAGTCCCTCGGCGAGGGGAAGCTGGGGGCGAGGGTCCCGGAGGAGGGGCCGAAGGAACTGCGCCTGGCCGCCGTGGCGTTCAACTCGATGGCCGACCAGGTGGTCCAACTCCTGGCGAACGAGCGGGAACTGGCGGCGGACCTGTCGCACCGACTGCGTACTCCGCTGACGGTCCTTCGGCTCAACGCGGCCTCGCTGGGGGACGGGCCCGCGGCCGAGCAGACCCGGATCGCGGTGGAGAAGCTGGAGCGCGAGGTCGACACGATCATCCGCACCGCGCGCGACGCCAAGCCGCAGACCGCCGCGGTCGGGCCCGGCGCGGGCTGCGACGCCTCCGAGGTGATCCGGGAACGCATGGCCTTCTGGTCGGCGCTCGCGGAGGACGAGGGGCGCGAGGTACGCGTCGCGGGTGTGGAGCGGCCGGTGTGGATTCCGGTGGCGCGCCCCGAACTGGTCGCCTCCCTGGACGCGTTGCTGGGCAACGTATTCCGGCACACGCGGGAGGGTGCGGCGTTCGCGGTGGACGTGCACAGCGGCGAGGACGCGGTGATCGTCCTGGTGTCGGACGCGGGGGCGGGGATCGCCGACCCCGAGGCCGCGTTGGCGCGGGGCGCGGGGTCGGGAGCCGACGGGTCCACCGGCCTGGGGCTCGACATCGTGCGGCAGCTGGCGGAGTCCACCGGTGGTGACGTGCGCATCGGGCGGTCCGTGCTGGGCGGGACCGAGGTCCGCATCTGGATCCAGCTGGACGGGCGGCGGCCTGTCGCCGGGGGGCGGGGGCATCGGGGTGCCGCCGTACGCCGCCGAAAGCGCACCCCGAGCGTCGGCTAGGCCCTGAACCGCCGCTTCGCGGCGGATGTTTCCCGCCCACCCACCCGATACCCCGAGCCGGCCCCTTGACGGAAACTACCTGCGCTCCGTTCACAGTCGGATGCGGGGTAATCGAGTGGGTGAGCGGGAAAAGATCCGCGCGAAGCGCGGAAAGGTGTCCGCGGCTCGCACCCGGGAGCACCCCGGAGCCCCCCGGAAGCACCCCGGAGCCCACCATTAAACGCCCCCGATCGCTCCCTTAAGCCCGCCCTAAGATCCAGTGCAGAGCCCCAATTGCCCGCAATGTCGCGCCCACGCGAGGCTAACGTGCAGCACGCACCCCCACCCCCCGCACAGCTAAGGCAGGCACGCGATGAGCAGCACGCATCGACGCACGGTGAGCGCCAGGTCCAAGGTCATAGGCGGGCTCGTGGCCGCGGGCCTCGTCGGCGGCGGCGCTTTCCTCTTCTCGGGAACGGCCCTCGCGACCAAGGCGCCTGCGGAGAAGACCCCCGCCGAGGCGGCCGCCCAGGCCAAGTTCGCCCCGTTCGTCGACACTTCGCTCGCCCCCGCGTACGACCTCGTCGACACCGCCGACAAGACCGGCGTCAAGGAGTTCACCCTCGCCTTCATCACCTCCGGCGGCAGCTGCGAGCCCCTGTGGGGCGGCACCACCGGGCTCGACGACGACAAGGTCGCCTCGCAGATCGAAGCGCTGCGGGCCAAGGGCGGCGACGTACGCGTGTCCTTCGGCGGCGCGGCGGGCTCCGAGCTGGGCCTCAAGTGCTCCAGCGCCGACGAGCTCGCCAAGGCGTACGGCAAGGTCATCGACAAGTACAAGCTGACGAAGGTCGACTTCGACATCGAGGGCGCGGCCTTGCCCGAGACCGCCGCCAACACCCGCCGCGCCCAGGCCATCGCGCAGCTGCAGAAGGACCACGAGGGCCTGGACGTCTCGTTCACGCTGCCCGTCATGCCCGAGGGGCTGACCCAGCCGGGCGTCGACCTCGTCGCGGACGCCAGGAAGAACGGTGTGCGGGTCTCCGCAGTCAACATCATGGCGATGGACTACGGGCCCTCCTACAGCGGCGACATGGGCCAGTACGCCATCGACGCGGCAACCGCCACGCAGAAGCAGATCAAGGGCGCCCTCGACCTCTCCGACGAGGCGGCGTGGAAGACCGTCGCGGTCACCCCGATGATCGGCGTCAACGACGTCACCACCGAGATCTTCAAGGTCGACGACGCCACGGAGCTGGTGAAGTTCGCCGAGGAGAAGGGTCTCGGCTGGCTCGCGATGTGGTCCTCGACCCGCGACAAGGCCTGTGAGGGCGGCGCCAACAACGGTGCGCAGCCCACCTGTTCCTCGATCGAGCAGGAGCCGCTGGCCTTCACCAAGGCGTTCGCCGCCTACAAGTAACCCCTGAACCACCGCCCCCCCCACGGCGCCTCGACCGGCATTCCCCCCACCCGGTCGGGGCGCCACTCATGCTCAGACCCTGCTCGCCTGCCACTCCGCCGCGTAGTCGTGGAAGATCGCCCGCAGGTGGTGGCCGATCTTCAGGTAGTCGAGGTCGTCGAGATTGGCGAGCGACACGCGCACCGACCACTCGGGGCCCTCGAACCCGCCCCCGTTCAGCAGGACCACATGGGTCTGCTCGGCGAGCCGGAACAGCGGGTCGACCGGCTCGTAGTTCTTCTCCAGGAAGTCGGCGAAGTCCTTGCCGTGGACGCGTTCCGCCTCGGCGAGCAGATCGAGCTCGATGTAGTAGCCGGCCCGGTGCGGATCGTCCGAGATCTTCATCTCGGCTCCCTCCAGGAGGAGTTCGAGCCGCCGCTGCACGATCGCGCGGATGCGCCGCTTGTACGCCTGTCCTTCCTCCAGCATGTCGAAGAGGGAGAACAGGGCCATCATCATCTGCTGGGGGAGCGAGAGCCCCGAGGTGTGGTTCAGGGCCACCTGGCGCGAGTCGGCGACGAGACGGTCGATGAACTTGATCTTTGCGGGATCCAGCGTCAGCGTCCCGTACCGCTTGGCGAGCCGGTCCTTCTCGGCCTGCGGCAGCGCCGCGATCAGCTCGTCGATGACGTTGTCGTCGTGCAGCCCGATCACGCCGAGCCGCCAGCCGGTGGCGCCGTAGTGCTTGGAGTACGAGTAGACGAGCAGCGTGTTGCGCGGCAGGTCGGCGGCGAGGGAGCGGAAACCCTCGACGAACGTCCCGTACACGTCGTCCGTCACGATCAGCAGGTTCGGGTTCGACGTGGCGACGATTCTCTTGATCTGGTCGGCGACCCGCTGACTCAGCGCGAGCGAGGGCGGGTTGGAGGGATTGACCAGGCAGACCATCTTGATGTCGGGGTCGGCGAGCTTGGCGACCTCCTCCTCCGGATAGCGCCACTCCCGCACGCCCTCCTCGGCGAACTTGCCGGCCTCGACGTACGTCACGTCGAACTCGTACGTGTCGAGCTCGGGAATCTCGATGTACGGCGTGAACACCGGCACCATCAGGGCGATCTTGTCGCCCTTGTGCAGGATGCCGTTCTTCATGAGCGAGTCGAAGATGTAGCACATCGCCGCTGTGCCGCCCTCGGTGGCGAAGAGCGACAGATTGCCGGCCGGCGGTTTCTTGTCGAACATCTCGTCGGCGATGTAGCCGCGCACGATCTGCTCCGCGTGCTTCAGCATCCGGTCCGGCACGGGGTAGTTGTCGCCGACCGAGCTGTCCGTCAGCTCGTGCACGAACTCGTCCTTGTCGAAGCCGAACCGCTCGATGGCGTGCTCCACGCACTTCTGGAGCAGGTCGATGCCGGGCAGGTCCGGGTGCCGGTGCGCGAAGGTGTCGAAGCGGGCGCCGGCGCCCGCCTTCTCCGGCATGCCGCCGAGGTCGTCGGCGGTCCAGACGCGGCGGGACTCGGAGAGGGCGAAGTATCCGAGCGCGTAGAAGGCCTCGCGGGGGCCCGTGGCGATCCAGTTGGGATTGCCGCGTCCCGCGTTCAGCATCTGAACGCTGGAGGTCTCCTTCTGCCCCGGCTTGTCGGCCTGCACCGTCTGGGCGATCTGGATGAACTTGTCCTTCAGCTCGAACGGGCTGAGCTGGGCGAACGACTGGATTTCCGCGCGGGTGAAGGTGGTCTTGGGCACGGCTCGTTCCTCACGTGGGGGAGCGGGGGGTCAGTGGTGGAGCAGGACGATGACGGCGCCCCAGATGGTCAGGAGCACGTTTCCGACGGCGTAGGGGATCGTGTAGCCGAGCGTCGGGATCTGGGACCGCGACGATTCGTTGATCGCGCCGATCGCCGCGGTGGTCGTCTGGCCGCCCGCGAGGACGCCCATCAGGATCGGGAAGCGGATCTTCTGTACGTAGTGGCCGAAAAGGAAGCCGACGATCAGCGGGATCACCGTGGCGACCGCCCCGAACAGGAGCAGCCCCCAGCCCGCGGTCGAGAGGCCGGAGGTGAAGCTGGGCCCGGCGTTGATGCCGACGACGGCGACGAAGAGGCAGAGCCCGAGGGTGTCCATGAACCACTGGGCGCCGGGCGGGACGTTGCCGTACGTCGGGTACTTGCCGCGGATCCACCCGAAGACGAGCCCCATGATCAGCGCGCCGCCGGAGGTGGAGAGCGAGATCGGCACGCCGCCCGCGGTGAGCGCCGGGATGCCGATGCAGCCGCCGAGGAAGATGCCGAGCCCCACCCAGATCATGTCGGTGGCGAAGGACGTCGGCACGGGTTTGCCGAGCTCCTTGCCCGCCGGGTCCACCAGGCGTTTGGGGCCGGTGAGGATCAGGGTGTCGCCACGCTCCAGCTTCGTGGTGAGGCGGTAGGGGAACTCGGCGCCGGAGCGGTACAGCTTGTCGACGTAGACCCCGACCATGAACGGTTCGCGCCGCAGGTCCGCGATGCTCTTGCCCAGTTGGCTCTTCTCGGAGGCCACCACGTGCAGTGACTCGGTCTGGTAGCCGAGGAGTTCGACGTCATCGGTCTCGGCGCCGATGTGCGTACGGGGGTCGAACTCGACGAGGGAGCCGCGCAGTGCGCTCAGTGCGACGACGTCGCCCTCACGCAGGGCGGTCCGCTGGTCATGGTCGAGGATGTTCCCTTCTCTGCGTACGCGGGTGATGTAGACCCGGCGGCCCAGCTCGCGCTGCTGGTTCTCGAAGTCCTCGATGGTGCGTCCCGCGAGGTCGGGGCGCTGGATGGTGTAGGCGCGCAGGACGACCTCGTAGTAGCCCTCGGCCAGGTCGGGATTGGCGCCCGGGGCATCCAACTCGCGTGCCAGCGCCGCCGATTCGGCTGCCAGATCACGCCGGTAGAGCCTGGGCAGCACGTTGGCGAGCAGCATCGCGCAGAGGATCGTGCCGAGCGGATAGGTCACGGCGTACCCGATGGCGACCAGGTTCGACTCGCTCTTGACCTGCGCGGAGCTCAGACCCGGAAGATTGGAGATGGCGTCACCCGCGACACCGATGACGGCGGACTGCGTGAGCGCCCCGCCGAGCAGCCCTGCCGAGAGCCCGGGTCCGTAGCCGAGCATCGCGGCGAAGGCCCAGCAGACGAGGAGGCCGGTCACACAGACGACGACCGCGTTCAGGACCTGCGGCAGGCCGTCCTTCTTCAGGCCGCGGAAGAACTGCGGGCCGACCTTGTAGCCGAGGGCGAAGAGGAACATCGTGAAGAAGAGGTTCTTCACCGTCCCGTCGATCTCGACCTTGAACTGCGCCCCGAGCAGCAGTCCCGCGATGAGACAGCCGGTGACCGCGCCGAGGCCGATGGCCTTGTAGCGCAGTTTCCCGAAGAGGAAGCCGATCGCCACGGTGATGAAGACGAGCAGCTCGGGGTGGGGCTGGAAGATGTTCCGGTTGAGGAAGTCGATCATTTTCTACCCTCCGGGTGCGCCGCCTCAGGCACCTAGTACGCCGACGAGGATCGGCCCGGTCAGGGGGAGCAGGAAGTTCGAGAGGGCGTAGGTGATCGTGTAGCCGAGCAGCGGGACCGAGCTCTGGGCCACCTGGGTGACGGAGGTGATCGCCGGGGTCGAGCACTGCTGGCCCGCGATGGCGCCGATCAGGAGCGGTTTCTCGATCTTCAGGAGCTTGCGGCCCACGATCAGCGAGATCGTCGCCGGCACCAGGACCATCGCGATCCCGGCGAACGGAAGCAGCACGCCGTACTGCTTGAGCAGCGGCCAGGCCTGCGGCCCCGAGACGAGCCCCGTACAGGCGATGAAGATCGCCAGACCCATGTCCTTGAGGGTGTTGGCTGCCTGCGGCGGGAACGCCCCGAAGGTCTGCTTGCGGGAGCGGAACCAGCCGAAGAGCAGCCCGGAGATCAGGCAGCCGCCGCCCGTGCCGAGCGACATGGGCACGTCGCCGAAGTGCACGACGACCTGCCCGAGCAGGGAGCCCGCCGCGATGCCGAGACCCAGATAGATGAAGTCGGTGGCGTCGTTCTTGACGACGGCGCCGATCCTGGCGACCAGCTTGTTCAGGCCCGAGCGCGCACCCACCAGGGTGAGCACGTCACCGCGGCGCACGGTGGTGCCGCCGGCCGCGGGCAGGTGCTGATCGCCGCGCAGTACGTCGGTGACGTAGACCCCGTCCTTGATGAACTCGGGGTGCGCGCGCTGCAGCTCGTCCACGCTCAGGCCGTCCGACGCCTTCTCGGTGACGGCGACCTGGGCGGTGGCCAACGGGGTGTCGACGCCGGGGATGCCGGGGGTCTCGGGGCCGATGAGGTGCCCGGACTCGATGACGTTGGCGCGGCGGCCGACCACCAGGACCAGGTCGGAGAGGGTGAGCGCGAGGCCGGGTGCGGGCGTCAGCTGCTTGCTGCCGCGCTTGACGGCCTCGACGGTGACCCGCCCGTCGAGCTCCGCCTCCAGATCGCCGACGGTCCTGCCGTCGCCCGCGGTCACCAGATAGGTGCGGCCGACCATGCCCGGCAGCGCCTGGCGCTCGTCGGACTCCAGACCGCCGCCCGCGCCTCGCATCTTCTCCCACAGCTCGCGCGAGGCGTCCCGCAGGTTGATCCGCAGCATCATCGGCATGATCTGGCTGGTGTAGAGCACGATGGTGATCAGGCCGAAGAGGTAGCAGACCGTGTACGCGGTGGCGACGTGCCCCTGGTACTGGGTGATCTGGTCCGGGGTGAGGCCGTCCAGCTTGCCGATGGCCTCGGTCGCCGTGCCGACGACGGCCGACTCGGTGGCCGCGCCCGCCAGGATGCCCGACGCGGTGCCGACGTCCAGGTCGAAGGCCTTGGCTAGGCCGAGCGCGATGCCCAGGACACAGACGAGCTCGATCCCGCAGAGCGCGAAGAAGCGCAGGCTCTCGCGGTTGAGGTTGGAGAAGAACTGGGGGCCCGCGAGATAGCCGAGGGCGAAGATGAAGAGCGCGAAGAAGATCGTCTTGACGTCGTCCGAGACGACGACCTTCGCCCAGGCGCCGAGCAGCAGCGAGACGATCAGCGTGCCGCAGATGCCGCCCAGGGTGATCGGGCCGACGCGTACCTTGCCCACGAGGTAGCCCAGGGCGAGGCAGACGAACAGCGCGAGCTCGGGGTGGTCACGGAGTACGCCCATCGGCGCTCACCGTGCCTGTTCTCTTGCGTTATGTGGCATATCGGCAACCTAAGGAGCCGAGTGGCGCAGTGCCACTCGGCCCCTCGGGTCTGCCGGCCCCGCGGGTCAGCCCGCGACGTGCTCCCGCGGCAGCTCACCGCTGGACGCGACGCCCGCGTACCAGTGGGCGCTGGACTTGGGGGTGCGGGCCTGCGTCTCGTAGTCGACGTACACCGCGCCGAAGCGCTTGCTGTAGCCGTACGACCATTCGAAGTTGTCCAGCAGGGACCACAGGTAGTAGCCGCGGACGTCGGCCCCGTCCGTGATGGCCCGGCGTACGGCGGCCAAGTGTCCGTGCAGGTAGGCGATGCGCTCGGGGTCGTGGACGCGGCCCTCCGGGTCGGGCTTGTCGTCGTACGCCGCGCCGTTCTCGGTGACGTACAGCGGCAGGCCCGGCGCCTCCCGGGTGTAGCGCATGATCAGGTCGTGCAGCCCCGTCGGGTCGATGGTCCAGCCCATCTCGGTGCGGTCGCCCGGCGTCTGGTGGAAGGCCACGTCGTCGGAGCCGGGCCACGGGGAGTGATCGCTGGCGCCGTGTCCGTCGTTGCGCGCGTTCGCCGGGTCGTTCCGGGCGTCCGAGACCAGCGCGGGCGTGTAGTAGTTCAGGCCGAGCGCGTCCAGCGGCTGATGGGCGGCGGCCAGATCGCCGTCCTGCACGAAGGACCAGTCGGTGATCCGGGCGGTGTCGGTGAGGAGGTCCGCCGGGTAGGCGCCGTGCAGCATCGGGCCGTGGAAGACGCCGTTGGCGAGGTTGTCGATGCGGCGGCGGGCGTCCTGGTCCGCCGGGCTGTCCGAAACCGCCCTGACCACCGACGAGTTGAGGCTCACCGCCACCCGGGCGCGGGCCGGAAGCGCCGCACGCAGCGCCTGGGTGCCAAGGCCGTGCGCGAGGTTGAGGTGATGCGCGGCCTGCAGCGCGGCCGCCGGGTCGGTGCGGCCGGGCGCGTGCACGCCGGAGCCGTAGCCGAGGAAGGCGCTGCACCACGGCTCGTTGAGCGTGATCCAGGACTCGACGCGGTCACCGAGCGCCTCGGCGACGAAGCCCGCGTACTCGGCGAAGCGGTAGGCCGTCTCCCGCGCCGGCCAGCCGCCCGCGTCCTCCAACTCCTGGGGCAGGTCCCAGTGGTAGAGGGTCAGGGCGGGCTTGATGCCCTTGGCCAGCAGCTCGTCGACGAGCCGCCGGTAGAAGTCGAGGCCGCGCTGGACGGCGGGGCCGCGCCCGGTGGGCTGCACCCGCGACCAGGAGACGGAGAAGCGGTAGGCGTTCAGGCCGAGGTCCGCCATGAGCGCCACGTCGTCGCGGTAGCGGTGGTAGTGCTCGACGGCGACATCACCGGTGTCGCCGCCGGCCGTCCTGCCGGGCGTGTGGCTGAAGGTGTCCCAGATGGAGGGGGTGCGGCCGTCTTCGCGTACGGCGCCCTCGATCTGGTACGCGGACGTGGCGGCACCCCAGAGGAAGTCGGCCGGAAAAGCAAGGGATTCAGGCATGGAAGCGCTCCCATGGAAAGGGGAAAAGGACAGGGGGAAGAGAAGGAGGGGCGGACGGGGCGGATGGCCAGGGCCGAGGTGGCGGCGGCTCGGCCCTGGCGGGGGAGGAATCGGCGGGCGGCCGGGCCTCAGCCCTTGACGGCGCCCTGCATGATGCCGCTCACGATCTGCTTGCCGAACAGGATGAACGCCAGGAGCAAGGGCAGTGTGCCGAGCAGGGCACCCGCCATGATCACCGCCCGGTCCGGGATGTAGCCCGTACCAAGGGAGTTGAGCGCCACCTGCACGGTGGGGTTCGACTGGTTCAGCGCGATGATCGGCCAGAGGAAGTCGTTCCAGGCCATCACGAACGTCAGCAGGCCGAGCACCGCCATCGCGGGCCGTGCCGCGGGGAACACCACGTGCCAGATGATCCGCAAGCTGCTCGCCCCGTCCATCCGCGCCGCCTCGATGAGTTCGCTCGGCAGCGCCTGCAGCAGGTACTGCCGCATGAAGAACACCCCGAAGGCGCTCACGAACGTCGGCAGGATCACCGCCTGCAGCTGGTTGGTCCACTGCAGGTCGGCGACCCACAGATAGAGCGGTACGACACTCAGCTGCGGCGGCACCATCATCGTGCCGATCGTCAGGAGGAGCAGCAGCCCGCTGAACTTGAACTTCAGCTTGGCGAAGGCGAACCCGGCGATCGTGGAGAACAGCACGGTGCCGATGGTGATGCTGCCCGCCACGATCGTGGTGTTCAGCATCGCGTCGCCCAGACTCGCCTCCACCCAGGCCCGCTCCAGGTTCTTGAAGAGGTTCCCGCCGAACCACAGGGGCGGCGGTGTCTGGGCGAGCCGCCCGCTCGTGCGGGACGCCGCGATCGCCGTCCAGATCAGCGGGGCCAGCGACACGGCCGTGAACAGCGCGAGCACGAGGTAGGTCCACGGACCCGCGTGCATCGTGCGCCCGGCCTTGAGCCCCAGCGGGCGGCCCGACTTCGGACGCGGCGCCGAAGCGGCCTTCGGGCTCGTGATCACGTCGGTCGGCGGGTCCGATACGAGGTCCGTCGTCGGGCCCGAGGTGCGGGACTTCATTGGGCCTTCCTCAGACGTCGGGCGATCAGCAGATTGACCGCGGCGATGAGCAGCAGGATCGCGAGCATCAGCCAGGCGACGGCCGAGGCCCGGCCCAGATGGCCGTTGATCCAGCCCTGGTCGTAGAGATAGAGGCCAAGGGTCTGGAACTGGTGGTCCGCGCCGCCCTTGGACCCGGCCGTGCCGCCGAACAGCAGCGGCTCACCGAAGAGCTGGGTCGCCCCGATGGTCGAGACGACCACCGTGAACAGGATCGTCGGACGGAGCATCGGGATCGTCACGTGCCGGAACTGCTGCCAGCGCGAGGCACCGTCCAGGGACGCCGACTCGTACAGGTCGTGCGGCACGGCCTGCATCGCCGCCAGGTAGATCAGCGCGTTGTAGCCGGTCCACCGCCAGATGACGATCGACGACACCGCGAACTGCGAACCCCACGAGGATTCACGCCAGTTGATCGGGTCCACCCCGATCGACCCGATGATCCAGTTGACCATGCCGCCGTCCCACGCGAAGAGCAGCGTGAAGACCAGCGAGGCACTCGCCACCGACGTGGCGTACGGGGCGAGCATCGCGACGCGCCACAGGGTGGAACCGCGCAGCTTGTAGTTGAGCAGATGCGCGATGCCGAGCGCGACGCAGAGCTGCGGGACGGTGGAGATGACGCCGATGGTGAAGGTGTTGCCGAGAGCGTTCCAGAAGTAATCGCTCTGCAGCAGGTTGGTGTAGTTCTCCAGACCGATCCAGGTGCTGCCGTCGAGGTCGGTCAGCGACAGCCGGTGCAGCGAGGCCCAGCCGGTGTAGAGCAGCGGGAACAGCCCGAAGGCACCGAAGAAGAGGAAGAAGGGGGCGACGAAGACGTACGGCGACGCCTTTATGTCCCAGCGGTACAGGCGGCTGCGCCACGAGGACGTGGGGGAGGACTTGCGCCTCCCGGACGCGGCCGGGGCCGCGCCCCCCTCTTCGGGGGACGCGGTCTCGGCGTACTCAGCGGTCTCGGACATGCGCGTCACTGTCCCAGAACATCCTTGATCTCCTTCTGCGCGGCCTCCCAGCCCTGCGCCGGAGACTTGCCCTGTTGCTCCACCTGGAGCACGCCGATGTCCGTGATGGACTGGCCGATCTGGGCGTCCTTCAGGCCGTAGATGGCAGAGGGGGTGTTCTTCGCGATGTCGGCGAAGATCTCCGTGATGGGCGCGTCATTGAAGTACGCCTTGGTCGCCGGGGACGGCTTCAGCGTGTCGTACGCCGACGGGGTGGAGGGGAAGCTGGCCTGCTTGGCGAAGACCTTGGCGAGCTGCTCGGGCTGCGTCAGCCAGACGGCGAGCTCGGTCGCCTCCTTCTTGTGCTTGCCCGCGCTCGGCACACCGAGGAAGGTGCCGCCCCAGTTGCCGTCGGTCGGCGCCTTGGCCATGTCCCACTGGCCCTTGCCCTCCGGGCCCGTCTTCTCCTGGATGTAGCCGGCCATCCACGCGGGGCAGGCCACCGAGGCGAACTTGGCGTTGGCGAAACCCTGGTCCCACGTCGGGTCGAACTGCTTGAGCTTGGACGACATGCCGCCCTGCGCGACCTTCATCGCCGCGTCCCAGGCGTCCTTGCGGCCCTGGCTCTTCTCGTAGATCTCCTTGCCGCCCTTGTCGTAGTACCGCTCGGTGGCACCGGCGAAGACCGCGTTGTAGACGCTGGAGGCGGAGTCGACGAACTTGGTGCCCTCGGGGGCCTTCTTCATGTACTTGTCGCCGAGCGCGACGTACTTGTCCCAGCCGCCGGCCCACTCCTTGGCGAGCTCCTCGCGGTCGGTGGGCAGACCGGCCTTCTTGAAGAGGTCCTTGCGGTAGCACAACGCCGTCGGGCCGATGTCGACGCCGAGGCCGACCGTCTTGCCGTCCTCGGTCGTGGCCTGGTTCCACTTCCAGTCGAGGTACGTGGACTTGTCCACGCCCTCGGCCTTGCTCAGGTCCTCGAACTTGGCGCCCTGGGTCTGTACGACCTCGGTGATGTTGCTGACCTCGATGGCGGCCACGTCATTGACACCCGCGCCGGACTGGAGCTGGGTGAGGAGCTTCGGGTAGTAGGCGTCGTTCCGCTCGATCACGTTCTCTTTGATCTTGATGTTCGGGTGCGACTTCTCGTACTCGTCGTAGAGACCGGCCTGCTTGAGGCCCAGCACACCGAACGTGCCCACATTGAGCGTGACCTTGCCGTCGCCGCCCTCCGAGCTGCTGTCGTCGTCGCTGGAACAACCGGCCAGCAGGCTGCCGGCCAGCGCGGTCACGGCCGCGAAGGCCACCAGCCGACCGGGTCGGCGGGAACTCGTGCGCATTACGTCCTCCTGTTGCCTGACGTGCCGACCCCCCGGCCAACTGCACTTCATGCCCCGTTGCTTGACTCTTCGGCTCGGGCGGGGAACGTGCGGGATGTGTACGTGTCAGGTACTGTGGGAGCGCTCCCACAAGTGATGAGTTGAAGAGTCGTGGCTCGGAGCGGGGGTGTCAAGGGACCGGACAGCGAGACATGTCTTCAGTTATCGGGCTGTTACGAGGAGGCCCGCGCGATCGGCCCATCCGATCGGCGAAGATCGGGCTGTTACATTCCTCTACATTCCTCGCCCGGGGGAAGTGCGACGGGAGGCGGACAATGCCAGCTCACGGACCGCGCGGCCGCAGCGGCGGACGACCGACCCTGGAGGAGGTCGCCGCGAGGGCGGGAGTGGGCCGCGGGACGGTCTCCCGGGTGATCAACGGCTCGCCGCGGGTGAGCGAGGCGACCCGGACGGCCGTCGAGGCCGCCGTCGCCGAACTGGGTTACGTCCCGAACACGGCGGCCCGCGCCCTGGCCGCCAACCGCACCGACGCCATCGCCCTGGTCGTGCCCGAGCCCGAGACCCGCTTCTTCGCCGAGCCGTACTTCTCCGACGTCCTGCGCGGGGTCGGTGCGGAGCTCGGCGAGACGGAGATGCAGCTCCTGCTGATCTTCGCCGGGAACGACCGCAGGCGCCAGCGCCTGGCCCAGTACCTCGCGGCCCACCGCGTCGACGGCGTCCTGCTCGTCTCGGTCCACGCCGACGACCCGCTGCCGGACCTCCTGGCCCAGCTGGAGATCCCCGCGGTGATCAGCGGCCGCCGCTCGGCCGACGAGCAGCTGCCCTCGGTCGACTCCGACAACTTCGCCGGGGCCCACTCCGCGGTCGAGCACCTCCTGTCGCGTGGCCGCACGCGGATAGCCACCATCACGGGCCGCCTGGACGTCTACGGCGCCCAGCGCCGCCTCGACGGATACCGCGCGGCGCTTTCGGACGCGGGCCGCCCCGTGGACGAGCGGATGATCGCGCCGGGCGACTTCACGGAGGAGGGCGGCCGCAGGGCGATGACGGAGCTGCTCGCGGCGTTCCCGGACGTGGACGCGGTCTTCGCGGGCTCCGACGTGATGGCGGCCGGCGCCCGCCAGGTCCTGCGCGAGGCGGGGCGCCGGATACCCGACGACGTGGCGCTCGTCGGCTTCGACGACTCGGCGATCGCCCGCCACATGGACCCGCCCCTGACGAGCGTGCGCCAGCCGATCGAGGAGATGGGCCGCGCGATGATCGACCTCCTGCTGGCCGAGATCGCCGACGACCGCCCGGCATCGGCCCGCCGCCTGGAGCACCGCCAGCTGGTCCTGCCCACGGAACTGGTGGAGCGGGAGTCGTCCTGAGCGTCCGGGCGAGGCACGAAGAAGGCCCGGTCCGCTTTCGCGGACCGGGCCTTGATCATTCAGGGTGAGTGACGGGACTTGAACCCGCGGCCACCTGGACCACAACCAGGTGCTCTACCAACTGAGCTACACCCACCATGTCCGGTCGTCTTGCTTTCTTCCGACCGGCCGAGAAAAAGTGTACAGGGTCCGAAGGGGTGCTCGCGCACGCGTTTTCCGGACCCCGTACAGAGGTGATCCGCGAAGGCTACTCCGCAGGCAGCACGTACTTCGCCGCGATCGTTTTCGCGGTGTCGGAGTCCGGACCGGGCTGCGGGACGAAGACCGCCTCGCGGTAGTAGCGCAGCTCGGCGATGGACTCGCGGATGTCGGCGAGTGCCCGGTGGTTGCCGTTCTTGTCCGGGCTGTTGAAGTAGGCCCGGGGGTACCACCGCCGGGCGAGTTCCTTGATGGAGGACACGTCGACGATGCGGTAGTGGAGGAACTCCTCCAGGGTCCGCATGTCACGCAGCAGGAAGCCGCGGTCGGTACCGACCGAGTTGCCGCAGAGCGGCGCCTTCCGCGGCTCCTTGACGTGCTCACGTACGTACGTCAGGACCTGCTCCTCGGCGTCGGCCAGCGTCGTGCCCGATGCCAGTTCGTCGAGGAGCCCCGAGGTGGTGTGCATCTTGCGCACCACCTCGGGCATGGTCTCCAGCGCCGCGTCCGGCGGGCGGATCACGATGTCCACACCTTCGCCGAGCACGTTCAGTTCCGAGTCGGTGACCAGTGCGGCCACCTCGATAAGTGCGTCATCCGTCAGCGAGAGCCCGGTCATCTCGCAGTCGATCCACACCATGCGATCGTTCATGCGTCTTACCCTACGGCGCACTCCTCTGGCCGGGCAGTGGCGGACGTCCTGGCGCGTACACATCCGAGTTCGGCTTCCCCGGCTCCGCGGTCAGCGAGGCCGACGGGCCGATGGCACTCGCGGCCGCCGTACGCCGTGTCTGCGAGGGCACGGGTCCCGTGCCCTCCGCGTGCACCGTCGCCGTGGCGGGCACGGGCGCCGCCGATTCCAGCAGTGCCCGCTCACCCCCCTGCGGCCTGCGGGCGCGGTAAGCGGCCCGGTAGGCGGCGGGCGACGAGCCCAGCTGGCGCCGGAAGTGGCCGCGCAGGGCCACCGGCGAACGGAAGCCGCAGCGGCCCGCGACCTCGTCGACGGAGTAGTCGGAGGTCTCGAGCAGCCGCTGTGCCTGCAGCACGCGCTGAGTGATCAGCCACTGCAGGGGAGCGCTCCCGGTGAGCGAGCGGAACCTGCGGTCGAAGGTGCGCCTGCTCATGTACGCGCGCGCGGCCAGGGTCTCCACGTCGAACTGCTCGTGGAGATGCTCCAGGGCCCAGGCGACGACCTCGGCGAGCGGGTCGGCGCCGATCTCCTCAGGTAAAGACCTGTCGAGATAGCGCTCCTGGCCGCCGGCCCGGCGTGGTGGCACGACGAGCCTGCGCGCGAGCGCGCCCGCCGCCTCGTTGCCATGATCCGTGCGCACGATGTGCAGGCACAGATCAATTCCGGCCGCGGTCCCCGCGCTGGTGAGCACGTCCCCGTCGTCGACGAAGAGCTCACGCGGGTCCACGTGGACGGACGGATATCGCTTGGCCAGCGTCGGTGCGTACATCCAGTGCGTGGTCGCCGGACGGCCGTCGAGCAGACCGGCCGCGGCGAGCACGAACGCCCCGGTGCACAGGCCCACGATGCGGGCGCCCTCTTCGTGCGCGCGGCGCAGCGCGTCGAGTGCCTCCGGCGGCGGCGGTGATGTGATCGACCGCCAGGCCGGCACCACGACGGTGCCCGCGCGCCCTATCGCCTCCAGGCCATGTGGCGCGGTGAGTTCGAGCCCCCCGGTCGTACGCAGCGGTCCCTCTTCACCGGCGCAGACCAGCAGCCGGTAGCGGGGGACCCCGGCGTCCTGCCGGTCGATCCCGAACACGGAGAGCGGTATGGAACTCTCGAAGATGGGGCCACCGCTGAACAGCAGCACCGCGACAATCTCCCTGCGGCGGCGTCCGGAGAGTTTCCGCGACGCGGCTTCTTGCACGGCAGTGGAGTCGTGGCTCATGGTGCTAAGCCCCCCTCGGTCGTCGCGGCTCCCTGTTCTTGGCGTGCTCTGTCTCTGCGTGTCCTGCGTTCTCGGCGCTCTTGGCGTTCCTGTCGGACCTGTCGCTCCTGCACGTTTCCCCTCGGTCCTCCACCAGTCCCCCGCCGTAATACAGTCATGATCGAATCTACTGCGTCCCGTGCTGCCGGGGTGACCAGTTAAGGACCCGGCACTATGTCGACATGGCAACTTGGCGTGAAGCAGTCGATCACGAAGCGTTGCACTCACGGGCGTTGCTGGGAAGTGCGCCTCAGCTCCGTGGCCGGTCCCCGTAGGGTTCAGGCGCCCTCCGCATGCCTTTCAGCCCTGGTGGGACCGGGGTTGAGCACCCCTTCGGCCAAGGAATGCATGGCCATAGGAAGTTGGCTGAAAAGTTACGGGTAGGTGCGCGTGAATCGGTCAGTCCACCGGCGCTGACCCACCAGCATGCCGACCGCCCCTGTGTGCCCCCGGAGCCGTCCGTCCGTGCCGCCCGCGACGCTCGTCCGCCGGCTCGTCGCGCCGCTCGTCGGCCGACCGCGCCGCCCCCCGCTCGGACTGCCGCAGGAGCAGCCGGCAGACCCCCGTCACGGCAAGCAGTCCGAGGGCCGAACCCGCGGCTCCCGCCAGCGAGGTCCCGTACCCCACGAGGACGACGGGAACCAGGACGCAGCTGAATGCCGCCCAGCGCACGACATCGCTCGCGGAGTCCTGCAAGGGGGTGGGTGGCGACTCCTCGGCGCGCGGCGCCGGGACGCCTCCGCGCTGGCGCTCACGCGCCCCCTCGGGCGGGCGTCGGTGGCCCTGCGGCGTGACGCGTGAGGATGTCGTGGCTCGTGAGGTCGTCGTGACTCGTGAGGACACTGGCGGCGGTCCAGGCACGGCGGGCTCCCTGTGGCGGTGGCGTACCGAGGTTCAACGCGTGGTCGCGCGGCCGGTCACTGGCGTGATCCTTGTGGCCGACGACAGCCCCACGGGTGGGTGCCCAAACCACCTGTACGAGGCAGCAACCATTGCCATACGGGCGCCGCTCATGCATGCTCCGGTGAACGCCGTGAGGCTCCCGCAGGGCCGACAGCAAGCTCTGGGCAGGAGAGGAGTGTCGCCGTACCCTTGGGGGTATGGGATTGGGAAGATGATTCCCGGACACAGCTCCGGTGGTCGCCGCTCCTCCTCGTCCCTGCCCGATCCTGTCTGATCTTGTCCGATCTGCTCCATCTGCGCCGTACGACCCGAACAGAGCCGACCCTCCCACAGAGGACTCCTTCGCCGAGACACCCATGGCCGGTCACGAATTCTCCGAACCAGCGGACCGCAAGCGGCAGGTCGCCGATTCCACGGCGACCCCCCAGGCGGCGGAACAACCACGTCACTCCTGCGATCCGGCCTTCCGGCACGGAGTCGTCGTCGGATTCGACGGCTCGACCTCCAGTGAACGCGCTCTCTCGTACGCGATCGGGATGGCCCATCGCTCGGGCTCCGGCCTGATCATCGTGCACGTCGCCAACCGGCTTCCCACCACGGTGTGGGCGGGCTGTGAGCCGCCGGTCTTCGTCGACGTGCCGGATCACCGCACGGAAGTGCTCGGTCTCGAACTGGCCTGTGCGGACTATCTGGCCGAGGTGTCGTGGATCCTGGTCGAGCGCGGCGGCGACATCTGCCACGAGCTCGAAGAGGTCGGCCGGGAGTACTCCGCGGACGCCATCGTCGTCGGGTCGACGCACGGGATCGTGGGGCGCATCTTCGGCTCGGTCGCGGGCCGGCTCGCGCGCCGTGCGCAACGCCCCGTCGTGGTCATTCCCTGACGTCCCCGCGTCCCAGGTGGGGTGAGGGTGGCGAGGCGTCAACTTCCTTTGTGTGTAGATAAATCTACTCGTGCGTAGAGGTGCTTTGTGCCCTTGTGAAGGGTACGTACAGGGGCACGACCACCTGCCGACCGGGGAGTGACGGCTACCGGCTTTGGCAGGCGTGGGTCGGGGGAATGGGCGCCCCTGGCCCCTGAAGAACGACCCCTCGCACGCTTGGTGGCACGCGCGAGGGGTCGTTCATCTCCGGGTGTCCGGTGCCCGGGGCGGTCCTACTCGACCGTGACCGACTTGGCCAGGTTGCGCGGCTTGTCGATGTCGCGGCCCAGGGCCAACGCCGTGTGGTAGGCGAGGAGTTGGAGCGGGATGCCCATCAGGATCGGGTCGAGCTCGTCCTCGTTCTTCGGGACGAGGATGGTCTGGTCGGCCTTCTCCTGCTCCTGGTGCGCGACCGCGAGGATCTTGCCGCTGCGGGCCTTGATCTCCTCCAGGGCGGCGCGGTTCTTCTCCAGGAGGTCGTCGTTCGGGACGATCGCGACCGTGGGGAGCGCGGGCTCGATGAGCGCGAGGGGGCCGTGCTTGAGCTCGGACGCGGGGTAGGCCTCGGCGTGGATGTACGAGACCTCCTTGAGCTTGAGGGAGGCCTCGCGGGCGACGGGGTAGCCGCGTACGCGCCCGATGAAGAGCATCGAACGGGCGTCCGCGTACTGCTTGGCGATCTTCTTGATCTCGTCCTCCTGCTTGAGGATCTCCGAGATCTGCCCCGGCAGCTTGCGCAGGCCCTCGATGATCCGCTTGCCGTCGGAGACCGACAGGTCGCGGATGCGGCCCAGGTGCAGGGCGAGCAGGCCGAAGGCGACCGTGGTGTTCGTGAAGCACTTGGTCGAGACGACGCAGACCTCCGGGCCCGCGTGGACGTACACGCCCGCGTCGGCCTCACGGGCGATCGCGGAACCGACGACGTTCACGACGCCGAGCACACGGGCGCCCTTGCGCTTGAGCTCCTGGACCGCGGCAAGGACGTCGTACGTCTCGCCGGACTGGGAGACCGCGATGTAGAGGGTGTCGGGGTCCACGACCGCGTTGCGGTAGCGGAACTCGGACGCGGGCTCCGCGTCGGCGGGGATGCGGGCCAGCTCCTCGATCATCTGGGCGCCGATCATGCCCGCGTGGTACGAGGTGCCGCAGCCGAGGATCTTGACGCGGCGCACCTTGCGGGCGTCGTGCGCGTCCAGGTTCAGCCCGCCGAGGTGCACGGTGGAGAAGCGGTCGTCGATGCGGCCGCGCAGGACGCGGTCCACGGCGTCGGGCTGCTCGAAGATCTCCTTGTGCATGTACGTGTCGTGGCCGCCCATGTCGTACGACTCGGCCTCCCACTCCACGGTGGTCGGGGAGGCGGTCGTGCGCGAGCCCTCGGTGGTGTAGGTGCGGTAGTCGTCGGCCTTGATGGTGGCCATCTCGCCGTCGTCGAGGGTGACGACCTGGCGGGTGTGCGAGACGAGCGCGGCGACGTCCGAGGCGACGAACATCTCCTTCTCGCCGATGCCGAGGACCACGGGGGAGCCGTTGCGGGCGACCACGATGCGGTCGTTGAAGTCGGCGTGCAGGACGGCGATGCCGTACGTGCCCTCGACGTGGCGCAGGGCCTCGCGGACCCGGTCCTCCAGCTTGTCCGCCTGGGCGCGGGCGATCAGGTGGGTGAGGACCTCGGTGTCCGTCTCGGAGAGGAACTCGACGCCGTCGGCGGTGAGCTTGGCGCGCAGCTCGGAGGCGTTGTCGATGATGCCGTTGTGGACGACGGCGACCTTGTTGTCGCCCGACATGTGCGGGTGCGCGTTCTCGTCGGACGGGGCGCCGTGGGTCGCCCAGCGGGTGTGGGCGATGCCGGTGGTGCCCTTGAAGCGGGCGGGCACCTTCGCCTCGAGGTCGCGGACGCGGCCCTTCGCCTTGACCATCTTCAGGCCGGAGGTCTTGGGGCTGGTGATGACGACGCCCGCGGAGTCGTAGCCGCGGTACTCCAGGCGCTGGAGGCCTTCGAGGAGGAGGGGGGCCACGTCACGCTTGCCGATATAACCGACGATTCCGCACATAGAGGGTTTCCTAGCCGTAGATGATGCGGCGCAGCTGCCGGAGGGTGAGCTCGGGCGGCGCGACCGCGCGGTATGTGAGGTCCGCCGAGATCTGTTCGAAGATCGCCGCGTTCAGCAGGCCCTGACCTTGCAGTTCGCGGTGGCGGCGACGGACGAATTCTTCGGTCGTCTCGTCGAAGTAGGCGAGCACGTCCTGGATGACCCGCAGCGCTTCGCCCCGCTGGAGCGGGGTGCTGCGGGTCAGGTGATCCACCAGGTCGTCGTGCATTCGTTGATCCTGAAGGAAGAGCCCCGCGCGTGCAACAATCCTGCCCGGTATCGGGCAGGGATGCGTCGAAAACTGGCCCCGACGGCTTACATCCGCTTCCGCTCGCTCACATTCGCTTCAGGATCGCCTGCTTGGCGAGAGCGAACTCCTCGTCCGTGAGTATCCCGCCCTTGTGCAGCTCGCCCAGCTCACGCAGGCGCCGCAGCAACGCGTCATGGTCGTCCTCGGCGGACACCGGCGCGGGCGTGGCGGTCGCCGCCGTGAGGGCGGCCGGGGCCTCGGGGGACTTCGCGAGGCCCGGCGTCCCGGCCGGATGGGGGAGCCGTACCTGCACGGCGGCGGCGACCAGCGCCATCAGCGGGTCCTTCTTGAAGCCCCACAGCTCGACCGAGTTCGGGTCGTACTTCGGCGGGGCCTTGGTGGGCGCGTGCCGGACGGTGAAGCGGAGGCAGCCGTTCTCCAGGCCCACCGCGGGCTGCCATTCCACCGCCGCGACCTCGGAGAGGGACAGCGTGCGCGTACCGGACGCCGACTTCGCCTCCTCCGTCTTCCAGTTCCACTCCAGGCGGATGGTCTCGCCGTCGAAGCTGGCCGTGCCGTCCCCCGCCGAGACCGACAGCGGCACCGAGGGGCCCGGCAGCAGATAGCTGTCGCAGGGCGCGGCCGGCACCTGTTCGAGCAGCAGCGCGTTGCGGACCTCGTCCACGACGTACTCCGCGACCCCGTAGCGGTCCGAATCCACCGCGAGCTGATACGGATCGGCATCCCCGAGCTTGCCCCCCGCGGCCTGCAGCAACGGGTCGGCGCCGTCCCGCAGCCGCAGCCGCAGACGCCCCGACTTCTTGCCCTGTTCGAAGGCGATGCCCGCCAACGCGTCCAGCGGCACGGCCAGTTCTCCCAGCGCCTTGCGCAGCAGAGACACGTTCTTGTCGCGTCCCGGCACCAGGCGCAGCGTCTCTCCGTCGAAGGTCCAGGTCCCGTCGCGCTGGATGATTTCCGCCATGGGAGGATTCTTCCATTGGCGGGCGACCGAAGTGGTCTACACCCTTGACCCGCTCCGGGGCGCAAGGTACCCATGGTGACCGTTCGATTGCGATGCACCACAGTGATGGCCCGTCGAAGGGACCCGCTCGTGAGACAGCACCACAGATCGACCCGCCTGTTCGGCTCGTTGCTGCTCGTCGCCGCGGCCGGCTTCTCGTCCGTGGCCGCCGTGCCCGTCGGCGACAGCGGGGCGCGGGAGGCGGCCGCGGCCACCACGCCGACCCCGCTCGGCCAGGTCGTCCCGGCCCCCGTGTCCGCCGACCCGGGCGGATCCCCGTACGCGATCAACTCCAAGACCCGCATCAGGGTCGACGACTCGCGTGACGCGCGCCGGATCGGCGGCTATCTGGCGGATGTCCTGCGCCCCTCGACCGGCTACCCCCTGAAGGTCACCGACGACGGGGGCCGCGACGGCATCCGGCTCCGGCTGGACTCCAAGGACAAGTCCCTGGGCAAGGAGGGCTACCGCCTCGATTCGAGGCGGGGTTCCGTCACCATCACGGCCCGCGAGCCCGCCGGGCTCTTCTACGGCGTGCAGACGCTGCGGCAGCAACTGCCCGCGGCCGCCGAGAAGAAGACGAAGCAGGAGGGCCCCTGGCTCGTCGCGGGCGGCACCATCAAGGACGCGCCCCGCTACGCGCACCGCAGCGCGATGCTCGACGTGTCGCGGCACTTCTTCTCGGTCGACAAGGTCAAGCGCTACATCGACCAGATGTCGCTCTACAAGGTCAACAAGCTGCACCTGCACCTGAGCGACGACCAGGGCTGGCGCATCGCCATCGACTCCTGGCCCAGGCTCGCGACGTACGGCGGCTCCACGCAGGTCGGCGGCGGCAAGGGCGGCTACTACACGAAGGCCCAGTACAAGGACATCGTCCGGTACGCGGCATCGAGGCAGCTCGAGGTCATCCCCGAGATTGACATGCCGGGCCACACGAACGCGGCCCTCGCCTCGTACGCCGAGCTGAACTGCGACGGCGTCGCGCCCCCGCTCTACACCGGCACCGAGGTCGGCTTCAGCTCGCTGTGCGCCAAGAAGGCGGTCACGTACGACTTCGTGGACGACGTCATCCGCGAGATCGCCGCGCTGACCCCCGGCAAGTACATCCACATCGGCGGCGACGAAGCGCACTCCACGAGCCACGAGGACTACGTGGAGTTCATGAACAAGGTGCAGCCCGTCGTCGCCAAGTACGGCAAGACCGTGATGGGCTGGCACCAGCTGACCGGCGCCACGCCCGCCAAGGGCGCCGTCGCGCAGTACTGGGGCTATGACGCCACCGGCGCCGCCGAGCGCGAGCAGGTCGTGAACGCCGCGAAGAACGGCACCAAGCTGCTCCTCTCGCCGGCCGACCGCTCCTACCTCGACATGAAGTACAACAAGGACACGCCGCTCGGCCTCTCCTGGGCGGGCCTGGTCTCGGTGCAGCGCAGCTACGACTGGGACCCGGCGACCTACCTGAAGGGCGCGCCCGCGGACTCGATCCTGGGCGTCGAGGCACCGCTGTGGTCGGAGACGCTCTCGACCTCGCAGCACATCGAGTTCATGGCGTTCCCGAGGCTGCCCGGCATCGCCGAGCTCGGCTGGTCGCCCGCCTCGACGCACGACTGGGACACGTACAAGGTGCGGCTCGCCCAGCAGGGGCCGCGCTGGGACGCGATGGGCATGGACTACTACAAGGCCTCCGAGGTGCCCTGGCCCGCCAAGTGACCTGCGCGGTCGGGCATGAGAGCGGGGCTCCCGGGGACCGTCCCGGGAGCCCCGCTCGGCTCATGAGGTGACCGTCTCCTGCGCGATCGGGTTCGCCAGCGTCCCGACCAGCTGGAGCGCGCCCGCCGGGTCGGCGAGGTCCACCATCTGTTCGTTGTCCCGCAGCTGGAGCCGGTTCAGGCAGGAGCGCGCGAACTCCGGGGCGAACATGTCGTACTGCTTGAACTTGTCGGCCAGCTGGGGCGTGGCCTCCTGGTACGTCGTCACGCACTCGGCGACGGCGTCCCAGAACGTCTCCTCGTCCACCAGGCCCTCGGTGACGAGGTTCGCGGACAGGAAGCGGAAGAAGCAGTCGAAGACGTCGGTGAAGATCGACAGGAGCTTCTGGTCGTCGGGGACCTCGACCCGCAGCCGCTCGACCGCGGGCGGCAGGACCGCGTCCGGGTCCATGACCGCGATCTCCTCGGCGATGTCCTTGAAGATCGCCCGCTGTACGACGCCGTCCTTGAGGACCAGGATGACGTTCTCGCCGTGCGGCATGTAGACGAGGTCGTACATGTAGAAGCTGTGCAGGAGCGGCGTCAGGTAGGCGTGCAGATAGCCGCGCAGCCACTGCGCGGGGGTGAGACCGGAGCGCTCGATGAGGGCGCCCGCGAAGGACGCGCCCTCCTGGTCGGTGTGCAGGAGCGAGGCCATCGTGGCCAGCTGCTCGCCCTCGGCCAGCGAAGGGACGGGGCTCTCGCGCCACAGGGCCGCGAGCATCTTGCGGTACGGGGAGTAGCGGTCGGTCGCGGCCTCGTACTCCAGGTGGCGATAGCCGACGGCCGCGCGCTCGCGGATGATCGTGAGGCCGGTCGACTTCAGGGTCTCGTCGGTGTCGATGAGGTTCGCGAGCCAGTCGTTGATCGCGGGGGTCGCCTCCATGTACGCGGCCGAGAGCCCGCGCATGAAGCCCATGTTGATGACCGAGAGGGCCGTTTTGACGTAGTGCTTGGCCGGCTCGCTCTTGTTGAAGAAGGTACGGATCGACTGCTGGGCCAGGTACTCGTCGTCGCCTTCGCCGAGGCACACCAGGTGCCGCTGGGCGACCTCGGCCGCGAAGGTCACCGACAGTTTGTTCCACCACTGCCACGGGTGCGCCGGGATCAGGAGGTAGTCCTCCGGGTCCAGGCCCTGCTCACGGAGTGTGCGGTCGAACCGGTCCAGGGTCTCCTGGCCCAGTTCGGCCCGCAGGAACGACTCGTAGTCGATGCCCGCGCCCGCCGTGAACGCGGCCCGCTCCTTGCTCGCCGCCAGCCACACGAGCCGTACGGGGCTCGCGGTCTCCGGCGCGTACGAGAGGTACTCGTGGACGCCGAAGCCGAGCCGGCCGTTGTTGGCGACGAAGCAGGGGTGGCCCTCGGTCATGCCCGTCTCGATCTCCTGGAAGCCGGAGCGGGAGAGCTCGGCGGAGGGGATCGCGGGCTTGGTGAGTTTGTAGCAGGTGCCGGAGAGGGTGGAGGAGATCTCCTCCAGGTAGACCGGCAGGATCTCGTCGCTCAGGCCGAGCGCCGTACGCAGCTCGATGAAGAAGTCGAGTGCGTTGAGGGGGAGTTCGGCGCCGTCGCGGTGCCGGGAGATCGAGTCGGCGTCGACCTGCCAGTGGTCGAGCCGCAGCCGCTTGGCGGTGAAGCGGTAGCGGGTCAGGGCGTCGTCGCTGCGGATGACGTATTTGTCCTCGCCCAGTGGCTCCGGGGTGAAGAGCCGCTCGTGGGAGAACTCGGCGATGGCTTTGCGGATGAGGAGGCGGTTGGCCTGCTCCCAGCGCTCGGGGGAGAGGTGCGCCGTTGCGTCGGACAGGGTCATATCGCCGATTCCCTTTCGCGTACTGCTGTGTCGAACTGTTCGCGGGTGCAGAAGCTCAGCAGAGCTTTCTTCTCCGGCTTCTGGATGACCTCGGACGCCCGGAAGCCGACGGCTTCGTTGAGGGCGTGCACGGCCGTGTTGTCGACGTCCGGCTCGACCACGACGCGCTCGGTCGCCGGGTCCTCGAAGAGCGTCGTCATGACCTTGGTGATCACGTCCCGGGTGAAGCCGGGGATGCGCACGTCGGAGGGCGCGGTGAGGAAGTGCATGCCCACGTCGCCGGGCTGCGGCTCGTAGAGCCCGACCAGTTCGACGTACCGGGGGTCGTAGCGCTCCATCAGGAAGGCGGGGACGCCTTTGTGCAGGCCGATGAACGCGTCGTGGTGCTCGTGGGCGGCGATCGCCATGTACTCGCGTTCGACGTCCGGCAGCGACGCGTCCTGCATCATCCAGAACGAGGCCTTGGGGTGGGTGACCCAGCCGTGCAGGAGCTCGGCGTCCTTCAGGGGGTCGAGGGGGCGGAGGGTCAGCTCCGGATTCGTGCTCGGGTTGCTCGGGTTGCTCATACGGCGAACTCCTGGAACGCGATGGACTTCTCGACGGGGTAGTACTCCGCGCCGAGCAGCTCACCGATGATGTACGCGTTGCGGTACGGGCCCATGCCCAGGTCCGGGCTGGTCAGCGAGTGGGTGTGCACGGCTCCGTTCTGCAGGAAGATGCCGCGCCCCGTGGTGTCGATGGAGTAGTTGCGGGCGACCTCGAAGCGGCCGCGGCCGTCCCAGCGGATGCGGTCGCGCACGGGCTCCAAAAAGTCGGGCGTGACGTACTGGTAGCCGGTGGCCAGGATCAGGCCCTCGGACTCCAGCTCGAAGTCCTTGCCCTGCTCGTCCTGGTGCAGGCCGAGCGTGTAGGTGCCGTTCTCGTGACGGGCGCTCTGCAGCGAGGAGTTGGTGAGCAGCCGCGTCGGCACCGGGCCGCCGAGGTTCTTCTGGTAGAGGAGATCGAATATCTCGTTGATCAGGTCGCCGTCGATGCCCTTGAAGAGCGTCTTCTGCTGATCCTGGAGGCGGTAGCGGGTCGCTTCCGGCAGTGCGTGGAAGTAGTCGACGTACTCCGGGGAGGTCATCTCCAGGGTCAGCTTGGTGTATTCGAGCGGGAAGAAACGCGGGGAGCGCGTGACCCAGTTCAGCTTGTAGCCGTGGACGTCGATCTCGCTCAGGAGGTCGTGGTAGATCTCGGCGGCGGACTGGCCGCTGCCGACGAGCGTGATCGAGTCCTTCTTCTGGAGCTCCCGCTTGGACTGCAGATAGCGGGAGTTGTGGATGAAGTCGCCGCCGAGGCCCGCGCACGCCTCGGGGATGTGCGGCGGGGTGCCGGTCCCGAGGACGAGGTGGCGGGCGCGCAGGGTGTCGCCGGTGCTGGTGTGGACGACGTACAGCTCGTCCGCGTACGTCACCTCGGTCACCGTCGTGCTGAAGCGGATCGAGGAGAGCTTCGCGGCGGCCCAGCGGCAGTAGTCGTTGTACTCGGTGCGCAGCGGATAGAAGTTCTCGCGGATGTAGAAGGAGTACAACCGCCCTGCTTCCTTCAGGTAGTTGAGGAAGGAGTAGGGGGACGTGGGGTCCGCGAGGGTGACGAGGTCCGACATGAACGGGGTCTGGAGGTGAGCGCCCTCCAGGAACATGCCCGAGTGCCACTCGAAGTCCGGCTTGGACTCCAGGAAGAGGCCGTTCAGCTCGTCGATGGGTTCGGTCAGACAGGCGAGGCCGAGGTTGAAGGGGCCCAGTCCGATACCGATGAAGTCCAGTGGTTCCAGTGGCTCTCGGTGATCAGGAAGCGCGGTCAAGGGTCTCTCCCAGGTACTGCTCGGCGTGGCCGGCGATCAGATCGAGGACGGCCGTGATGTCGGCGACCGTGGTCTCGGGATTGAGCAGGGTGAACTTGAGGTACTGACGCTCGCCGACCTTGGTGCCCGCGACGACGGCGTCGCCGGAGGCGAACAGCGCCTTGCGGGCGTAGAGGTTGGCGCGGTCGATGGCGGACGGGTCGCAGATCGACCCGGGGATGTAGCGGAAGACGAGGGTGGAGAGCTGGGGCTCCACGACGACGTCGTAGCGGGGGTCGGCGGCGAGCAGCTGCCAGCCCTCGTCCGCCATGTCGCAGACGGAGTCGAAGAGCTCGCCGATGGCGTCGGCGCCCATCACGCGCAGCGTCATCCACAGCTTGAGGGCGTCGAAGCGGCGTGTGGTCTGCAGGGACTTGTCGACCTGGTTGGGGATGCGCTCCTGCACCATGCGGCGGGGGTTGAGGTATTCCGCGTGGTACGTCGCGTGGCTCAGCGTCGTCCGGTCCCGCACCAGGACGGCGGAGGAACTCACCGGCTGGAAGAAGGACTTGTGGTAGTCGACGGTCACGGAGTCGGCGCGGTCGATGCCGTCGAGGAGGTGACGGTTCTTGAGCGAGGCGAGCAGACCGCAGCCGTACGCCGCGTCGACGTGCATCCAGGTGCTGTACTGCTCGCAGAGCTCGGCGATCTCGGGGAGCGGGTCGATGGAGCCGAAGTCGGTGGTGCCGGCCGTGGCGACGACCGCCATGGGGGTGAGGCCGTTGTCGCGGCAGCGCTCCAGCTCGCGGGCGAGGGCGACGGTCTGCATGCGCTTGTCGTGATCGGTGGGGATGACGATCACGGCTTCCTCGCCGAGGCCCAGCAGGGTCGCGGCTTTCTGGATGCTGAAGTGGCCGACCTCGGAGGCGAAGATGCGCAGTTCGGTGGCCGGCTTTCCGGCCTTGGCGGCCTCCTCGCGGGCGAGCAGCATGGCCTGGAGGTTGGACTGCGAACCGCCGCTGGTGAACACGCCGTCGGCGGCCGGGCCGAGCCCGATGCGTTCGGCTGTCCAGTCGATGAGCCGGCGCTCGATCAGTGTGCCGCCGGCGGATTGATCCCACGTGTCGAGGGAAGAGTTGACCGCGGACAGCACCGCCTCGCCGAGCACGGCCGGGATGACGACCGGGCAGTTGAGGTGCGCGAGATAGCGCGGGTGGTGGAAGTACACGGCGTCGCGCAGGTAGAGCTCGTCGAGCTCGTCCAGGGCGGCGATGGTGTCGTGCAGGGGCTCGTCCAGGTCGACGGCCTCGATGCGGGGCGCGAGGTCGTCGACGGAGACGCCGGTAAAGGGGCGTGAGGTGGTGGCGATTCTGGCCGCCACCCGCTCGACTCCTTCGGTCACGGAGCTGCGGTAACGCTCCGCGGTGGTGTCGTTGAGCAGGTGCGAGCGCATGAACTTCCTCTGGGTGAGGGGACTTGGGGGAAGTGAGGTAAGCCTAACCTAACTACCCTTGTGGTTAAACCCAGGGGGTCCCTCCGGTCACCAAGAGGCAGAAAAACGGAACAGCCCTCTCCGGAATGCGGAGAGGGCTGTCGGTCGTGCGGAGAGGTCAGCTGACCTTCTTGGCCTTCTCGATCGCGTCGGCGAGGTCCTCGAGGATCGGGGCGCACTTGTCGTACGAGTAAATGGGCTCGGTGACGCGGGGGATGACCTGGCCGGCCTTGACCGCGGGCAGCTTCGCCCAGGTCGGCTTCTCGATGTCGGCGGGCTGGATGGTGGCGGTGCGGTTGTCCATCATGATGATGTCCGCGTCGTGCTTGTTGACGTTCTCCCAGCTGAGGTTCTCGAACCAGCCGCCGCTCGCCTTCTTGGCGGCCTCGGACGGCTCGACGAAGTTCACGCCGAGGGACTTGAAGTACTCCAGGTCCGCGGAGAGGTTCGTCCCGGAGACGTAGAAGATGTCCTGGCTCGCCGAGCCGACGAGGACCTTGATGTCCTTGTTCGCCTTGGCGACCTTGCGCAGCCGCTCGGCCGCGGCCTCGAAGCGCTTCTTCGCCTTGACGACCTTCTCGGCCTTCACGTCCGCGCCGAGCGACTCGGCAAGTGCGAGCAGGCGCTGGAGGGGCTCGGTCATCTTGCGGTCGTAGACGCTGACGCCGACGCTCGGGGCGAGCTTGAGGATCTTGTCCTTGCTCTCCTCGGGAACGGACCAGAGCGTGCCCGCGTCGTCGAACATCGTGGAGACGAGGAGGTCGGGGGCGAGGCTCGCGTACTTCTCGATGTTGAACTTGCCCCATTCGTTGCCGAGGATCGTCACCTTGCTGACGTCCATGTCGCCGGCCTGGACGTCGGCCTTGCCGTCCTTGGTCTTCGTCGGGCCGAAGACGCCCTTGACCTCGATGCCGTAGTCGAAGAGGGCGGCGGCGACGCTGGTGAAGGCGACGATGTTCTTCGGGGTGCCCTTGGCCTTGGCGGTCGTGCCGCGGTCGTCCTTGAAGCTCCAGGGGCCGGAGTCGCCGGAGTCCGCAGCGCCCGAGTTGTCCTTCTTCTCGTCTCCACAGGCTGCCAGCAGGGCCGTCAGGCCGAGGGCTCCGCCTGCGGCGAGGATGCCGCGGCGGGAGGGCTGGGGGAGGCGGGAGTGGGGCATGAGGGTCTCTGCTTTCGTGAGGACGGCGGCACGGTGGGGCCACTGGCCGGAACTAGCGCTTAGGTTAACCTAACCTAAGGTGCTGTCCAGTGGCCCCCGCGGGCGCCTTCCCCGACGCGGGGGTGGTTATCCCGCGAATCCCAGCTCCCTGGCGATCAGCATGCGCTGCACCTCGCTGGTGCCCTCGCCGATCTCCAGGATCTTGGAGTCCCGCCACATGCGGGCCACCGGATACTCGTTCATGAAGCCGTACCCGCCGTGGATCTGGGTGGCCTCGCGGGCGTTGTCGACGGCGACCGTGGAGGAGTAGAGCTTCGCGATCGCCGCCTCCTTCTTGAAGGACTCGCCGCCGACGAGGCGCGACGCCGCGTCCCGCCAGCCGACCCGGGCCATGTGCGCCCGCATCTCCATGTCGGCGATCTTGAACTGGATCGCCTGATTCGCCCCGATCGGCTTGCCGAAGGCGTGCCGCTCCTTGGCGTACTTCACGGACTCGTCGACGCAGCCCTGTGCGAGGCCCGTCGCGAGCGCGGAGATCGCAACCCGGCCCTCGTCGAGGATGCGGAGGAACTGGGCGTAGCCGCGGCCCTTTTCGCCGAGGAGGTTCGCCGCGGGCACCCGGACGTCCGCGAAGGACAGCTCGCGGGTGTCCGAGGCGTTCCAGCCGACCTTCGAGTACGGAGCGGCGACCGTGAACCCGGGCGTCCCGGACGGCACGATGATCGAGGAGATGAGCGGCCGTCCGTCCGGCTTGCGGCCGGTGACGGCGGTGACCGTGACCAGGCCAGTGATGTCCGTGCCGGAGTTGGTGATGAAGCACTTGGAGCCGTTGATCACCCACTCGTCGCCGTCGAGTACCGCGGTCGTGCGGGTGCCGCCCGCGTCCGAGCCGCCGTCCGGCTCGGTCAGGCCGAAGGCGCCCAGGAGTTCACCGGAGCAGAGCCGGGGCAGCCACTCCTGCTTCTGCTCGTCCGTGCCGAAGAGGTGGATCGGCATGGCGCCGAGCGAGACGCCCGCCTCCAGGGTGATCGCCACCGAGGAGTCGACCCGGGCCAGCTCCTCGAGGGCGATGCCCAGGGCGAGATAGTCGCCGCCCATGCCGCCGTACTCCTCGGGGAAGGGCAGGCCGAACAGGCCCATGCGGCCCATCTCGCGGACGATCTCGTACGGAAACTCGTGGCGCTCGTACAGGTCGCCGATCTTGGGGGCGACCACCTCGTGCGCGAACTCCTCGACGGTGCGGCGGAGTTCCTCGTGCTCGGGGGACAGACGGTGGTCCATCGTTCTTCACTGCTCCTGGTGGGAGGTGCCCGACAGGGCACGGACGGTGCGGGAGGGGCTGGGTCGGCCCAGTTGTTCGGCCATCCACGCGCTGGTGGCGGTGAGCTTGCCGAGATCGACGCCGGCCTCGATGCCGAGGCCGTCGAGCATCCACACGAGGTCTTCGGTGGCGAGATTGCCGGTGGCGCTCTTCGCGTACGGGCAGCCGCCGAGGCCGCCCGCCGATGAGTCGACCGTGCGCACGCCGTGCTGCAGGGCGGCGAGGGTGTTGGAGAGCGCCTGGCCGTACGTGTCGTGGAAGTGCACGCCGATGCGGTCCGTCGGCACACCCTCCTCGTTCAACTGAGTGAGCAGGGCGAGGACATGACCGGGGGTGGCCACGCCGATGGTGTCGCCGAGGCTCAGCTCGTCGCAGCCCATGTCGAGGAGCGCCTTCGCGGTGCGGACGACCTGGGCGATGGGCACCGGGCCCTCCCACGGGTCGCCGAAGCACATGGAGAGATAGCCGCGCACCCGCACCTCCCGCTCGCGGGCGCGGGCCACGACCGGCTCCGACATGGCGAGCGCCTCGGCCATGGTGCGGTTCAGGTTGGCCTTGGCGAAGGACTCCGTGGCGCTGACGAAGACCGCGATGTCGCGGGCGCCGAGCGCCAGCGCGCGGTCGAGGCCCCGGTCGTTCGGCACCAGGACGGGGAGCTTCGTCCCTCCGTCCTGCGCGAGGTCCCGCACCAGCGGGAACAACTGCTCGGAATCGGACAGTTGGGGCACCCACTTGGGGTGCACGAAGCTGGTCGCCTCGACGGTCGTGAGGCCCGCCGCGGCGAGGCGGCGGATGAACTCCGCCTTGGTCTCGGTGGGGACGACCGCTTTCTCGTTCTGCAGGCCGTCCCGTGCACCCACCTCGTAGATACGGACGCGGCGCGGGAGGTCCGGGGAGGGCACGGCCATCGGGAGCGAAACGGGGGGCGTCACTTCTCCTCCTGCGGGGTCTCGTCGGGGATCACCACGGCCAGGACCTGGTCCATGGCGACGGTCGAGCCCGGCGTGACGTCGAGTTCGCTGACGGTGCCCGCGTGCGGGGCGGAGATGACGTGCTCCATCTTCATCGCCTCCACCACCAGGAGGCTCTGCCCCTGGGTCACGTGGTCGCCGGTGGACACCTTGACGACCGTGACCGTGCCGGGCATGGGGGCCGTGAGGGCGTCGGCACCGCTGTGGGCCGCGCCGGTGAGGCTCGCCTCCACGGGGTCGTGGTCCTGGACGTGCCACGCGTCGCCGTCCCTGCCGAGCCAGTCGGCGGCGCGGTGGAAGGTGTGGGCGACGCCGTCCACGTGGACCGTGACGCGGCCGGGTTCCACGGTGCGGGGGCCCTCGCCCGCGATGTGCGCCACGGGCTCGTGTCCCGGCACGCGCAGGCTGTGCGTCAGGGGGGCCGGGGTGCCGCCGAGGCGCCAGTTGGTCGGGGCCGAGAAGGGGTCACGCCAGCCGTCACCGGTCGGTTCGAGGGCGGCGGTGCGGACTGCTGCCGCCGCTTCGTACACCTCGTCGGGCACCCCTTCGGGGACGAGGCCGTCCGCCTCGCGCTCCACGAGGCCGGTGTCCAGCTCCCCGGACACCACCGCCGGGTGGGCGAGGAGGCGCCGCAGGAACCCGGCGTTCGTCGGTACGCCCAGGGTGACCGTCTCCGCGAGCGCGGCCCGCAGCTTGCGCAGGGCGGTCGGGCGGTCGGGGCCGTACGCGATGACCTTCGACAGCATCGGGTCGTACAGACTCCCGACCTCCGTGCCCTCGCTCAGCCCCGAGTCGGTCCGCACGCCGTCGCCCTGCGGCTCGTGCAGGGCGAGGACGGTGCCGCCCGACGGCAGGAAGCCGCGCGAACCCGCTTTAACAGACACAGTCTCCGCGCAGACGCGGGCCTCGATCGCGTGCCCGGTGAGGGTGATGTCGTCCTGCCCGTACGGCAGTTCCTCGCCGGCGGCGACCCGCAGCTGCCACTCCACCAGGTCGAGGCCGGTGATCAGCTCCGTCACCGGGTGCTCCACCTGGAGGCGGGTGTTCATCTCCATGAAGTAGTACGACGCCGGGTCCTTGCCCGGCACGATGAACTCCACCGTGCCCGCGCCCGCGTAGCCGCAGGAGCGTGCCGCCTGGACCGCCGCCTCGCCCATGGACGCGCGCGTGGCCTCGTCGAGCAGGACGCTGGGGGCCTCCTCGATGATCTTCTGGTGGCGGCGCTGGAGCGAGCACTCGCGCTCGCCGAGGTGGATCACGTTCCCGTGGCCGTCCGCGAGGACCTGGATCTCGATGTGCCGGGGGCGGTCGATCCAGCGCTCCACGAGCAGCGTGTCGTCACCGAAGGAGGACCGCGCCTCGCGCCGCGCGGCGGCGATCTCGTCCGCGAGCAGGGAAGCGTCCCGCACGAGGCGCATGCCCTTGCCGCCGCCGCCCGCCGACGGCTTGAGCAGCACCGGCATGCCGATCTCCCGGGCGGCATCGGCCAGTTGGGCGTCGGTCAGGCCGCTGCCCGAGGAGCCGGGGACCACCGGGACCCCGGCGGCCTTGACCGTCTCCTTGGCGCGGATCTTGTCGCCCATCAGGGAGATGGCCTCGGCGGGCGGGCCGATGAAGACGAGCCCGGCGTCGGCGCAGGCCCGTGCGAACTCGGCGTTCTCCGCGAGGAAGCCGTACCCCGGGTGGACGGCCTGGGCGCCGCTGCGGGCCGCCGCTTCGAGCAGCCGCTCGGCCGAGAGATAGCTCTCGGCGGCCGGGGCCGGGCCCAGGCGCACGGCCGTGTCCGCCTCCCGCACATGCCGGGCGTCCGCGTCCGCGTCGCTGAAGACGGCGACCGAGCGCACGCCGAGGGCGCGCAGCGTCCGGATGACGCGGACCGCGATCTCGCCCCTGTTGGCGACCAGAACCGTGTCGAACATCGTCCCTCTCCCCGGGATGGTCCTTTGCTGGAAGTCGCTCATCGTCCGCCCCTCACATCCGGAAGACGCCGAAGCCGGGCTCGCCCAGCGGCGCCTCGGCGCAGGCGGTCAGGGCGAGGCCGAGGACCTGCCGGGTCTCCATGGGGTCGATCACACCGTCGTCCCACAGCCGGGCCGTGGCGTAATACGCGTTGCCCTGCTCCTCGTACTGGGCGCGGACCGGGTCCTTGAAGGCCTCCTCGTCCTGCGCCGACCACTCCTCGCCCCGCGCCTCCAACTGGTCGCGCTTGACGGTCGCGAGGACCGAGGCGGCCTGCTCACCGCCCATCACGGAGATCTTGGCGTTCGGCCACATCCACAGGAAGCGCGGGGAATACGCCCGGCCGCACATCGAGTAGTTCCCCGCGCCGTACGAACCGCCGATCACGACCGTCAGCTTCGGCACGCGCGTGCAGGCCACCGCCGTCACCATCTTGGCGCCGTGCTTGGCGATGCCGCCCGCCTCATAGTCCCGGCCCACCATGAAGCCGGAGATGTTCTGCAGGAAGACGAGGGGGATGCCGCGCTGGTCGCACAGCTCGATGAAGTGGGCGCCCTTCTGGGCGGATTCGGAGAACAGGATGCCGTTGTTCGCGATGATGCCGACCGGGTGGCCGTGCACATGGGCGAAGCCGGTCACGAGCGTCTGGCCGTACTCCGCCTTGAACTCGGCGAAACGCGAGCCGTCGACCACGCGCGCGATGACCTCGCGGACGTCATAGGGGGTGCGGGAGTCCGTCGGCACCGCCCCGTACAACCCGAGGGGGTCGACCTTGGGTTCCTCGACCGTCCGGACCGACCAGGGGAGTTCACCGCGCTCGGGGAGCGTGGAGACGATCGTGCGCACGATCCGCAGCGCGTGCGCGTCGTCCTCGGCGAGGTGGTCCGTCACGCCGGAGACCCGGGAGTGGACCTCGCCGCCGCCCAGCTCCTCGGCCGTCACGACCTCGCCGGTCGCGGCCTTCACCAGGGGCGGTCCGCCGAGGAAGATCGTCCCCTGATTGCGGACGATCACGGCCTCGTCGCTCATCGCGGGGACATACGCCCCGCCCGCCGTGCACGAGCCGAGCACGGCGGCGATCTGCGGGACGCCCGCACCGGACATCCGCGCCTGGTTGTAGAAGATCCGCCCGAAGTGCTCGCGGTCCGGGAAGACGTCGTCCTGCATGGGCAGGAAGGCGCCGCCCGAGTCCACCAGATACAGACAGGGGAGGCGGTTCTCCAGCGCGACCTCCTGGGCCCGCAGATGCTTCTTCACCGTCATGGGGTAATACGTGCCACCCTTGACGGTGGCGTCATTGGCGACGATCACGCAGGTGCGCCCGGAGACCCGGCCGATGCCGGCGATGACTCCGGCGGCCGGTGCGTCCCCGCCGTACAACCCGTCGGCCGCCAGTGGTGCCAGCTCCAGGAAGGGTGAGCCGGGGTCGAGCAGGGCGTCCACGCGGTCGCGGGGCAGCAGCTTGCCGCGCGCGACATGGCGGGCCCGGGCCCGCTCGCCGCCGCCGAGCCTGGCCGCCGCGAGCCTGGCCCGCAGGTCCTCGACGAGGGCGGTGTGCCCCGCCTCGTTCGTCCGCCATGCCTCGGACGCGGGATCAGCCGCGGTCGTCAGCACCGGTGCCTGCAGCATCAGTCGAGCCCCCTTGCCCGGTTAATGAGCGTTAACGCGTTTCCATCAGGTTAACGAGCGCTAACCGCCCTGTCTAGAATTGATTCCATGGCCACCAGAACCGACGCCCCCACCCGTCGCGAGCAGATCCTCAGGGAAGCCGCCAGGCTCTTCGCCGAGCGCGGCTTCCACGGAGTCGGAGTGGACGAGATAGGGGCTGCCGTCGGCATCAGCGGGCCCGGTCTCTACCGCCACTTCGCGGGCAAGGACGCGATGCTCGCCGAACTGCTCGTCGGCATCAGCGGGCAGCTCCTGGCCGGCGGCAAGCGATGTGTGGCCGACACGGAAGGACCGCCGGAGCGGGTGCTCGACGCGCTCATCGAGGGGCACATCGACTTCGCCCTCGACGACCGTTCCTTGATCACCCTGCACGACCGCGAGCTCGACCGCCTGCGGGACACCGACCGCAAGCTGGTCCGCCAGCTCCAGCGGCAGTACGTGGAGATCTGGGTCGACGTCGTGCGCAAGGTCTATCCGGACCTCGCGGAGAACGCCGCCCGCGTCTGCGTGCACGCGGTCTTCGGGCTGCTCAACTCCACGCCGCACCTGAGCCGCCGCGACGCGCTGCCGAGCCGCAGCGCCATGGCCCAGTTGCTGCACGGCCTCGCGCGCGGGGCCTTCGCGGCGGCGGTGGCGTGACGGGAGCGACAGGACTTCTCTCTGGACGGTCCGGTGACCGGCGGGTAACGTTGCTCTGAGCAAGCGCTTAGTCGTGTTGCGCTTGGCCGAGCCTGGTGCCGTATCGAAGGAGTTCTCCGTGCGCCGTACCGTTTTCAATGAGGACCACGAGGCGTTCCGGGAGACCCTGCGCGCCTTCATCGAGGCCGAGGTCGTCCCGGTCCACGAGGAGTGGTTCGCCGCGGGTCAGGTGCCGCGCGAGTTCTACTACAAGCTGGCCGAGCTCGGCCTGTTCGGCATCAACGTCCCCGAGGAGTTCGGCGGCGCGGGCCTGGACACCCACAAGTTCGAGGCCATCCAGTACGAGGAGACCGCCCGCGCGGGCGTCACCTTCGGCGGCTCCGGCGTCCACGTGCTGCTCGCCCTGCCGTACATCAAGGCGCTCGCCACCGACGAGCAGAAGAAGCGCTACCTGGAGAAGTTCGTCTCCGCCGAGGAGATGTGGGCCCTGGCGATGACCGAGCCGGGCACCGGCTCCGACCTCGCGGGCATGAAGAGCACCGCCAAGCTCTCCGAGGACGGCACGCACTACGTCCTGAACGGCTCCAAGACCTTCATCACCGGCGGCGTGCACGCCGACCGCGTGATCGTCTGCGCCCGTACGTCGGCGCCCACCGCCGAGGACCGCCGCCACGGCATCTCCCTCTTCGCCGTCGACACCAAGTCCGAGGGCTACTCCATCGGCCGCAAGCTCGACAAGCTCGGCCTGAAGACCTCCGACACCGCCGAGCTCGCGTTCGTCGACGTCAAGGTCCCCGTCGAGGACCTCCTCGGCGAGGAGAACAAGGGCTTCTACTACCTCGGCAGCAACCTCCCCTCCGAGCGCTGGGGCATCGCCTACGGCGCGTACGCGCAGGCCAAGGCCGCCGTCCGGTTCGCCAAGGAGTACGTCCAGGACCGCACGGTCTTCGGCAAGACGGTCGCCTCCTTCCAGAACACCAAGTTCGAGCTGGCCGCCTGCCAGGCCGAGGTGGACGCCGCCGAGGCCGTCGCCGACCGCGCCCTCGAGGCCCTGGACGCCGGTGAGCTGACCGCCGCCGAGGCCGCCTCCGCGAAGCTGTTCAACACCGAGGTCGCGCACCGCGTCATCGACAAGTGCCTCCAGCTGCACGGCGGCTACGGCTTCATGAACGAGTACCCCATCGCCCGCCTGTACGCGGACAACCGCGTCAACCGCATCTACGGCGGCACCAGCGAGGTCATGAAGATGATCATCGCCAAGAACATGGGCCTGTAGGACAGCGGCAGGCAACGACACGGGCCTGTGCAGACCGCCCTGTAGAACTGGATTCATGAACAAGGCACTTGAGTCACTCCTCGATCTGCTCGACCTCGAGCAGATCGAGGAGGACATATTCCGGGGCGTGAGCCGTTCGGCCCTCGTCCCGCGCGTCTTCGGCGGCCAGGTGGCCGCCCAGGCGCTGGTGGCGGCAGGACGCACGGTCCCCGCCGAGAGGCCCGCCCACTCCCTGCACGCGTACTTCCTGCGCGCAGGGGACCCGGGCGCGCCGATCGTCTACACCGTCGACCGGATCCGTGACGGCCGCTCCTTCACCACGCGCCGCGTCGTCGCCGTTCAGCACGGGCAGCCCATATTCCACCTCTCCGCGTCCTTCCAGACGCACGAGGAGGGCCTGGAGCACCAGACGGGCATGCCGTCGGCACCGGACCCGGAGACACTCCCCACCGCCGCGGAGATGCTGCCGCGTCACCTGCCGGCGCACGTCGCCGAGCGCCTGATCGAGGCCCGCGCTGCCGTCGACCTGCGCTACGTGGACGCGCCGCCCTGGGCCACGGTCGGGCAGCCGCGCGAACCGCGCTCCCAGGTGTGGTTCCGCACGAACGGCAAGCTCGACGGCGGTAACGACGCGTCCTTGCTGCACGTCTGCCTCGCCACGTACGTCTCCGACATGACGCTGCTCGACTCGGTGCTGCTCGCGCACGGCCGTGGCGGCTGGGCCGTCGGTGACGTCGTCGGAGCCTCGCTCGACCACGCCATGTGGTTCCACCGCCCCTTCAAGGCGGACGAATGGCTCCTGTACGACCAGGAGTCGCCCTCGGCGTCCGGAGGGCGCGGACTCGGCCAGGCGCGGATCTGGACCCAGGACGGGCAGCTCGCGGTGACGGTCATCCAGGAAGGCGTCGTTCGCGTCCCGCGCTGATCCGGGAGGGCGTCGTTCGCGTTCCCGGGTGATCGGACATACCGTCCGATACATGAGTGAGCCGGTCGACAGCAGTCAGCCCGAGCCGCCCGAGAGCGGCGGCGAAAGCACCTTCACCGTCATCGTCGCCGCCGTCGCCAACCTCGGGATCGCCGTCGCCAAGGCCGTCGCCGGTGTCATCAGCGGGTCGAGCGCGATGCTCTCCGAGGCGGCGCACTCGCTGGCCGACACCGTCACCGAGGTGCTGCTCCTGACCGCCCTGAAACGGAGCGAGAAGCCCGCCGACGAGGACCACCCGCTGGGGTACGGCCCCGAGCGCTACATCTGGGCGATGCTCGCGGCCGTCGCCACCTTCGTCGGCGGCGCCGTCTTCTCGATCTACGACGGCGTCCACACCCTGGTCGCGGGCGAGGAACTCGGCGACCCGCTCATCTCGTACGTCGTGCTAGCCATCGCCTTCCTCCTGGAGGGCTACTCGCTGCGTACCGGCGTCAAGCAGGCCCGCGGTGAGGCGGCGCGCTTCGGGGCGTCCTTCGGGCGCTATCTGCGCCACACGCCCGACACCGCCGTGAAGGCCGTGGTCCTGGAGGACTCCGCCGCCCTGGCCGGGCTCGTGCTCGCCGCGGGCGGACTGCTCGGCGGGCAGCTCACCGGGTCCGGCGTGTGGGACGGCGTGGCCTCGCTCTGCATCGGCGCGCTGCTCCTGTACGTCGCCTGGGTGCTCGGACGCAGCAACGCCCAGCTCCTCATCGGGCGGCCGCTGCCGAAACCGATGCGCGAGGAGATCCGCGAGGTGCTGCTCGCCTCCGAGCACATCGAGGCCGTGCTCGAGCTGACGACGCTGCTCCAGGGGCCGCGCGAGGCGCTGGTCGCCGCCAAGGTCGACTTCCGGGACGCCTCCACGGCGGCACAGATCGAGTGGGCCTGCGAGCAGGCCGAACGGCGGCTTCGCGAGCGTTTTCCCGGTGTACGACGGGTCTATCTGGACCCCACGCCCGGGTTCGCCCAGCGCCGCACGGAAGGGCTCAGCCCGTGGCCGTGACTCAAGGAGTCGGCGTGAGGCCCGCGGCGTCCAGCAGGTAGGCCGTCATGGGGTCGTAGAAACGCGGGCTCGTGACGTGGTCGTCCAGCGGGACCGTCACCTGGACGGTGCCCTCGGCCTCGCCGATGAACAGCGCCGGGTCGTTGCAGTCCGCGTACCCGACGGAGTCGACGCCGCGCTGGCCCGCCCGTCCAGCCCACCCGTGGTCGGCGACGACCAGGTCGGGCAGCGGGCGTCCCGCGCGCTCCAGGCCGTCCAGGATCGCGTTCATCGGCTCGGGGGAGTGGGTGTGCCAGAGGGTCGCGCCGCGCTCCAGCATCGCCACGTCCGCGAACTGGAAGACCATGCCCTCGTCGGCGGTGAGGCCCTCCGGGATGACGACGATCTCGCAGCCCGCCGAGCGCAGGGCCGCCGCTGTCGCGCGGTGCACGTCGAGCAGGCCCCCGGGGTGGCCGGTGGCGAAAAGGACCCGCTCCTTGCCGGCCGCCGCCTTGCGCAGGCGCGCCGCCATCCGCTCCAGGGCGTCGACCGTCAGCTCGGGGTCGATGGTGTCCTGCCCGTGCCGGTACTCGGCGTCGTCGATCACACCGCACCGCTCGGCCATCACCGCGAGGACGTCCTGCTCGTCGGTCCAGCGGTCACCGAGCTCCAGGCCGAGCCAGTAGTGACGGTCGCCGTTCGCGAGCTTCCTGTAGTGGCTGAGGTTGTTCTCGCGCGGCGTGGCGACATCGCCCGCGATGCGGGAGCGTACGAGGTGATCGACGAGCGCGGCACGGCTGGGTATCGGCATGGGGTCCATTCTGCCGTCGGTAACCGGATGGTGGCGGGCTGTCCCGAAGCCTGGACCTGTGAGTTGCGCCCCTCCGTACGCCCGCGTCACCTCTCGCGGCCCAGCGCGAACCACAGCTCCATGCGGACATCAGGGTCGTCCAGGTCCGCCGCGAGGAGCGTCCCGCACCGCGTGATGCGCTGCCGGACCGTGTTGCGGTGGACCCCCAGAGCCGTGGCCGTGCGGTCCCAACTGCCGTGCAGGGAGAGCCAGGTGCGCAGGGTTTCCGTGAGCGCACCGCCGGTGCCGAGCGGGGCGAGCAGCACGCGCGCGTGTGCCGCGGCCTCGGCGGGCGACACCAGCGCCGCGATGCCCGCCTCCCGGTGCCGGACGAGCGGCGCGCGGGTGGCCTCGGCACGGCGCAGGGCGCGGTCCGCCTGGGCGTCGGCGGCGGGCAGGTTCCCGGGGGCGGCGGGGGCGGAGACGCCCAGGGTCCAGCCCGGTTCCCCGGCGAGCTCGCGGCCGGCGGGGAGCAGCAGCCGTACGAGGCCCTGTCCCGCGTCCGCGTCCACCAGGCCGCTGCCCAGTGCGGCGGCCAGCGCGGAGGCGGCCACGGAGTGCGCCACCGGGTCGTTCTCGTCGCCCCCGCGCGCGTGCACCACGGTCCACTCCTCGGCCCCCAGGAGAGGCGCCACATCGCCCACCGCCGAGCCGAGCAGCAGCCGTACGAGAGCCGCCGACCGCACGGAATCGGCGGCGCCCTGATGCTTCCCGGTCAGGAGCGAGAGCAGCACGACGGCCACCCCGGTGATGGTGTGGTCCCCCGGCTCGCGCTGCTCGGCGGCGACCCCGAGCGCGAACCCCTGCCCGCCGCCCAGCGCGTACGCGGCGAAGTGCTCGCCGCCCACGGAGTCGGTGGCGGAGGCGGGGGCGGGGCCGGGCCGCCCCGAGGGACGCACGACTTCGGAGAGCTCGCGCACCGCCTGCCGCGCCCCTGCTCCCGGAGCTGTTCCCGCCGTGTGGAGCACCGTGCCGTCCGGGGCGTAGAGCGCCGCCCAGCCGCCCAGGCGCACCGCGAGCTGGCGCAGCACCGCGGGCACCGGGTCGGGACGCGCGGCGGCCGTGGCGAGGCCCTGCTGTGCCTCGGTCACGCGGCGCAGCTCGGCATGCCTGGCCTCCGCCACCAGTTGCCACACCGCGCGGGCGACCCCGCTGAACGTCGTGCGCGGCGGCACCTCGAGGAGCGGCAGGCCGTAGTGGTCGCAGGCCGTCACCAGGGCGCGCGGCACCGTGTCGTGCACGGGCGCGACGCCGAAGCCGAGGGCCGCGCCGCCCGCCTCGACGATCCGCGCCACGTAGTCGTCGAGGTACACGCCCGCGCCCACCGGGTCGGTGATGTGCACGCCCGCCGTCAACAGCAGCTCGCCGCCCAGGAGGTACGGATACGGGTCGGCCATCTCCGAGGTGTGCACCCACTGGACGACCGCCCCGCTCTCCCCGGCGTCGGGGCCCGCGATCTGCCGCAGGCCCAGATCCTCGCGGGCCAGGAGCGCGGTCAGGGGGACGGGCGGGGTCGGCGGAGTGATGGGAGAGGGGGCGAGGTCCGGCACGGTGGATGATCCATCCATATCGATCACGAGGAGTGGATGAAACGTACACTTCAGCGTTGCTTTCCGGCCACCTAAGGTCGTGCCGACCCCAGGCCGCGGGTACGGGCGGATGTCCCCGCGGCTGGTTGCAACCCCCCCCACCCCCATCTGCACGACACGCCACCGAGGTGCGCGAAGGAGGGCCCTATGGCCGTCGACTACACAGTGATCGTCGTCTATCTCGCCGGCATGCTCGCCATGGGCTGGTGGGGCATGCGCCGCGCCAAGTCCAAGAGCGAGTTCTTGGTCGCCGGACGCCGCCTCGGACCGTGGATGTACTCCGGGACCATGGCCGCGATCGTCCTCGGCGGCGCCTCCACCATCGGCGGCGTCGGCCTCGGCTACCAGTACGGGCTCTCCGGCGCCTGGATGGTCTTCACGATCGGCCTCGGTCTTCTCGCGCTCAGCGTCTTCTTCTCGGCGCGCATCGCGCGCCTGAAGGTCTACACCGTCTCCGAGATGCTCGACCTGCGCTACGGCGGGCGCGCGGGCGTCATCTCCGGAGTGGTCATGTGGTCGTACACGCTGATGCTCGCGGTCACCTCGACCATCGCGTACGCCACGATCTTCGACGTCATCTTCGACATGAACCGCACGCTCGCGATCATCCTCGGCGGCTCGATCGTCGTCGCGTACTCGACGCTCGGCGGCATGTGGTCCATCACGCTCACCGACATGGTGCAGTTCGTGGTGAAGACCATCGGCGTGCTGCTCCTGCTGCTTCCCATCGCGGTCGTCAAGGCCGGTGGCTTCAGCGAGATGAAGGCCAAGCTGCCCACCGAGTACTTCGACCCGCTGGGCATCGGCGGCGAGACGATCTTCACGTACGTCCTGATCTATACGTTCGGCATGCTCATCGGGCAGGACATCTGGCAGCGCGTGTTCACCGCGCGCAGCGACAAGGTCGCCCGTTACGGCGGCACCGTCGCCGGTACCTACTGTCTCGTCTACGCGATCGCGGGCGCCGTCATCGGCACGGCCGCCAAGGTCATGTACCCGAAGCTGCCGAGCGCCGACGCGGCCTTCGCGACCATCGTCAAGGACGAACTGCCCATGGGCGTACGGGGTCTCGTGCTCGCCGCCGCGCTCGCCGCCGTGATGTCCACGTCCTCCGGAGCGCTCATCGCCTGCGCGACCGTCGCCAACAACGACATCTGGTCGCGGCTGCGCGGGGTCGTGAAGTCCGAAGGAGCGGGCGACGAGCCGCACGACGAGGTGAAGGGCAACCGCCTCTTCATCCTGATCATGGGCATCGCCGTCGTCTGCATCGCCATCGCCCTCAACGACGTCGTCCAGGCCCTCACCGTCGCCTACAACCTGCTCGTCGCCGGTCTGCTGGTGCCGATCCTCGGCGGACTGCTCTGGAAGCGCGGCACCGCCGAGGGCGCGCTCGCGGCCATCGTCGCCGGCGGTCTCTCCGTCGTCGGGCTCATGTGGGGGTACGGAATCCTCGCCAACGAACCCATCTACTACGGCCTCTTGATCTCCCTGGCCGTGTACGTCGTCGTTTCCCTCGCCACGAAGCCGACCGACGCCCGGGTCCTCGCGGCCTGGCGCGAGCGGCTCGCGGGCCGGGGGTCGGAGGAGGCGGAGCCGGAGACTCCGGTGACCGTCTAGTTTTCCGCGCGGCCCGCTGCCGACGTCACTGTCAGTGGGCCGCGCGACACTTGTCCCAGCAGCACAGCAACACTCGTACCAGCAGGAGGAAACCGACCATGAGCAGCGCCGAGACCCCGACCCCCCGCGGCCCGGTCGACTCCTCCCGCGTCCCGCGGTACGCGGGCCCGGCGACCTACGCCCGCCTCCCCCGGCTCGACGAGGTGGGCGGCAAGACGGACATCGCCGTGGTCGGCGTGCCCTTCGACACCGGCGTCTCGTACCGCCCCGGCGCCCGCTTCGGCGGCAACGCGATCCGTGAGGCCTCGCGCCTCCTGCGTCCGTACAACCCGGCGCAGGACGCATCCCCCTTCGCGCTCGCGCAGGTCGCGGACGCGGGCGACATCGCCGCCAACCCGTTCAACATCAACGAGGCGGTCGAGACGATCGAGGCCGCCGCGGACGACCTCCTCGGCTCGGGCGCCCGCATGATGACGCTCGGCGGCGACCACACCATCGCCCTGCCGCTGCTCCGCTCGGTCGCCAAGAAGCACGGCCCGGTCGCCCTGCTGCACTTCGACGCGCACCTGGACACCTGGGACACGTACTTCGGCGCGGAGTACACGCACGGCACGCCGTTCCGCCGGGCCGTCGAGGAGGGCATCCTCGACACCGAGGCGCTCTCCCACGTCGGCACGCGGGGCCCGCTGTACGGCAAGCAGGACCTCACCGACGACGAGAAGATGGGCTTCGGCATCGTCACCTCGGCGGACATCTACCGCCGCGGCGCCGACGAGGTCGCCGACCAGCTGCGCCAGCGCATCGGCGACCGCCCGCTGTACATATCCATCGACATCGACTGCCTGGACCCGGCCCACGCGCCCGGCACGGGCACCCCGGAGGCGGGTGGCATGACGTCGCGCGAGCTCCTGGAGATCCTGCGGGGCCTGTCCTCCTGCAACCTCGTCTCGGCCGACGTCGTCGAGGTCGCCCCCGCCTACGACCACGCGGAGATCACGGCCGTCGCCGCCTCGCACACCGCGTACGAGCTGACGACGATCATGTCCCGCCAGATCGCGGAGGCCCGTCAGGCCACCGAGGGGAGCGCGGCCAAGTGACGCACGACCACGACGTAGTACTGCGGCCCACCGACGCACAGCGGGAGGCGGCCCTGAACGCCCCCGAGGGGCGCAACGGCGGCGACCTCGTCGTGGAGACCCTCCAGGGCCTCGGCGCGACGACGGTCTTCGGCCTCCCCGGCCAGCACGCGCTCGGCATGTTCGACGCCCTGCGGCGCTCGTCCCTGTCGTACGTCGGCCTGCGCGTGGAGAACAACACGGGCTTCGCGGCGGACGCGTACGGCCGGATCACCGGTGAGGTGGCCCCGCTGCTCCTCTCCACCGGGCCCGGCGCCCTGACCTCGCTCGCCGCGCTCCAGGAGGCGGCGGCCGGGTCCTCGCCCGTGCTCGCGATCGGCAGCCAGATCCCGGTGGCGGGCCTGGGCGGCGGCCGGCACGGCTACCTCCACGAGCTGCGCGACCAGCAGGCATCGTTCCGCGACATCGTGAAGTCCGTCCACACGGTCCGCACGGCCTCGCAGATCCCCTCCGCCATCGCGGCGGCCTGGGAGTCGGCGCTCACCGCCCCGCACGGCCCGGTGTGGGTGGAGATCCCGCAGGACGTGCTGCTCGCGGAGACGACCCTGCCCGTCGTCACGGCCATGGACGCGACCCCGGACGAGGTCGTCCCGCGCCCCGAGCTGACCGCGGTGGCGGCCGACCTGCTGTCCCGGGCCGAGCGCCCGGCGATCATCGCGGGCGGCGGCGTGGTGCGGTCGGACGCGAGCGGCAAGCTGCTCGCGCTCGCCGAGCTGGTGAACGCGCCCGTCGTCACCACCTTCGGCGGCAAGGGCGCCTTCCCCTGGGAGCACCCGCTGTCGCTCCAGTCCTGGCTGGAGGACCGGTACACCACGGACTTCCTGGAGGACGCGGACGTCCTCCTGGTGGTCGGTTCGGGCCTGGGCGAGCTCTCCTCGAACTACCACACGTTCAAGCCGCGCGGCCGGGTCATCCAGATCGAGGCCGACGCGGGCAAGCTGGAGTCCAACCACCCGGCGCTCGGCATCCACGCGGACGCGCGGCTCGCGCTCTCCGCGCTCCTGGAGACGATCGACGCCCCCCGGGAGGACGCCACGGCCCCCGAGCGGGTGCGGACGGTCCTCTCCCGTGTGAAGGACCGGATCGCCGCCCAGGAGCTCACCCTGGAGCAGCAGGTGCTCGCGTCGGTGCGCGAGGCCCTGCCGGACGCGGCGCCGTCCTTCTGGGACATGACGATCCTCGCCTACTGGGCCTGGTCCGCCTTCGACGCGCGGCGCCCGAACACCATGCACTCGGCACAGGGCGCGGGCGGCCTCGGGTACGGCTTCCCGGCGGCGCTGGGAGCGGCGGCCGCCGACCCCACGAAGCCGGTCCTTGCCGTCTCGGGCGACGGCGGCGCGATGTACTCCATCGCGGAACTGGCCTCCGCCAAGCAGCATGGCCTGCCCGTCACCTGGCTGATCGTGGACGACGGGGGCTACGGAATCCTCCGGGAGTACATGTCGGACGCCTTCGGCGAGCCCACGGCCACGGAACTCTCCCGCCCCGATTTCGTGGCGCTCGCGGAATCCTTCGGGGTGCCGGGGGTCAGGACGACCCCGGAGAACCTCCGCGACGACCTGGCGAAGGCCCTCGCGGAGCCCGGCCCCTCGGTGGTCGTGCTCCCGGCGGTGCTGCGGATGTTCGAGCCGACGCACCTCTGAGCCGGCGGGTGCCGTGACACGGGCTGATTACAGATCGGTCATCTGTTCTCAAACTCGTGCATCCATGTACGGGTGCCGGTGAGTCATGTGAGGTGAGTGCGCCGGGGGGCGCGCTTGTACGGGCCCCGAGGGTCTTGTACGGACCCAAGGGGATGGGGAAACTCCATGACTCACCCGGTATCCGGGACATCCAGGCGTGCCCGCGTGCTTTCGGCGGGCCTTGCCGCCGGAGTGCTCGTGCCGCTCGGTACGGCCACGATCGCCACGCCCGCCGCCGCCGCGACGGCACCGAAGGTCATCTGCACCTCCGCACAGGCCGGCCTGGCGGCCAAGCTCACGAAGGACATCACGGCGGCGCTCAAGAACCGCAAGGGCACGGTCGCGATAGGCCTGCACGACCGCACCACCAAGACCACCTGCACCCTGCGCCCGACCACCTCGTTCGACTCGGCGAGCGTCGTCAAGACGACCGTCCTCGCGGCGCTGCTGTGGGACGCGAAGAAGACCGACCGCAAGCTCTCGGCCCGTGAGTCGGACCTCGCGTACGCCATGATCACCAAGTCGGACAACGCGGCGACGAGCAAGCTCTGGCGCCAGCTCGGCACGGGCAAGATCAATGGCTTCCTCAGGGCCGCCAAGATGACGAAGACCGTGCCGGGGTCCGGCGGCTACTGGGGCCTGACCCGGATCAACGCGGCCGACGAGCAGAAGCTCCTCGCCCTGATCACCGCCAAGAACTCCGTCCTGAGCGACAACGCGCGCGCCTACATCCTCAAGCTGATGAACAAGGTCGTCTCCTCGCAGCGCTGGGGCACCCCGGCGGGCGCGCCGTCCGGCGTCAAGATCCACGTCAAGAACGGCTGGCTGCAGCGGGCGACCCACGGCTGGCGGGTGCACAGCATCGGCGCGTTCAAGGGCGGCGGCCACGACTACACGCTCACCGTGCTCACCCACGGCAACAGCACCATGAACTACGGCGTCGCCACCATCCAGGGCGTGGCCAAGGCCGTCCACAAGGACCTGACGCCCAGGACCGCCGCGTCCCAGCGCTACACGCCGACGGCCGCACCGCGGGAGGCGTTCGTGGCGGTCCCCGGCAGCTGACGGGGTCCTAGGACCTCAGACCCCTCTTTGTTGCGGCGGGATGAAATCCGCATCCCGCCGCGTTGGGCCTCTCGGCAGGTCAGGTCGACGGGTCGACGGGATGAGGCAGCACGTGGTGGAGCAACGGGGCGGGGTCGAGCGGGAGGAATCCCCGGAGAAATCCCAGGAGAAATCCGGCTGGGGGAAACGGCTCACCGGGTACGCGTGGCGGTACCCCAAGGACGTCCTGCTCGCGCTCGGCTCCTCGCTCGCCGGCATGGCCGTCATGGCGCTCGTCCCGCTCATCACCAAGGTGATCATCGACGACGTCATCGGGGACAAGTCCCGCGACATGGGCCCCTGGGTCGGCGCCCTCATCGGCGCCGCCGTCCTCGTCTACGTCTTCACCTACATCCGCCGCTACTACGGCGGCCGCCTCGCCCTCGACGTCCAGCACGACCTGCGGACCGAGATGTACGGGACGATCACCAAGCTCGACGGGCGGCGGCAGGACGAGCTGTCCACCGGGCAGGTCGTCGGACGCGCGACCAGCGACCTCCAACTCATCCAGGGCCTGCTCTTCATGTTGCCGATGACCATCGGCAACATCCTCCTCTTCGTCATGTCCCTCGTGATCATGGCGTGGCTCTCCGTCCCGCTGACCCTCGTCGCGCTCGCCGTCGCCCCCGCCCTCTGGTTCATCGCCAAGCGCAGCCGGGGCCGTCTGCACCCCTCCACCTGGTACGCGCAGGCCCAGGCCGCCGCCGTCGCCGGGGTCGTGGACGGCTCCGTCTCCGGCGTACGCGTCGTGAAGGGGTTCGGCCAGGAGGAGCAGGAGACCGGGAAGCTCAGGGAGGTCGGCCGCAAGCTCTTCGCGGGGCGCCTGCGCACCATCCGGCTCAACTCCAAGTACACGCCCGCTCTCCAGGCCGTGCCCGCGCTCGGGCAGGTCGCCATGCTCGCGCTCGGCGGCTGGCTCGCGGTGCGCGGGCAGATCACGCTCGGCACCTTCGTCGCCTTCTCCAGCTATCTCGCCCAGCTCGTCGGCCCGGTGCGCATGCTCGCCATGGTCCTCACCGTCGGCCAGCAGGCCCGCGCGGGCGCCGAGCGTGTCCTGGAGCTCATCGACACCGAGCCGACGCTGAAGGACGGCACGAAGGAACTGCCGGCCGACGCACCGGCCACCGTCGAGTTCGACGACGTCTCCTTCGCCTACGAGGACAGCCGCCCCGTCCTCGACGGCCTCTCCTTCGAGATCCGGCCCGGCGAGACCCTCGCCGTCGTCGGCACCTCCGGCAGCGGCAAGTCCACCGTCTCGCTGCTGCTGCCCCGCTTCTACGACGTGACGCACGGCGCCGTCCTCGTCGGCGGCCACGACGTGCGCGAGCTGACCACCGATTCGCTGCGGGCCGCGATCGGCCTGGTGCCCGAGGACTCCTTCCTCTTCTCCGACACCATCCGCGCCAACATCGCGTACGGAAAGCCGGAAGCCACCCAGGAGGAGATAGAGACCGCGGCCCGCGCCGCCCAGGCCGACCGCTTCATCGCCGAGCTGCCCGACGGGTACGACACCACCGTCGGCGAGCACGGCCTGACCCTCTCCGGCGGCCAGCGCCAGCGCGTCGCCCTCGCCCGCGCCATCCTCACCGACCCCCGCCTCCTCGTTCTCGACGACGCGACGTCCGCGGTGGACGCGCGGGTCGAGCACGAGATCCACGAGGCGCTGCGCGGCGTCATGGCGGGCCGCACCACCCTCCTCATCGCCCACCGCCGCTCCACCCTGAACCTCGCCGACCGCATCGCCGTACTGGACGGCGGACGCCTCGCCGCCATCGGCACGCACGAGGAGCTGACCGAGCGATCGGCGCTCTACCGGCGCCTGTTGACCGACCCGGACGAGCTCGGCGGCGTCTCGCCGGGCCGCACGGTCCCGGTCGAGATCCCCGAGGACACCTCCGTACGCGACGAACTCGACGCCGAGTTCGACGCCGAGCGCGGCATCACCCCACAGCTCTGGGTCGGCGACCGGGAGCCGAAGGACACCGCGATGGCCGGGATGCCCGCGACGCCCGAGCTCCTTGCCCAGGTCGACGCGCTGCCCCCGGCCACCGACACCCCCCGCGTCGACGAGGCACGCGCGGTCACCCCGGAGGAGTCGTACGGCCTGCGCCGCCTGCTCGCCGGGTTCGGGAAGCCGCTGCTCCTCGCCCTGCTGCTGGTCGCGATCGACGCGGGCATGGGCCTGCTGCTTCCGGTGCTGATCCGGCACGGCATCGACGAGGGCGTCTCACAGCTCGCGCTCGGCGCCGTGTGGGCGGCGTCCGGGCTCGCGCTGCTCGCCGTGCTCGTCCAGTGGTCGGCGCAGATCGGCGAGACCCGGATGACGGGACGGACGGGCGAGCGCGTGCTCTACTCCCTCCGCCTGAAGATCTTCGCCCAGCTCCAGCGGCTCGGACTCGACTACTACGAGCGGGAGTTGACCGGGCGCATCATGACCCGGATGACCACGGACGTGGACGCGCTCTCCACCTTCCTGCAGACCGGACTCGTCACCGCCTTCGTCTCCGTCGTCACCTTCTTCGGCATCATGGTCGCGCTCGTCGTCATCGACGTGGAGCTCGCGCTCGTCGTCTTCGCGACGCTGCCGCCGCTGATCATCGGCACGTTCTTCTTCCGCCGCTCCAGCGTGAAGGCGTACGAGTTGGCGCGCGAGCGCGTCTCGGTGGTCAACGCCGACCTCCAGGAGTCCGTCGCCGGACTGCGCATCGTGCAGGCCTTCCGCCGCGAGCGCTCCGGCGGAAGGAAGTTCTCGCAGGCCAGTGCCGACTACCGCAGCGCCCGTATCCGCGGGCAGTGGCTGATCTCGATCTACTTCCCGTTCGTGCAGCTGCTCTCGGCGGTCGCGGCCGCCGCGGTCCTGATGGTCGGCGCGGGGCGCGTGGAGGCGGGGACGCTGACGACCGGCGCCCTGGTCGCCTACCTCCTCTACATCGACCTGTTCTTCGCGCCCGTCCAGCAGCTCTCCCAGGTCTTCGACGGCTACCAGCAGGCCACGGTCTCGCTCGGCCGCATCCAGGAACTGCTCCGGGAGCCGACCTCCACCGAGGCCGCGGACGAGCCGCTCGACGTGCTCTCCCTGCGCGGCGAGATCGCCTTCGAGGACGTGAACTTCGCGTACGGAGACGAAGAAGAAGCCCTGAGTGACGTGCGCCTGCACATCCCCGCGGGCCAGACCGTCGCCTTCGTGGGCGAGACCGGCGCGGGCAAGTCGACGCTCGTCAAGCTCGTCGCGCGGTTCTACGACCCGACCGGCGGCCGGGTGACGGTGGACGGCACGGACCTGAGGTCCCTCGACCTGACCTCGTACCGCCACCGGCTCGGCGTCGTCCCGCAGGAGGCCTACCTCTTCGCGGGCACGGTGCGCGACGCGATCGCCTACGGGCGGCCCGACGCCACCGACGCCGAGGTGGAGGCCGCGGCCCGCGCGGTCGGCGCGCACGACATGATCGCCACCCTGGACGGCGGCTACCTCCACGAGGTCTCCGAGCGCGGCCGCAACCTCTCGGCGGGCCAGCGCCAGCTGATCGCCCTGGCCCGCGCCGAGCTCGTCGACCCGGACATCCTGCTCCTCGACGAGGCGACCGCGGCCCTCGACCTCGCCACGGAAGCGCAGGTCAACCAGGCCACGGACCGTATCGCGGGCAAGCGCACCACCCTGGTCGTCGCCCACCGCCTCACCACGGCGGCCCGCGCGGACCGCGTGATCCTGATGGACCACGGCCGGGTCGCGGAGGACGGCACGCACGAGGAGCTGCTCGCGCTCGACGGGCGGTACGCGACGCTGTGGCGGACGTTCGTGGGCGAGGCGGAGCCGACCGCGGCCTGACCCGGCGAACAAATGGGGGCGGGTACGCAACCAGGCGCCCCGCGGACCGCGTCCGTACATCAGTACGCTGATGCGGAAGTGTCGGGAGGGAAACCGGTGAGCAGTGGTCGAATACGGCGGAGCCTTGCGCTCGGCGCCGTCGTCCTTGCGGCTGCCGTCCTGCTCGGTGTCGCGGGCGCGGGTGCCGCGCAGGCCCAGGCGTCGGCCGGACGCTGCGCCGGGCACAAGGTGCGCACCCTCTCCTTCAGCACCGGCAAGGTCGTCGTCTACAAGAGCCGCGGCTACGTCTGCGCCGTCACCGTCGCCAGGCGCCCCGGCGCCCGCAAGACGATGTCCGTGAGCGTCCAGGCCCGGGGCAACCGCCCGGCCAGGGACAAGGGCCGCTACACGCATCACGCGGGGCCGGTGACGGTGCACGCGGGGCAGCGCTGTGTGTGGGTCAAGGGACGGGTCGGCGGGGGGAGCACCAGCTCCGGCTGGATCCTCTGCTGATCGCATCTTGCGCGTTGTGCGCCCCTTTGTGACGTACTGCGTCCTGACGTGACGCAAGAGCCCCTAGTGGTGAGCGAGTTGCTCCGATAAGTTCCGGCGGACGCAATCGCGAACTTAGGGGAGAGTGCATGCGCAAGGCGCTCAGATGGCTGCTGTCGCTCGTCGTGCTGATAGGCATCGGCACCGCGGGCACAGTGAGCGCGGCAGGGGCGGCCACCGCCGCGAAGCCGCAGGCCACCGACATCAAGGACAGGCTCCTCGCGATACCGGGCATGAGCCTGATCGAGGAGAAGCCGTACACCGGCTACCGCTACTTCGTCCTCAACTACACCCAGCCGATTGACCACCGGCACCCCTCCAAGGGCACCTTCAAGCAGCGCCTGACGGTCCTGCACAAGGACACCGCCCGCCCCACGGCCTTCTTCACCAGCGGCTACAACGTCTCGACGAACCCCAGCCGCAGCGAGCCGACGCGGATCATCGACGGCAACCAGGTCTCCATGGAGTACCGCTTCTTCACGCCGTCCCGCCCCGAGCCCGCCGACTGGTCCAAGCTCGACATCTGGCAGGCCGCGAGCGACCAGCACCGCATCTTCAAGGCGCTCAAGCCCGTCTACGACAAGAAGTGGCTGGCGACCGGCGGCTCGAAGGGCGGCATGACCGCCACGTACTACGAGCGCTTCTACCCGCGTGACATGGACGGCATCGTCGCGTACGTCGCCCCGAACGACGTCGTGAACAAGGAGGACTCGCGCTACGACGAGTTCTTCGAGACGGTCGGCACCAAGGAGTGCCGCGCCAAGCTGGAGGCCGTGCAGCGCGAGGCGCTCGTGCGCCGCGAGCCGCTGGAGAAGAAGTACGCGGAGTTCGCCGAGGCCGGCAACCACACCTTCAAGACGGTCGGCAACCTGGACAAGGCCTACGAGGCCGTCGTCCTGGACCTGGTGTGGGGCTTCTGGCAGTACCAGCCCGAGGCCGCGTGCGCGGACGTCCCCGACGCCAAGTCCGCCACGGACCAGGCGATCTTCGACTACGTCGACCAGGTGGGCGGTTGGGCCTCCTACACGGACCAGGGCCTGACCCCGTACACGCCGTACTACTACCAGGCCGGTACGCAGCTCGGCTCGCCCGACATCTCGCAGCCCTGGCTCGGCGACCTGAGCCGCTACGGCTACCAGCCGCCGCGGAACTTCGTGCCGCGCGAGATCCCGATGAAGTTCCAGTCGGGCGCCATGAAGGACGTGGACCGCTGGGTGCGTCACAACGCGCAGCGGATGATGTACGTCTACGGCGAGAACGACCCGTGGGGCGCCGAGCCGTTCCGTCCCGCCAGGGGCGCGAAGCACGACTCCCACGTCTTCACCGCGCCGGGCGCCAACCACGGCGCGAACGTGGCGGGTCTCGTCGCGGCGGACAAGGCCAAGGCGACGGAGCGGATCCAGGCCTGGGCCGGGGTCTCCACCGCGGCCTCCCCGAAGCCGCTGGCTCCTTACGACGCGAAGCTCGACCGCAAGGAAGAGCAGAAGCAGCTGACCCTGCGCCCGTAGGGCCGGATTCAAGCGCCGGACGGGCTGAGAATCAGCCCGTCCGGCGCTTGAGGACCGGGGTCCGGGGCGGAGCCCCAGCTTCGGGAAGGGGTGGGACCGGGGAAAGGGAACCGCTCATACCCGCACCGCACACCCCACCGGCTTCCCGCCCTCCAGTGACACATAGAGCTGCGTGGCGGCCGGGCACGCGGCACGTGACGGAACCGCCGAAGTCACCCGGTACTCCGGAGCCTTCGCACCGGACCCGTCGCACGCCGTCTCCCGCACCTCGCCCTCGCCCGCCCCGTACACGCAGTCCCCGACGACCGTCCGAGGACCGCCCCCGCCCCCGGGGTCCCCGGGATGCGGCAGCTCCAGGTTCCGCATGCAGGCGTAGCCCCGCGGCACCTCACCGTTCCCGTCCTCGTCCACGGCGGGCCTGTTCTCGCTGATGTGCAGGACGAAGTCCGTGCGCGCCGGGCACGAAGGGCCCTCCGCTACCTTGCCGTCGTGGCGGGCGATGACCCGCGCCGCCGCACGCTCACTCGTGCACGACACCTCCGTGAAGGTCTCGCGCCCCCGCGAACTGCACTCGTCCACCGCGAGGAAGACCGCTCCGTGCCCGGGAGGCGCCGACGAGGACGGCCGCCGGGCGGACGCATCCGACCCCGGGTCCGAGGAGTCCTGGCAGCCGGCCGCACCGACGCACGCGACCAGAAGCAGCACCCCCGCACACCGCCGCCCAAGCATGACAAGCATGGCGAACCCCCCGATACGTGCACCCAGCGTGGCCCGCGCGGGCGGGCGCACGCCAGGTGCGTGGGGTGCTTTGGGCCAGGTGGAGGTGGCGCGCCGCCGACCCGGCGTACGGATCAGTACGTCAGGCCGTGCCCGACCGGGTACAGCACCTGCGCCGGGTCATCCGCACGCTGCACCGGCACGGGCAGTTTCCCGCGCGGCTCGGCGCGCCCCGCGATCACCCGTACCGCGGCGCGCAGTTCGACGTCCGTCCAGCAGTACGCGGCGAGGGACGCGCCCACGCCCCCCAGCCGCGCCACGTCGTACGGGTTGCGGATCGCGAGGGCGACGACCGGCACCCCGGTCGCCACCAGCGCCTCCACCAGGGCGATCTGAGCGCTTCCCGCCCCCACGTTGTACGTGCCCACGAGCACCGCGTCCTTGCCGGCGGCCGCCGCCACCGCCTCGGCGATCCTGGCGGCGGAGGGGGCCGTGCCCGTCGGCAGCACCGTCGGCGTGAAGCCGAGGTCCGTCAGCTCGCGCCCGATGACGGTCGTCGGCGGACCCGTCGTCCCCGAGGGCGACGCCGGATCCGCGCCCACGACGAGCACGTCCCGCTGGGTGCGCCGCGAGAGCGGAAGCAGCCCGTCCGCGTTGATCAGCAGCGTCGTCGTCTCCTCCGCGATCCGGTCGGCGGCGGCGAGATGCGCACGTGTGCCGACCGCCCTGTCCACGCCGCGCGAGGTGACGTACGGGTCGGAGAAGAGGTCAAGCCTCGCCTTGAGGCGCAGGATCCGAAGGATCGATTCGTCGAGCCTCGCCTCCGTCAACTCGCCGTCCCGCACGGCCTGGAGCACCGCGTTCCAGGCGATCTCCGGCTTCGGCGGGTTCAGGAGCTGGTCGACACCCGCCTTCAGCGCGAGCACCGGCACGCGGTCGTCGCCGTACTTCGTGCGCACGCCCTGCATGCCCAGCGAGTCCGTCACCACGACCCCGTCGTAGCCGAGTTCCTCCCGCAGGATGCCGGTGAGGATCGGGCGGGAGAGCGTGGCCGGGTCCTCCGCCGGGTCGAGGGCCGGGACCACGATGTGCGCGGTCATGATCGAGTCGATGCCCGCGGCCACCGCCGCCCGGAACGGCGGGGCGTCCAGGGTCTCCCACTGCTCACGCGTGTGGTGGATGTACGGCAGCTTGGAGTGGCTGTCGTCCTTGGTGTCGCCGTGCCCGGGGAAGTGCTTGGACGTCGAGGCGATGTCCGTGCCCTGGTAGCCCTTGACCTGCGCGGCGACCAGATCGGCGACCGCTTCGGGGTCCGAGCCGAAGGAGCGTACGCCGATGACGGGGTTGGCGGGGTTGACGTTCACGTCCGCCACCGGGGCGTAGTTCTGCCGGATGCCGAGCGCGCGGAGTTCGGTGCCCGCGATGCGGGCCGCCTTGCGCGCGGTGGACCGCGAGCCCGCGGCGCCCAGGGCCATCGCGCCGGGCAGGAGCGTGGCGGGGACGCCGACGCGGGCGACGGCTCCGTGCTCCTGGTCGGTGGAGATGAGCAGCGGGATGCGGGCGGTCGGCGAGTCGTCCGGCTCCAGGGCGGCGCGCTGGATGCCGTTCGAGAGGTCGGCGATCTGGTGCGGGGCGCGGGTGTTGTGGGCCCAGCCGAAGTAGATGATGCCGCCGAGGTGGTACTTGGCGACCGCCTCCGCGGCGGTGCGCACGCCGAGCTCCTTGAGGTTGGCGTCGATGTCGGCCTGGTCGGGGGCGGTGGCGGAGTGGCCGTACACATGCATCACGAAGAGCTGGCCGACCTTCTCCTCGAGGCTCATGCGGGAGATGAGCTCCCGCAGCTTCCGGTCGCGACCGCGGTCGCCGCTGCCGGCCGCGTGGGCGGCGGAGGGCGCGGCCAGTGCCGTCGCCGCTACGGCCGTGGCGGTGAGCAGGGTGCGTCTGGAGGCGTTGCGGTGGGTCATGTGCGCTCCTTCGGGGACGTCCTCGGGGACGGATGCCGGACCGGAGCCGGACTGGGGGAACCGGCTGAAGGAAACTTTCCGAGTGCCACGGATATCCCGAAGATTTCTGCCGGTCAAGGTAATCGGCAGCCACTGTGGAGGAGAGGGGCCGTCACCGGCGCTGGTGGAGGGGGCGCACCGGTGACGGCATGCTGCCGGCCACGGGCGGCAGAGAGGGTGGTCAGCGTTCGCAGCCAGCAGCGATGCCGACACCGCCTCGCGGAGACTCACCCGACAGCACGGCGGTTTGACGGGGGTCGGTGCGAGCGGGTTCCCCCGCAGCGGGCGTTTTCCGGAAAGTGGTGCCGAGGGGGATTCTGAGGCTCAGGAAGCCTTCCTCCCGGGCGCCGCCTCGGCCCAGTGGCCCTGCAGGGTCCGTACGGTCTCCGAGATCGCGGGGCGCCGCGACGCCCCGGTCCGCCACAGCGCGTACAGCCGCCGCACCGGCAGCGGATCGAGCCGGACGGTGACCGCGCCGTCCGGGACGGGACCGCGGCCGAGGCGCGGAATGAGCGCGATGCCGAGCCCTGCCGCGACGAGCGCGACCAGGGTGGGGTTCTCCTCCGCCGTGTGCGCGATGTCCGGCTCGCAGCCCGCCTCGCGCAGGGTGCGGACCAGCCACTCGTGGCAGACGAGCCCCGGCGGCTGGGTGATCCACCGCTCGCCCTTGAGGTCCTCGCGGCGCACGGAGACCCGCGCCGCGAGCGGATGCGTCGCGGGCACCACGAGATCGCAGAAGTCGTCCCCGATGACGGCCTGTTCGACGCCGGGCGGTGTCGGCAGCGGCGCGATGTCCCAGTCGTGCACGACCGCCATGTCCACCGCGCCCTTGGCCACCAGGTCGATGGAGAGATGCGGGTCGATCTCCGACATCCGGGCGTCGAGCGCGGGATGCCGCCGGGCCAGATCCGCGAGGACGCCGGGCAGCAGACCGCGCGCCGCGGAGGCGAACGCGGCGACGGTCAGCCGTCCCGCGGGCAGCCCCCGGCGCTCCTCCAGCTCCGTCTCCGCGCGCTCCACGATGGCCATCAACTCCTGCGCGGTGGAGGCGAGATGGCGTGCCTCCTCGGTGAGCGCCACGCCCCTGCCCTGCCGTTCGAGGAGGGTGGTGCGGGTCTCGCGCTCCAGCTTGGCTATCTGCTGGGACACGGCGGAGGGGGTGTAGCCGAGTGCGGTGGCGGCGGCGCCCACGGTGCCGTGTACGGAGACGGCGTGCAGGGCGCGGAGCCGGGCGAGATCGAGCACGAGAGCCCTCCCCAGGGGTGGCGACGCCCGTCGGCGCCGTCGGATTCGTTAGCGTTGCTTCATCCCATCATGCAGAGATCCGCGCTGGTCCTACATGGTCGGAGCGGGTGATCCTCGACGCATGCGACCCGCTCACGTCCTCCTCGCCGTCCTCGTCGCCGCCGTCTGGGGCGCCAACTTCGTCGTCATCGAGGTGGGCCTCGACCACTTCCCGCCGCTGCTGTTCTCCGCCCTGCGCTTCCTGGTGGCGGCGCTGCCCGCGGTGTTCTTCGTGGGCCCGCCGAAGGTCGCGTGGAAGTGGATCGTCGGCGTCGGACTCGTCCTCGGGGTGGCCAAGTTCGGCCTGCTGTTCATCGGCATGGACGCGGGGATGCCGGCCGGCATGTCCTCTCTGATCCTCCAGGTCCAGGCGGTGTTCACGGCCTTCTTCGCCTTCGTGGCCCTCGGTGAACGGCCTGGCCGCGTACGCATGCTGGGCATGGTCATCGCGCTCACGGGCATCGGCGTCGCCGCCGTCGACGAGGGTGCGGCGGGGCCGCTCACGGCCTTCGCGCTGCTGATCGGCGCCGCGGCCTGCTGGGGCGCGTCGAACGTCCTGACCCGCAAGGCGTCCCCGCCCGACTCCCTCAACTTCATGGTGTGGGTGAGCACGGTCCCGGTCCTGCCGCTGCTCGGACTCTCGCTGCTGTTCGAGGGCCCGACCGCGGACCTCGACGCCCTGGCCGCACTCGACTGGCAGGGCGTCGGCATCATCGTCTACGTCGCGTGGATCACGACGGTCTTCGGCTTCGGCGCCTGGGGGTACCTGCTGCGCCGCCACCCCGCTTCGACCGTCGCACCCTTCTCGCTCCTGGTCCCGGTGTTCGGGATGTCCGCCGCCGGTCTCGTCCTCGGTGAGTCGGTGAGCGCACTCGGGTGGTGCGCGGCGGCGCTCCTGGTCGGCGGGGTGAGCCTGACGTCCCTGGCGGGCGTCAGGCGTGGGGGTTCAGGAGCGGCCAAGGCCGGCGTCAGGCGGGGCGGTTCAGGAGCCGCGACAGGAAGTCCCGTCCCTGCCCCAGGAGTTCGGGAAGCGGCTTCGCCTCCTCGTACCACCGCTTCTCGTACTCCCAGCACAGCCAGCCGTCCCGGTGCTCCCCGCTGAGCAGCACGTCCACGCATTCGGCGAGCGGCAGGACGCCCTCGCCGAGGCCGAGCGGCGTCGTGTCGCCGGCCGACGCGATGTCCTTCACCTGGACGTAGCCGAGGTACGGGGAGAGCGCCGCGTGGCTGTCGGCGGGGGACTCGCCGCCGAGCCAGGTGTGCATCACGTCCCACAGGGCGCCCGCGTGCCGGTGGCCGACCGCGCCGAGCACGCGGGTCGCCGCGGCGCCGGTGCGGTGCGAGTCGTGCGTCTCCAGCAGGATGCGTACGCCGAAGTCCGCGGCGGACTCGGCCGCGGTGCCGAGCCGCCGGGCAGCCGTCGCGTCGGCCTCCTCGGGGCTCTGCTCGGTGCCGCCGCCGGGGAAGACGCGGATGAAGGGGGCGCCCAGGTCGCGGGCGAGGGTGAGCAGCGAACGTATCTCTTCGAGTACGGGCCCGTCGTCGCCCGGCTCGGCCACGCGCGCGTATCCGGAGATGCCGAGGATCTCGATGCCCGCGGCCTTGAACTGCGCGGCCACGTCGGCCCGTTCGGCGAGCTCGATGCCCGGGTGGACCGGCTCTTCGGGGTGCGCGCGCAGCTCGATGCCGTGATAGCCGTGGGTGGTGGCCAGGTTCAGCACGTCGGCGAGGGGGAGTCCGGGCACGCCGAGGGTGGAGAAGGCGAGTTTCATGTCGCAGACCCTAGGTGCAGTTGCCAGTCCTGCCCCACGAGGTCGACGCCGAAGGAGCGGTGCGGCTTCTCGTCGACGAGGACGAAACCGTGCTTCTGGTAGATGGTGCGGGCGGCGCCGAGGATGTCATTGGTCCACAGGACCATCTCGCGATAGCCCACCCCGCGCGCGAACTCGACGCATGCGCCCACGAGTTGGTCGCCGATCCCATGACCCCGCGCGTCGGGCTCGACGAGCAGGAGCCGCAGCCGGGCGGTGCCGGGCGCGTCGTCACGCACGCACATCACGCACCCCACGGGCCGCCCGTCGAGCTCGGCGATCCATGTCCGCTCCAGATGCGGGTCGTGATCCTCGGCGTAGTCGGCGATGATCCGGGCGACCAGGCCCTCGTAGTCGGTGTTGAACCCGTACTCCGCCGCGTACAGGGCGGCGTTGCGCTGCACGATCCACCCGAGGTCACCGGCCCCGGGCTCGCGCAGGAAAGGGCGCGAGGGCTCCTTGCCGTCACGGTCGGCCAGGATCTCCCGGACGGTGCGCAGGGCGTCCGCGAGGCGGGGCCGCTCGCGGGCCGGGACGGTGGACAGCAGGGTCCCCATGGCCTCGTTGGACCGCTCGTCCAGCAGCCCCGCGGTCTCGCGCCCGCGCTGCGTGAGCGTGATGCGCTGGCGCCGCGGATCACGCTCGGAGGGGGCGCGCTCGATGAGCCCCGCCTTTTCGAACTTGCCGAGCAGACGGCTCAAGTACCCGGCGTCGAGGGTGAGTTCGGCCCTCAGGTCGGCTGCGTCGGGGCGCGACGAGTGGGCGATCTCGTAGAGGACCCGGGATTCGGTGAGGGTGTACGGGACATACAGCTGACGGCTGTAGTCGAGGGCGCCGATGAGGTTGGTGTAGAAGCGGTTGAAGGCGCGGATCTCGTGGATCGGCGTCTTGGAGGCGTGCGACATGACGGTTCCCTCCCGGGGTGACGAGACAAGTCACCCTTGACTGAGTCAACGGTACGCCGCCCCGCCCATGACCGCCATGCCTCGCCGGGGCGATGTCAGCGACATCGGGCCCTCACCGACACGGCGGCGCCGTGGACCCCCGCACCATCAGCTCCGCCCCGATCGTCGCCACGCCGCCGGGCGGGGCCTCCTCCGCGCCCGTGGCCAGGCGGCCCGCTCGGGCGCCCGCCTCGTGCAGCGGCAGGCGTACGGTCGTCAGCGCGGGGACGGCGTCGATCGCGAAGGGCAGGTCGTCGAAGCCCGCCACCGAGATGTCCTGGGGGATGCGCAGACCCTGGTCGCGCAGGGCGGCCGACGCGCCAAGGGCGACCGTGTCGTTGGCGGCGACGATGGCCGTCAGGTCCGGCTCCCTGCGCAGGAGTTCGAGGGTCGCCTCGTAGCCGGACCGGCGGGTGTAGGGGCCGTGGACGGTCAGTTCGTCCTGGTCGCCCTTGCCCGTGCCCTTGCCCGTGCCCGACGCCGCGAGCGCGTCCCGGTGGCCCTCCAGGCGGTGCCGGGTGGTCGTCCGCTCCATCGGGCCCGCCACGTACCCGATCCTGCGGTGCCCCAGCGTCAGCAGGTGCTCCGTGAGCCGCCGCCCGCCGCTGCGGTTGTCGAAGGTGAGCGTGGCCACCGCCGCGTCCGAGTCCTCGAGGGGCGGACGTCCGCAGAGCACGATCCGGGTGCCCGCGTCCGCGAGGCGGGCCAGCTTCGCGGACATCGCGGCGGCGTGAGCGGGGTCCTCCAGGGCGCCGCCGGTCAGCACGACCGCGGCGGCACGCTGGCGCTGCAGCAGGGTCAGATAGGTCAGCTCGCGCTCCGGGGAGCCCCCGGTGTTGCAGACCACGGCCATCCGCTCGCCGCCGGCGCGCCCGCCGGGGCCGCCGATCTCGGACTGGACGGCGCCCGCCATGATCCCGAAGAAGGGGTCGGCGATGTCGTTCACCAGGATGCCGACGAGGTCGGACGTGGCGGCGGCGAGCGAGCTCGCGGGCCCGTTGAGGACGTAGTCGAGGTCGTTCACGGCCCGCAGGACACGCTCCCGGGTGGCCGCGGCCACGGGGTAGTTGCCGTTCAGCACGCGGGAGACGGTGGCGGGGGAGACCTGGGCGCGGGCCGCCACATCGGCCAGGGTCACGGTCATCTCGTCGTCCTCCGGTCACGGCTCTGGTCCGAAGCCCTTGTCCGAACCTTGTGCGGCAGGCTAGCTTCTTCTCGTATAGAAAGCGCTTGCTATACGCTTACCTGCGTACGGAGGGACCCCCTGTGACTCGCAAGACGGTGCGCATCGCCATGAACGGTGTGACGGGACGGATGGGCTACCGCCAGCACCTCGTCCGCTCCCTGCTCGCCCTGCGCGAGCAGGGCGGACTCCCCCTGGGTGACGCCGACAACACGGTGCTGTGGCCCGAGCCGGTCCTGGTGGGCCGCAGGGAGCACGCCCTGCGGGAGATCGCGGAGCGGCACGGACTTGACGCCGGGAAGGCCGTCTCGACCGACCTGGACGCGGTCCTCGCCGACCCCACCATCGACATCTACTTCGACGCGCAGGTCACCTCGGCGCGCGAGGAAGCCATCAAGCGGGCCATCGCCGCGGGCAAGCACATCTACACCGAGAAGCCGTCCGCGACCGGCCTCGCCGGAGCCCTCGAACTGGCCCGCCTCGCCCAGTCGGCCGGCATCAAGCACGGCGTCGTCCAGGACAAGCTCTTTCTGCCGGGGCTGCTCAAGCTGAAGCGCCTCATCGACGGCGGCTTCTTCGGCAAGATTCTTTCCGTCCGGGGCGAGTTCGGCTACTGGGTCTTCGAGGGCGACTGGCAGAGCGCCCAGCGCCCCTCCTGGAACTACCGCCAGGAGGACGGCGGCGGCATCGTCGTCGACATGTTCCCGCACTGGGAGTACGTCCTGCACGAGCTGTTCGGCCGCGTACGCAGCGTCCAGGCGCTCGCCGCGACCCACGTACCGCAGCGCTGGGACGAGCGGGACAAGCCCTACGACGCCACGGCGGACGACGCCGCGTACGGCATCTTCGAGCTCGAAGGCGGCGCCATCGCGCAGATCAACTCCTCCTGGACGGTCCGCGTGAACCGCGACGAACTCGTCGAGTTCCAGGTGGACGGCACGGAGGGCTCGGCGGTCGCGGGCCTGCGCAACTGCCGCGTACAGCACCGGAGCACCACCCCGAAGCCGGTCTGGAACCCTGACCTTCCCGTCACCCACTCGTTCCGCGACCAGTGGCAGGAGGTCCCCGACAACCAGGAGTTCGACAACGGCTTCAAGGCGCAGTGGGAGCTGTTCCTGAGGCACGTGTACGCGGACGCGCCCTACCACTGGGACCTGCACGCGGGCGCGCGCGGCGTGCAACTGGCCGAACTGGGCCTGAAGTCCTCGGCCGAGGGCCGCCGCATCGAGGTGCCGGAGATCGCACAGTGACGCTTCTGCTGCCGCGGCCCGACGGCACGACGTACGCGTACGAGCCGTGCCGCACCCCACTGTCGGCCACCGCCGGAACCTCCCCTCTCGCCTCCCGCACGGTCTTCTCGGCGGCACACGTGGTCGCGGACCCCCGCGCCGACGTGTCCCCTGACTCCCCGGCGGCCGTCGACTGGGACGCCACCCTCGCCTTCCGCCGCCACCTGTGGGCGCAGGGCCTGGGCGTGGCCGAGGCGATGGACACGGCACAGCGGGGGATGGGCCTGGACTGGAAGGGCGCCGCGGAACTGATCACGCGTTCCGCGGCGGAGGCGAAGTCGGTGGGCGGCGCCATCGCCTGCGGCGCGGGCACGGATCAACTGACGGCTCCCGCGGACCTGTTGACGGTCCGTGCCGCGTACGAGGAGCAGCTGACCCTGGTCGAGTCGACCGGCGCCCAGGTGATCCTGATGGCTTCCCGGGCGCTGGCGGCGGCCGCGACATCACCGGACGACTATCTGGAGACGTACGGCCACCTCCTGCGCCAGGCGAGCGAGCCGGTGATCCTGCACTGGCTCGGCCCGATGTTCGACCCGGCGCTCACCGGATACTGGGGCAGCGAGGACCTGGACGCGGCGACCGACACCTTCCTGGAGGTCATCACCGCGCACCCCGACAAGGTCGACGGCATCAAGATCTCCCTCCTCGACCCGGGGCGCGAGATCGCCCTGCGCCGCCGCCTGCCGGACGGTGTCCGCTGCTACACGGGCGACGACTTCAACTACCCCGAACTGATCGCGGGCGACGAGCAGGGCTTCAGCCACGCCCTGCTCGGCATCTTCGACCCGCTGGCGCCGCTGGCCGCGCGGGCGGTGCGCCTTCTGGACACCGGTGACACGAACGGGTTCCACGCCTGCCTCGACCCCACGGTCGAACTGTCCCGCCACCTCTTCCAGACGCCCACCCGCTTCTACAAGACGGGCGTGGTCCTCCTGGCGTGGCTCGCGGGCCACCAGAGCCACTTCACGATGGTGGGCGGCCTGCAGTCGGCGCGTTCGCTGCCGCACGTGACCCGCGCCTACGAACTGGCCGACGGGCTCGGCCTGTTCCCGGACCCGGCCCTGGCCGAGTCCCGCATGAAAGCCCTGCTCACCACGTACGGAGTCCAGCAATGAGCGTGATCGGGAGCGGGGACCTCGCGCGGTTCTCCATCAACCAGATGACCGTCAAGCAGCTGTCCCTGCCGGAACTGGCCTCCGCCTGCGCTGACTTGGGAGTCCCCGGCGTCGGCCTCTGGCGGGAGCCGGTCAAGGCCCATGGCCTCGACGCGACCGCCAAGCTGATGCGCGACGCCGGCCTGACGGTGACCACGCTCTGCCGCGGCGGTTTCCTGACGGCCGTCGACCCGCTCGCGCGCGTGGCGGCCGTCGACGACAACAAGGCGGCGATCGACGAGGCGGCCACCCTCGGCACGGACACGCTCGTCCTGGTCTCCGGCGGCTTGCCCGCCGGCAGCAAGGACCTGCACGGGGCGCGCTCGCGGATCGCCGAGGCACTGGCGGAACTCGCTCCGTACGCGGCGGCACGCGGTGTCCGCCTGGCCATCGAGCCCTTGCACCCCATGTTCGCGTCGGACCGCTGCGTGGTCTCCACGCTGGGCCAGGCACTCGATCTGGCCGAGCAGTTTCCCGCCGCGCAGGTCGGGGTCTGCGTCGACACCTACCACGTGTGGTGGGACGACCGGGCGCCCGCGGACATCGCCCGTGCGGGGCGGGGAGGGCGGCTGCACGCCTTCCAACTGGCGGACTGGATCACGCCGTTGCCGGAGGGCGTCCTGAACGGCCGGGGACAGCTGGGCGCGGGCTCGGTCGACCTGCGGGCGTGGCGGGCCCTGGTGGAGGAGGCGGGTTACGGGGGTCCGATCGAGGTCGAACTCTTCAACGACACCCTGTGGTCACGCTCGGGCAAGGAACTCCTGACAGAGACGGCCACGGCCTACACCGAGCACGCCTGCTGACCTGTCACCCACTGCCGGGGGCCCCGCCCGTTGCCGGGCCCCGGGAATGGGCGGGCCTATCGCTTCTTGCCGCCCAGGATCTGGTTCAGGAGGTCGCCGATGCCGCCGCCTGCGGGGGAACCCGTGGCGCCCGGCTTCGACGACGTCCGGGCCCGCTTCGTCAGTACGGTCAGGAGTACCGGGATCAGGAGTTCGATCACCCGGGTCACGGAAGCCGCAGGGAGCCCCGTCTTCTTCGCCACGGCGTTCGCCACCGGCCTGCTCATCTTCGCCAGCACTCCCGAGAGCATCCCGCCCGCGGCGAGCCCGCCGAACCCGCCGAACCCGGCGATCCCCTGCGGAGGAGGTTCCGCGGGCGCCGCCTCGGCGAGCGCCTGCTCCACCTCGGCCGCCTCCGCGGGGTCCTCCGCCTTCTCCTGCAGATTCCCCGAGAGCGCGGTCACCGTGGTGCCCACGACGTCCTGCGCCCCCGCGGCATCCGTACCGAGAAGCCCCGCGATCTCCTGGAGCTTGTCGTCGCCGAGTTCGGCCAGGACGTCCTTCTCCAGAGAGGGGTCGGGCGGGGCGCCGGGCGTGGTCCCAGGAGGGTTTTCGGGAGATTCTTCGCTCATGCGTTAAAAGCTACTTCTGCCCCACTTCTTCGGCACCCCGAAAACTCGTAAAAACTCGTGGCTCTACGCGTGCAACCCTTCCCGCCCGACGCGGGTCGTACTTTGCGTCGGGACTTCCGTGGGGGGAGATCTGGGGGGATCAGCGGAGTTCTGACAGGGGAGGGGAGACCCGAGGGGGCCCGGTCGAAAGACCGGGCCCCCTCGAAGCTGCTGCCACCACCACCGCCCGGCCTTCGCGGAGTTGTCCACAGGCTTCCCGCGCTGTCAGCGCCGAGCGATAGCGTCGGCCCATGTCGAGTCCACCGAGTGCGACAGCCGCGACAGCCACCGCGGTGGTCGAGGGCGTCCTGGAGCGGATCACGTACGCCAACGAGGAGAACGGCTACACGGTCGCCCGTGTGGACACCGGTCGCGGCGGCGGCGACCTCCTCACCGTCGTGGGCGCACTGCTGGGCGCCCAGGTCGGAGAGTCCCTGCGCATGGAGGGCCGCTGGGCCTCCCACGCCCAGTACGGCAAGCAGTTCACGGTGGAGAACTACACCACCATCCTCCCCGCGACCATCCAGGGCATCCGCCGCTACCTCGGCTCGGGCCTCATCAAGGGCATCGGCCCCGTCATGGCCGACCGCATCACCACCCACTTCGGCGTGGACACCCTCGACATCATCGAGCAGGAGCCGAAGCGCCTCGTCGAGGTCCCGGGCCTCGGCCCCAAACGGACCAAGATGATCGCGGCGGCCTGGGAGGAACAGAAGGCCATCAAGGAGGTCATGGTCTTCCTGCAGGGCGTGGGCGTCTCCACCTCCATCGCCGTCCGCATCTACAAGAAGTACGCGGACGCCTCCATCTCCGTGGTGAAGAACGAGCCGTACCGCCTCGCCGCCGACGTCTGGGGCATCGGCTTCCTCACCGCGGACCGCATCGCCCGGTCCGTCGGCATCCCGCACGACAGCCCGGAACGGGTCAAGGCCGGTCTGCAGTACGCCCTGTCCCAGTCCACCGACCAGGGCAACTGCTACCTCCCGGAGGAGCGCCTCATCGCCGACGCGGTGAAGCTGCTCCAGGTGGACACGGGCCTGGTGATCGACTGCCTGGCGGAGCTGGCCACGGAGGACGAAGGCGTCGTACGCGAGACGGTTCCGGGACCCGACGGCGGCCCCGCGGGCGAAGGAGACGTCACGGCCGTCTACCTCGTCCCCTTCCACCGCGCGGAACTCTCCCTATCCGCCCAGCTCCTGCGCCTCCTCAGGGCCCCGGAGGACCGCATGCCCGCCTTCCGGGACGTGGCCTGGGACAAGGCCCTGCCCTGGCTGGCCACCCGTACGGGCGCCGACCTCGCCCCCGAGCAGGAGGAGGCGGTCAGGCTCGCGCTGACGCAGAAGGTGGCCGTCCTCACCGGAGGCCCGGGCTGCGGCAAGTCCTTCACGGTGCGGTCCATCGTGGAGCTGGCCCGCGCCAAGAAGGCCAAGGTCGTCCTCGCCGCCCCCACGGGACGTGCCGCCAAACGCCTCGCCGAGCTCACCGGCGCCGAGGCCTCCACCGTCCACCGCCTCCTGGAGCTGAAGCCGGGAGGCGACGCCGCCTACGACAAGGACCGCCCGCTCGACGCCGACCTCGTCGTGGTCGACGAGGCGTCCATGCTGGACCTGCTCCTGGCCAACAAGCTGGTGAAGGCCGTCGCCCCCGGCGCCCACCTCCTGTTCGTCGGAGACGTGGACCAGCTGCCGAGCGTCGGCGCCGGCGAGGTGCTCCGGGACATGCTCAGCGAGCGGAGCCCCGTCCCCGCGGTCCGGCTCACCCACATCTTCCGCCAGGCCAAGCAGTCCGGCGTCGTCACGAACGCCCACCGCATCAACTCCGGGGTGCCGCCCATCACCCAGGGGCTCACGGACTTCTTCCTCTTCGTGGAGGACGAGACCGAGGACGCCGGCCGGGTCACGGTGGACGTGGCAGCGCGCCGCATCCCGGCGAAGTTCGGCCTCGACCCGCGCCGCGACGTCCAGGTGCTCGCGCCCATGCACCGGGGCCCCGCGGGCGCGGGCAACCTGAACGGCCTGCTCCAGCAGGCCATCACCCCCAGCAGACCGGACGTACCGGAGAAGCGTTTCGGCGGCCGGGTGTTCCGCGTCGGGGACAAGGTCACCCAGATCCGCAACAACTACGAGAAGGGGCAGAACGGCGTCTTCAATGGCACCGTCGGAGTAGTCACCTCGCTCGACTCCGACGAGCAGCGGCTCACGGTCCTTACGGACGAGGACGAGGAGATTGCGTACGACTTCGACGAACTGGACGAACTGGCGCACGCGTACGCGGTCACGATCCACCGCTCCCAGGGCAGCGAGTACCCGGCGGTGGTGATCCCCGTGACCACGGGCGCGTGGATGATGCTCCAGCGGAATCTGCTCTACACGGCGGTCACACGCGCCAAGAAGCTGGTCGTCCTGGTCGGTTCGCGCAAGGCTCTGGGGCAAGCGGTGCGCACGGTCTCCGCGGGCAGACGCTGTACGGCCCTGGATTTCCGGCTCGCCGGAGGCCGTGGATCCGACCCGGGAACCCGCCCAGGATCCACCTCCCGAAATTTTGATCGATCAAACGAGTAGGAAAGGTCACAGAGCACTTCCGCAACCGGGGCACAGGGGGCAGGATGAGTAGGTTGGCGGCACTCAGTGCCGCCAATAGGCCCAATGGTCGACCCCGAGTGCACTCTCCAGGGCCAAATGGGGGATGGTAGAGACAGTCAGGGCACCTCGAAGAAGAGGCACAACGTCGGTGAGGGATGACGTGAGCGACAACTCTGTAGTACTGCGGTACGGCGATGGCGAGTACACCTACCCGGTGATCGATTCGACCGTCGGCGACAAGGGCTTCGACATCGGGAAGCTCCGCGCCCAAACCGGTCTGGTGACCCTGGACAGCGGCTATGGCAACACCGCCGCCTATAAATCCGCCATCACCTACCTCGACGGCGAAGAGGGCATCCTCCGGTACCGCGGCTACCCGATCGAGCAGCTGGCCGAGCGCTCCACCTTCACCGAGGTGGCGTACCTGCTGATCAACGGCGAACTGCCGAAGGTCGACGAGCTCGCCAGCTTCAAGAACGACATCACGCAGCACACGCTGCTGCACGAGGACGTCAAGCGGTTCTACGACGGCTTCCCGCGTGACGCCCACCCGATGGCGATGCTGTCGTCCGTGGTCAGCGCGCTGTCGACGTTCTACCAGGACAGCCACAACCCGTTCGACGAGGAGCAGCGCGACCTCTCGACGATCCGCCTGCTCGCCAAGCTTCCGACGATCGCGGCGTACGCCTACAAGAAGTCCGTGGGCCACCCGGTCGTCTACCCGCGCAACGACCTCGGCTACGTCGAGAACTTCCTGCGCATGACCTTCTCGGTGCCGGCCGCCGAGTACGACCTGGACCCGGTCGTCGTCTCCGCCCTTGACAAGCTCCTGATCCTGCACGCGGACCACGAGCAGAACTGTTCGACCTCCACCGTGCGCCTGGTGGGCTCGTCGCAGGCGAACATGTTCGCCTCGATCTCCGCCGGCATCTCGGCCCTGTGGGGCCCGCTGCACGGTGGCGCCAACCAGTCCGTCCTGGAGATGCTCGAGGGCATCAAGCAGGACGGCGGCGACGTCGACAACTTCATCCGCAAGGTGAAGAACAAGGAAGACGGCGTGAAGCTCATGGGCTTCGGGCACCGCGTCTACAAGAACTTCGACCCCCGGGCGAAGATCATCAAGGCCGCGGCGCACGACGTCCTCTCGGCTCTCGGCAAGGACGACGAGCTGCTCGACATCGCGCTCAAGCTCGAAGAGCACGCGCTGGCCGACGACTACTTCGTCGAGCGGAAGCTCTACCCGAACGTGGACTTCTACACGGGTCTGATCTACCGCGCGATGGGCTTCCCGACCGAGATGTTCACGGTTCTCTTCGCGCTGGGCCGCCTGCCGGGCTGGATCGCCCAGTGGCACGAGATGATCAAGGAGCCGGGATCCCGCATCGGGCGCCCGCGCCAGATCTACACCGGCGAGGTCCTGCGGGACTTCGTCCCGGTCGAGGGTCGCTGACCTTCCGGCCAAGCGAAAAGCGCCCCGCCGTCGATCCCCCCACGGGTCGACGGTCGGGGCGCTTTCCTGTTTCCCGGTGCGGATTCCCCCCACGGGATCCGGCCGGGCGTCTGTGGTGGCAGCGCGCCAGTCGTGCTGCGATCTGCCGGGACGCGTACGTATCGGGAGGGCCGCTCAAAGCTCCCCGGTGCACGTGTCCCGGCCAACGCATTCCTAGGAACATCCCCCAAGATGTCCCCGATGTCTAGAGACGTCCCCCAAGACGTCCCTGGCATCGTCCTCTTAGACTCGCGAGCCCCCCGAATGGTTACGTTGGGATCGCTGTGATCTGCGTCTCCTGCATATGTCCTGTACATGCGCAAGAGGCCCGATATGCCGATCGAGACTCAGGCGTGAGAATGCTGCGACCAAGATGTGAAGAGCTTATGTGAAGTTCCTGAGACGGAGGCTATTGGTGACAACAAAGACCGAGGAAAATGCCATCGCGGCCCCGGCGATCATCGGATTCAGGAGCCCGGCGGCGGCGAGCGGCAGCGCGGCGACGTTGTAACCGAAGGCCCAGAAGAGATTGCCCTTGATCGTGGCGAGGGTCCTACGGGAGAGCCTGATCGCGTCGGCGGCCCCGCGCAAGTCCCCGCGCACCAGCGTTAGATCACTCGCCTCGATGGCCGCGTCCGTGCCCGTGCCCATCGCGAGGCCCAGATCGGCGGTGGCGAGCGCGGCGGCGTCGTTGACCCCGTCCCCGACCATCGCGACGACCTTGCCCTCGGCCCGCAGCCGCCGTACGACGTCGACCTTGTCCTCGGGCAGCACCTCGGCGTACACGGCGTCCGCCTCGATGCCCACGGACCGCGCCACCGCTCGGGCGACGGCGCGGTTGTCGCCGGTGAGCAGCACCGGCGTCAGACCCAGGGCACGAAGCTCGCGCACCGCCTCGGCGCTGGTGTCCTTGACGGTGTCGGCGACGGCGAGGACACCGCGGGCCACGCCGTCCCAGGCCACCAGGACGGCCGTACGCCCCGCCTCCTCGGCCCGCGCCCCGAGCGCGGCCACCGAAGCGAGTCCCTCGACTCCCGCGTCCGCAAGGAGCCGTTCACGGCCCGCGAGCACCAAGTGCCCTTCCACCGTGCCGCGCACGCCCGAGCCCGCGATGTTCTCGAAGCCCTCCACGGCCGGCAGCGCGCCCACGGGGAGCCCCGACCGCGCGGCGGCGCCCGCGGCGACCGCCCGTGCCACGGGATGCTCGGAGGCGTGCTCCAGGGCCCCCGCGAGCCGCAGCAGCTGCTTCTCCTCGGTCTCCCCGGTGGCGTACACGTCCCGCAGGGTCATGCGCCCCGTCGTCACCGTCCCGGTCTTGTCCAGGACGATCGTGTCCACCCGCCGTGTGGACTCCAGGACTTCGGGGCCCTTGATGAGGATGCCGAGCTGCGCGCCCCGCCCCGTGCCGACCATCAGGGCGGTCGGGGTCGCGAGGCCGAGTGCGCACGGGCAGGCGATGATCAGGACGGCGACGGCCGCGGTGAAGGCGGCGGTCACGTCGCCGGTGGCGCCGAGCCAGCCGCCGAGCGTCGCGGTGGCGATCATCAGGACCACCGGCACGAAGATCCCCGCTATCCGGTCGGCCAGGCGCTGCACCTGGGCCTTGCCGGTCTGCGCGTCCTCGACGAGCTTGGCCATCCTGGCCAGTTGGGTGTCGGAGCCGACGCGTGTCGCCTCGACGACGAGCCGCCCCGAGACGTTCGTGGTCGCCCCGGTCACCGCGTCGCCCGCGGCCACGTCCTGCGGGACGGACTCGCCGGTCAGCATCGAGACGTCGACCGCGGACGCCCCGTCGACGACGGTGCCGTCGGTCGCGACGGTCTCCCCGGGGCGTACGACGAACCGGTCGCCGGCCACCAGACGCGCGACCGGTGTGCGGACCTCCGTGCCGTCGCGCAGCACGGCCGCGTCCTTGGCGCCCAGTTCGAGCAGCGTGCGCAGGGCCGCGCCCGCCTTGCGCTTCGAGCGGGCCTCGAGCCAGCGGCCGAGCAGGATGAACGTGATGACGCCGGCGGCGACCTCCAGATAGAGCGTCGAGGCGGCGTCGGCGCGCGAGACGGTGAACTCGAAGCCGTGCCGCATCCCCGGCATCCCCGCGTCACCGAGGAAGAGCGCCCACAGCGACCAGCCGAACGCGGCGAGCGTGCCCACCGACACCAGCGTGTCCATGGTCGCGGCGCCGTGTCGCAGGTTCGTGAACGCGGCCCGGTGAAAGGGGAACCCGCCCCACACGACGACGGGGGCGGCCAAGGTCAGCGAGAGCCACTGCCAGTTGTCGAACTGCAGGGAGGGGACCATCGCGAGCAGGACGACCGGCAGCGAGAGCAGTGCCGAGCCGATGAGGCGCTGACGCAGGGTGTCCGGCTCGGTGATGTCGGCGGTGGTCTCGGGAGCGGCCGGCTCGGGGGGCGCCGGGACGATCTCCGCCGCGCTGTAGCCCAGTTTCTCGACCGTCGCGATCAGCTGCCCGACCTCGACCCCGTCCGCGTACGAGACCTTGGCCTTCTCCGTGGCGAGGTTGACCGACGCGCTCACGCCCTCCACGCGGTTCAGCTTCTTCTCGATGCGGGCGGAACAGGAGGCGCAGGTCATTCCGCCGACGGCGAGTTCGACTTCGTTCATGGCTCTTTCATGCGGCTGGGGTGAAGCGGCTGCGGGCCCTGTGACGGTGTCACAGGGCCCGGGGTACCCGGCAGGGGGTGGGTCAGGCCTTGCTGACGCCGACGAGTTCGTAGCCCGCCTCGTCGACCGCGGCGCGGACCGCGGCCTCGTCGAGCGGGGCCTCGGAGACCACGGTCACCAGGCCGGTGGCGGCGACCGCCTTGACGGAGCTGACGCCGGCGATCTCCGAGATCTCTTCGCCGACGGCGCCCTCGCAGTGACCACAGGTCATGCCGGTCACCTCGTACACGGTCGTCACTGCGCCCTGCGGCGTCCCGGCGGCGCCGTCGGAGTGGCAGGAACCGCTGGGGGAGCAGCAGGAGCCGGTGGTCTCGGCCTGCGGGAGCTCGGTCTGGGCGCTCATGTCGTTCTCCTCGATGAGGGTGCGGCGTGTGTGCGTGCCGGTATATGCGTCGTAATGTGCAGGAGTGGTCCCGGTGTTCCCGGAGGCCCCCTGACACCCACCACTGTATACCCCTAGGGGGTACACCTCAATGAGGGGGCCGCTCGGACCCCGAGGGTGGTGTGCGGGGGCGTGTCCCACCTGGGCGGTCAGTCTCTGCGCCCGCGGTTGCCCGGCCTCGCGGCGACCCAGGCGCGGATGGTGTCCGCGTACCAGTAGGGCTTCCCGGACTCCACGTGGTCGGGGTCGGGGAGCAGGCCGTGCTTGCGGTAGGAGCGCACGGTGTCGGGCTGTACGCGGATGTGTGCGGCGATGTCCTTGTAGGACCAGAGCTTGCGGTCGGTCATCAGTGGCACCTCCCTGCGCGCGCCGCAGGGGCGGCTCGGGGGGAGCCGTCGGGGGAGCTGCGGCGTGACGCTGGCGATCAACTCAGCCTGTTCCCGGAGAACGACGCGGAGTGACCGCCGGGGGGTGGCTGTCGACCGGCTGTGACGAGGAGCCCGCGTATACGGGACATGTGTGACAGAAAGAGGTTCTTTGTGACGCGTGTGATGCGAAAGCGGGCCGGAGGCGACGGGGCTCAGGCGCCGCAGGAACGCAGGTACGAGCGGGTGCGGCGGGCGATGGGCAGCGGCTTGTCCGGCGGGCACGGGTACATGTCCTGCTCGACGATGGCGAACAGGTCGACGCCCAGCTTCTGGGCCGCCGCGAGGACCGGCTCGATCGCGGGCACCCCGGTCGGCGGCTCGCACATCACGCCGCGGGCCACGGCGGGCCCGAACGGCAGCTCCTGCGCGCGCACTTCGGCAAGGACGGCCGGGTCGACCTGCTTGAGGTGCAGATAGCCGATGCGCTCGCCGTACGTCTCGATCAGCTTGACGTTGTCGCCGCCGCAGTAGGCGTAGTGGCCCGTGTCCAGGCAGAGCGAGACGAGGTCGGGGTCGGTCGCGTCGAGGAAGCGGGTGACGTTGGTCTCGTCGTCGATGTGCGTGTCGGCGTGGGGGTGCACGACCACGCGCAGGCCGTACCGCTCGCGCACCTCGTACGCCAGCCGCTCGGTCTGGAGCGTGAGCTGGCGCCACTGCTCGGGGGTGAGCGTGCGGTCCTCCAGGGCCTCGCCGGTCTTGTCGTCGCGCCAGAAGGCCGGGATGACGACGAGGTGCTCGGCGCCCATCGCCTGCGCGAGCGCCGCATTCTCGGCCACGTGGGCCCACGTCCTGTCCCAGACGGCGGGACCGTGGTGCAGGCCCGTGAAGACCGTCCCTGCCGACACCTTCAGGCCGCGCTTCTGGGTCTCGGCGGTCAGCACGGCCGGATCGCTCGGCAGGTAGCCGTACGGACCGAGTTCGATCCACTCGTACCCGGAGTCCGCCACCTCGTCCAGGAAGCGGCTCCAGGGGACCTGGCCCGGGTCCTCGGGGAACCACACCCCCCACGAGTCGGGTGCCGAACCGATCCGGATGCGTGACAGCGTCGTCATGCCTTCAAGCTTTCAGGCCGCCGCGGAACGGTGTCAAGGAGTGGTCCGAATGTAAGGACAATGTGTTGACAGGGGTCATGGGGCGGAATAGACCTAGGGGTGGCCTCAAGGGGGCGATGTCGAGAGGGAGTGCAGGGTGACCGATCCGTATGGCGTCAGCGATCCGTACGACGTGATCACGATGGGCCGGATCGGGGTGGATCTGTACCCCCTGCAGGACGGGGTGGCGCTCGCCGACGTCAGCACGTTCGGCAAGTTCCTGGGCGGCTCCGCGTCGAACGTCGCCGTCGCCGCCTCCCGGCTCGGCCGCCGCGTCGCGCTCGTCACCCGTACCGGGGCCGACCCCTTCGGGGACTATCTGCACCGGGAGCTGCGGGAGTTCGGCGTCGACGACCGGTGGGTGAGCGCGGTCGCCGGCCTGCCGACCCCGGTGACCTTCTGCGAGATCTTCCCGCCGGACGACTTCCCGCTCTACTTCTACCGGCAGCCCAAGGCGCCCGACCTGGAGATGTACGAGAAGGAACTCGACCTGGACGCGATCGCGTCCGCCCGGGTGTTCTGGATGACGGGTACGGGGCTCTGCGCGGAGCCCAGCAGGTCGACGACGCTGGCCGCGCTGCGCCACCGGGCGAAGGCGGGGCTCACCGTCTTCGACCTCGACTGGCGGCCGATGTTCTGGGAACGGGCCGACGAGGCGCGGAACTTCTACGCCCAGGCCCTCGCGCAGGCCACCGTCGCGGTCGGCAACCTCGACGAGGTCGAGATCGCCACGGGCATGCGGGAACCGGACGCCGCCGCCCGCGCGCTGCTGGACTCCGGCGTCGAACTGGCCGTCGTCAAGCAGGGCCCCAAGGGGGTCCTCGCGATGAACCGCGCGGGCGAGCGCGCCGAGGTGCCGCCACTGCCCGTGACGGTGCTCAACGGCCTCGGCGCCGGTGACGCCTTCGGTGGGGCGCTGTGCCACGGGCTGCTCGCGGGCTGGGAGTTGGAGCGGATCATGCGGTACGCGAACGCGGCGGGGGCGATCGTCGCCTCCCGCCTGGAGTGCTCCTCCGCGATGCCGTTCCCGGACGAGGTCGAGGCGGCGCTGGCGGCAGGAGCCGTTACGCATGATTGACCTCGCCGAACTCATCCGCGTCAGGGCCTCCCACCCCGAAGCCATCGCCGAGGCAGCCGCCCGGCGCGTCCGGCGTCCGCTGCTCGGCGACAGCGGGCGGCTGATGATCATCGCCGCCGACCACCCCGCCCGTGGCGCCCTCTCCGTCGGCGGCGACAAGCTGGCCATGGCCCACCGCGGAGACCTCCTCGAACGGCTCTGCCTGGCGCTCTCCCGGCCCCGCGTGGACGGAGTGCTCGCCACCGCCGACATCATCGAGGACCTCCTGCTGCTCGGCGCCCTCGACGGCAAGGTCGTCATGGGGTCGATGAACCGGGGCGGGCTGGCGGGGGCCTCCTTCGAGCTGGACGACCGGTTCACGGGGTACCGGGCCGAGGACATCGACCGGCTCGGCTTCGACGCCGGGAAGCTGCTGCTGCGGGTCGACTACGACGACTCCGGCTCGCTCGACACACTGCACTCCAGCGCCCGCGCCGTCGACGCCATGGCCGCGCGCAGGCTGCCCGTCTTCGTCGAGCCGTTCCTCTGCCGCCGCGCCCCCGAGGGCGGGCCGCCGCGCAACGACCTGAGCGCCGAGGCCGTCACGACGTCCATCGCCATCGCATCGGGGCTCGCCGGGACGTCGGCGTACACCTGGCTGAAGGTCCCGGTGACCGAGAATCCGGACGACATGGCGCGCGTCATGGAGACCTCGACCCTGCCCGCCGTCCTCCTGGGAGGTGACCTCGGTGACGACAGCGACGCCGCGTACGAGAAGTGGCGCGGGGCGCTCCAACTGCCGACCGTGCACGGCCTCGTCGCGGGGCGCACGCTGCTGTACCCGGCGGACGGCGACGTGGCGGGCGCCGTCGACACCGCTGTCGGACTGCTGTAGGAGGGCCATATGACGTACGTACCGAAGGGCAGCGCGGCCGAAGGGCCGTACGCCCTCGAACTCGACCCGAAGCGGTCCGGTCTGGTCTGTTCCGCGCTGCGCGTGGTCGACATCGAACCCGGCAGCACGCACTCCTTCGCGACCGGGGAGAGTGAATGGATCGTGCTCCCGCTGACCGGCGGCTGTACGGTGCACGCAGAAGGCGAGATCATTGAACTGCTGGGCCGTCAGAGTGTGTTCAGCGGAGTGAGCGACTTCGCCTACGTGCCTCGTGACGCTTACATCCAGATCGCCTCCGGCGCGGGAGGCCGCTTCGCCCTGGCAGGAGCGAAGTGCGAGCGTCGACTCCCCGCCCGCTACGGCTCCGCGCCGGAGGTTTCCGTCGAACACCGCGGCAGCGGCACCTGCGCCCGCGAGGTCCGCAACTTCGCGTCCGCCGACGCCTTCGACTGCGACCGCCTCATCGCCGTCGAGGTGATCACCCCCGGCGGCAACTGGTCCTCGTACCCGCCGCACAAGCACGACGAGCACCGCCCTGGGGTGGAGGCCGAGCTCGAAGAGATCTACTACTTCGAGATCGAGGCCGGGCCGAGCGGACAGGAAGGCGTCGGCTACCAGCGCGTGTTCCCGTCCCGGCCCGGCGGCACCGACGTCCTGGCCGAGGTCCGCACGGGCGACGCGGTCCTCGTCCCCGACGGCTGGCACGGCCCGTCCATCGCCCAGCCCGGACACCGCATGTACTACCTGAACGTGATGGCCGGTCCCGGCGACGAGCGGGAGTGGCGGATCTGCTTCCACCCCGACCACACGGAGGGATACCGATGACAGTGGAGGGAAAGCGATGACCCCGATCAGGCTGACCACCGCGCAGGCCCTCGTCCGCTTCCTGTCCCGGCAGTTCACCGAGCGCGACGGCGAGCGGCAGCGGCTCATCGGCGCCACCTGGGGCATCTTCGGGCACGGCAATGTGGCGGGCATCGGCCAGGCCCTCGTCGAGTACGGCGACGAGATGCCGTTCCACCAGGGGCGCAACGAACAGGCCATGGTGCACGCCGCCGTCGGGTACGCCCGCCAGTCGGGCCGCCTGTCCACGCACGCCGTCACCACCTCCATCGGGCCCGGTGCGACCAACCTGGTCACCGGCGCCGCGCTCGCGACCATCAACCACCTGCCCGTGCTCCTCCTGCCGGGCGACATCTTCGCGACCCGCCCCGCCGACCCCGTGCTCCAGCAGCTCGAAGTCCCGTACGCGGGCGACGTGTCGGTGAACGACTGCCTGCGCCCGGTGTCGAAGTACTTCGACCGCGTGACGCGCCCCGAGGCCCTGATCCCGGCCGCTCTCGCCGCGATGCGCGTCCTGACCGACCCGGTGGACACCGGCGCGGTCACCCTCGCGCTTCCGCAGGACGTCCAGGCGGAGGCGTACGACTGGCCGGAGGAGTTCTTCGCGGAGAGGGTGTGGGGCGTACGCCGTCAGGCGCCCGATCCGCGCGAACTGGACGCCGCCGTACGGGCCGTGCGCGCGGCGCGGCGCCCGCTGATCGTCGCGGGCGGCGGCGTCCACCACAGCGCGGCCGAGGAGGCGCTGCGGGGCCTCGCGGACGCGACCGGCATCCCCGTCGCCTCCACCCAGGCCGGGAAGGGTTCCCTGCGCTTCGACCACCCCGCGGACGTCGGCGGCATCGGGCACACGGGCACCGCCACGGCCGACGAACTCGCCCGCGCCGCCGACCTGGTGATCGGCGTCGGCACCCGCTACAGCGACTTCACCACCGCGTCCGGCACGCTCTTCGAGACGCCGGACGTCCGCTTCGTGAACCTCAACGTCGCCGCGTTCGACGGCCACAAGATGGCGGGCGCCCCTCTGATCGCGGACGCCCGCGCCGGCCTGGAGGCCCTGACCGGAGCCCTGGAGGGGTGGCACGTGCCGCCCGCGTACGTCACCGAGTACACCGAGGACAAGGCGCGCTGGGAGCATCGCGTCGACGCGGCGTACGCGGCCGACGAACCCGACGTACGGCCCACACAGGTCCAAGTCCTCGGATTGCTGGACGAGTTGGTCACGGACGACGACGTGCTCATCAACGCGGCGGGATCACTCCCCGGCGATCTCCACAAGCTGTGGAGGACGCGCTCTCCCCGGCAGTACCACGTCGAGTACGGCTACTCCTGCATGGGCTACGAGATCCCCGCCTCGATCGGTGTCGCGCTCGCGGCGCCGGACCGGCCGGTCTGGGCCCTGGTGGGCGACGGGACGTATCTGATGGTGCCCACCGAAATCGTGACCGCCGTCCAGGAGAACATTCCGGTCAACATCGTGATCCTGCAGAACCACGGGTACGCGTCCATCGGCGGGCTCTCCGAGTCCGTGGGCGGCGAGCGGTTCGGCACCGCCTACCGCTTCCGGGCGCCGGACGGGACGTACACCGGGGCACCGCTGCCGGTGGATCTCGCGGCCAACGCGGCCTCGCTCGGGATGCGGGTGATTCGCGCCAAAACAGTGGCTGACCTGCGGGATGCCCTTGCGCAGGCGCGGGCGGCCGACGGTCCCACATGTGTCTACGTGGAGACGGAAACGGCAGACACAGTGTCGCCCCCGCCCCCGGCGCAGGCGTGGTGGGATGTGCCCGTGGCCGAGATCGCGGACCGACCGTCGGCGGTCAAGGCCAGGAAAGAGTACGACCGGCACGTCTCAGCCCGACGCCGCCACCTGTGAGAGTAGGGATGCTTGTCATGACGAAGACCGTCAATCACTGGATCGGCGGGAAGACCGTCGAGGGTGCGTCGGGTACGTATGGTCCGGTCACCGACCCCGCGACCGGCGCCGTCACCACGCAGGTCGCCTTCGCGAACGTGGACGAGGTGGACGCCGCCGTCGCCTCCGCGCGCGAGGCGTACGCCACGTGGGGCAAGTCGTCGCTCGCCAAGCGCACCTCGGTGCTCTTCGCCTTCCGCGCGCTGCTCGACGCCAACCGTGACGCGATCGCCGAGCTGATCACCGCCGAGCACGGCAAGGTGCACTCGGACGCGCTCGGCGAGGTCGCCCGCGGCCTGGAGATCGTGGACCTCGCCTGCGGGATCACGGTCCAGCTCAAGGGCGAGCTGTCGACGGAGGTGGCCTCGCGCGTGGACGTCGCGTCCATCCGCCAGCCGCTCGGTGTCGTCGCGGGCATCACGCCGTTCAACTTCCCGGCCATGGTGCCGATGTGGATGTTCCCGCTGGCCATCGCGTGTGGCAACACCTTCGTCCTGAAGCCGTCGGAGAAGGACCCGTCGGCCGCGCTGAAGATCGCGGAGCTGCTGAGCGAGGCCGGTCTCCCGGACGGTGTCTTCAACGTCGTGCACGGCGACAAGGTGGCCGTCGACCGCCTCCTGGAGCACCCGGACGTGGCGGCCGTCTCCTTCGTCGGCTCCACCCCGATCGCCCGCTACATCCACACCACCGCGACCGCCAACGGTAAGCGCGTCCAGGCGCTCGGCGGCGCGAAGAACCACATGCTGGTCCTGCCGGACGCGGACCTCGACGCGGCGGCCGACGCCGCCGTCTCGGCGGCTTACGGCTCGGCGGGCGAGCGCTGCATGGCCATCTCGGCCGTCGTCGCGGTCGGCTCGGTCGGCGACGAACTGGTCGCCAAGATCAAGGAGCGGGCCGAGAAGATCAAGATCGGTCCCGGCAACGACCCGGCGTCGGAGATGGGCCCGCTGATCACCGCGGCCCACCGCGACAAGGTCGCCTCGTACGTCACCGGGGCCGCTGCCGAGGGCTGCGAGGTCGTCCTCGACGGCACGGGCCACACGGTCGAGGGCTTCAAGGACGGCCACTGGATCGGCCTCTCGCTCCTGGACCGCGTGCCGGTGACGGCCGCCGCGTACAAGGACGAGATCTTCGGCCCCGTCCTGTGCGTCCTGCGCGTCGACACGTACGACGAGGGTGTGGCGCTGATGAACGCCTCGCCCTTCGGCAACGGCACCGCGATCTTCACGCGTGACGGCGGCGCCGCGCGGCGCTTCCAGCTGGAGATCGAGGCGGGGATGGTCGGCGTGAACGTCCCGATCCCGGTGCCGGTCGGCTACCACTCCTTCGGCGGCTGGAAGGACTCCCTGTTCGGGGACCACCACATCTACGGAAATGACGGGACGCACTTCTACACCCGGGGCAAGGTTGTCACCACCCGCTGGCCGGACCCGTCGGACGCCCCCGCTGGCGTGGACCTGGGCTTCCCGCGCAACCACTGAGTCCGATGGCGCCGCGGGGTCCGGATTTCCGGCCCCGCGGCGCTTCGGTTTCCCGCGTACCGCAACCGTCGTACGCGCGGCTTCCCCCGTACTCCCCAGGTATGCACCCGGGTTCAGACCACCGGCTGCCTCGGTTGTCGGACCTCGCCCGTACGGTTGACGCATGGATCTACGACTGCCCAGGCGCAGACTGCTCGCCGCCGCGGCCGCCCTCGCCATCCTGGCGGGGGCCGGCACGTGGACGGCGGCGGCCTCGGACGACGGGCCCGCCGTGCACCGCGAGGACCGCCTCATGGAGATGCCCGGTGTGGACAAAACGGGCGGCGCGAAGATCGACACCTCGTACTTCACCGCGGGGGACCCGGACACGAAGCGCCCCGCCGTCCTCATCGGCCACGGCTTCGGCGGCAGCAAGAACGACCTGCGCGCCCAGGCCGAGGACCTGGCCGAGAAGGGGTACGCGGTCCTGACCTGGTCGGCCCGCGGCTTCGGCAAGTCCACCGGCAAGATCGGCCTGAACGACCCGAAGGGCGAGGTCGCCGACGCCCGCCGGCTGATCGACTGGCTGGCGAAGCGCCCCGAGGTGCAGCTGGACAAGAAGGGCGACCCCCGCGTCGGCATGACCGGTGCCTCGTACGGCGGCGCGGTCTCCCTCCTGGCCGCCGGGTACGACGATCGGGTGGACGCCATCGCCCCCCAGATCACGTACTGGAACCTCGGCGACGCGCTCTTCCCGAACGGCGTCTTCAAGAAGCTCTGGGCCGGCCTCTTCATCAACACCGGCGGCGGCTGCGAGCGCTTCGAGAAGCAGCTGTGTGAGATGTACAACCGCGTCGCCGAGGCCGGCAAGCCGGACGCCGCCGCACACAAGCTCCTCGCCGCCCGCAGCCCCGAAGCCGTCGGCGACCGCATCGACGCGCCCACCCTGCTCTTCCAGGGACAGTCCGACTCCCTCTTCCCGCTCGGCCAGGCCGACGCCATCTCCAAGGCGATCCGCGGCAACCACGCGCCCGTGTCCGTCGACTGGATCTCGGGCGGCCATGACGGCGGCGACCGTGAGACCGGCCGGGTGGAGTCCCGCATCGGCTCGTGGTTCGACCGGTATCTGAAGGACGACGAGGGCGCGGACACCGGCCCCGCGTTCCGGGTCACCCGCACCGGAGGCGTCGACTCCACCGACGGCGCCGCGCAGCTGCGGGGCGCGAGCGGCGACCGTTACCCCGGCCTGGAGAGCGGGCAGCGGAAGATCGCGCTCAGCGGGCGCGACCCGCAGCGCGTCGAGAACCCCGCGGGCGCCGCGCCGCCCGCCATCTCCGCGCTTCCCGGCGCGGGCGGCGGCGGACTCAACCAGCTCTCCTCGCTCGGCGTCGGCGTCTCCCTCGACTTCCCGCGCCAGCACGCCGCGTTCCAGTCCGCGCCGCTGGGGGACGACCTGCGGATCACCGGGTCACCGAAGGTGCGGGTGCACGTCAGGTCCGACAGCGAGGACGCCGTGCTCTTCGGCAAGGTGTATGACGTCGGGCCCGGTGGCGGCCAGAAGGTGCTGCCCTCGCAGCTGGTCTCGCCGATCCGGGTGGAGGGCGCGCAGGCGGGCAAGGACGTCACCCTCACCCTGCCCGCCGTCGACCACGACGTGCAGAAGGGCCACCGGCTTCGCCTCGTCCTCGCCTCGACGGACCTGGGCTATGCCTCCCCGGCCAAGCCCGCCACGTACGCGGTGTCCGTGAAGGGCGACCTGTCGGTCCCGACGGCGCCCGGCGTGAAGACCGCGGCAGCCCCGCTGCCCGCCTGGGTGTGGTGGCTCCCCGCGGCCGGAGCGGTGATCGCCGTGCTGCTCCTGGTCACCGCCCGGCGCCGGACCTCGGCGCCCGCGCCCGACCCGGAGCTCGCGGAAGTGCCGCTGCGGATCACGGACCTGAGCAAGCGGTACGCCAAGTCGACCGACCGTTACGCGGTCCGTGACCTGTCCTTCGGCGTCGAGAAGGGCCAGGTGCTCGGCCTCCTCGGCCCGAACGGCGCGGGCAAGACGACGACCCTGCGCATGCTCATGGGCCTGATCCGGCCCGACGCGGGCGAGATCCGCGTCTTCGGCCAGGCGATCCGGCCCGGCGCCCCGGTCCTCTCCAGGGTCGGCGCGTTCGTCGAGGGCGCGGGCTTCCTCCCGCACCTCTCCGGCCGCGAGAACCTGGAGCTGTACTGGAAGGCCACCGGACGCCCCGCCGAAGACGCCCGCATGGACGAGGCGTTGGAGATCGCGGGGCTCGGCGACGCGCTGGCCCGCGCGGTGCGCACGTACTCGCAGGGCATGCGCCAACGGCTCGCGATCGCCCAGGCGATGCTCGGCATGCCGGACCTGCTGATCCTCGACGAACCGACCAACGGCCTCGACCCGCCACAGATCCGCGAGATGCGCGAGGTGATGATCCGGTACGCGCAGGGCGGCCGCACGGTCATCGTCTCCAGCCATCTCCTCGCCGAGGTCGAGCAGTCCTGCACCCACCTGGTGGTCATGGACCGCGGCCGGCTGATCCAGGCCGGCCCGGTCGCCGAGATCGTCGGCTCCGGGGACACGCTCCTGGTGGGCCTCGCGGAGGACGTCTCCGACCCGATGGTCGACAAGGTGGCCGCACTGCCCGGCGTCGCGTCGGCGGCCCGCGCGGACGGCGGCCTCCTGGTCCGCCTGGACGGCACGGAGGCAGGCAGCGCCGCACGGCTGCTGCCCGAACTGGTGCGCCTGGAGCTGCCGGTGGAGTCCATGGGCCCGCACCGCCGCCTCGAAGACGCGTTCCTGACCCTGATCGACGGAGGCACCGCATGAGCGTCACAGCCACGGGGCCGGGCACGGAACGCGCCACGGCCCCCGGATACCGCCCCGGCCGTACGCTGCCGCTGCGGGTCGAGGCGGTCCGCCAGCTGAAGCGGCGCAGGACCCTGGTCATGGCCGGGGTGATGGGCCTGCTGCCCTTCGTCCTCGTCCTGGCGTTCGCCGTCGCCGGTTCGCCGGAGTCCCGGAGCGGCCGGGTGACGCTGATGGACACGGCCACGGCCTCCGGCGGGAACTTCGCGGCGACGTGTCTGTTCGTCTCCGCCGGTTTCCTCCTGGTCATCCCCGTCGCGCTGTTCTGCGGGGACACGGTCGCCTCGGAGGCGAGCTGGTCGTCCCTGCGCTATCTGCTCGCCGCCCCGGTGCCCAGAGCCCGCCTCCTGTGGTCGAAGCTGGCCGTGGCGCTCGGGCTCAGCGCGGCGGCCATGGTGCTGCTCCCGCTGATCGCCCTCGCGGTCGGGACCGTGGCGTACGGCTGGGGCCCGCTGCAGATCCCGACCGGCGGGGCACTGCCCGCGGGGACGGCGGCGCAGCGCCTGGTGATCGTCGTGGCGTACATCTTCGTCTCCCAACTGGTCACGGCTGCCCTCGCGTTCTGGCTCTCCACGAAGACCGACGCGCCCCTGGGAGCGGTGGGCGGCGCGGTCGGCCTGACCATCGTCGGCAACGTCCTGGACGCGGTGACGGCTCTGGGCAGCTGGCGTGACTTCCTGCCCGCGCACTGGCAGTTCGCGTGGGCGGACGCCATCCAGCCGAGAATGGAGTGGGGCGGAATGATCCAGGGCTCCGCCGTCTCGGTGACGTACGCACTGGTGCTGTTCGCGCTGGCGTTCCGGGGGTTCGCGCGGAAGGACGTGGTGTCGTAGGGGCCCCGCGCGCCCGACCCTCGTAACTCGCGCTGTTCCCGCATCGAGACTCTTCTGCAACGGTTTCGAGCGAGCGTTCGTGGTGCCCCCCGCGTCACAGTCATGTGAACCGACGACGCGAGGGGGCCGGGATGCGGACCTGGAAAGTACGGCGGGGGCTGCTCGCCGCGGCCGTGGCGGGCGGGCTGTTGCTCACCGGGTGCACGTCCGGTGACGAGAACACGGGCCGGGCCGACCGCGGCAAGAGGGACCTGACCGGTACCGGCCCGCAGCCCGCGCCGGGCCCCGCATCGCCCGGCACCGGCGACGCCCCCACCCCCGGTGAAGAACAGGAGGGCAAGGAACGCGGCTTCAGCCCGCGCCCGGACTACCTCTCCACCTTCGCACTGGACGTGGACACCGCCTCCTACGGCTTCGCCCGCCGCACCCTCGCCGAGGGCCGCCTCCCCGATCCGGCGACCGTGCGCCCCGAGGAGTTCGTCAACAGCTTCCGGCAGGACTATCCGCGCCCTGACGGCGACGGATTCTCGGTGAACGTGGACGGCGCCCGCACCGATGACGACGACTGGTCCCTGATGCGGGTGGGCCTGGCCACCCGCGGCGACACATCGGACGGCGAACGCCCGCCCGCCGCCCTCACCTTCGTGATCGACGTCTCCGGCTCGATGGCGGAGCCCGGCCGGCTCGACCTGGTCAAGGAGTCGCTCGCGATCATGACCGACGAGCTGCGCGGCGACGACTCCATCGCGCTCGTCACCTTCAGCGACAGCGCCGAGACCGTACTGCCCATGACCCGCCTCGGCGACCACCGCGGCAAGGTGCACTCGGCCATCAGCGCCATGGAGCCCACCCAGTCCACCAACCTGGAGGCGGGCGTCCGCACGGGCTACGACACCGCGGTGGGCGGAAAGCGCGACGGCGCGACCAACCGCGTCGTGCTCCTCTCCGACGCCCTAGCCAACACCGGTGAGACCAGCGCCGACGGCATCCTGGAGCGCATCTCCGACGCCCGCCGCGAACACGGCATCACCCTCTTCGGGGTCGGCGTCGGCAGCGACTACGGCGACGCCCTGATGGAACGCCTCGCCGACAAGGGCGACGGCCACACCACCTACGTGTCCGACAGCGAGGAGGCCCGCAAGGTCTTCTGCGAGCAGCTCCCCGCCAACATCGAGCTGCGGGCCCGCGACGCGAAGGCGCAGGTCGCCTTCGACCCGCGGACCGTCAAGCAGTTCCGGCTCATCGGCTACGACAACCGCGCGGTCGCCGACGAAGACTTCCGCGACGACAGCGTGGACGGCGGCGAGGTCGGTCCGGGACACACCGTGACCGCGCTGTATGCCGTACGGATGAGGCCGGGCGGGACCGGGCACGTGGCGACGGCCAGCGTCCGCTGGCTCGACCCCGACAGCCGTGTCCCGCACGAGGAGTCGAACGAGATCGAGTCCGGGGACCTGGAGGGCGGCCTGCCGGACGCCGACCGCGGCCTGCGCACCGCGGCGGTCGCCGCGTACTTCGCGGACGCGCTGCGCAACGGCACCGGCACCGGCACGACGGCCGACACCCCCGAGCCCTCCTGGCGGCCGCTGCCCGGCGCGCCCACTTTCGCGGAACTGGCGAAGAGCGCCGACGAGCTGTCGTCGGACTCGGACGGCGACAAGCCCCTGCGCGACCTCGCGACCGCCGTCCGCCAGGCGGACCGCCTCACCGGCGATTCCGGGTACGGCGGAGGCGGGGGAGAGGACGAGGGCGAGATCACCGGCTAGCGCCGACCGCAGAGCTGACGCTCGGCCCGCACCGGGTCGTTGGGGAAGCGGAACGAGGTGCGCTCCCAGGCGCCGGTGACATTGCGCAGGAACCTGCCGGGCGTCATCGGGTCCCGCGTCGCCGCCCGCAGCTCGGCCAGCGGACCGCAGCCGAGCGCACGCCGGGCGGCGGCGACACCCGCCGGGTCGAGGCCTTCGGGGAGGGGGCCACGGCCACGGTCGGCGAAGATCCAGGTGTCCGGCAGCCGCTTGTCGTGGCCCACCCGGCCGTCGATGCGCTCGGAGTGCGCGGCCAGCGGATAGGCGAGCCCGATCGGGTCGAGGGCGGCGCCGTCCAGGGGCACCACGGTGCCGCTGAAGCCGAGGGTGCTGTAGACGCCGGTGACCGTGGGGGAGTTGGCGGTGGCGGGGGTCCTGGCGAGGAACAGGCTCGGCGTGCCCGCACGATCGGCCTCGCGCACGAGACGGGCGTACGCGACGTTGCTCGGGTAGCCCGCGAAGTCGTGGTGGAGTGGGTGGGCCGCCGCGTTCTGCTGGACGTACACACCGCGCTCGTCCGCGACGCCGCCGGGCCCGATCCGCCCCTCGTACGGAATCCGCAGCCAGCTCGCGCAGGCCACGGCCCAGATCCCGACGCCCGCCACCGCGATGGTCCACGCGCGCGTGCAGGGCACCAGGAAGACCGGCAGGAGCATGAGGAGCAGCCCCGGCAGGAACATCCGGCCGTGCATGAAGTCGCCGCCCACCTTGATGACGTAGACCCAGCAGAGGAGCCCCGCGACGACGGGCGCGAGCGCGGGGACGAGGGAAGCGACGTCCCGCCGGACGGCCGTCGCGGGCAGCAGGGCGGCGAGCAGGAACAGCGCGGGCACCCAGAGGAGATAGGGCCCGGAGAAGTCCGCGAGGTAGTCGAACCCGCGCCCCCACAGGCTCTGCGAGGCCTCCTTGGTCACGCCGGGCAGCGGCATCAGCTGCCCGTAGTACCCGATCCGGAAGATCTCGTACGCGACCGGCAGCGCGAGGGCCGCTCCCAGGCCGCCGAAGGCGGCCCGCCGCGAGGGCCGTGCCATCAGCCACTGCGCACCGAGGAAGACGGCGGACACGAGCGCCAGGTCGGGCCGCACGAGCGGGCCCAGACCCAGGACCACGCACGAGGTGAGCGCATCAGCCCGGGTCACCAGGAGCAACCAGGCGCCCGCGATCCAGCAGGTGGCGAGCCCGGTCTCCAGGCCCGAGGTGGCGAAGTCCCAGACGGGCGGCAGCGCGAGCAGGACGAGGCAGCCGAGCGGCAGGACCGCCCTGTCCGCGTACAGGCGCAGCGCCCCGAGCGAGGCGAGCGCGAACCCGGCGGCGGTCAGCAGCAGCCCGCCGTACATCGCGGCCCGCGCGATGTCGAGACCCGGCAGCCCCGCGAGCACGAGCAGCCACTGCCACAGGGTGCCGGTGGAGGACTCGGCGCGTTCGCCCGCGTTGAAGACGGGGCCGTTGCCGGCCAGGATCTGCCGGACCGTACGGACGTAGATGTGCCCGTCGTCGGACATCCAGCGCCGCTGGAACCCGGCGAACGCGATGACGCAGGCAGGCAGCAGACAGAGGACGCCGTGCCGGAGCCTGCGCCCGGCGTCGCTTCGGCTGTTGATCAGCCCGAGGACGGCGTCGGGCTCACGGAAGGAGAGTTGCGTCGACGTCATGATCTTTTCATCGGCGCGGTCCGGTGGGGGCTTTAGGCGGGTTTGTCGCCGATCGCGGGTCGGTCCCTCGGCCTAGCGGATCTGCCGCCCCGAGATCGCCCGGGCGATCACCAGGCGCTGGATCTCGCTCGTCCCCTCGAAGATCGTGTAGATCTTCGCGTCCCGGTACATCCGCTCGACCGGATGCTCCCTGCTGTAGCCCGCGCCGCCCAGCACCTGCACCGCCTTCTCCGTGGCCGCCACGGCGAGCTCCCCGGCGCGCAGCTTGGACATCGAGCCCTGCCCCGCGTCGAACGCCTTGTCGTTGCGGGCCATCCACGACGCCTGCCAGATCAGCAGCCGCACAGCCTCGATCTCGGTCCGCAGGTCGGCGAGCGCGAAGGCGATGGACTGGTTCTCGATGATGGGGCGGCCGAAGGCGACCCGGGAGCCCGCGTAGTCGAGGGCGTACTCGTAGGCGGCCCGCGCGATGCCAAGCGCTTGCGCCCCCACCGTCGGGCGGCTGACCTCGAAGGTCGCCATGGCGGCCTGCCCGCGCCCCCCGGAACCGGCCCCGGTCCCCTCCCGGGCCCGCGCGAGCCGGGCGTCCAGACGCTCCTTGCCGCCGAGCAGACAGTGCCCTGGCACGCGTACGTCGTCCAGGAAGACGTCCGCGGTGTGCGAGGCCCGCAGTCCCAACTTCTTGATCTTCTTGGCGCCTTCGAGGCCACCTGTGCCGGGCGGCACGATGAAGGCCGCCTGACCCCGCGAGCCCAGCGAGGGATCGACGGAGGCGACCACCACATGGACGTTCGCGATGCCGCCGTTGGTGATCCACGCCTTCTGGCCCGACAGGGTCCACTCGTCGCGTGCCTCGTCGTACGTCGCGCGCGTCCGCATCGCCGAGACGTCGGAGCCCGCGTCGGGCTCGGAGACGCAGAACGCCGCGACCTTGGGGTCGTCCTCGTCGCCGAAGCACTGCGGCACCCACTCGGCGAGCTGGTCGGGCGTGCCCGCGGAGAAGATCCCGGCCACCGCGAGCGACGTGCCGAACAGGGCCATCCCGATGCCCGCGTCGCCCCAGAACAGCTCCTCGTTGGCGATCTGCAGCGAGAGTCCGCTGGGATCGCCGAACAGGTCGGCCAGGGACTCGAATCCGTACAGGCCGATCTTGGCGGCCTCCTGGATGACGGGCCAGGGCGTCTCCTCGCGCTCGTCCCACTCGGCGGCCGCCGGCCGCACCACGTCGGCGGCGAAGCCGTGCACCCAGCCGCGCAGGTCCCGTTGTTCCTCGGTCAGTTCGAGCGAGAAGGCCATCGTGTGTTCCCTTCCGGAAGTCGGTTCAGGCTGGTGGGGTCAGGCCTTCGGGATGTCGAAGTAGCGGGTCAGTCCGGCGGCGAACGCCACGTCGCCCACGATCTTGAGCTTGCGCATCATGAACATCGTCACGGGGCTCGAGTTGCCGGAGACCAGCTTGAGGAACTCGGCGTCGGGCATGACGAGCGTGACGCGCGGCTCGGTCTCCGAGCGGCCCTCGCGGACGGTGCAGGTGCCCGCCGAGATCTCCGTCTCGTAGACCGCCTCGTCGACCCCGGTGATCTTCCAGCGGATCAGCGCCTCGACGCTGCCCGCGGCCTCCGGTTTGAACTGCCGGCCCATCCGCCCGAAGACCTCCTGCAGGACGCGGGCGCGCAGCTCGGCGTCCTGGGCGATCGCGGTGATCTCCTTGCCGGAGAGCCCCTTCACGATCTTCGCGAACTCCTCGGGGGTGACGCTCGCGAAGTCCAGTCCGGCCAGACCCTCGGGGCCGCCGATGCCGTCCGCCATGGCAATCTCCTTACTCAAGAGTAAACTTACTAAGGGGTAAGGTAGTCCCGAGTCTGGGAGGCTGCAAGGGTGACGGTCAACGGGAGAACTGAGGGACGACGGAAGCGCGTTCCGCGCCAGGAGCGCGAGCAGCAGATCATCGATGTGGCGGTGACGGTCTTCGCCAAGCGCGGCTATCACGCCGCGTCCGTGGACGAGATCGCCGAACTGGCCGGGATCTCCAAGCCGATGGTTTATCTCTATCTCGACTCCAAGGAGGGACTTTTCCTCGCCTGTCTGCGGCGCGAGGCCGACCGCCTGGTGGCCGCGTTCCAGGGGGCGGCGCGAGCCGGCGGCGGAGCGCCCGAACTGCGCCTGCACGCGGGGCTTTCGGCGTTCTTCGCCTTCGTCGCCGAGCACCGCGACAGCTGGGTCGTGCTGCACCGCCAGGCGTCGGAACTGAGCGAGACCATCGCGTCCGCCGTCGCCGACGCGCGGCGTGCGGTGATGGCGGAGGTCGCGGGCCTGGTCTGGGACGGCATCGCGCAGAACCCCGGCGGGTCCCAACTGGACGACGAAGACGCCGACTTCGTCGCGCACGCCCTGGTCGGCGCGGCGGACTCGCTCACCGACTGGATGGGCGGCCACCCGAACCAGTCGCCGGAGGGGGTCACCCTGCGGCTGATGAACATGGTGTGGGTGGGGATGGGCCGGGTCCTCGAGGGGGAGGTGTGGGTGCCGGGGGAGGGGAGCGCGGCAGAATCCCGCTCGGCCCCCTCGCCGGACTGAAACCTGTTGCCGGCGGAGTGAGGGCCACCCGTCTGTCATCGGGGCGAGGGCCGCCGGTTTGTCACCGGAGTGAGGGCCACCCGGTGATTTCTCCGCTGCCCGCCCCATTGAACTTTCCCTACGCTTGAGTAAGTTGACCTCCCAGTAAGTACGCACCGCATCACCTCTGCACGGCAGTTGATGGGCACGTCAGCAGGTAGCAGGCACGTCAGTTGGTAGCCGGGAGCCGGGAGCCGTCATGGGCGTACGCAAGGATCTGAAACGGGCGCAACGCCACCGCGGCCTCGCGGAGCGCGCCACGGTGGCGATCGTCCGGGACGAGCACGGCACGGTGCGCGAGGCGCGCACCGCCCGGCTCGCGGCGAAACCCACCGCGGGCAGCACCGCCGACATCCCCTTCACCAACGCCGCCGAGGCGCCCGGCGCGGTCGTCCTGCGCCGCAAGCAGGGCGACCGGTGGCGTCCGGTCACCGCGGCGGCCTTCGCGCACGAAGTCACCGTCGCGGCGAAGGGGTTGATCGCGGCCGGGCTCCAGCCGGGCGGCCGGGTCGCGCTGATGTCCCGTACGCGGTACGAGTGGGCCGTACTGGACTTCGCGATCTGGGCGGCGGGCGGGCAGACCGTGCCCGTGTACGCCACATCGGCGGCGGAACAGGTCGAGTGGATCGTGCGGGACTCCGGCGCGACGCTGCTGATCGCGGAGACGGCGGAGAACGTCACGACGGCCGAGGCGGCCGTCGGGGGCCTCGCCGAGCCACCGCGCATTTTCTGCCTCGACGACGGTGCCCTGCGCGAACTGGCTGACCTCGGAGCCGAGTTGTCCGACGAGGAGGTGACCAAGCGCAGGTCCGCGCTCACCCCGGACTCGATCGCCACCATCTGCTACACGTCGGGCACGACCGGCAAACCCAAGGGCTGCGTCCTGACCCACGCCAACCTGCACGCCGAGGCCGCGAACACCGTCGACCTGCTGCATCCCATCTTCAAGGAGATCACGGGACAGGTCGCCTCCACGCTCCTCTTCCTGCCGCTCGCCCACATCCTGGGCCGAACCATCCAGATCGCCTGCATGCTCGCCCGCATCGAACTCGGCCACTGCCCCAGCATCAAGCCGGACGAACTGCGCCCGGAACTGCGCTCGTTCAGGCCGACGTTCGTCGTCGGCGTCCCGTACCTCTTCGAGAAGATCCACGACACGGGGCGCGCGACCGCCGAGAAGATCGGGCGCGGCGCGTCCTTCGACCGGGCAGAGGGGATCGCGGTGCGGTTCGGGGAGGCGTATCTGAACAAGTTCCTCGACAAGCGGAGCCCCGGCCCCTCCGTCGGCCTCCACCTCGGCTGGGCGCTCTACGAACTGCTCGTCTACCGCCGCATCCGCAAGGAGGTCGGCGGCAGGCTGCGCTACGCGATCAGCGGCGGCTCGCCCCTGGACCGGCGCCTCAACCTCTTCTTCTACGCCGCCGGGATCATCATCTACGAGGGGTACGGCCTGACGGAGACCACGGCCGCCGCGACCATCACGCCGCCGCTCAAGCCCCGCCCCGGCACGGTGGGCCTTCCGGTGCCCGGAACCGCCGTGCGCATCGCGGACGACGGCGAGGTGCTCATCAAGGGCGGCATCGTCTTCGGCTCGTACTGGAACAATCCGGCCGCGACGGACGCCGTGCTGCGGGACGAGTGGTTCGCCACCGGTGATCTGGGGGCGCTCGACGGCGACGGCTATCTCACGATCACCGGGCGCAAGAAGGACATCATCGTCACGTCCGGGGGCAAGAACGTCTCTCCGGCGATCCTGGAGGACCGGCTGCGCGGCAGGGCGCCGGTCGGGCAGTGCATCGTCGTAGGCGACAACCGTTCGTACGTGGCGGCGCTCATCACCCTCGACCCGGAGGCCGTCGAGCACTGGCTGGCCGTGCGCAAACGCCCGAAGGACACCCCGCTCGCCGAACTGTGCCGGGACCCGAAGATGATCGCGGAGATCCAGAAGGCTGTCGACTACGCCAACGAGGCGGTCTCACGAGCGGAGTCCATCCGGAAATTCTCCCTGGTGGAGGGCGAGTTCACCGAGGACAACGGATTGCTGACGCCATCGCTGAAGATCAAACGGCATGCGGTGACGGCGGCGTACGAGGACGAGATCGAGGCGCTGTACGGCGAGTCCGCACAGTGAGCGGCGAGCCTGACGGGGCCTTCGACTTCGACGTACTGGTGGTCGGTTCGGGCTTCGGCGGTTCGGTGGCGGCGCTGCGCCTGACCGAGAAGGGCTACCGGGTCGGCGTCCTGGAGGCGGGGCGCCGCTTCACCCGCGATTCGCTGCCCCGGCACTCCTGGGACCTGCGGAACTACCTGTGGGCCCCGGCCCTCGGTCTCTACGGCCTCCAGCGCATCCACCTCCTGCGCAACGTCATGGTCCTCGCGGGCGCCGGGGTGGGCGGCGGCTCGCTGAACTACGCGAACACCCTCTACGTACCGCCGCCCGCCTTCTTCCAGGACAAGCAGTGGGCGGGCATCACCGACTGGCAGGCGGAACTCGCCCCGTACTACGACCAGGCCCGGCGCATGCTCGGCGTACGCCAGAACCCGACCATGACCGAGGCGGACGAACACCTGCGGGCCGCGGCGGACCGGATGGGCGTGGCGGACACCTTCCGGCTGACGCCTGTGGGGGTCTTCTTCGGCGACGGGGCGGACGCGGGTGGCGGCGCGGCTGCTGGGGTCAGTGGCGGTACCGGCGGCGCCACCGGCTCCACTCCTGCAACGGCCGGGGTAGGCGCGGAAGTTCCCGATCCGTACTTCGGCGGGGCCGGTCCCGCACGGGCTGCCTGCACCGAGTGCGGATCGTGCATGACGGGCTGCAAGGTCGGCGCCAAGAACACACTCACAGAGAACTACCTGTACCTCGCCGAGCGGGCCGGCGCGGAGATCCGCGCGATGACGACGGTGGTCTCGGTGCGGGAGGTTCCAGGGGGCCACGAGGTGGTGACGGTCCCCACGAACAGGCGCCGCAGGGCGACGCGCGGGGGCCGCAGGGAGAGGGGGGTGGTCCTGCGCGCACGCCACGTCGTCCTGGCGGCGGGCACGTACGGCACCCAGACCCTCCTGCACCGCATGAAGGACGAGGGGCTGCTGCCGCGCCTCTCCGACCAACTCGGCAGACTCACCCGCACCAACTCCGAGGCCTTGGTGGGCGCGGTGACCTTCCCGCGCCGCTACCGCAAGAAACACGGCGCCGGCCGCCCCCTGGACTTCACGCGAGGCGTCGCCATCACCTCATCGATCCACCCGAACCCCACCACCCACATCGAGAACGTCCGCTACGGCAAAGGCTCCAACCTGATGGCGCTGATCTGCGTCCCGCAGTACAGCAGAAACCTCCCCAAGCTGCTGGCCGCCGTGCTCGCCTTCCTCACCCACCCCGTCCTGGTGGCGCGCGTCGCGTCGACGCACCGCTGGTCGGAGCGCACGATCATCGGCCTCGTCATGCAGACCCACGACAACTCCCTCACCACGCGCCTGGGGCGCCGCCGCCTCCTGACGGCCGAGCAGGGGCACGGCGCGCCCAACCCCGTGCACATCGCGGAGGGCTGGGAGGCGGCCGGCCTGGTGGCCGAGCGCATCAACGGCTTCGCCGGGACGAACCTGGGCGAGCTCCTCAACAAGCCGCTCACGGCGCATTTCCTGGGCGGCTGCCCGATCGGCGCATCGCCGGAAGAGGGAGTGATCGACCCCTACCACCGCTTGTACGGCCACCCGGGCATCTCCGTGGTGGACGGCTCGGCGATCTCCGCGAACCTCGGCGTGAACCCATCGCTCACGATCACGGCACAGGCGGAGCGAGCCATGGCGCACTGGCCCAACAAGGACACCCCGGACACCCGCCCGCCACCGGGCACGCCCTACGCGCGCGTGCGGGCCGTGCCCCCGAAGAGGCCCACGGTCCCGAAGGGGGCCTACGGCGAGCTGCGGCTACCGGCGGCCACCTGACCAGGGGCTCGCCACATCGCCCCGTCCAACAAAAAGGCCCTCCCGAAGGGAGGGCCGAACAGGGATCGTAAGAAGCGCCCCCGGCAGGACTCGAACCTGCGGCCAAGCGCTTAGAAGGCGCCTGCTCTATCCACTGAGCTACGGGGGCCGGATGGTGGCCGGTGGCCTGGAGCCCGGGTGGGTCGAGCCGTGACCTTGCCGGGGACAAGGATAGGGCTCCCGGGTCCTTGTCCCTGGTGCTTCGCCTCCGCGGCACTATGTGGAGGTTCAGTGAAGCGGTCCTGATAATCGCAGGCAGGTGCGAATCTCGCATCGCTTTTGGCGTCTCGCGCCCCGGGTGTTGTGCACTCGTTATGCCTGTGCCCCAGTCGCCCCTTCCATCCCATGTGTCCGATCGGCGCGCAGGGGTGCCCATATGCTTCAGAAAGCCACCAAAATTGGGCATTCTTCGCATGTGGTGACCTTGGACGTACGGCCTCAACTGCTCGAGGCACTCTCCGCCCTGCGCGAGCGTGTCGCCGCCGCACGCTTTCCGCTCCCCTTGCCGGGGGCGCCACGCGCGCGTGCCAACCGGGACGAGCTCCTTGCCCAGCTCGACGACTACTTGGTGCCCCGCCTGCGGGCCCCCGAAGCCCCGCTGCTCGCCGTGATCGGGGGTTCCACCGGGGCGGGCAAGTCGACCTTGCTGAACTCCCTCGTCGGGCGGCAGGTCAGCGAGGCGGGGGTACTGCGGCCGACGACCCGCACACCGGTCCTCGTATGCCATCCGGAGGATCATCACTGGTTCGCCGGCATGCGCGTACTGCCCGACCTCACGCGCGTGTGGGTGCCGCGTCCGGAGCCTTCGGCCGGGCGGGACGAGGACGACGACGACAGCGACGACCTGCTGCCGCTCGCGCCCGACGGCGAACGCGCGCTGCGCATCGAGACCGCGGAAACCCTGCCCAAGGGGCTCGCCCTCCTGGACGCCCCCGACGTCGACTCGCTCATCTCCGACAACCGGATCCTCGCCGCCGAGCTCATCTCCGCGGCCGACGTCTGGGTCATGGTGACCACCGCGTCCCGGTACGCGGACGCCGTGCCCTGGCATCTGCTGCGTACCGCGAAAGAGCACGACGCGACCCTCGTCACCGTCCTCGACCGGGTGCCGCACCAGCTGGTGGCCGAGGTGTCGCGGCAGTACGGGGCGCTGCTCCTGAAGGCGGGCCTCGGCGACGTACCGCGCTTCACCGTGCCCGAGCTGCCCGAGTCCACGGGCGGTGGCGGGCTGCTCCCCGCCACCGCCGTCGCGCCGCTGCGGGCCTGGCTCACCCACCGCTCCCAGGAGCCCACGGCCCGCGCGGAGGCCATCGCGCGCACGGCACACGGCGTCATCCAGTCCCTGAACGTGCGGGTCCCGGAACTCGCGGGCGCCGTAGCCCTCCAGTACGCGGCCGCGCTGCGGCTCACCTCCGCCGTCGACGAGGCGTACGGACACGAGCACGCGCGCGTGCGGGAGTCTCTGCAGTCCGGCGCCGTCCTCGCGGGCGACGCGCTGAAGCGGTGGCGCAGCTATCCGCTGGACTGCGGCGCCGGTGAACTCCTCGACGCGGTCGCCGAGAGCCTGGAGGCGCTGCTGCTCTGCGCGGTGACCGCCGCCGACGAGCGGATCGACGAGGCGTGGCGGCGTGAGCCGGCCGCCGCGGCACCCGGGCTCGGTGACCGTGACCGGTCCGGCCAGAGCGCCGAGGGCGCCGAGCACCGCATCGGGATGGCCGTACGGCGCTGGCGACGCATCCTGGAGGAGTACGCGGAGGACGAGGTCCGCGGGCTCGACCGGATCGAGAAGAACCTCGTGCCCGACCCCGAGATGGTGGCCGCCCTGCTCGCCACGGCCCTGCTCGGCGGGGGCCGCGGACGCTCGGCGGGCGAGACGCTCGCCGAGCGGATCGGCGCCCAAGGAGCGCTCCGGCTGCGGGACCGGGGCGGACGCCTGCTCACCACCTACCTGGACAACGTCCTGGACGCGGAGCGCGAACGTCGCCTCGCCCCCCTCGACAGCCTCGACGTGAACCCCGAACCCCAGGCCGACCTGATCGCCGCGCTGTCCGTACTGCAGAAGGAGAGGTGACCGCGGTGACTGCCGTCACTGATCACACCGAGCACGAGCGCGACGAGCCCCCCAAGGAGCCGCCGAGCCCAGGAGGCGCCGCCGGGGAGGCCCGCGGTGACTCCGAAATCGTCTGGGACGACGGGCTGATCGCGCGACGCGGCGGTGCCACGCGAACCGGCGCCGCCCGGGGGACGGGGGGCAGCGACGACGCGTACGCTCCCGCGGGAACCCCGGCCGCGACACCCTCCTGCGCGCCCTCCGGTGTGCCGTCCACTACGCCATCCGGTGCACCTTCCAGCGCACTTTCCAGTGCGTCGTCCGATACGTCGTCCGGTGCGCCATCCAGTACGTCGTCCGATGTCTCGACCGCCTACGAAGGGCCCCTGCGCGCCCGGCTCGACGCCCTGCGGGAACTCGTCGGGCTCTCCCGCACCCGGCTGGACGGGGCCACGCTCGCCGAGGCCGGCAGGGTCCTTGACGAGGCCGCCGCCCGGCGCAGGCTCTCCGGCCGGCACACCGTCGTGGCCATCGCGGGCGCCACGGGGAGCGGAAAATCGACGCTCTTCAACGCCCTTGCCGGCGTGACGATCTCCGACACGGGCGTCCGCAGGCCCACCACGGCGGCCCCCATCGGGTGCAGCTGGACGGATGGCGCGGCGGGGCTCCTCGACCGGCTCGGCATCCCGGGGCGGCTGCGCAGACGCCCTCTCCAGGGCCCGGACCTGAAGACCCTGGAGGGGCTCGTCCTGATCGACCTGCCCGACCACGACTCGGCGGTCGGGGAGCACCGCGCGCACGTGGACCGCATCCTCGCGCTCGTCGACGCGGTCATCTGGGTCGTCGACCCCGAGAAGTACGCCGACGCGATGCTCCACGAGCGCTATCTGCGGCCCATGGCCGGGCACGCCGAGGTCATGTTCGTCGTGCTCAACCAGGTGGACCGCCTTCCGGGCGACGCCGCCGACCAAGTGCTCGACGATCTGCGAAGGCTGCTCGACGAGGACGGCATCGCACTCGGCGAACACGGCGAACCCGGCGCCACCGTGCTCGCCCTGTCCGCGCTGACCGGTGACGGGGTCGACGAACTCCGGGACTCCCTCGGGCAGTTCACCAAGGAGCGAGGCGCCGCCGCCCGGCGGATCGCCGCCGACCTGGACGCCACCGCCGACCAGCTGTGGCCCGTTTACGCGGCCGGGGCCGGATCGCACGGGGGCCGGGGCCGCAACTGGATCGGGCTCAGCGAGGAGGCGCGCGAGGAGTTCACCGACCGGCTCGCGGACGCGGTGGGAGCGGCCGCGGCCGGCCAGGCCGCGGAACGTGCCTGGCGCCGCAACGCAGGCAAGGCATGCGGCACGCCGTGGCTGCGGCTGTGGCGTTGGTACGAGGCCCAGCGCTCACCGAGCATCGGCTGGCCCGTGGCGCAGGCGCCCGCGGACGAGGAGGCCACGGCCCGCCAACGCGTCGAGCACGCGGTGCGCACAGTGGCCGACGAGGCCGCCTGGGGGCTGCCGCAGTCCTGGGGGCAGGCAGTGCGGGAGGCCGCGGTGCGCGGCGCGGAGGGGCTGCCCGAGGCCCTCGACGAGCTGACGGCGTTGGCCGGGGTGCCCGAGGGGAAGCCGCCGCGGCCGGGGTGGTGGCCGGTCGCGGTCCTCGCCCAGGCGGCGATGACGCTGTTGCAGGTCGTGGGCGGGATCTGGCTGGTGGCGCAGATCATCGGGGTCGCCGTGCCGAACCTGGGCGTGCCCGTACTGCTGATGCTGGTCGGCATCGTGGGCGGTCCCTGCGTGGAGTGGGCGAGCCGGATGGCGGCGCGGGGGCCCGCACGGCGCTACGGCCTGGACGCGGAACGGCGGTTGCGGGAGGCGGCGGCCGGGTGCGGGCGCGCGAGGGTCCTGGATCCGGTGGCGGCGGAGGTACTGCGGTATCTGGAGGTACGGGAGCAGTACGTGCGGGTGACGGGGGCGTCGGTGGGCTGAGCGGGGGACGGCTCGTCCCGTCCTCCGTCCTTTGATCCCTCGTCCGGGTGAGGGAGTTATCCACAACTGCCCGGTAGACCACAGGGCTCAGCGGGGCCGCCCCGACCGGTCCACTCTGAGATCGAAGCCGCGGGACCGACCGCCGCGGCGGTGTAAGCGGAGTGGACGAGGGAGGGGTTCGGCATGAACGAGACCTTGGTGACGGTGGTGGGGAACGTCGCGACGACACCGGTGTTCCGGGAGCTGCCCTCCGGGCCGGTGGCGCGGTTCCGGCTCGCGGTGACGGCGCGGTACTACGACGCGGTGCAGAACGTCTGGGCGGACGGACACACCAACTTCTTCACGGTGTGGGCGAGGCGGTCGCTCGGAGCGAACGTGCAGGGCTCGCTGACGATCGGCGAACCCGTCATCGTGCAGGGCAAGTTGAGGGTGCGCGACGAGGAGCGTGGCGGTCAGCACTGGACCTCGGCGGACATCGACGCGACGACCGTCGGCCACGATCTCTCGCGCGGGACGGCGGCTTTCCGGCGCGTGCTGAAGGCCAATGCGGCACTGACGGATCCGGCGGCGGCGCGCGAGCGGGTGCTCGGTCATGAGCCTGAACCCGAGCCGGAGCGCGAGTCGATGCCCGAGCCGATGCCCGAGCCCGAGCCGGTGGGGTGATGGGCCGTCAGAGGGAGGGCGACCGATGTGCGGCTTATCGGGGAATGGGTGCCGTTGATTTGTCGATAAGCCCGGTTCTGAAAGGTTGTTGGCGATAACGATTCCGAGTCGGATCGGTTATCGAACGGTAGGACGGGGGACCGTGGTGTGCCGCGTCCCTAGGATGCCGAAGGTAGCTCACGGGGCAGTTGGTAGTGGATGCCACGCAGGTGGCAGGTGATTCTGCCCCTTCAATCTGCTGGCGGGACCACCCCCCTCGACGTGAACGGGTCCCGCCCGGAGGGGAATTCTGTGTCTTTCGCACGTTCAGTGGTTTCCGCGTTCTCGGCGTTCTCGGCAGTACCGGCGTTTTCGCCGCTGCCCGGGGGACGTGCGTGCTCTGCCCCGTCCCGGGGGAGACGGGGCGCCGCGCGTCTCGCCGCGGTGACGCTGGCGACCGGAGCCCTCGCGGCGGGCGCGATAGCCGCCGCGGGTCCCGCGGCAGCGGAAGAGGTTCCGCAAGCCCAGGGCGGAGCCGTCGCGACGCTGGGCGGACTGCAGACGTACGACCAGGCCGTCATCCGTGAGAACGGGACGAGCCAGCAGGTGCCCGCCGGGCTCTTCGAGATGTCCGTGGACGGCGGCGGCACCCTCCAGACGTACTGCGTCGACATCCAGAACCCCACGCAGAAGGACGCGAAGTACCAGGAGACCCCCTGGAGCGGCACGTCGCTGAACAGCAACAAGGACGCGGGCAGGATCCGCTGGATCCTGCAGCACTCCTACCCGCAGGTGAACGACCTCGCGGCGTTGGCCCACAAGGCGGGCGCACGGGCGCTGACCGAACAGGAGGCGGCCGCCGGCACCCAGGTGGCGATCTGGCGCTACTCGGACGGCGCCGAGGTGGACGCGGTCGACCCGCAGGCCGAGAAGCTCGCGGACTACCTCTACAAGAACGCCCGCGGCGCGGCCGAGCCCAGGGCCTCGCTCACCCTCGACCCGCCCGCGGTCTCCGGACGCGCGGGGGAGCGGGTCGGTCCGGTCACCGTGCGGACGGACGCGGACGCCGTGTCCGTGACCCCGCCCACGGACTCGGCGACGAGCGGGGTGAAGATCGTCGGCAAGAACGGCAAGCCGGTCACCTCCGCGGCCAACGGCGGCCAGCTGTTCTTCGACATCCCCGAGGACGCCCCCGACGGCTCGGCGGCACTCGCCGTGCAGGCGTCGACCACGATCCCGGTCGGCCGGGCCTTCGCGTCCGAGACCCGGAGCCAGACGCAGATCCTCGCGGGCTCCAGCGAATCCACGGTCTCCGCGACGGCGAGCGCGACCTGGGCCAAGAAGGGCGCGATACCAGCGCTGTCCGCCGAGAAGAACTGCGCCAAGAGCGGCGTGGACATCACGGCGAGCAACAAGGGCGACCAGCCGTTCACCTTCCGGCTCATGGGCCTCAAGCACACCATCGAGGCCGGCACCACGCGGACGGTGACGATCCCGCTGCAGGAGGACCAGGCCTACGACTTCACGATCAAGGGCCCGAACGGCCACGAGAAGCGCTTCAAGGGCGTGCTCGACTGCCGTACGGAGGTCAGCGCGATCGGCAACAAGACGGAGCCGGTGTCTGTCCCGAGCCCCGCGTCGGCCGGAGGTACCAGCACGGGCGGCGGCGACCTCGCGGAAACGGGCGGCTCAAGCGCGACACCGATGATCGCCGGAATAGCGGTCCTGATGGTGGTACTGGGCGCGGCGGCGATGTTCCTCCTCCGCAAGAAGCCGACCCCGACCACCACGGATCCGGAGCCGTCTCCCGAGGACTGACCAAAAGCCACGGCCAGTGACAGAACGATTACCCAAACGCCTGACGAACGTCCAGGTCATGGCCCCCCGGCCATACTGGTTTCCCCCGGTAGGTGGCCGTCAGGCAAGATGGGGTGTATCTGCCCACTCACTGATTGCCGGACGGTTTCTCTTGGCTGAGTACATCTACACCATGCGCAAGACGCGCAAGGCGCACGGCGACAAGGTGATTCTTGATGACGTCACCCTGAGCTTCCTGCCTGGCGCCAAGATCGGTGTCGTGGGCCCCAACGGCGCCGGTAAGTCCACGGTGCTGAAGATCATGGCCGGGCTCGAGCAGCCGTCGAACGGCGACGCGTTCCTCACGCCCGGTTTCAGCGTCGGCATCCTCATGCAGGAGCCGAAGCTCGACGAGTCGAAGACCGTCCTGGAGAACGTCCAGGACGGCGCCGCCGAGACCATGGGCAAGCTCAAGCGCTTCAACGAGGTCGCCGAGCTCATGGCGACCGACTACTCCGACGCGCTCATGGACGAGATGGGCAAGCTCCAGGAGGACCTGGACCACGCCAACGCGTGGGACCTCGACGCCCAGCTCGAGCAGGCCATGGACGCCCTCGGCTGCCCGCCCGGCGACTGGCCCGTCACCACCCTCTCCGGTGGTGAGAAGCGCCGCGTCGCGCTCTGCAAGCTCCTCATCGAGGCGCCCGACCTGCTCCTCCTCGACGAGCCCACCAACCACCTCGACGCCGAGTCGGTGAACTGGCTGGAGCAGCACCTCGCGCAGTACGCGGGTTGCGTCATCGCCGTCACCCACGACCGGTACTTCCTGGACAACGTCGCCCAGTGGATCCTCGAGCTCGACCGCGGTCGTGCCATCGCCTACGAGGGCAACTACTCCACCTACCTGGAGAAGAAGCAGACCCGCCTCAAGGTCGAGGGCCGCAAGGACGAGAAGCGCGCCAAGCGGCTCAAGGAAGAGCTCGAGTGGGTGCGGTCCAACGCCAAGGGGCGTCAGGCCAAGTCCAAGGCGCGTCTGGCGCGCTACGAGGAGATGGCCGCCGAGGCGGACAAGATGCGGAAGCTGGACTTCGAGGAGATCCAGATCCCGCCGGGCCCGCGGCTCGGTTCGATCGTCGTCGAGGTCGAGAACCTGTCCAAGGCGTTCGGCGACAAGGTTCTTGTCGACGACCTCAGCTTCTCGCTGCCGCGCAACGGCATCGTCGGCATCATCGGTCCGAACGGCGCGGGCAAGACCACGCTGTTCAAGATGATCCAGGGCCTCGAGGAGCCGGACGCCGGCAGCATCAAGATCGGCGACACGGTCAAGGTCAGCTACGTCGACCAGGGCCGCGCCAACATCGACCCGAAGAAGACCCTGTGGGCCGTCGTCTCCGACGAGCTCGACTACATCAACGTCGGCCAGGTCGAGATGCCCTCGCGGGCGTACGTCTCCGCCTTCGGGTTCAAGGGTCCTGACCAGCAGAAGCCCGCCGGCGTGCTCTCCGGTGGTGAGCGCAACCGCCTCAACCTGGCGCTGACCCTCAAGGAGGGCGGCAACCTGCTCCTCCTCGACGAGCCGACGAACGACCTCGACGTCGAGACCCTGTCGTCGCTGGAGAACGCGCTGCTCGAGTTCCCCGGTGCGGCCGTGGTCATCTCCCACGACCGGTGGTTCCTCGACCGAGTCGCCACCCACATCCTCGCCTACGAGGGCGAGTCCAAGTGGTACTGGTTCGAGGGGAACTTCGAGTCGTACGAGAAGAACAAGGTCGAGCGCCTGGGTGCGGACGCGACCCGTCCGCACCGCGCCACCTACAAGAAGCTCACCCGAGGCTGAGACTGACATGAGTCGGCATATCTACAGCTGCCCCCTCCGGTGGTCGGACATGGATGCCTTCGGGCACGTCAACAACGCCGTCTTCCTGCGGTATCTGGAAGAGGCGCGGATCGACTTCATGTTCCGGCTCGCACCGGGGGACGGCAGCCCGTCGTTCTCGGGCGGGTCCGTCGTGGCCCGCCATGAGATCGACTACGTACGGCCGCTGGTCCACCGGCACTCGCCGGTGACCATCGAGTCGTGGGTGACGAAGATAGGCGCGGCCTCGCTCACCATCTCGTACGAGATCAAGGACCCCGACCAGGTGTACGTGCGGGCCTCGACGATCGTCGTCCCGTTCAACCTGGAGGCGCAGCGCCCGCGGCGGATCACCGCCGAGGAGAAGGCCGTTCTCCTGACCTACATGGACGACGACGGCGATGACGCCGGGAGTTCGGAGGCGCTCGTCGCATGACGGCGCAGCTGCACTTGGCCGACGCCGGGGAGGCGGGGGATCTCGCCGCCTTCCTGGCCCGGCTCATCCACTACGACAAGGCCGCGGCGGTCCGTCTGCAGGCGGCCGGCGACACGCTCGCCGTGTTCGGCAGGCCGCCGTCGTTCGAGGTGCTCGCCATCCGTACGGCGCGCCTCGCGAAGCCGTACGAGCACGGGCTCGACTCCTCCCTCGACGTCACCGTCTCCGCCGGTGAACTCCTCGAATCCGTGGGGGAGTCGGCGGAGTCCGTCGATGCGGCGGGCGTGGTCCTCGTGCCGCAGGCCGTGACCGGGCCGCCGTGGGCCGGAGTTCTCCCGCCGCGCGGCGGCTGGCAGCCCGAGCGCGGGCTTCCGCACGTGGATGCCGTGCGGGGCCTCGTGGCGGCCGCGGTCGCCGAATTCAAGTCCCGGGTCGAGGAGTTGCCGCAGGAGCGGCGGGTCCGGGCCGAGCTGGACCGCCTGGGCCGGGAGATCTGGTCGAGGACCATCGGTGACACGGGCCTGCCCGTGCGGGCCGCGCACGCCGCGCAGGCCCTGGGGTTCCTGCGGGGGGACACGCTCGACCTGCTGTCCTCCGGACCGTGGCTGCGGCTGCGCACGAACTACGGGTCGATCGCCGTGCGCCGGGCCGGTGCCGGCGGCCTCTCGGTGACGCCGGCCTAGCGGCCGGGTCACCGGAAGAAGCGCGCCCGAGAGCCGTCAGCCCTCGGAGTTGACCATCGACGCCGCCGCGTACGTCAGGTAGTTCCACAGCGTCCGCTCGTGCTCCTCGGAGAGCTTCAGCTCCTCCACGGCGGCACGCATGTGCTTCAGCCAGGCGTCGTGCGCGGCCCTGTCGACGGTGAACGGGGCGTGGCGCATCCGCAGCCGGGGGTGGCCGCGGTTGTCGCTGTACGTGCGGGGGCCGCCCCAGTACTGCATCAGGAACAGCGCGAGGCGCTCCTCGGCAGGGCCCAGGTCCTCCTCGGGGTACATCGGTCGCAGCAGCGGGTCCTCCGCGACCCCCTGGTAGAAGAAGTGCACCAGGCGCCGGAAGGTCTCCTCGCCGCCGACCTGTTCATAGAAGGTCTGCTCCTGAAGCGTGCCGCGCGGGATCTCTATCACACCGTCCATGGTCTCAGACGGGGCGACCGAGGACGGAAGACTTAGGACCGCCGCCATCCGGAGCGGGACCGATCTCCCGCAAACCGGTACTGATCTCCCGCAAACCGGTACTGATCTCCCGCAAACCGGGACCGATCTCCTCCGGATCGGTACGTCCTGCCGCTCGCATCGCGGGCCATACCGCAGCACAGTGGCTATATGGGACCCACAGTCGACCCGCTGCTGGCCGCCGAGGCCGGAACCGCCCTGGTGCGCGAGATCGAGGCCGGCGGCGCCTGGGCGCGGGACCCCGCACTGCGCGCGGCCTTCGAACAGGTCCCGCGGCACCTGTTCGTGCCGTACTACTACGTCACGTCATCGGGCGGCGGATACGAACGCCTCTGGGGCGAGGACCCCGACCCCGGACACCGGGCACGCTGGCTGCGCGGTGCCTACGCGGACGTACCGCTCGCCACCCGCGTACGGGACGGAGAGCTCCTCTCGTCCAGCAGCCAGCCCTCCCTGATGGCGAAGATGCTGGACGAGCTCGACCTGCGGGACGGGGACTGCGACGTCCTGGAGATCGGCGCGGGCACCGGCTACAACGCGGCGCTGCTCGCCCACCGGGTCGGCCAGGAGCACGTCACGACCGTCGACCTGGACCCGGAGATCACCGAGTCCGCGCGGCGGCATCTGACGGCCGCCGGATACCACCCGGCCGTGGTCACCGGTGACGGGACCGCGGGGTGCCCCGAGCGCGCCCCGTACGACCGGATCATCGCGACCTGCACCCTGGGCTCGGTGCCGCGGCCCTGGCTGGCCCAGTGCCGCCCCGGCGCCCGCATCCTGGCTCCGCTGGCCACCGGTCTGATCGCCCTCACGGTGCGGGACGCCGCGTACGCGGAGGGCCGCTTCCTGCACACGCCCGCCTACTTCGTGCCGCTGCGGGGCGGCGGCAGAAGGGCCCCGCACGAGCAGCACCTCGGGGGGCTGCCGCGCAGGGCCCTGCAGAACGAGCTCTTCCGCTTCTTGCTCGAGCTGACCGCGGGCAGCCTCGACCCCTATGAGGCCCTCGCCCTGTGGCAGCGCGAGGACCGGCCGGTGCGCGAGCGGTTCGGGGTCACCGTCAGCGGGCCACACGAATGGGCCTGGCTGGACGACCCCGAAGGGCCGTACGCCTGGCCACTCGTGTGAGAAGGCCCTGACGGCTCCGGCTCAGCTGTGCCGGATCGTGATCGTCGTCCAGGCGCCCACGTGCACCCGGTCGCCGTCCTGGAGCGGCACGGGGACGAACGGCTGGATGGGCTCCTCGCCGTTGTTGACCGTGGTGCCGTTGGTCGAGTTCTGGTCGACGACCGCCCAGCTGCCGTCCGGCTGCTGGACCAGGACCGCGTGCTGGTGCGAGACGCCCGGGTCCTCCGGCGGCACCGACAGGTCGATGTCCGGGGTGTCACCGGTGGAGTGGCGGCGGCGGCCGATGGTGATCTGGTTGCCGGCCAGCGGGCGCTGCTGCTCGGGCGAGTACGCGGGCAGGTTCAGGCCCGACGCCTCGGGACCGCTGCGGTGCATCATCGCCATGAAGTACTCGCGGTCCGGGCCGATCGTCGCCGACCAGGAGACCGTGCCGGTGCTGGGACCGGGCACCGCCTGGAAGCCCGGAGGGCCCTGCGGTGCCTGCGTCTGCTGAGGCTGCTGGCCCCAGTCGCCCTGCTCGGGAGCCTGCGGAGCACCCGGACCAGGAGCACCCGGACCCGGCGTCGATGACGAGGGCGGCGGGAGCACCCAGTCGTCGCCGCCGAAGGACGGCGGCGGCGGGGTCCCCGTCTCCTGCGGGAACGCGGGCGGAGCCGGCGGACCCTGCTGCTGGAACGACTGCGGGGGCCGGCCCGAAGGGTCACCGCTGTAGGGCGGCGGGGGCGCCTGGCCGGATGGGTTGCCGTTGCCGAACGGCGGGATCGGCTCGGCGGGCCGGTTCATCTGCGAGGGACGCGAGCCCTGGTAGCCGAACGGGTCCTGCCCGGGCTGGGTGCCGTGCGGCTGGTGGCCCGGCGGCTGCTGGAACTGCTGCGCCGGGTTCGGCGTCGGGCTCGGCGCCGGCGGGTGCGGGGCGGCCGGGGTGTACGAGGTGGCCGTGTTCGTCAGGAAGTTCCAGCGGCACTCCTCGCAGAACGGCGCGTTCGCCTCGCGGGGCGTGCGGCACTGCGGGCAGAGCTCGGGCTCGGCGCCCTGGTCCGGCACGGCCGACAGATGCGGGTGCCCCGGGGCCTGCTGGGGGTATCCGTACCCGGCGTCCTGGCCGGGCCCCGGCGGCGGGTAGCCGTAACCGGGAGCGGCCGGGGGCGGCGGGGGCGGGGGCACGGCACCGGCCATGCGGTGACCGCAGACCTCGCACCAGTCGTCGGAACCCGACTGGTGTCCGTTCGGGCAGGTCGGCATGTCGGCGCTTCCCCCTCTCCTTCTCCGGCCCAAAGGGCCGTACGTGCTGCTGTGGGGCTGATAACGGATGTGGGTGGTGCTACTTCTTCACGCGAACGGTCTTCGTCGACCGCGTCTCGAGAGTCATCTCGTCGGCCTCGGCGACCCTCGCCTTCAATCGAACAGTACCTGCCACGGCGTCGACCACGTCGACCACCTTCGAAAGCAGCTTCGCGGTGTCCTCGTTGCCCGAGGCGCTGGCGAGCTGGACGGCGCGGCCCAGTTTGGCCGTGGCTCCGTCCATATCTCCCGACTTGCGCGCATCGAGGCCCTGCTGGATCACCTGTGCCAGTTCCGCCTGGCCCGTGTAGTGCGCCACCTGCGGGTTGATCGACGTCGACGCGGACATGTCGTCCGTCCACACGGCCCGCACCAGGCCCTGCGAGAGCGTCTGGGCGCTGCCGTCCGGCTGCGGCACGATCAGCGAGACGCGGGCCGCGAGCATCTCCTGGCCGAGCTCGGCGTTCGGCACCTCGACACAGATGTGGTAATCGCGGGACTCGTCACCCCAGGACCCGGTGGGATAGTCACCGGCGCGCGGCCCCGCCTCCGTGCGACGGTCGGTCAACTCCTCCACCGTGGGCGCCACTTGCTTGACGAACTTGATCTCCGCGCCCAGCGGCGTCCAGAGCCGCAGGCTGACGTCGGCGACCTCCTTGCCCATCGCCGCCTCCATCATCTGCGTGAAGTCGGCGGCCAGGCCCGAGGGGTCGGCGACGATGTCGGCCGTACCGAGCAGCGCGGAGGCGATGCCGGTGACCTCCTTGACCTCCCAGTCGGTGCCGACACCGCGGGCGTCGCAGGTGAAGCGGCCCGCGCAGGCGTCGAGGGAGGCCTGCAGGTCCTCGGGTGACTCGTGTTCATTGCGGCCGTCCGTCAGGACGATTCCGTGCCGTATCGAGACATCGGCCGAGGAGAGCAGCCGGTCGGCGAGGCGCAGCCAGGTGCCGATCGCCGTGCCGCCGCCCGCGCTGAGCTTGCGCAAAGCCTGCTTGGCCTGCTCCCGGGTCTGCCGGTCGGCGACCGCGAGGCGGCCGTTGCCCGGATAGACCTCCTTGGCGACATGGGTGCCGCCGATCACCGCGAAGTGGACTCCGTCACGTACGGCGTCGATGGCGGCGGCCGTGGCGTCACGGGCGCCGCGCATCTTCGTCGGCGGGTAGTCCATCGAGCCCGAGCAGTCGACCATGATCGCCACGGCCGCGTCCGGGGTCTGCCCCGCCGAGTAGAGGTGCGGGGCGCTCACCGCTGACCCCACCGTGCCACCGCCCGTCGAGGTGACCGTGGCGATCGCGTTGACCTCGCGGCCGCCCTCCGGGAGGTACTCGTTCTGATAGACGTCGACCGCGAACTGCGGCACGTTCGACTTCGAGAAGTTGGCCATGGATCCCTGCTCCCCCTAGACGTTCCCACCGGCTTCCCCAAGCCGGTGGGTGACAAGTGCGCATGGGCGGCCCCCTCTCGCGGGGGCTTCCACTAGGCCGATCCTGCCCCTTGCGGCACGACACGGAACGGCAGAATCGCCACTGTTACGTTGTCGTGGCCCCCGCCGTCCAGCGCGTGGCCGACCAGGACCTGGGCGCTGTGCAGCGGGCGCACGGCGGAGTCGACGGGCACGGCGCGTGCCATGTCCTCCACCGCTTCCGCGTAGTTCCAGAGCCCGTCGGTGCACACGACCACTACACCCGCACGGTCCGGCTTGAAGGAAGCGGTGTGCGGCTCCAGTTCGTACGCGTCCGCGCCGAGCCAGCCCGTGATGGCGTGCGCGCGCTCGTCCGCGTACGCCTCCGCCTCGTTCATCAGACCCGCCGCCACCATCTGCGCGGCCCACGAGTCGTCCTCGGTGAGGCGGGCGGTCGGGCCGCTGCGGTCGTCCGGGACCCAGTAGGCACGGCTGTCGCCGACCCAGCCGACCACCAGCAGACCACCGGCGACGATCGACCCGACGAGGGTGCACGCGGGCGCGTTCTGGTGCGGGGAGTGCTCCCTGGCCTGAGTGGGCTCCGCGGCAAGGGCGTTGACGGCGTCGGACGCCGCGAGGATCGCGTCGTGCATGGCCTGCTGCGGGTGCGTGCCGCGCGGCAGGGCGGCGAGCAGCGATTCGTTCGCCGCGCGTGAGGCGGCGAGCGATGCCTCGTCGGGGCGGGTCGCGGACGAGACACCGTCGCAGACGATCGCGACGACGGCGGGGGATCCGTCCGGCAGCGCGGTCGACGAGATGGCGAACGCGTCCTCGTTGCGGTGGTGGCGCAGGCCCCGGTCGCTGACCGCGGCGACCGCGTCGAGCTCCTGCTCCATGTGGTCGCGCTCGCGCGGCTGCGCGTGCCCGCAGTTCTCGCAGTAGCCGTCCGGGTCCACGCGGCCCGAACGGCACGCCACGCAGAGCTTGGTGCCCGCGGGCGGCGTGGGGTCGGGCAGCGCCGTGCGGGGGTCGGCGGGCTCGGGCTCCGGCTGGACGCCGGGGGCCGGAAGGGGGTACTCGTCCGGCTCCGCGGGCGGGGCCGCGGGGGCGTCCGTCCGTACCTCACCCGCGTTCGGGGAGAGCTCGCCGCCCGACGACTCCGTGACCGGCAGGTCGGTGGGCAGGTGCGCGGGCACCGGCATGTCGGAGCTGTCCGCGTCCGGGGCGACGGGCCACTGCGACGACGCGCCCGGGGACGGCGCCGGTGACGAGCCGTTCATGGCGACGGTGGGCCGGTCGTCGGACCCGGCCGGCTGCGCCGACAGGTCGAAACCGCACGCGCCGCAGAACAGGTCACCCGCTTCCAGCGGCTCTTCGCAGCCGGGGCACGTGGAACCTGCCCCGGCAGTCTGCTGGTGCATCTGCGACATCTTCACACCCACGTCCGAGGGCGGAAACGGTTGGCCCGCTCCACCAGTTCGATCCTTTCCTCGCCACCCTGTGCGAGCCGGGCAAGCGTGCGGTACGAGCGCTCCAGGCCGAACCGGAGGCCGCGCTCGTCCAGGTCGCTGCCGAGCAGCACGGTCCGCGAGCCGCTCGCCGGTGCAGCGGGTGCTGCCGGCGGGGCGGAAGCGTGACCAGGGTGCCTACCGGAGAGTACCCAGTCCAGCGCGGTGCCGAGGACCTCGGTGGAGAGCCGCTCGCGGCGCACCGCGTCCAGGCCGAAGCCCGCGAGGGCTTCCACCTGGCCCGCCGCGGCCGTCAGATCGTCCAGGAAGAGCGCGCCGGGTGACGGCGCGGTGTCCAACGTCATACGGTGCCGCAGCCTCGCCCGCACCGCCGCGACGCGGGCCGCGGTGTAGTGGATCGAGGCCTCGGGCACGGACTCCAGGGTGTGCACGGCACCGCGCCGGTCGCCCGCGGCGAGCTGCACCCGGGCCAGGCCGAACGCCGCGCTGACATAGCTCGGGTCGGTGGCCCACACGAGGCGGTAGTACTCGGCGGCGTTGTCCAGTTGCTCAAGGACCTCCGCGCAGACGCCGAGGGCCAGCTTGGGGGCGGGCTCGCCGGGGAACGCGTCGTACACCGCGTCGAAGGACAGCGCCGCGCTCTCGTGGTCGCCGGTCGCCAGCGAGGCGACGCCTCGGTACCAGACCACCCGCCAGTCGTCCGGATGCTGTATCTCCAGCTCGGTCAACGCCTGCGCGGCGGGCGCCGGTTCACCCATGGCGAGGCGGGCGCGCAGCCCGCGCAGCCGCAGCTCCACCGAGTCGGTGGGCGCGGCCCGCAGCGCGGTGATCAGCTCGGCGGGCGCGGAGGCCATGAGCCCGGCGAGGAACCCGGCGTTCGGGTCGTCCGGGTCGACGCGCGGCACCGGCAGGGCGAGCGCCGTCGCGGGGGCGTCGAGCGGCCGGACGATGCGGGCCGGCGGTGCGGCGGGCGGCACGGGCGGTGCGGTGATCGCCGGGGTGCCGTTGGCCGTGGCCCGGCCGTTGCCCGCCGTCAGCTCGGCGCGCCCCTTGCGCCGCCCCGGGGGCAGCACACGTACCCCGAAGTGCGAGACGTCGCCGGTCAGTTCGGCGAACAGCTCCGTGTCCGTGACCTTCACCTCGGGCCCGAACAGCGTGGAGAGCGCGGGCCGTGGCCGCCCCGTCTGGATCGCCACGACCTCCCTCAGGACGCCGGTGAGCTGCTCCGCCATCTCCTGCGCCGAGGCGAACCTGCGGGCCGGGTCCGGGTCGGTGGCGCGCACGAGGAGGCGGTAGAACGACTCGTACGTACGGAAGACCTCGATGTTGTCGGGGTCCGGCAGGGAGTCCACGAAGACGTTCGTGTAGCCCTGGAAGTCGAAGGTGAGCACGGCCAGGGTGCGCGCCACCGTGTACAGGTCGGAGGCCACCGACGGGCCGAGCTCGGCGACTTCGGGGCCCTGGTAGCCGACCGTGCCGTAGATCGCCGACTCGTCGTCGTCCATGCGGCGGACCGCGCCCATGTCGATCAGCTTGAGCTGGTCCTCGGTCTGGATGGCGTTGTCGACCTTGAAGTCGCAGTACAGGAGATTGCGGCTGTGCAGGTGCCCGAGGGCCTCAAGAGCCTCGATGCCGAACGCACAGGCCTGTTCCACGGGCAGCGGGTCGCGCTTGCCCTGCGCCGTGCGGCGTTCGTTGGCGATCTCCTTGAGGGACTTGCCGCCGACGTACTCCATGACGATGTAGCCGTCCATGGAACCCGTGCGCTGGTCGAGGTGTTCGACGAAGTTGTAGATACGGACGATGTTGCTGTGCTCGATCTCGGCGAGGAAGCGGCGCTCGGAGATCGCGGCGGCCATCGCGTCCTGGTCGCCCGTGTCGAGCAGGCCCTTGAGGACCACCCAGCGGTCGGAGACCGCGCGGTCGACGGCGAGATAGACCCAGCCGAGGCCGCCGTGCGCCAGACAGCCCACGACCTCGTACTGCCCGTGGACGATGTCGCCGGGGTTCAGCTTCGGCACGAACGAGTACGGGTGGCCGCACTTGGTGCAGAACCCCTCGGTGCGCCCCGGCCGATCGCCCCGCGCGCGGCCCACCGGCGCCCCGCAGTCGGAGCGCGAGCAGAAGCGCTTGCGCTCGGGAACCTCGGGGTTCTTCTGCACCGCCTGGCGCGGATCGGGGCGCGGGACCTCGGGCACCAGGACCAGGCCCACGCCGAGCCTGCTGCGGGCGGACGTGCCGGCGGAGGGTCCTGAGCTGCGCACCGAGACCGAGCGGGACGTGGAGCTGCCGGAGAGCGAGCGCGAGAGCCGCCCCGACACCGATCTGCGCGATGACTGGGACCGCGACGAGCGGGACGAGGCGCGCGAACTGGACCGGGAGCTGCTGCTGCCCGAGCCCTTGCCGCCGCCGGTGATGCCGGTCGGGGGAGAGGACACCAGGCCGGTCGGGGAGACGACCGGGGCCAGGCCGCAGGTGTCGCAGTACAGCTCGCCGCCGCCCATGTCCTCGTACGACCCCGTGCATCCGGGTCGCTGGCACTTCTGCTGCTCACTCATGCTTCCCCCCTCCGGTCGGTGGGACCGCCCTGTTGCGGGACCCTCGATGCGAGGACTTCGGCCGCCGCCTGCTGATAACGAAGCACCGCCTGTTCGGCGACGCGCAGATCGCAGGGCGCGCTCCACAGCATCCGGCGCGCCGCGTCGTACCGCTCGACCAGCAGCGGGTCCTCCGCGTGGCCCAGGCGGGAGACCTTCGCCTTGTAGGCGTCCAGGCGGCCGCGCAGCTCCGCGCGGACCGCGAGGGGCTGGGTGACGGCCGTCAACGACTCACGGGCACGCATGAGTTCGTCCTCGGCCTTCTGTTCGAGGGACTCCAGGAGCGGGGAGAGCCGGTGCCACTGGGCGTGCCTGCGGTAGTCGGACGCCGTCGCGAGCTGCTCCTGCAGCGCGGTCGAAGGGCCGCTGACGGCGGGCACCTCGGACGCCGCGATCTTCGCGAGGACCTCGCCGCGCGCCGAACGGGCCTCGGCCAGGGTGCGGTCCGCTCGCGAGAGCACGTCACGCAGCCTGGCGAGCCGCAGCTCCGCGTCCTGCCTGACCGTGAGCACCGCGTCGATCTCACGGCGTACGTCCTCCAGGGCGCGGGCCTCGCGGTCGTACCGCTCGGTGTGCGGGCGGCCGCCGCCGGGGGCCGAACTGCCCTGCGCGGGCTGCCAGAAGGCCAGCGGATCGGACACCACCTGCTCGCGCAGGAGCGTCAGCTCCGACGTGATCCGCTCCAGGTCGTCGCCCGCCGGGTGCTCACCCGGGCGTACTCCCACGGAATGGGCGAGCCGGCGGGTGCGGTGCAGTTCGGCGGCCAGCAGGTCGATCCGGGCGGGCAGCGCGGACCAGACCGCGTCGGCGGCGACGACCATGTCGAGCGAGTGCGCGTACAGGTCGTTCATCCGCGAGACGAGGTCGATGAGCGTGAAGCGCTCGGTGAGCTTGGCGGGGCCGGTGATCGAGGCCGACGGCGCGGGGGCGGCGCCGCCGGCGACGGTGACACTCTCACCGCGCAGCAGCTCGGTCAGCTCCACCAGGTCGTCACGGTTGGGCCAGCGTCTGCGGGCCCGCACCTCGTGCGCCGCGCGCAGGGCGGCGGCGTACGCGTCGAAGTATGCCCAGAGCAGGGTGATCCGCTGCTCGGTGGACTGCCAGCGCTCCTGTGTGGTGCCGGTGAGACCGGCACCTTCGAGGAGCCTGCGGCCCGCGTGATCCTGGAGGGCGAGCAACGAGGTCTCGATCGCCTCGTGCTCCGCGTCGAGGCGCGCCAGCGCACGGTCCACCTCGTCCCGGTCCATCACAGGACCGGGGGGTCCCGCGACGCTCATCGATCACCTCTCCGCTCTGCGTTGCCGTACATGTCAGGATCAGTCGCTGTACTTCGGTGCGGGCGGTCCCGCCGATTCGCCGAGGGCCGGCTTCAGCCAGTGGTCGTAGCTCTTCTGCCAGCCGCTCTTGCTGTCGCGGTAGTCCTCGAGGACTTGGTTGACCCGCCGCACCAGGTCGTCCTCGCCCTTCGCCGGCTTCTTCATCGCCACGCCGTAGTACTCCGTGTTGAGCGGTGCGTCGCCCTTGAGTTCGACCGTCGGGTCCTGCGCGGCCTGGCTCGCGGCGAGCGCGCTGTCCGTCACGACGGCGTCCACCTCACCCAGCTGGAGCCTTACCAGGCAGTCGAGTTGATTGGGCACCGTCGTACCGATGTCGGCATCCAGGCCTTTCTTCTTGAGCTCCTCCAGCTTGGTCAGTGCCGTGGAACCCTTCGCGGAGCAGACCTTCTTGCCGTCCAGTGAGTCGTCGAACCCAGTGATGTCCGAGGACTTGGGGGCGAGGACCTGCTGGCCGGTCTTGAAGTACGCGGTGGAGAAGGCGACTTCCTTCTCGCGGTCACAGGTGATCGTCATGGTCCGCACGACCATGTCGACCTGGCCGCTCTGTATCGCCTTGACGCGCTGGTTGGTCGGGACGGCGCGGAAGAGGACGGCGTCGCGGTCGCCGAGGATCTCCTCGGCGATCTTGTGCGCGAGGTCGATGTCGAAGCCTTCGAGCGTCCCCGTCTTTTTGTTCGGGTCGCGATAGCCCCAGCGGTAGCTGTTCTGGTCGACGCCGACGATGAGCTTCTTGCGGTCGCGGATGGCCTTGATCGTCGGGCCGTCCTTGCCGGAGGGGGAGAGGCTCTCCTCCGGGGTCTCGCACTCCTCGGCGCGCGCGGGCGCTGCCGCGGCGGAGCCCCTGGACGCGGCCTGGCCCTCGCCCTTGCCGGCCCCCGCCGCGCCGCCGGCCTCCGGCAGCACGAGCACCAGGGAGCCCGTGAGGGCGCAGGCCACCGCCATGGCGGCAGCTCCGCCCCAGCCGCGCATCCTCGCCACTCCTCGCGTACGCATCGTCCGCTCGCCCCCTCTCACCTGTACTCCGACAGCCTGCGCCCGACGCCGAGCACGGCGCCCGCCGCGGCGAGCACCGCGAGTACGGCGGCGCCGACCGGGAGCCCGCTCATCGCCCCCTTGCCGTCCTTCGCCGCCTGCTGGAACTCGCCGCGCTCGTGCGTCAGCGCGTCTTCGAGCGCGTCGTCGACGTTGTCGAAGCACTCGCCGGTGGGCTCGTCGCTCTTGTCGCCGACGACCTTGGCGAGCGCTCCCTTGTAGTCACCCGCGTCGTCGCTGTCCCGCGCGGTCTTGTGCCGGTCCTTCCAGACCGACACGTTGTCCGCGGCCGCCTTGACGGGATTCTTGCCCGACGCGTCGTCGGCGATGGCCGCCGCCTTGCCGAGCAGACCGCTGTCGGCGCTGCCGAGCTGCTTCATCTGCGCTTGGTAGGCGACGTCGAACTTGTCCTTGATCTCCTTGTCCGCGCCCACCTCGACGGTCTCCGCGCCCCGGCTGACCAGCGTGAGGTTTTCGTTGCTGCGGGCCTTGAGGGAGCTGATGCGGGCGTCGTTCAGGACGTTCAGGGATTCCACGCCGTGGTCGTACGAGTCGTTGAGCCCCGAGCGGGCGAAGGTGTGACCGGCGACGAGCCAGAGGAGGACCACCGTGGTCGCGGCGGTCGCGGCGACCAGGCCGTGGTTGAACACCCGGTTCGTGCGGCGGTAGTTGCGGCGCTGGGCCCAGAACAGGGCGCCGAGCGCGAGCAGGCCGAGGGCGATGGCGAACCAGGGGTACGGCTTCGCGTCGTCGTAGTCCGAGTTCAGCCGCTGCTTCTCCGCGGTGTAGAGCTGCTCGGCGGCCGGGAGCATCTCGGTCTGCATCTTGTCGTTCGCGTACCGCAGGTAGGCACCGCCCAGGGGCAGGCCCTGGCGGTTGCTCGCGCGGGCACGCTCGATCAGGCCGGTGTACTCGGGCAGCAGTTTGTTCAGCTTGCTCACCGACGCGGCGGCCGACGAGCCCGAGCCCGCGTTCGACGCGGCGTTCGCCAGCTTCTCGGAGGCCCGCTCGATGTCGGCCTTGTACCGGTCGCGCACCGCGGCGGGTTCCTGGCCGCCCGCCAGGAAGCCGCTGGAGGCGGCCGTGTTGGCGTCGGCGAGGGAGCGGTAGATGGCGGCGGCGTCGTCGCTCAGCGGCTGGCTGCGGTTCAGGACGCTGTCCGCGGCGGCCGAACGGTCGGACATCTGCCAGGTGGTGATCGCGCCGAACGCCACGACGAGCAGCGCCAGGAAGGCGCCGATGATCCGCAGCCTTCCCGGTTCCGTCGTCGCCGCCGCGCGCAGCCGGTCCCGGCCCTCGATCCACGCGGGCCTGCGGGGCGCCGCGCCCGGCACGGCCGGTGCGGACGACGCGGGGTCCGGCCCTGCCTGCGGCGGGACGACGGGCATCGTCGGCGCGGTCTGTCCCGGCGGCGCGGCGCTGCCGTTCGGCGGGTATGTCACCTCGACCTCGACCTCCCCCTTGGTCATCGGACGTTCACTTCCGCCCGGCGTGCGCGGTGCGGGTGGAAGTGCACGGCGGCAAGTATCGCCGCAGGGACCGACATCCGCACAGGTCTTGACTGGATCTTGTATTGATCACTGCGTCGGGAGACCTGTCCGGATCATGCGAATCCAGTCCGGATCAAGCGAAGATCGCACACCACCCCTGCCCTTGAATACGCGATTCTGTGCGGATCGGTTCCCTGCCGGGCCGATGAACTCCGGGCGGTCGGGCCCGGACGCCTCTCAGGAAGCCCCCGTCTCGTAATGCCCCCGCACGCGCGCGTGCACGTCGGTGGGTGCCCCCACCTGGTCCAGGCCGAGCAGCGCGGCGCCGAGCACGGGGCGGGCGACGACCACCCTGGCCACCGCCTTGGGCGCCCGGTCGGCCAGCAACGCCCGTACCCGGTCGTCCAGTTGCGGGTGCCTGGCGGCGAGGACGCTGCCGCCGAGAAGCACCGGGGTCTCCTCGCCGAGCAGGTCGAGGCGGTCCAGGGCCACCGTCGACATGGCGACGACCTCGTCGGCCATCCGGTCCACCAGGGCGCGGGCCACCGCGTCGCCGGCCGCCGCCGTCGCGAAGAGCACCGGCGTCAGCTCGTGCCGCCGTACGGGGGCGATGGAGCCCAGGTGCAGGGCCTCGATCAGCGCGTACATGGAGGGCAGGCCGAAGTGCGCGGGCAGTGCCTCGCGCAGCGCGGTCGCGTCGCCGCGGCCGTCCTCGGCCCGCGCCGCGTACCAGAGCGCCTCCTCGGCCAGGCCGCCACCGCCGCCCCAGTCGCCGGACATCCGGCCGATGGCGGGGAAGCGCGCCGTGCGCCCGTCGGGCAGCATGCCCACGCAGTTGATGCCGGCCCCGCACACCACGGCGACACCCCGCGGCTCGGCGTCCTCCAGGAGTCCGGCCCGCAGGATGGCGAAGGTGTCGTTGCGTACGTCGACGGAGGGGCCCCACGCGCGGCGGCGCAGGGCCGCCGCCAACTCCCGCTCCTCCACCGGCAGATCGGCGTTGGCCAGGCAGGCGGACACGTGCTCCACGGAGTCGGTGCCCGCCTCCGCCAGGGCCCGCGTCACCGCCTCCTCCAGGACGTCCACCGCGGTCTCGACGCCGACCTGGGGTGGCTGGAACCCGCCGCCGCGGGCCGCGCCGACGACGGTGCCGTCGGCCGCGACCACCGCGACGTCGGTCTTGCTGTTGCCCGCGTCGATCGCGAGCACGCTCTTGCCTACGCCCACGCCAGGTGCTCCCGGTTGTGCGCGATGAGGCTGTCGGTGAGCTGCTCCGCGTACGCGTACTGGCCGACCAGCGGGTGGGCGAGCAGCGCCTTGAACACGCGGTCGCGGCCGCCGTGCAGCGCGGCCCGGAGTGCCAGGTCCTCGTAGCCGGTGACGTTCGCGATGAGCCCCGCGTACAGCGGGTCGAGCTTCGGCACCGCCAGGGGCTTGGCGCCCGTGCCGTCGACCGTGGCCTGGACCTCGATCACGGCGTCGTCGGGCAGGAAAGGCAGCGTGCCGTTGTTGACGGTGTTCACCACCTGGTACGGGCTGCCGCCGTTGCCGAGCAGTGAGGCCGCCAGGTCGACGGCCGCCTCCGAGTAGAAGGCGCCGCCGCGCCTGGCGAGCAGTTCGGGCTTCTCGTCCAGCGTCGGGTCGCCGTACATCTCCAGCAACTGGCGTTCCATCGCGGCGACTTCGGCGGCGCGCGACGGTTTGGTCCGCAGCTCCTCCACCACCGCGTCGTGCTGGTAGAAGTAGCGCAGGTAGTACGAGGGCACGACGCCGAGCCGGTCGACGATCTCGCGCGGCATGCGCAGGTCGGCGGCGACCGCGTCACCGTGCTCGGCGAGCAGCTTGGGCAGGATGTCCTCGCTGGCCGGACCCCCGAGACGTACGCCCGTCTCCCACGTCAGGTGGTTGAGGCCCACGTGATCGAGGTGCACCTCGCCCGGGGCTACATCGAGCAGCTTGGCGAACTTCCGCTGGAAGCCGATCGCCACGTTGCACAGGCCGACGGCCTTGTGACCGGCCTGGAGCAGCGCTCGCGTCACGATGCCCACGGGATTGGTGAAGTCGATGATCCAGGCGTTCGGGTTGGTGCGGCGTACGCGCTCGGCGATGTCGAGGACGACCGGCACCGTGCGCAGGGCCTTGGCGAGACCGCCGGCGCCGGTGGTCTCCTGGCCGACGCAGCCGCACTCCAGGGGCCACGTCTCGTCCCGCTGACGGGCAGCCTGCCCGCCGACGCGCAGCTGGAGCAGGACCGCGTCGGCGTCCGCGACGCCCGCGTCCACGTCGGACGTGGTGACGATGCGGCCGGGGTGCCCCTGCTTGGCGAAGATGCGCCGTGCCAGGCCCCCGACGAGTTCGAGGCGGTCCGCGGCGGGGTCGACGAGGACGAGCTCCTCGATTGGCAGGGTGTCCCTCAACCGTGCGAATCCGTCGATGAGTTCGGGTGTGTAGGTCGACCCTCCGCCGACCACTGCGAGCTTCATATCGGTTCTCAGCCCTTTACTCCGGTGAGGGTGACGCCTTCGACGAAGGCCTTTTGTGCGAAGAAGAAGATGATGATGACCGGCGCCATGACGAGCAGGGTCGCTGCCATGGTCATGTTCCAGTTGACGCTGTGGGCGCTCTTGAAGGATTCCAGGCCGTAACTGAGCGTCCAGGCACCGGGGTTCTGGGCCGCGTAGATCTGCGGTCCGAAGTAGTCGTTCCAGCAGTAGAAGAACTGGAAGAGCGCGATGGCGGCGATGCCGGGCTTGGCCATCGGCACGACGATCTTGATCATCGTGCGGAACTCGCCGCACCCGTCGACCTTGGCCGACTCGATGTACTCCTTGGGGATGGTGAGGAGGAACTGCCTGAGCAGGAAGATCGAGTACGCGTCGCCGAACGCCATCGGGATGATCAGCGGCCACAGCGTGCCCGACAGGTGGAACTGCTGGGCCCACACCAGGTACATCGGGATCACGATGACCTGCGGCGGCAGCATCATCGTGGAGATGACGAGCAGCATCGCGGTGCGCCGGCCGCGGAAGCGGAACTTGGCGAGCGCGTACGCCACGGGGATCGCCGAGCAGACCGTGAAGAGGGTGCCGAGGCCCGCGTACATGAGCGAGTTGCGCCACCAGTCCAGGAAGCCGGGGGTCTCGAACACGGCCTGGTAGTTGGACCAGTGCCAGGAGTCGGGCCACAGGTCGCCGCTCATGGCCTGTGAGTCGCTCATCACCGACGTCAGGAAGACGAAGACGAACGGCAGGACGAACAGCAGCGCCACGGCTATCGCCACGCTGTGCACGGCGATCCAGTGCAGGGCCCGCTTGCGGCGGGCGCGGGCCGCGGCCGGGCCGCGCTGCTTCGGGGTGGCGGGGGCGGGCGTGGTGGGTGCGGTGAGCGTCGTGGTCGTCATGAGTCCTCAGTCCTCCGCCGAGAGCAGCCCGGAGCGCTTGCGCATCAGGAGCAGCGTGACGGCCATGGCGATGGCGAAGAGCACGAGCGAGAGCACGCACGCGGCGCCGGTGTTGAAGTTCTGGAAGCCCATCTGGTAGACGAGCTGGGGGACCGTGAGGGTCGAATGGTCGGGGTAGCCGGGCTGGATGACCGACCCCGGCCCGATGTTGACGCCGGAGGCGACCTTCCCCGCGACCAGGGCCTGCGTGTAGTACTGCATGGTCTGCACGACACCCGTGACCACCGCGAACATCACGATGGGTGTGATCGCGGGCCAGGTGACGTAACGGAACTTGGCGAACGCCCCGGCGCCGTCCAGATCCGCGGCCTCGTACTGCTCCTTCGGGACGTCGAGCAGCGCCGCCATGAAGATGACCATGAGGTCGCCGATGCCCCACAGGGAGAGCAGCACCAGCGAGGGTTTGGCGGTGTCCGGGTCGTTGAACCAGTTGGGCCCGGAGATCCCGACCGCGCCGAGGATCTCGTTCACCGGTCCCGTGCCCGGGTTGAGCAGGAAGACGAAGGCGACGGTGGCGGCCACCGGCGGGGCGAGATACGGGAGGTAGAAGGCGGTGCGGAAGAGCCCGGGGCCCGTCTTGATCTTCGTGATCAGCAGCCCGAGCGAGAGCCCGAAGACCACCCGCAGGGCCACCATGATCACGACCAGCCACAGGGTGTTCCACAGGGCGGGACCGAACAGCGGCATCTGCTCGAACACGTACTTCCAGTTGCGGAGGCCCACGAACGAGGGCTCCTTGATCTGGTTGTAGTGCATGAACGAGAAGTAGACGGTGGCGATCAGCGGGTACGCGAAGAAGACGCTGAAGCCGACGAGCCAGGGGGAGAGGAAGCCGAGCGTGCGCAGTCTGCGGCGCGCGGGATTGGAAAGGGTCATGGCCATGGCGGGGTCCTCAGCTCTTCAGCTCTTCGACTGGAGGGTGTCGGCGTCGATCTGCTCGTCGAGCTTCTTCAGGCCCTTGCGCAGGTCACCGATGCGCCCGGCCTCGACGGAGTACGCGAAGTCCTGCAGCGAGACGACGTAGGCGCCGCCGTTCACGGAGGGCGGCAGGGCCTTGCTGTGCTTGTTCTCCAGGATGTCGAAGAAGGTCCGGAAGGTCGGATCGGCGTCCAGGTCGGGGGACTTGAGCGCCGCGAACGTGGAGGGCACGTTGTGGATGGCGTTCGCGAAGCTCACGACCTGCTTGGTGTCCGCGGTCAGGAACCGCACCAGTTCCCACGCGGCGTTCTGGTGCTTGCTGCTGTGCGCGATGCCGGCGACGGTGCCGGTGATGAAGCCGCGTCCGTAGGTGTCGGCCTGGTCGTCGGGGACGGGCAGCGGGGCCACGCCCCAGTCGAACTCCGCCTTCGCCTCGTCCAGCATGAGGCCGCGCCACTCGCCGTCCAGGTGCATGGCGACCTTGCCGGTCAAAAAGGCGTTCTGGCTGGACATCTCGTCGCCGAAGGTCAGCCGGAACCGCTCCAGGTCGTTGAACCCGCCCTGCGCGGCAGCGAGTTGTCCGGCTGTCTTGAAGAACTTGTACGTGGAGGGATCGTCCGCGAGCCGCGAGTTCCCCTTGGCGTCGAAGTACTTCGGCCCCCACTGGGCGAAGAGCCGGTCCGGACTGTTCTGGTAGAAGCGGAAGTTGGGCAGATACCCGACCTGCTTGTACGAGTTCTTGCCGCTGCGGACGGTCAGTTTCCTGGCGACCTTCTCGAACTCGGACATCGTGCGCGGGGGCCGCTCGATGCCCGCCTTCTTGTAGGCGTCCTTGTTGTAGTACATGCCGAAGGCGTCCGCGAGCAGCGGCAGGGCGCACTGGCTGCCCCGGTAACTGGTGTAGTCGAGAAGCGTCTTGGGGAAGACCTTCTCCTTGTCCAGGCCGGTCTTCCTCATGAACGGATCGAGGTCCGCCCACATCCCGGAGTCGCAGTACTGGCCCACGTTGTTGGTGGTGAAGGAGGACACCACGTCCGGGGCTTTGTCGCCGCCCGCCCGCAGGGCCTGGTTGACGGTCTCGTCGGAGACGTTCCCGGTGGCCTTGACCTTGATGTTCGGGTGCAGCTTCTCGAACCGGTCGATGCTGTCGTTGACGGCCTTGACCTCGCCGGGCGTCGCCCAGCCGTGCCAGAACTTCAGGGTGACCGGCTTCGTCGGGTCGTCGTTCGCGCTGCCGACGCTCGGGTTGGCGCAGCCGGAGAGCAACAGACCGGCTGCGGCGAGCGCCGCGGACGCGCAGGTGGACATGCGCCATCGCGGCATGGCGGACTTCCTTTACGGGGAGGGGAGTTGGGGTGGAGCCGGGCGAGGGGTGGGGCCGGGCGAGGGGTGGAGCCGGGCGAGGGGTGGGTCCGGGCGAGGGGTGGGTCTCCCTCAGGCCGTGTCGAAGACCTGGTCGCGGGCCTGGGTGAGGGCCGAGCGCAGGGCGCCGGTGAGGATCGGGTCGCCGTCGAGTTCGCTGATGCGGATCTGCGGGCGGGGGAGCGCGAGCCCGGTCAGCTCCTCCTCGACCCGGGCGCGCAGCTTGTCGCCGCCCGCCTGGGCCACCGAGCCGGAGAGCACGACGAGTTCGGGGTCGACGACGGCGACCACGGCGGCGATGCCGGTGGCGATGCGCCGAGCGACCTCGGCGAGCGCGGCGTCGTCGGCCATGACCTGCGCCAACGTCGCCCCGCCACCGGTGAGTTCACGCACGACGTACGCGGAGACGAGGCTCTCGAAGCCGCCGCCGCCCCCGCCCCGCGTGTCCCCGCGAAGGAGCGGAGCGCCCGGCAGCGGCATGTAGCCGATCTCGCCCGCGCCGCCGGTCGCGCCGCGCAGCAGGGTGCCGCCGAGCACGATGGCGGCGCCGACGCCTTCGTCGAGCCAGGTCAGCACGTAGTTGTCGTGGTCCTGGGCGGCGCCCTCGTACTGCTCGGCGACGGCGGCAAGGTTCACGTCGTTCTCGATGACGACGGGGGTGCCGAGGACGGCGGCGAGATCGTCGCGCAGCGTCCGTGAGTGCCAGCCCGGCAGGTGCGGTGCGTACCGCAGGGCGCCGGTGTGCGGGTCGATGGCGCCGGGGGTGCCGATGACGGCGGCCCGCAGATCCTCGTGCCCGAGCCCTGCCTGGCGCAGGGCGCCGTCGACGGCCTCCGCGACGAGCTGGGCGGTGCGGTGGCGCACGTCCTCGGCGACGGCTTCCGCCTCCACGCGCTCCTTGCCGAGGACGGTGCCGGTGATGTCGGCGACGAGTGCCGTGATCCCGGTGGGGTCGGCGGACAGCGCGGCGACGTGTCCGGCGCCGGGGTCGATCTCGTACAGCAGGGCGTTGGGTCCGGGACGGCCGCTCAGGCTGCCGGTGGTGTGCACGAGCCCGGCCGCCTCCAGGCGCCCCAGGAGCTGGGAGGTGGTGGGCTTGGACAGCCCGGTCAGCTCGCCGATGCGGGTGCGGGTGAGGGGTCCGTGCACGACGAGAAGATCGAGGACGGCCCGGTCGTTCATGGCACGCAGGACGCTCGGGGTGCCCGGAGTGCTGCCCGCTGCTGCCATGACGTCACCTTACTTTTGGACGACCGCTAACTGTTAGGAAACTTTCCAATTCGTGAGGACGGTACGACCGGCGCGAAGAGGGCGTCAATAGCGAACGCCCCCGAGGCAACCAAGTCGTTACCTGCGGGGGCGTGCTGTTGCGCGGGGTGCTTCTGGGGCGCTACTTCGAGAGATTCGGCGGCGGGGTTATCGGGGAGGCCGCAAGGGACTGCGGGGACGTCGCCGACGCGTAGGCCGACGGGGCCGCCATGGCCGCCGACGGGTCCGCGGCCGCTTCCTCCGTCGCCTGGAGCGGGAGGCCGCCCACGATGCGGATGCCCGCTTCGTCGAAGGCACGCTTGATGCGCCAGCGCAGCTCGCGCTCCACGCCGAGGGCGTTGCCGGGCATCGTCTTCGCGGAGACCCGTACGACCATCGAGTCGAGCAGGACACTGTCCAGGCCGAGGACCTCCACCGGGCCCCACAGGCGCTCGTTCCACGGCTCGTCCTTGGCCATGGTCTCGCCGACCTCGACCAGCTTCGCCTTCACCTTCTCCAGGTCCTCGTCCGGGCGGACGGTGACGTCGACGCCCGCCGTGGACCAGCCCTGGCTGAGGTTGCCGATGCGCTTGACCTCGCCGTTGCGGACGTACCAGATCTCGCCGTTGTCGCCGCGCAGCTTCGTCACGCGCAGGCCGACCTCGATCACCTCGCCGGACGCCACGCCCGCGTCGATCGAGTCGCCCACGCCGTACTGGTCCTCAAGGATCATGAAGACGCCGGAGAGGAAGTCCGTGACCAGGTTGCGGGCGCCGAAACCGATCGCCACGCCCGCCACGCCCGCCGAGGCGAGCAGCGGGGCGAGGTTGATCTGGAATGTGCCGAGAATCATGAGCGCGGCGGTGCCGAGGATCAGGAACGACGCCACCGAGCGCAGCACCGAGCCGATCGCCTGCGAGCGCTGGCGGCGGCGCTCCACGTTCACCAGGAGGCCGCCGAGCGCGGTGCCGTTCACGGACTGGGCCGTGCGGTTCATGCGGTCTATGAGCTTGGTGATCGAGCGCCGGATGACCACGCGCAGGACGATGGCCACGGCGACGATCAGCAGGATGCGGAGCCCGATGCCCAGCCACGCCGACCAGTTCTGCTCGACCCAGCTCGCGGCGTTCGTCGCGTGCTCCTGGGCGTCTTCCAGTGTCGGGGGCTTGGGTGTCGACTTGTCGTCCGGGTCCGTTCCGGCTGCTGACAGGACGGACAGGAACACGGCAGGTACCTCCAGGCATAGCGGCCTGCCCAGGAGATGCACCGGGCAGAGACACCACACTAACGGGGCATTGTGTGTGGATCGTTGTGATGTTCGAGGGAGAGACGGTGCTCACCTGGGGAAGATGAGGGTGTTGTACATGTGTGGTCGAAAACACTCCGAGCCCGTTACGAGCACATGGTGGCGCTTGGACCAGGCATGAGGGGAGACTGGCTACAGATCGTCCCGGCGCGAGCCACGCGCCGCCGGCGTAATAGGAGGCATCCGTGCCGCACGTCCTGGTCCTCAATGCGTCGTACGAGCCTCTGGGCGTCGTACCGCTCCGCCGCGCGCTCGTCCTCGTCCTGGAGAACAAGGCTCTCTGCCTCGAGGAATCCGGCGCCTTCATGCACAGCGCAACGCGCACCGTCCCCGCACCCAGCGTGGTCCGCCTCAAGCGGTTCGTCCGGGTCCCCTACCGGGGGCCCGTTCCTCTGACCAGGCGGGCGCTCTTCGCCCGCGACGGCGGTCGGTGCATGTACTGCGGTGGCGTCGCAACCAGCGTCGACCACGTCATTCCGAAGAGCCGTGGCGGTCAGCACGCCTGGGAGAACGTGGTGGCATCCTGCCGCCGCTGCAACCACACCAAGGCGGACCGCCATCTCCTGGAGCTGGGGTGGCGCCTGCGTCACAAGCCCGCGCCGCCCTCAGGGCTCGCGTGGCGCATCATCGGGACCGGGCACAGGGATCCGCGCTGGCTGCCGTACTTGCAGCCGTTCGGCGCGGACGACGCGATGGCCCGGATCGACGGCATCTCTGCCTGAGAGATCCGGGCTTTTGCGTGGGGGCGGGGCGGGGCGTGCGGCCGTTGCGGGCTCGCCCCGCCCGGCCCCGCGTCACTGGCCGTTGCGGCGCTGCACAGCCGTGATCACGGCCGCCAGTGCCGCGACACCGCCGCCGAGCAGACCGGCGCCCGCGCCTGCCGAGCCGTGGTCGACGCAGTACTTGGCGATCCAGAGGTAGCCGACGATCCCGCCCGCGCCCAGGGCCACGCCGGTCACCAGGCCCGCCGCCCTGAACCACACGTTGACCAGGTCGAGGCGGCGGTTGTGCTCGGCGTCCTGGACCCGCTGGTCGACGAGCTTGTTCTTCATCTGGAACTCCTGCTCGACGAGCGACAGCATCCGCTCGGCGGAGTCGGACACCAGCTCGTTCCAGATCCTCATCTGCTCACCGGAGGGCAGCTCGCGGTACTCACCGGCCGCGGGCGGCGCCGCGGGTTCCGGTGACGTCTCCGGCTCCTGCGGGTCCACCGGCTCCGGGGATCGGGGTGGGACGGGGGCGGTCATGGAGTGGTCCCGTTGTCGTCGGGCGAAGGGGATGGCGCAGGGGATGCGGGAGACGCGGGGGGCGTCGGCGGGTCCGGGGCCCGCATCTGGGGCACGGGCAGACGGGCGTACAGGGCGCTCAGGGACCGCTCGACCGCGGCCCGGCTCTCCTCACGGGTCGGGCGGGCGGGGACGGGCTGCGGGGGGCGCGCGGGCGTGGCGGCCAGCGGACCCGAGAAGCCCCAGGCCGCGAACACGCCGTCCGCGAAGGCGCGGCCCCGGGGCACGGGGGACGCCGTGGACGCCTTGCCGGGCGGGCGGCCCCGGGCGGGCGGCGTCCGCAGCCGTGCACTCACGATCCCGATGACGGCCAGCACCGCCCACAGACCGAGCAGCACGGCGGCTCCCCACGTCCCGCGCAGGGGCGGCAACGCACGGAGCAGCGCGAAGAGACCGCCCGCGACCATCGCGACGGCCAGCAGCAGGAGGGCGAGCGGCGCGGATGCGGACAGCGCCGAGCCGGTGGCATCGCGGGCCTTGGCCAGTGCGGAACGGGTGCGGGCGAGCGACTGGTTGAGGGCGCGGGCGCGGTCCCTGGCCACCGGTTCCCGGCCGCCGGGTCGCCCGGACCCGGTGAGCCGTACGTCGCGGCCGTCCGCCCGGAGCAGGACACGGGCCCGCGGGTGGGCGGCAAGCGTGTGCGCGGTGAGCGGGCTGTCGCCGCCGAGCGCGTCGGCGAGGAAGGACCGGGAATACCCGGGGAAAGGTTCGGCGACGATCAGTGTGAGACGGCCCTGCGAGCGCCGCGTCAGGTGCGCGTACCGGTGGTGGAATTCCCCCTCGTGGGGGGTCTCGGCCTGCCAATCAGGTTCCAGGACCACGACGACGTGCCGGGCCGATGCCGATTCAAGGACATCAAGCAGTTCGAGCAGCGGCAGGCCGCGCCGGGTGCCGGGGGCACCGTCCAGGACACCCGTGTCCAGGGCGCCCGCGTAGTGGACTAGCAGGAGATCGCGTGTGTCCCGGACGGCATCGCGGAGCCAGGACGGTCTCTCCACGGAAGTGCTGCTCAGCAGGAGGACACGATCCGGTTCGGCGTGGAAGAGGCTGTCGGGCCAGCGGGTCAGGGAGTCCCGGAGGGCCCGCGTGACGGGAGGAGGCCCGGACCGGCGCCGCTGCTCCAGCCGGCTCCGCTCCTGCCGGCGCTGCTCCCGCTCGCGCTCCAGCCGCAACCGGTCAAGGCGCGCCAGTGCCCGCTCGCGTTCCCGCCGCGCCTCGTCGCCCAGCTCGCGTTCCCGCCGCTCCCGCTCGGCCCGATGGCGATCGAGGTCTTCCCGCGCGTCCTCTTGCCACGTGTGCAGCTCGCGCTCCAGTCGCTCCCGCGCATCCGGTTCCAGCGCCGCCCAGGCGCGCTCGCTTCGTTCCCGGTCCGCTCGGAGGTCTCGCTCGCGCCGGTCGCGTTCACGGAGCTCCCGCTCGTACGGATCGTCCCCGGGCCCGGGACCACCGCGGTAGGCGTCCGGCTCGTCGGCGCCGCCCTCGTACAGCAGCACGGCACACGAGACCCGCGCATTCGGTCGATGCGCCAGTAATCGCATGTCGATCCCCCCGACGAGGCCTGGTCTCCATCATCGCGCGTCCGACCGCTCAACTGGCAAGCTTCGCAGCCGCCTTGTTGAGCGGCTCGTCCGCTCACGCGCCGTCGGCCACCGCGTACGCCTCCACCGACCACAGCGAATAGCCGAAGCGTGTGGCCCGTTTGTCGCCCTGGATACGGATGTGGCGGGTGTCGCGGGCGTCCATGCGGATCGTCTCGCGGCCTCCCTTGCCGTCCTTGACGGTGGCCGCCGTACGCCAGGTCTTGCCGTCGGCGGAGGTCTGCACGCGGTAGCCCGCCGCGTACGCGTCCTGCCAGCGCAGGACGACCTGGCCGAGCCTGACCGGCTCCGCGAGCTCCAGCTGCCACCAGGCACCGTCCTCGACCGGCGATGACCAGCGGGTCTTCGGGTCGCCGTCGTTGGCGCCGGAGGCGGGGAAGTCCTTCGTCTCGTCGCCCGACGACGACGCCTTCGCGCCGCGCGCCAGGTCGGGGCCGTCGGTGCGGGGGTAGGCGCGGACCGACACCGTGCGGGTCTGGCCGTCGAAGGTGACCGGGATCTCGTACGTCCCCGCGCGCGTGCCCGCGGGGACGGTGACGTCGACCGGGACGTCCACGCGCGTGCCGCGCGGCAGCGTCGACTTCTCCGGGGTGCGCACCTGAACGCCCTTCGGCGCCTTCGCCGTGACCTTGCCCTGTACGTCGCCGGGGCGCAGGGACGTGAGCTCCGCGGTGATCCGCTGCGGGCCGCCGCCGATCTCCACGTCGGCCTCGGTGCGGGCCAGGGAGAAGCGGGCGGCGGGGGAGTCGGCGTACCAGGGAACGACGTGGCGCACCGTGCCCTCGGTGACCGTGACGCGGACGGCGTCGGCCCGCAGGCGGGTGCCCTTGGGCGCGGAGGGCTTGGCCTCGGTGAAGCCCGTGCCCGACAGGGCGCCGACGCGGCGCCAGCCCTCGCCGGGGACGTGCGCCTCGATGCTGCCCTTGGTGCCGGGGTCGGTCAGCGCCGTCACCGCCGTCAGAGGGCGGGCGCGGGGGGCACGGACCGTGGCGCGGTCCGACGCCTGCTCGCCGTCGAGCCCCGCCCACGACCCGTACGCCTTCTGGGCCCGCGTCAGGAAGGGGGCGAGGACGCCCTTGCCGACGGTCACCCGGGAGGCCTTCAGGTCCTTCTGGAGCCCCGACAGGGTGCGCGAGGCGCGCCAGGCGGCGGCGCCGTCGCCGGTGGACTGCGCACGCAGCATGTCGACCGCCGTCTCGCCGGCCTCGCCGTAACGCGCCAACTGCTCCACCCAGGGCCCCACCTCGGTGTCGAGGTCGCTGCCGGCGAGGCGCCGCGGCGCCTCCTTCATGACGGTGAAGGCGTCCCGCAGGGCCTGGCCCGTCTTCTCGACGCGGGCGGTGTCCGTCGTGGTGCGCGCCCGCCAGAAGTCGTCCATGAGCGGACGCAGATACGCCGATTCGTCGGCGCCGAGGACGGACGAGGCGTCATTGCCCGCGAGGGCCCGCAGCGCGCCCCGGGCCTTCGCGTCGCCGCCCGACAGGTCGTCGATCGCGGCGAGCCAGGACTCGTGCGGGCGGTAGGCGCGCGGATTCCACGCGTAGTCGGCGGCGGTGAACAGCGGGATGCGCGAGGCGGACGGCTGCTCCATGGCGTTGCCGAGCAGCGCCGCCGAGCCGGTCGCCACGGCCGGCTCGCGGCCGGTGTAGGGGCCCAGGAAGATACGGTCCTGCGCGAAGTCGTTGACGGGGTAGTTGTCCATCGTCACGAGCGGGTGCGAGCCGAACGCCTTGCGCGCGCCCGCCAGTTCACGCCCGGTGATGGTCTTGGGGACCACGCCGACGCCGGTCCACGCCACCTCGACCCGCTCGTCGAGGCGGGCGGCGATGGCGTCGCGGTACTCCGTGGAGCCGTTCTGGTAGTACTCCGTGGGCATCAGCGAGAGCGGCTTCGCGCCGGGGTGGCGCTCGGCCAGGTGCGCGGAGACCGCGTTGGCGACGCGTGCCTGCGCCTTCGCGGCGGCATCGGGCCCCGAACCGAAGGCCTCGGCGTCGGCACCGCAGTGCCACTCGCTGTAGCTGACGTCCTGGAACTGCAGCTGGAAGGCGCGTACGCCCAGGGCCCACATCGCGTCGATCTTGCGGTTCAGGGCCTTGACGTCCTTGTCGGACGACATGCACATGGCCTGGCCGGGCGCGACGGCCCAGGCGAGCGTCACGTGATTGCGCTTGGCCCGCTCGGCGAGGGCACGGAAGTCGGCGCGCTGGTCGGCGGGGTACGGCTCGCGCCAGCGCGCCTGGCGGTAGAGGTCGTCGCCGGGGGCGTAGAGGTAGCGGTTCTGCTTGGTGCGCCCCATGAAGTCCAGCTGGTCCAGGCGCTGCTCGCGGGTCCACGGGGTGCCGTAGAAACCCTCCGTCATGCCGCGGACCGCGGTGCCGGGCCAGTCGCGGATCTGGACCCCGGGGACGGTGGTGCCGCCGGTGCCCTTGATGAGCAGCTGACGCAGGGTCTGCACGCCGTGGAAGAGGCCGTCGCTGCCCGCCCCCGCGAGGGCGACGGTGTCCTGGCCGCCGATCCGGCCCACCGCGAGGCGGTAGCCCCCGGCGGGGAGGTCGCCGCGGGCGCGGGCGCCGAGGGTGCGCAGTGCCTGGTCCGCGCCGATGCCTTCGGCGCGGATGACGAGCTTTCCGCCACCCGCGGGGAGCTGGGCGCCGTCCTCGACCTCGGTGATCTCACGGGCGCCCGCGTCGCGGAGCAGGGCGCGCAGGGCGTCCATGGCGTACGGATCGGGGTCCTTGCCGGTGGCCAGCACGACCTCGTCGGTGACGGTGACCGGGGTCCCGGCCGTGGTCAACGACTGGGGGCGGGGCCAGACCGGGGGAAGGGTGCCGTCACTCTCGCGGTCGTCGTCCGGTGAGGTGGCGGGGGCGCCGGGCTTTCCGGGGAGGCCGGGGGCGGCGACGGCGCCGGGGGCGCCGGAGAGCGCGCCCGCGATGACGGCGACGGCGATGGCCGCCGCGCCTTTTCTGCGCCGCAGTTGCACGGCCCTCTCCTCGTGTCCTTCGTGCCGGTGATCACGTGTGGTGCGTCTGTTGTCTCAGGGTGTCACTGAGCCCACCACTCGCGTGGTGGGAGTGTCAACGGGCGTGGGTGTTGTGGGGGTTTTCTTCCCTGTGACATAGGCCGGTCCGCCGTCGAACGCGTGGGTGGATCGGGGGTCGGGATGCGGCGGGGCCGGAATGTATCGCCCGGACGGGGGCAGGGACGGGGGGTACCGAAGGTGGGGGGAAGGAAGATCTTGCGTTCGACCCCCCACACAGGGAAACGAATGTGAGTGCGCGCACGTTCATACAACGGATATGTCTGCGACCCCGTGCATTGGGTAGGGCTGCCGAAGACCTGCCCCTGACACCTGCCCCCTGACAATGGAGCCTTACGTGCCCGCTTCCGCGAATCTTCTTCTCTCCGCTCTCTCCAAACAGGTCTCCGGCCCGGACTCGGGCCTGGACGGCTCCTGCTCCTGCGGCTGCCTCGAGCCGCCCCTGACCAGCGAGCCCCCGCTGGCCGACGCAGCACCCCTGACCAGCGAGCCTCCGCTCGCCGACGCCGCCCCGCTGACCAGCGAGCCCACCTCAACCGGCACCGCGTCGGGCCTGGCCTACATGGGGGTCTAGATGGCCCCATCCGGAGTGACCGGCCCCACCACCGGGCCCACCGATCCCACCGGACTTTCCCGCCTTGCCGTCCTGCACGGCGTGGCGACTTCTTACTCCCCGTCCCCGGACCGCACGGTTCCGGCCACCGACGCCGCGGTGATCGCGGCCCTGGCCGCCCTGGACGTGGACGCGAGCACCCCCGAGGCGCTGCGGCACGCCCTCACGGCCCGCGAGGCAGAGCTGAGCGCCCGCCTGCTGCCGCCGACGGTGGTGGTGTGGCAGGGCGACCCCGAGACGCCCCCGCCCTGGGCCGGGCTGCCCCCGGGCACGCGGGTGAGCGTGGATACGGAACGGGGCGAGCGTCTTGAGTGGGACCTGCCGGGGGCTGCCTCCTCGGAGCCGGGCTTCGGGGGAACGGCCTCGGCGGACGTGGGCTTGGCGAGTGCGGCTTCCGGAGACACCGCCTCCGCGAGTGAGGCCCCCGGAGGCACGGCCCCCGCGAGCACTGCCTCCGCGAGCACGGCCTCCCCGGGTAGGGCACCCGCGAGCATGACCTCCGTGGCCCCCGCCTCCGCGGACGCCGCCTTCGAAGACTTCGCCTTCGCGGACGCCGCCCCCGAAGGCTCTGCCCCCGCGCCGCAGTCGCCGGAAGCGGAGTCGGAGTCCGTGGGGGTGTTGCCGCTCGGTGTTCATCGCGTTCGCGTCACGACGCCGGGTCCCGAAGCCCGTACGGCCGTCGCGCATCTCGTGGTTGCCCCGCACCGCCTGCCGCCCCCGCGCGAGAAGACGTACGGGATTCTCGTCCAGCTCTACTCCCTTCTCTCCCGCCGGTCCTGGGGCATGGGTGATCTCGGTGACCTCGCCGAGCTCGCGGCCTGGTCCGGGCGGGCCCTGCGTGCGGGATTCGTGCAGGTCAACCCCCTGCACGCGGCGGTTCCGAAGCCTTCGGACGGGCCGTCCGACCCCTCCCCGTACCGCCCCTCGTCGCGCCGCTTCCCCGACCCCGTCCACCTCCGGATCGAGGACGTTCCCGAGTACGCCCACCTGGACGGTGCGGCCCGTGACATGGCCGCCGACCTCACGCGGCGGGCCGCCGCGCTCCGTGAATCCGTCCTCCAGCAGGGCCAGTTGATCGACCGTGACGCGGTCTGGGCGCTCAAGGCCCAGGCCCTGGAACTGATCCGCGAGGTTCCGCTCGGCCCCGGCCGCCGCGCCGCCTACAACGACTTCCTGGCCGAGCACGGCGAGGACCTCGAGGACCACGCCACGTGGTGCGCGCTCGCCGAGCGGTACGGCCCCGACTGGCACGCCTGGCCAGAGCCCCTGCGCGACCCCGCGTCCCCCGAAGCCGCCCGCGCCCGCCGCGAGTTGATGGACCGCGTGGACTTCCACTCCCGCCTCGCCTGGCTCACCGACGCCCAGCTCGCCGCAGCGCAGCGCTCCGCGCGGGACGCGGGCATGGCCATCGGCCTCGTGCACGACCTGGCGGTCGGCGTGCACCCGGCCGGAGCCGACGCCTGGGCACAGCGACGGCACTTCGCCGCGGGCATGTCGACCGGCGCGCCGCCGGACGCGTTCAACGCGCGCGGCCAGGACTGGGGCCTGCCGCCCTGGCGCCCCGACCGCCTCGCCGAGTCCGGCTACGCCCCGTACCGCGCCCTCCTGCGTGCCCTGCTCCGCCGCGCGGGCGCGATCCGCATCGACCACGTCATGGGGCTCTTCCGGCTCTGGTGGGTCCCGGAGGGCCGCGCGCCCACCGAGGGAACGTACGTCCAGTACGACGCGGATGCGATGCTCGCCGTTCTCGCCCTGGAGGCGCACCGCGCGGGCGCCCTCGTCATCGGCGAGGACCTCGGCACCGTCGAGCCCGGCGTCCGCGAGACCCTGCAGCGGCGCGGCGTGCTCGGCACCTCCGTGCTCTGGTTCGAGCGGGACTGGGCCGGCACCGGGCGGCCGCTGCCGCCCGAGCTGTGGCGCGCGGACTGCCTGGCCACCGCCACCACCCACGACCTGCCCTCCACCGCGGCCCGCATCACCGGCGAGCACGTGCAACTGCGCGACAGACTCGCCCTGTTGACCCGCCCGTTGGCCGTCGAGCAGGCCGAGGCCGCGGCGGACGTCTCGGAGTGGCTCGCGCTGCTCACGCGCCTCGGAATGCTGCCCGGCGGCGGCGGACACGAGCAGGAGGAGATCCGTGCCGTCCACCGTTTCCTGCTCGCCACCCCGGCCCGCATGATCGGCGTCTGGCTGCCGGACGCGGTGGGCGACCGCCGCCCGCAGAATCTCCCCGGCACCTGGGACCAGTATCCGAACTGGCGACTGCCGATCGCCGACGCCGCGGGCCGCCCCGTCACCCTGGAGGAACTCGCCGCGTCACCACGTGTCCACGCGTTCATGGACGTGTTCCGTACCCGCGAAGGTCCCCGTACGGCACCCCCGGGCGCGCGTCCCGTTTAGCAGTTCGCTACGTTGGCACCGTGGACAAGAAGAATGCCCTGCGCGCCGGCGCCCTGGCTTCCGGTACGACGCTGATGATGCTGCTCATGTCGTCCCCCGCGTTCGCGCTCACGCGTGACGACGGCGACGACCCGGGTCCCGGCCTGAGCGTGATCGACACGCTCGGCCTCTATGTCGTGGCGCCCATCGTGCTGTTCCTGGTGATCGCGGGTCTCGTCATGGTCGGTGACAAGTCCCGCAAGCCGGTGAAGAAGGGCTGACGCCACTTCGTCCGAACACTTCCGGACGAAGACTTCCGGAGTTCTCCGTAGGGGGCTCTTCGCCGTCGTACGCAACGCACGCGTACGAGGGCGAAGAGCCCCCTACGCGTGTCATGGCCGCTCGGCCGTGAGATACCGCTGCACCGTCGGCCCGACCCAGTCCGCCATCTCATCGGCGGACAGCGCGACCGCGGGCGGGAACCGCAGCACATAGCGGGTCAGCGCCATGCCGAGGATCTGTGAGGCGCACAGCCCGGCCCGCGTCGGGGCCTCGGCCGGGTCGGGGCAGACGCGGCGCGCGACCGGCAGCAGCTGATCCCTGAAGATGCCCTGCATCCGCTCGGCGCCCGCCGTGTTGGTGATGCCGACGCGAAGCATCGCCGTCAGCACGCCGTCCTTCTCCCAGACGTCGAGAAAGTGCGTCACCAGGGCGCGTCCCACGGCCTCGCGCGGCACCGAGGAGAGATCGGGCAGGCGCAGATCGATGGCACAAGCCGCGGCGAACAGGCCCTCCTTGTTTCCGTAATAGCGCATCACCATCGACGGATCGATCCGCGCGTCCCTGGCGATGGCGCGGATGGTGGCCCGCTCATAGCCGTCGGCGGCGAACCGCTCACGGGCGGCGGCGAGGATCGCGCCGCGGGTCGCGTCGGAGCGGCGGGGCGGTGCCGGGGGTCCCCCGACGGCTGTCCGGGTCGCTGAATCGGGTGCACTTTCGGTCATGCCAACAAGCGTAGGCCAACATGTGTTGACAGTCCATGGTGGCGGTCCTACGTTAGCCAACAAGCGTTGACCAACAGCTGTTGGCACAAGGAGGCCGTCATGAACGGAACACAGGACACGACCGGCACCGCGAGCCCCGCTGTGATCGTCGTCGGCTCCGGACCCACCGGGCTCCTGCTCGCCGGGGACCTGGCCGCCGCGGGCGTCTCCGTCACCCTGCTCGAAAAGCGGCCGCACGAGATCAGCAACCTCTCGCGCGCCCTGGTGCTGCACGCCCGCACCCTCGAACAGCTCGACGCGCGCGGTCTCGCCGACGAGCTGGAGGCCAAGGGCCGGACGCTCGACCGCCTGCGCCTCTTCGCTCACCTCGACGTGGGCCTGGACAAGCTGCACTCGCGCTACAACCACCTCCTGGTCCTGCCGCAGTACGAGGTGGAGAGGGTCCTCGAACGGCGGGCCATCGCGGCCGGTGTCGACTTCCGCTTCGAGTGCGAGGTCACCGGACTCACCCAGGACGCGGACGGCGTGCGCCTCGAAGTCCGGGGCCCCGACGGCGAGTCGAGCACGCACGGGGCCGCGTACGTCGTCGGCGCAGACGGCCTGCACAGCCCGGTCCGCAAGGCCATCGGCCTGCCCTTCCCCGGAAAGTCCGCCATCCGCTCGCTCGTGCTCGCCGACGTGAAGCTCGCCGAGAAGCCCGCATCGGTCCTCACGGTGAACGCGGCCGGGGACGCCTTCGCCTTCATCGCGCCCTTTGCCGACGGCTATTACCGCGTCATCGGCTGGAACCGCGCGCACAACGTCCCCGACAGCGAGCCCCTCGACCTCGAAGAGGTCAAGGAGATCACCCGGCTCGCGCTCGGCCACGACTACGGCATGCACGACGCCCGCTGGATGTCCCGCTTCCACAGCGACGAGCGGCAGGCGCCGGCGTACCGGGTCGGCCGGGTCTTCCTCGCCGGGGACGCCGCGCACGTCCACACTCCGGCAGGCGCGCAGGGCATGAACACCGGACTTCAGGACGCCGTGAACCTGAGCTGGAAGCTGGTGGCGGCGGTCCAGGGCCGCGCCTCGGACGGGCTCCTCGACACCTACCAGGCCGAGCGGCACCCGATCGGCAGGGCGGTCCTGCGCAGCAGTGGCGGGATCGTGCGGCTCGCGATGGCCAAGCGCCCGTGGTCGGTCGCGGGCCGCGCCGTCCTCGCGTCCTTCATCAACGTCGTACGCCCGGTGCGCGAGAAGGCGATCGGCCAGATCACCGGCATCGGCTACCACTACCCCGCCCCGAAGGGCGCCCACCGCATGACCGGCCACCGCGCGCCGGACATCGCGCTCAGGGAGGGGCGGCTGTACGAGGCTCTACGCGAGGGCAGGTTCGTGCTGATCGCTCCGGAGGGCGCGGAGTACAAGGAGGGCGACGGGGCGGGGCGCGCGGTGGTGACGCACTGGGCGAGCGGCCGGTGTACGACCGTGCTGGTCCGCCCCGACGGGTACGTGGCCTGGGCGGCCGACGAGGCGGAGCCGGGGGATGTGCGGGCGGCGCTGGAGGAGTGGGGTGCGGAGGCCGCGGTCTGAGGCGGCGGGGCAGGAGGGCTGTTCCCCCGGTCCGGTGTCCGCGTGAGTCCGCGCAATCATTCAGTACAACTTAAAAGAGGTCTCGAAAAGTTTCGATGGACCTGATGGGTCTGCGGGTGTGAAGGTAGTCCCGCAACCAACCAAGTGATCCCCGCCGGGTGGTGTGTACCCCGGCGGGGATCGTGCGTTCCCGGGATCACCGGGAGAGAGGCAAGGGATACCAAGTGACAGTCCTGGACCGGACGACTCCCCTCCACACCGCGTCGAGGCCGACGGCGGGCAAGGCGCGGCGGGCCTCGGGCCCCATCGGCCTCGGTCTCGCCCTCGCGGCGCTCGCCACCGTCGTCTGGTCGGGCAGCTTCGTCACCTCGCGTGCCCTCGCCGACAGCGTGCCGCCCGTCCAGCACGCGTTCTGGCGGTGGATCATCGCGATCGTGGCGGTGGCGCCCTTCGCGGCGCGCCAGGCGTGGCGGCAGCGGGCCGTGCTCCGGGCGCACCTCCGTTTCCTGCTCCTCGCCGCGCTCCTCGGCGTCACCATCTACAACACCCTGGTCAACCAGGCCGGCGTCACCACCACCGCGGGCAACATGGGCATGATCATGGCGGCGTCGCCGGTCCTGATGGCGGTGTACGAGCGCCTGGGCGGCGCGAAGCTCGGCGCGCGCCGGGTGACGGGCATGCTGATCGCCTGCGCCGGTGTCCTGGTCCTCGTCTCCGGGGGATCGCTCTCCATGGACTTCGCGGTGGGTGACCTGTGGGTGATCGCGGGGGCTCTGTCCTTCGGCTCGTACAGCGCGCTGCTCAAGCGGAAGCCCGCGGAGATCGGCGGACTCCCCTTCCTCTTCGCGACGTTCGTGCTCGGCGCGCTGATGCTGCTGCCGGTGTTCGTGGTCAGCTTCCTGGTCCAGGGCGGCTTCGAGCCGACCGTCGGCACGGTCTCCCCGCTCCTGTACGTGGGTGTCGTCTCGTCCGCGATCGCCTTCTTCGCCTGGAACAAGGCGATCTCGATCATCGGCGCCGCCCGCGCCGGGGTCATCTACTACCTCCAGCCGGTGTGCGTCGCCCTGCTCTCCTTCGCGGTGCTCGGCGAGGCGATGGGATGGCTGCAGGTGCTGTGCATGGGGCTGATCCTTGGCGGGGTCGTGCTTGGCGCGGCGCGCGCGAAGTAGGGGGTGCGACCGGTGGGATCAGCCCTCGTGACCAGTCGGTACGTTGACTCCATGAGCGAGTGGGACATCAAGAAGCTGCAGATCCTGCGTACGTTGAGCGAGCGGGGCACGGTCACCGCGACGGCGCGGACGCTGCAGATGACGCCGTCGGCGGTGTCGCAGCAGCTGTCCAACCTCGCCAGGCAACTGGGGGTGCCGCTCCTCGAGGCATACGGGCGGCGGGTACGTCTGACCGACGCCGCGCATCTCGTCCTGCGGCACGCGGAGGCGGTCTTCGCCCAACTGGAGCAGGCGGACGCGGAGTTGGCGGCGTACGCGCAGGGCGAGGCGGGGGAGGTGCGGGTCGGGGCCTTCTCGACGGCGGTGCCCGCGCTGGTCGTCCCCGCGGTGCGGGAGCTGCGGGCGGCGGCGCCGGGGATCTCGGTGCGGGTCCGTGAGGTGGAGGCGGCGGAGGCGTACGAGCTGCTTGCCGCGGGGGAGGTGGACGTGGCCCTCTCCTTGGCGGTGACGGCACCTGCGTCTCCTGACGCGGACACGCGCTTCACGCGGGAGTCACTGCTCGCCGATCCGCTGGACGTGGCGCTGCCGGGGGAACATCCGCTGGCGGCGGTGGAGGGGCTCAGGCTCGCGGATCTGGCCGGGGAGCCGTGGATCTTCGGGGGCAGCGGGCCCTGGTCGGAGATCACGCGGGCGGCGTGCGAGGGGGCCGGTTTCACGCCGGAGCAGGCACATTCCGCTTCCGGCTGGACGGCGATCCTCGCGATGGTGGAGGCGGGGATGGGGGTCGCCCTCGTCCCGCGGATGGCGGCGGTTCGCCGGGACGGCGTGGTGATGCGCTCCTTGTCCGCGGACCGGCCTCGCCGCCACGTCGTGGCGGCGGTTCGCCGCGGGGCGGCCGGCGGGGCGGCGGTCGGCAGGGTCTTGTCGGCGTTGCGGGGGGCGGTTCCCCTGCGGGGGGCTGGGGCGGAGTAGGGGGCTCGCCTGCGGGCCGGCGCCGCCCTTCCCGCGCTTCGCGCGGATCTTTCCCGCCCGCCCACCCGTTTGCCCGGCAGTGGACAGGGGGCCGGGTCTTTCGTCTGCGGGTCGGCGCCGTCCTTCCCGCGCTTCGCGCGGATCTTCCCCACCCGCCCACCCGATTGCCCGGCAGTGGATGGGGGCGATTGCCCGGTAGGGGTTGGCGCCGGTCTTTTGTCTGTGGGGTGCAGTGCCCCTTCCCGCGCTTCGCGCGGATGCTCCCCGCCCACCCACCCGTTCACCCCGCAGCTGCGGGGCAATCGGGTGGGTGGGCGGGAAAAAATCGCGCGAAGCGCGGAATGGGCGAATTCGGCCGGCAGGCGGACTCCCGGCGGTCGGGCGGTGGCGTCTCCCCCGGCCGGTATGCGGCTCCCGGCGGTGGCGTGCCCCCCCCCGGCCGGGGAGAACCGGGCCGGGGGCGATACCCCCGGCCCGGTGAGGGCTAGACGTCCGCCGCCTGGGCCCGCAGCGCGCGCTCCACGCCTGCCCGGGACTCCGTGATCAGGCGGTGCAGGGCCGCTGACGGGGACGCCGAGGAGAGCCATGCGTCCGTGGCGTCCAGCGTTGACTGGGAGATCTGCAGCGACGGGTAGAGGCCCACCGCGATCTGCTGGGCCATCTCGTGCGAACGGGAGTCCCACGCACCCTTGACCGCCGCGAAGAACTTCTCCGTGTACGGGGCGAGGAGTTCGCGCTGGTCCGTCTGGACGAAGCCGCCGATCACGGACTCCTGGATCGCGTTCGGGAGCTTGTCGGACTCGACGACGGAGGCCCACGCCTCCGCCTTCGCCTCCGGCGTGGGCCGCGCCGCCCGCGCCGAAGCCGCGTGCCGCTCGCCCGCGGCCGTCTTGTCGCGGTCGAGCTCCGCCGCGATCCCGGCCTCGTCCAGCCGGCCCGTCGCCGCGAGCCGGTGCACGAAGGCCCAGCGCAGCTCCGTGTCCACCGCGAGGCCCTCGATGGCCTGCTTGCCCGACACCAGCTCCTCGAGCAGCGTCAGCTGCTCATCCGTACGCGCCGCCGACGCGAACGCCCGCGCCCACGCCAGCTGGTGGTCGCTGCCAGGCGCCGCCGAGCGGAGGTGCGCGAGCGTCGCCTCCGTCCAACGGGCCAGCGCCTCGTCCCGCCGCGCCGGAGCCGCGTACAGCTCCAGGGCCAGCTTCACCTGACGGTGCAGGGACTGGACGACCCCGATGTCCGACTCCTTGGCGATGCCGGAGAGGACGAGGGAGAGGTACTCCCGCGTGGGGAGTTCCGCGTCCCGCGTCATGTCCCACGCCGACGCCCACGACAGGGCCCTGGGCAGCGACGCCTCGAAGTCACCGATGTGCTCCGTCACGAACGCGAGCGACTCCGCGTCCATGCGTACCTTCGCGTACGAGAGGTCGTCGTCGTTCAGGAGGATCACCGCCGGGCGCTTGCGGCCCACCAGCTCGTCCACCGCCGTCAGTTCGCCGTCCACGTCCAGCTCGACGCGGTCCGTGCGCAGCAGCTTGCCGCTCGCCTCGTCGAGGTCGTACAGGCCGATCGCGATCCGGTGGGGGCGGAGAGTCGGCTCGCCCTTCGCGCCCGCGGGGAGCGCCGGGGCCTCCTGCTTCACCGCGAACGACGTGATCTTGCCGGACGTGTCGACGTCCACCACCGGACGCAGGACGTTGATCCCGGCCGTTTCGAGCCACTTCTTCGACCACGTCTTCAGGTCGCGCCCGCTGGTCTCCTCAAGGGCGCCGAGCAGATCGGACAGACGCGTGTTCCCGAACGCGTGCGCCTTGAAGTACGCCTGCACGCCCCGGAAGAACTCGTCCATGCCGACGTACGCGACGAGCTGCTTCAGGACGCTCGCGCCCTTCGCGTACGTGATGCCGTCGAAGTTGACCAGGACGTCGTCGAGGTCACGGATGTCCGCCATGATCGGGTGCGTCGAGGGAAGCTGGTCCTGGCGGTACGCCCACGTCTTCATGGAGTTGGCGAACGTCGTCCAGGAGTGCGGCCAGCGCGAGTTCTCCGCGTACGCCTGGCAGGCGATGGACGTGTACGTGGCGAACGACTCGTTCAGCCACAGGTCGTTCCACCACTCCATCGTCACCAGGTCGCCGAACCACATGTGGGCCAGCTCGTGGAGGATGGTCTCCGCGCGCGTCTCGTACGCGGCGTCCGTCACCTTCGAACGGAACACGTACTGGTCGCGGATGGTCACCGCGCCCGCGTTCTCCATCGCGCCCGCGTTGAACTCCGGCACGAAGAGCTGGTCGTACTTCGCGAAGGGGTACGCGTAGTCGAACTTCTCCTGGAACCAGTCGAAGCCCTGCCGGGTGACCTCGAAGATCGCGTCCGAGTCGAGGAACTCGGCCAGCGAGGGACGGCAGTAGATGCCGAGCGGAACCGACTGGCCCCCAGGACCCTCGTACGAGCTGTGGACCGAGTGATACGGACCGACGATGAGCGCCGTGATGTACGTCGACATCCGCGGCGTGGGCTCGAAGACCCAGACGTCACCGCTGGGCTCGGGGGTCGGCGAATTCGAGATGACCGTCCAGCCGGACGGCGCCTTCACGGTGAACTGGAACGTGGCCTTGAGATCGGGCTGCTCGAACGAGGCGAAGACACGCCGCGCGTCCGGCACCTCGAACTGCGTGTAGAGGTAGGCCTGTTCGTCGACCGGGTCGACGAAACGGTGCAGGCCCTCGCCGGTGTTGGTGTAGTCGCAGTCGGCGACCACCTTGAGCTCGTTGGGCCCGGCCTCCAGGTGCTTCAGCGCGATGCGCGAGTCACGGAAGACGGCGGCGACGTCCAGCGAGTGGCCGTTCAGGACGACCTCGTGGACGGCGGGGGCCACCAGGTCGATGAACGTCTCGGCGCCCGCCTCCGCGGAGTCGAAGCGCACCGTGGTCACCGACCGGTAGGTGCCGCCCTCTTGCGCGCCGGAGAGGTCGAGGTCGATCTCGTACGAGTCAACGGTGAGCAGCTTCGCCCGCTGCTGCGCCTCTTCGCGGGTCAGATTGGTGCCGGGCACGCGGTCATCTCCTCAGGAACGTCAGGTACGACTTGTGGCGTTTCCGGCCATCCTTCCACGTGGGTCCGCGGACGTGACCGGGCATGGTCCATGGACCGCCACGCGGCATTGTTCGCGGGCCGGGGTGCCGCTAGCATCCGCGCGTCGACACACGCCCCGGGGGGAGCGTCCATGGGAAAACGACGGTCACCGCGATCCGCGCGATTACCCGGTGCGGGGTGCGCCGCATGATCGACGTACTTGTCGCGGGAGCGGGTATCGGCGGGCTCACCACCGCGCTCAGCCTGCACGCGGCGGGCATCGGGGTACGGGTCATCGACGCGGTGGACGCGCTGCGGCCCGTCGGCGTCGGCATCAACCTTCTGCCGCACGCGGTACGGGAGTTGACGGAGCTCGGCCTCGGCGCCGAGCTGGCGGCCACGGCCGTGCCGACCGCCGAGACGCTCCACTTCGACCGGCACGGCAACTACATCTGGGGCGAACCGCTCGGCCTCGCGCGCGGCCACCACTGGCCGCAGTACTCCCTGCACCGCGGGGCGCTGCAGCTCATCCTCCTCGACGCGGTGCGCGACCGCCTCGGCGAGAACGCCGTCCAGACCGGGATCGCCTTCGTGCGGTACGCGGAGCCGGAGGGGTCGGGGGCGCTGCGGGTGACCCTGCGGGACGTGCGGCGCGGGCGGGAGTTCGCGGTGCCGGTGCGGGCCCTGGTCGGCGCCGACGGCCTGTACTCGGCGGTGCGGGCCCGGCTGCATCCCGGGGAGGGGCCGCCGCTGTGGAACGGCATCCGGATGTGGCGGGGTGTCACCGAGTGGGATCCGGTGCTCGGCGGCCGTGCGATGGCGTTCGCGGGCAGCAACGCGACCGCGAAGCTCGTCGTCTACCCGATCTCGCGGGAGGCGGAGACGCGGGGGCGCGTGCTGCTCAACTGGGTGGCGGAGGTGCGTTTCCCGGTCCATCACCACGGGTCGCCCGGCCCCGTGGACTGGAACCGCTCGGGGCGTCTTTCGGACGTCCTGCCGCACTTCTCCGGGTGGCGGATCGGGGACCTGGACGTGCCCGCGCTGCTCGCGGCGACCGGGTCGACGGCGCGCATCCTCGAGTACCCGATGGTGGACCGTGACCCGCTGCCGTGGTGGGGGCGCGGATCCGTGACCCTGCTGGGCGACGCGGCTCACCCGATGTACCCGGTGGGGTCCAGCGGCGGTTCGGAGGCGGTGCTGGACGCGCGGGCGCTCGCGCGGTGCGTGGCCCTTGCCGGTGCGGACCGGGTGGCCGGGCTTCGCGCCTACGAGGCGGAGCGGTGGGGGCCCGCCAACGCGGTGGCGCTCGCCAACCGGGCGATGCCGGTGGACGAGGTCCTGCGGGCCGTCGCGGAGAGGGCGCCGGAGGGGTTCGCGCGGGTGGAGGACGTGCTGACGGGGGAGGAGTTGGCGGGGCTGGGGGAGGGGTACCGGCGGATGCGGGGGTGTTGACAGGGCGACCTCTCCTTCACGGGGCCGGGGAGCGCAACGTCCGAATCCCGCCAGCCCCCGCCCACCCCCACGCGCGACCCTCGACCCATGACCGCGACGACCTACGCCCCGCTCCCGATCGACCCCACCGCCCTCAAGGAACTCCGCACCTCCGACGACGCGGGCAACCCCTGCCGCCCCTACGTGGACCCGGAGGGCGGTGACCCCCTCCGCTGCTGCCTGCGTCCCGTCGCCCCCGGTGAACGCGTCGCCCTCGTCTCGTACGCGCCCCTGCGCCGCTGGGCCGAGCAGACCGGCGCCGCCCCCGGCGCCTACGACGAGCAAGGCCCCGTCTTCATCCACGCCGAGGAGTGCGAGGGCCCGGCGGCAGTCGGCGCCGAGTACCCCTTCGCCCGGCCCGGAGCCCTGCGCACCATCCGCCGCTACAACGCCGACGGCCGCATCGTCGGCGGCCGCCTGATGGAGATCCCGGACCCGGCGACGCAAGGCTTCGACGCCGCCTTCGCGGACGCCTTCGCCGACCCGGAGGTCGCCCTCGTGCACGTCAGGGCCGTGGAGTACGGCTGCTTCCACTTCGAGGTCCGCCGCCCCTAGGGTCCCCCAACGCCCGCGCGAACGCCCGCACCCGCTCCGTCTCCGCGTCCCCGCGCCACACCATCCCGAGGACGGAGTCCGGCACCCCCTCCACCGGCACGAACGTGACGTCACGCCGCCCGTGGTACTCCGCAGTGGGGCGGCACAACAGCATCGCCCCCCGTTCGGCCGCCACCAGGGTCAGCCCCTCCTGGAGGGTGCGCACCTCCGGCGCGGGCACCGTCGAAGGAGCCTGCGCCGCACGCCAGTACGCGGGTGCCGGGGCCGTCGCCGAGATCAGCGGGGTCCCGGACAGCTCGGCGGCGCACAGCGACGCGCGGCCCGCGAAGGGATGGCGTACCGACACGGCGACCGTCTGCTGCTGGCGGGAGAAGAGCGGGCCGAGCACCAGGTCGGGTTCCTCGACGGGCAGCAGCACGATCGCCGTGTCCACGTCCCCGTGCCGCACCGCCCCGAACGGATCCGCGAACGGCACCTCCACGATCTCCGTCACGCACCCCGGATGCCGCTCCTGGAAGTCGGTGATGGCCCGCATCAGCCGGGCGTCCGCCGTCCCCTGGAAGCCGATCCGAAGGCGCCCGGAGACCCCCCGCGCCGACTCCCGCGCCGCGTCGACCGTGGCGCTCAACGCCTCGTATGCCGGGCGTAGTTCGGCGAGAAAGCGCTCACCGGCCGGGGTCAGCCGCACCCGTCGGCTCGACCGCTCCACGAGCCGGGTCCCGATCCGCCGCTCCAGGTCCCTCAGGAGCTGGCTGACGCGGCTCTGCGAGACGTAGAGCCGCTCGCCCGCGCGGCCGAAGTGCAGTTCGTCGGCGAGCGCGATGAAGCACTCCAGCTCCCGTATCTCCAGCACCGGTGTCCCCTCATCCATGAGCCCCGCTCATTCAAGGATGAGATCTTCGCCGTTGTTCCCGACAGGGCCCCGGCGAAGGCTTGACCTCATGAAAGCCACCTCGGTTCCACGCTCCCTGCCTCTCCCCGTCCTCACCGTCGCCGCCACCACCTTCTCCGTCGTCACCACGGAGATGCTGCCGGTCGGCCTCCTCACCTCGCTCTCCTCGGGGCTCGGCGTGTCCGACGGGACCGCGGGCCTGACCGTCACGCTGCCCGGCGTGGTCGCGGCGCTCGCCGCCCTGCTGCTGCCCGTCGCCGTGCGGCGCGCCGACCGGCGTACGGTGCTGTGCGTCCTGATGATCCTGCTCGCCGCCGCCAATCTCCTCTCCGCGCTCGCGCCCGCCTTCGGCGTGCTGCTCGCCGCGCGGGTCCTCGTGGGGGTCTGCATCGGAGGCGTGTGGGCGATCGCCGCCGGGCTGGGCCCGCGGCTCGTGCGCGAGGAGGCCGCGGGACGGGCCACCACAGTGATCTTCAGCGGGATCGCCGTGGCGTCCGTGCTGGGCGTCCCCGCAGGTACGTTCCTCGGTGAACTCGCGGGCTGGCGCTGGGCGTTCGCCGTGATGGGCGCGTTCGCGCTCGCGGTCGCCGGGCTGCTCGCCGCCGTGCTTCCCGCACTGCCCGCGTCTGCGGCCGTACGACTGGGCACGTTCCCCGGGCTGCTGCGGAACGCGCGGCTGCGGGCGGGGCTCCTGGTGGTGCTGCTCCTGGTGACCGGGCACTTCGCCGCGTACACCTACGTACGACCCGTCCTGGAGCGGGTGCCCGGCCTCGGCGCCGGGCTGATCAGCGGGCTGCTCCTCGTCTACGGGGTCGCGGGCATCGCCGGCAACTTCGCGGGCGGCGCGCTCGCGGCCCGCGACCCGCGCCGGGCGCTGCTCGCCATCTCCGCGGGACTCGCCGCCGTGGTCCTGCTGCTCGGGCCCGCGGGCGGCTCGCTCCTCGTGTCGGTGGCGCTGCTCGTCGGGTGGGGCCTGGCCTACGGCGGGGTCTCCGTCTCCGCCCAGCAGTGGGTCCTGGCCGCCGCGCCCCGCGCCCGCGAGGCGGCGTCGGCCCTCTTCGCCGGGGTGTTCAACGCGGCGATCGCCCTGGGCGCGCTGACCGGCGGCCTGGTCGCGGACGGCCTCGGGACCACGGACGTGCTGTGGCTCGGGGGCGGACTCGCGGCGCTCGCGCTGCTCGTCGTGGCGTACGCGAAGGGGGCGGGCACCGACCGGATGTCAGTGCCCGCCCCCGACGGCGTACGTACCGGGAAGCGCGTCAGCCCTTGAGCTCGGCCGCCACCAGCTCCGCGATCTGCACCGCGTTCAGCGCGGCGCCCTTGCGGAGGTTGTCGTCGGAGATGAAGAAGGCGAGGCCGTTCTCCACCGTCTCGTCGTTCCGGATGCGGCCCACGAACGCGTCGTCCTTGCCCGCGGCGACCAGCGGGGTCGGGACGTCGGTGAGGACGACGCCTTCGGCCTTCGCGAGGATCTCGGCGGCGCGCTCGGGGCTCAGCGGACGCTCGAAGCGGGCGTTGACCTGGAGGGAGTGTCCGGTGAAGACCGGCACGCGGACGCAGGTGCCGGAGACCTTGAGGTCCGGGACCTCGAGGATCTTGCGGGATTCGTTGCGGAGCTTCTGCTCCTCGTCGGTCTCGTTCAGGCCGTCGTCGACGATGGAGCCGGCCATCGGCAGGACGTTGTACGCGATCGGCGCCACGTACTTGTTCGGCGCCGGGAACTCGGTGGCCGAGCCGTCGTGCGTGAGCTTGGGGCCGTCGTCACCGACCTTCTTGACCTGGTCGAACAGCTCGTCGACACCGGCGAGACCCGAGCCGGACACGGCCTGGTAGGTCGCCACGACGAGCGCGGTGAGCCCGGCCTCCAGGTGCAGCGGCTTCAGGACCGGCATCGCGGCCATCGTCGTGCAGTTCGGGTTGGCGATGATGCCCTTGGGGCGGTTCGCGATCGCGTGCGGGTTGACCTCGGAGACGACGAGGGGGACCTCGGGGTCCATCCGCCAGGCCGAGGAGTTGTCGATCACTACGGGGCCCTGCGAGGCGACCTTCTCGGCCAGCGCCTTGGAGGTGGCGCCGCCCGCCGAGAACAGGACGATGTCGAGGCCGCTGTAGTCGGCCGTGGAGGCGTCCTCGACCGTGACACCGTCGAGCTGCGAACCGGCCGAGCGGGCCGAGGCGAACAGACGCAGCTCGTCCACCGGGAAGTCCCGCTCGACGAGGATCTTGCGCATGACCGTGCCGACCTGACCGGTGGCTCCGACGATTCCGACCTTCACAGGGACTTCCTCCGTATGTGCATGGGCATAGGCATTGGCCTGTGCGTTCCATCATGCGTCTGTCCACGGCCGCCTTGTCCAATCCATTGTCCGGAGTTCGGGATGTCACATTCCCGTGGCCCCCGCGTCGAACGTTTCGGCCGCTCCCGGCGTCCTAGGGGAAACGCGGGGACGGGAGGGTGTCTTGCTGCGCGGAAAAACGCGACGGGACCGGCGGGACCATACAGATCGGCCTGATCCGCTCGACGCGGCCCAGGAGGACCGGGTGCGGGCGGTGCTCGCGCTCGGCGGTGTGCCGCACGCGGATCTGCCCGACGGGGTCCAGCAGGTCAGGCTCAAGCTCCTGGAGCGGGCGGCGGACGGGCGGGACGCGCCGCGTGACGTGTCCGCGTGGGCGGCGGTGGTCGCCTCGAACCTCGCCATGGACTGGCACCGGGCGCGCCGCAGGCAGGAGCGGCTCGGTGAGCGGCTCGCCGTGCTGTGGCGGGAGGCGACGGACGAGGACGGGGCGGAGTCACGGGCGCTCTCGATGGCCGTGACCCAGGGCCTGGACGCGCTGCCCGACACCCAGCGGCAGGTCGTCGTGCTGCGTTTCTACGCCGATCTGCCGGTCCGGGCGATAGCGGATGAACTGGGCATCCCGGAGGGCACGGTCAAGAGCAGGCTGCATACGGCGGTACGGGTCCTGCGGACGCGGCTGCACGAGGGCGAGGTGGTGTGAGGGTGTCCCAGGACGACCACGAGGAGCGCGGCATGTACGACGCGCTGATGCTCGCTCTCACGGACGAGCCCCTGCCCGAGGCCGCGCGCCAGGACCCGGAGCTCGCGGCGGAGCACGCCGCGGCCGTGGCGGACGTCGCACTGCTCCGGGAGCACATCGGGGTGGCCGGCCGCGCGCTCGCGGCTCCCGCACCGGAACCGGAGCCGGACCGGCCGGCGGCGGTACGCCCCGCGGGCGTCCGACGGCGGCGCGTCACGATGGCGCTGGGCCTCGCCGCGGCCACGGCGGCCGTCTCGCTGGTGGGCGGGGCCGCCTGGCTCGCGATCGAGAGCGGGGGCGGCCTCAGCAAGAGCGCCGACTCCGACGCGGCGAAGGGGGCGGCGCCGGAGGCCGGGGACGACGACGGGGCGGGGAGCGCGGACGGGGACGGGGGCGGCAACGCGGACCAGAAGTCCGGGGCCTACGTGCCCTGCGCCCGGCTCATCGTCGAGGGCACGGTGGAACGGGTCGAGCCGGTGCCCGGCGGTGTCCAGGAGCGGATCGTCCTGGACGTGACCCGCTACTACAAGCCGAGCCGGGGGGCCGGGCAGATCACCTTCGTGATGGACGTGAACGTGGACCCGCGCCTGCGGCCCGGCGACCGGACTCTGATCGGCATCCCGAAGGGGGAGGCGTCGCCGGACATCTGGTCCAACAAGAAGGCGGACATCGCCACCGACCGGGCGTGGATCGAGCGCGAACTGCGCCAGGAGAAAGACCAGGGGAAGGGCAAGGAGACGACGTGCTGAGCGGGAGCCGAACACGCACGTCGGCCGGGCCGGATACCTCCGGCCCGGCCGACGTTCTCGGCAGGAAGGGGACCGCTACGGGGTGACCTTCTCGATCAGCACGCTGCCGGTGCCCGCCACCGTGCCGCGCCCGTTCAGGAGGGACACCTCGCCGAACAGCTGACGCCCCTCGGCCGCGGGTGCGTCCGCCGCGACCTCGGCGGAGACCTGCGCCGAGGCGCCGTTCGCCAGCTTCACCGGCGCCGACTCGTCGACCTTCACCGAGCCGAGCGCGCCCGAGAAGAAGACGTCACGGTAGTCGTACGCGGTGGTGCCGGACGGGATCGAGTAGCCGGCCACCTCGATCTCGTACGTGCCCGCCGCGGGCTTGTTGATGCTGACCGACTCCTCGGAGTCGCCGTCCGCCGACGAACCGACGACCGCCCCGTCCTTGGAGACCGACAGGTCGAGGTCGGCGGCGGTGTCCGCGGGCGAGCCGATGGCGACGTCGAGCCGCTCCGCGCCCTCGGGCACGACCACGGTCGTCGTCTGCGTCTCACCCTGCTTGATCGACGGCTTGGCCGCCTTCGCGGAGCCGAGCGGGCCGCCCTTCAACTTGCCGTCCACCGCGGCGAAGTCGTTGGTGACCTTCCAGGAGACGGGCGCCGGAGTACCGACCTTCGCCTCCGGAACCGTCTGCACGGCGGGGTCGAAGGCGACACCCAGCGTGGAGACGTCCAGCTTGTAGGGGTTGTCCAGGAGCGGGGACGTCCTGCGCGACTCGACCTCGATCTCCCACACGCCCGGCTGCGGCTCGGGGTACGAACGCAGGTCGGGGCGGCAGGTGTTGGCCGGGTTGTCGTAGTTGGCGTAGCACGTCAGCGACGACGTCGAGTCTACCGGGACGCCGTACGGGTGCACCGCGATGAACCGCGTCTGGCTCTTGTCCTTCAGGCCGCCGAGCGCCACCTCCAGGGACTTGGCGCCCTTGGGGACCGTCACGAAGTACGACTCGGTGCTGTTGCGCTGCACGGAGTCGGACGCCGAGAAGGTGTACGCGGGCTTGGCGAGCGGCTTCGAGACGACGACCGTCGACATGATCTGCTGGTCGATGCCCTCGGCGCGCTCGTCGTCGACGGTCAGGATCGCGCTGTGCAGACCGGCGGACTTGGCCTTCGCCTGCACCTTGACGGTGACCGGCTTGTTCAGGGGCAGCGTCACCGCGCCCTTGCCGAGCAGCTTGAAGGTGCCCTCGTGGTTGTTGACGAGGTCGAGCTCGTGGCGGACACCGCGGTCCGGGCCCGAGGTGCGGGTGATCGTGACGTCGTACGTCCGCTTCTGGCCGGTCTTCAGACCGCCCTCGCGGTCGTAGATGCCGGTGCCGGGCTTCTTGAGCTCCTGCTCCAGAGCGGTGTCGACCGGGGCACTCACCGTGTACGTGTGCGCCTTCGCGTCGTCCTCGATGGCGTTCCAGGCGTCGACCACGTTGATCAGGCCGGTGCCCTGCGCGTACGCCTGCTCGCCGCTGATGCGGTCCGCGGTGGAGGTGAGGGCGGTGCGCAGCTTCGCCGGGGTGAGGTCGACCTTCTCCCGCTTCGCGGCGGAGAGCAGCAGCGCGGACGCGCCCGCGGCCTGCGGGGACGCCATCGACGTACCCTGCAACATCGAGTAACCGGCGGGCAGTTGGTAGCCGGCCTCGGCGACCGGGGAGCCCGGCAGCCAGGTCTGCGTGGTGTTGATGGCCGAGCCGGGCGCCGAGATGATCGGCGCGAAGCCGCCGTCCTCACGCGGGCCGCGCGAGGAGAACGGCATCATCGCGTACTTCTTCTCCACGGCGGAGCCGTAGTTGGCGGCCCAGGTCTCCTTGGAGATGGCAGCGCCGACGGAGATGACCTTGTCCGCGAGGCTGGGGTCGCCGATGGTGTTCGCGCCGGGGCCCGAGTTGCCCGCGGAGATCACCAGCTGCACGCCGTAGGTGTCGATGAGGCGCGTGTAGAGCGCGGCGCGCGCGTTGTTGCCGTCGTTCAGCGCGGGGAGGCCGCCGATCGACATGTTCACGATGTCGACGCCGCGCTTCGTCACGAGGTCGATCATGCCCTCGGTGAGCGCGACGTTCGTGCAGCCGCCGCTCCAGGTGCAGGCGCGCGAGGAGACCAGCTTGGCGCCGGGCGCCGCGCCGTTCATCTTGCCGCCGAACAGGCCGTTGGCCGCGGTGATGCCCGCGACGTGCGTGCCGTGCTCGGACTCGATGACGCCGATGTTGACGAAGTCGGCCTTCTTGCCGACCCAGTCGCCGCCGTACGGGTCGGTCGGGACGTCCTTGCGGATCTCGACGACGAAGGGGACGCGCTCGACGACGTCGGTCGCCGGGTCGTCCTTGCCGAAGTAGGCGACCTGGTGGCCGTCCTTGTACGGCTTCATCGTCTCGTCGTCGGTGAAGTCGTTGTTGTCGTTCAGGTCGACCCGCACGGTGCCGGCGGCCGGGTCGTACAGGACGCCCCAGCTGTCGGTGGTGTCGCCGTCGCGGTTGATGTCGCCCTTGGCGTCGCCGCCGGTGGTGGCCGACTCGCGGAAGCGGTTGACCTGGAAGGTGCCCGCGGGGGCCTTCCACGTCTCGCTGTCCCAGGTGAAGACGGGGCCCGTGACGGGGTTGGTCATCCGGCGCCAGGTGCCGTCGGCGTCCACGATCGGGTCGGTCGCGGTCACCCAGTCGGTGATCTTCCGCTCGCCCGTGGTGGTCTTCTGGAGCGCCGGGTGGCCGAGGTCGACGCCGGAGTCCAGGATGCCGATGGTGGTGCCGCGGCCGTCCGCCTTCGGGTGCTTCTTCACGAAGTCGACGGCGCCCGTCTCGGAGGACGGGTTGTACGGGTTCTTCGCCGGGGTGTTCCTGCCGGGCCCGGCGTACGTCCCCTCGGCCGCCTTCTTCGCGCCCTTGGCGCGGTCCGCGGCGGGTGTCGGGTCGTCCAGTTCGATCTCGTGCCGCAGGTCGATGCCCTGCACGGACGACAGCTTGCCCGCCGCCTCGATGGCGGCCTCGGCCTTGCCGGTGGGCACGGTGGCGCGTACGTAGCCGAGCTTGTCGTACGTCCGGCCGACGGAGCCGCCCTTGACGGCGTCGAGCTGGTCGGCGACCTGCTCGGTGGCGCCCGGCGCGGTGGCGACCATCATCGTGACGGTCTTCTCGCCCTCCGCCTGCGCTTCGGCGAGGAGGTCGGCGTCGGCCGAACCCAGCTTCTTCGCGGCGGACTTGGGGGTGGTCTGGCCCCCGGGATCGCCGGGGCCCCCGTCGGCCGCGAGGGCCATGGGTATGGGCCCGGCGGCGGAGAGCGCGGCGGTCAGGCCGACGGCTATCGCGAGACGGGTCGTGCGTCTAGCACTGGATCTGTGCATCAGCATCCCTGTACGTAAAGGTCGAAAAGGTCCGGAATCCGGAACCGGATGACCGCTCAGCTTTACGTAAGTGACAGCTGTTTGGGGAGAGTTGTCGGGCCACGATCGTCGCGTGACGCAATCCCGCCATGCGCCATCGGCGACATAGCGGGTGATTTTCCCCGGGACCCTAGGCCTCGCGGCCGCGCGCGTAGTGGCGCGAGGCCTTCGCCCGGTTGCCGCAGGCGGCCATGGAGCACCAGCGGCGCGTGCCGTTCCGTGACGTGTCGAAGAAGTGCAGGATGCACGCGTCGTGGGCGCAGGGCCTGATCCGGTCCGGCGCGGTGGCCAGCAGCGTCAGATAGTCCCGTGCCGCCAGCCAGGCGGCGCCCCAGGCCTGGTCCTTGAACTCGGGCTCCTCGCCAGGGCCTTCGGCGGACAGGGTCGCCCGGATCCGGCCGTGCCCGAGGATCTTGTTGACGCGGGTGATCCCCGCGGCGGCGTCCGGTCCGTCCACGACGGCGGAGATCGCGTCGCGCGCCCGCACCACGTTCCGCAGTGTGGCCTCGTCCGCGCCGAACCGGTCGAGTCCGTTGGCCCCGAGCCAGAGGGCAAGTCCCTCGGTGTCGGTCAGCAGGTCCTGGCGTGCGCCGTCCGCCATCCACCGGGTGTTGAGCAGGTCGAGGGAGAGCGGCTCGCCGACGAGCGGGCGGGGGTCGCGGGGCGTGGCGGTCATGGTGACTCCCTTCGAAGCTAACCAGTAAAGGGTACGTGACCGGTTGACGCTTCCGAGTCTAACCACTAACGTCACACTCAACGGTTAGCCCGCGTGGGGCGGGCCACCGTCGACAAGGGGAGAGTCATGACCGCGACCAGCACGCTGCGCACCGGCCACGTCGGTCTGAACGTCACGGACATCGAGCGCTCGCTCGCCTTCTACCGCGACGTCATCGGCTACGGCGTGCTCGGCGAGGGCAAGGAGGAGGGCCGCAGGTACGCCTTCCTGGGGCAGGACGGAACCCTCGCGCTCACGCTCTGGCAGCAGGCCGACGCGGCGTACGCGGCGGGAAATGCCGGGCTGCACCACCTGGCGATCGAGGTCGAGACCGCCGACCAGGTCCGCGAGCACGAGCGGGCCCTGCGTGCGTACGGCGTGGAGTTCGCCTACGAGGGAGTCGTGCCGCACGGCGAGGGCGCCGCGTCCGGCGGCATCTTCTTCCACGACCCGGACGGCACCCGCCTGGAGATTTTTTCCGGCGTGGGCGCCTCGGGGTCGGCTCCGGTGGCGGATGCGCCTACCTGCGGGTTCTTCTAGGACCTGACCCGCCCGCTGCGCGGCGGAGTGTGGTCGTCTGCGGGCTGTCCCCGGCTGGTCGCGCAGTTCCCCGCGCCCCTTCGGGCGTCGTTCCCCCCGTGCCCCTTCGAGCGCTCACCCGGCAGGAGTGTCATGACCCCGAACGCCCCCTATCACCAGGGCTCCCGCGCCGTTCAGGACCTCGTCGGCGTGCGGGAACTGGCCGACCACGTGGGCCGGTCCATAGGTGACGGCATCCGGCCCGTCGCCGCCGCCTTTCTGGAGCTGCAGCCCATGCTGGTGATCGGCGGGGCGGACCCGGCGGGCGCCGTGTGGGCCTCGCTGCTCACCGGCGCCCCCGGGTTCGTGCGGGCCACGGGACCGCGGCAGATGTCGATCGCGGGCGGCCCCGGCGCCGCCGACCCGCTCGCGGCGGCCCTCACCCTGGAAGCAACCCCCGTGGGCACCATCGCCCTCGACCCGCGCACCCGGCGCCGCATGCGCCTGAACGGCCGGGCCCGCCCGACGGCGCGCGGCCTGGCGATCGAGGCCGACCAGGTCTTCTCGAACTGCCCCAAGTACCTCCAGAAGCGGGAGCCGTTGCCCGGCAGGCGCGCGGCCGGACCCGAAGCTCCCACCCGAGGCGCGGCACTCACCCCGGAGCAGCGCGCCCTCGTCGCCGCCGCCGACACCTTCTTCATCGCCAGCGTCCACCCGCACGGCGCCGACGCCAGCCACCGCGGCGGCAACCCCGGCTTCGTCCGAGTCCTCTCGCCCACCGAACTCACCTGGCGGGACTATCCCGGCAACGCCATGTTCCTGACCCTCGGCAACCTCACCGCCGACCCCCGCGCCGGCCTCCTCTTCCTCGACTGGACGACCGGCACCACGCTCCAGCTCACGGGCACGGCCCGCACCACCCACGCCGACGACGGGTCCCGCACGCTCCGCTTCACCCTCACCGAGGCGGTGGAGACCCTCGGCGCGAGCCCCTGGAGCTGGACCACTCCGGAGTACTCCCCTGCCAATCCCACCCAAGGGGACTAGCGTCACTCTGTGCACAAAGAGCTCCGGGTGGCGGCCTACGCCGTATGCGTGCAGGACGGGCAGCTGCTCCTCGCTCGCTGGGTGGCGGGCGACGGCAGCAAGCGCTGGACGCTGCCCGGCGGCGGGATGGACCACGGGGAGGACCCGTACGACACGGTGATCCGCGAGGCCGACGAGGAGACGGGGTACGTCATCGAGCCCCGCGCACTGCTCGGCGTCGACTCGCTGCGCCGCCGCTACCCCCGCAAGCTCGGAGCCGTCGCCGACTTCCACGGCCTGCGGATCGTCTACGAGGCGCGGATCACCGGCGGCGAGCTGCGCCACGAGCAGGACGGCTCCACCGATCTCGCGGCCTGGCACGCGCTCGACGCCGTCGCCGGTCTCGACCGGGTCGGCCTCGTCGACATCGGGCTCGACCTGTGGCGGACCCGGCCCGCCGACGGACACCTGGCGGCGCCCTCCTGAGACTCCGCAGCGCCTCCCCTTCCCCGGAAGATGAACGTGGAGTGACCGCCTCCTCTCGCCCCGGAGAGGGGTGCGTGACCGCGGAGGGTGCCCGCTGATCCACGTACGGTGATCGGCGTTGCCCGTTGCGGTCTCGTTAACGTGCAGGTCATCCCCGATGCCAACGATCCAGTACGAGCGGGAAATTCGCCTGGTGCGCAGCTCCCGCGACCACTGCCGACGCGTTCGCAACCGGGGAGACCGCGCCATGTCGCGCACACGCACCGTGGCCACCGCCGCCCAGACCGCCGCCCACAACGCCCTGTCCGCCGTGGACCGCCGGGCCTTCCTGGCGACCACCGGAGCCGTCTCCCTCTCCGCGGGCATCGGCTACGCCCTGCGGCCCGGCACCAGCCATGCCGCCCCCAGCAGACCCGCCCCCGTCGCACTCTCCCGGCAGGCGCCCGCCGCACCCCTGGCGCCCTACCGGGGCGGCACCACCCTGGGCGCCGTCGCCACGCCCCGCGGCGTCTCCGGCTACCGGCGGCTCGGCGACGGCCCCGCCTGGGACCGTGTGGTCCGCGGTGATCTGGCCGCCGCCAAGAACGGCCGCGAGGGCCGGCGCACCCCGCTCGCCGCGTTCGTCCAGTTCACCGACCTGCACCTGGTCGACGTACAGCATCCGCTGCGGTACGAGTATCTGCGCGCCCAGACGGCGAGCGCCTGGCGCCCCCAGGAGGCCCTCTCGGTGGCCGGCGCGGTCGCGCTCGTCGAGCGGGTCAACGCGCTGCGCGGCGCGCCCGCCACCGGATCGCCGCTGCACTGCGTGGTCACGACGGGCGACAACACCGACAACAACTCCCGCTCCGAACTCGACTGGTTCCTCAAGACCATGAGCGGCGGACGCATCAACCCCAACACCGGTGACCCGCGCCGCTACGAGGGCGTCCAGGACAGCGGCCTGAAGCTGTACTGGCACCCGGACGACGACCTCCGCGACTCCGACAAGGCCCTCGGCTTCCCGCGCGTCGACGGCTTCCTCGAAGCCGCGCTCCGCGAGGTCAACAGCCCCGGCCTCGGGCTCCCTTGGTACTCGACCGTCGGCAACCACGACGCGCTGCCCGGCGGCTGCTGGGGCCCCGGCGACTCGTACTTCTCCGAATTCGCCGTCGGCGGGCGGAAGTTGATGTCGCTCGACGAGCCGCGCGGCGCCGCCCTGTGGAAGGCCGTCAAGAAGGGCCGCGACCCCAAGGGCGCGCAGTTCAAGGAGCTCCTGAAGAGCGAGGCGCGCCGGATGCGCTCGGTCACCCCGGACGAGAGCCGCGCGCCCTTCACCCCAGCCGAGTACGTCAAGGCCCATCTCGACCCGGCGTACAAGGGCCACGGTCCCGCCGGGCACGGTTACACGCAGGAGAACCTCGACGCGGGAACGCAGTACTACTCCTTCCGCATCAGCGACGACGTACTCGGCATCAGCCTGGACTCGACGGACCCCGGCGGCCATTACGAAGGCTCGCTCGGCACATCGCAGATGGACTGGCTCGAACGTGAGTTGAAGGCGAACGAGGAGAAGGACGGCGGCGGGTCGTACGTCATCGTCTTCAGCCACCACACCAGCCGGACCATGCGCAATCTGCGCCAGGACCCGGCGCGCCCGCGCGAGGGCAGGCACGGCGGCGACGAGATCATCGCCCTGCTCGCCCGCCACCGTTCCGTCCTGGCCTGGGTCAACGGACATAGCCACAAGAACGACATCACGGCGCGCCAGACCCCGGACGGCTCCTTCTGGGAGATCTCCACGGCCTCGCACATCGATTTCCCGCAGCTGGCCCGCGTCGTGGAGCTGAGCGACAACCACGACGGCACGATCTCCCTCTTCACCACCCTCATCGAGTCGTCGGCCCCGCACCGCACGGATTACGCCGACCTCTCCCAGACCGGCCTCGCCGCGCTCTACCGCGAGCTGTCCTTCAACGCCCCTGGTGCCAAGCCCGCACTGGGCGGCGACCCGGGCGACCGGAACACGGAACTCATCCTCAAGAAGGGCTGAAACCAGCTCAACCCGCGTGCGTCGGTCAACCTCCCCACCCGGCCCGCGAGTCCCTCCGGCCGTCCGAACGGCTTGATCAGAGCCGTGAACAGATGGGGGAGACATGTCAGCAGCACGCAGGAGAGGGCTTACGGGCGTGGCAGCGGGGGTGGCCATGGCCGTCGCCGCGGGGGCGTTCGCGGCACCCGCCCTCGCCGGGGCGCCCGGCAGCGGGCAGCACGGCGGCGGCCACGGCGACCGGCACCGGGCGACGCAGAAGGCGATGGAAGCGGCGGTCAACGAGACCGCCCCCGGCGTGACCGCGCAGGTCGGGGACAAGCACGGGACCTGGGACTCGGCCGCGGGCATCGGCGACCTCCGACGGCAGAGCCCGCGCGGCGCCCACGACCGCTACCGCGTGGGCAGCATCACCAAGACCTTCGTGTCGACGGTGCTGCTCCAGTTGGAGGCCGAGGGGGAGCTGAGCCTCGACGACAAGGTGGGCCGGTGGCTGCCGGGCGTGGTCGAGGGCAACGGCCACGACGGCGACACCATCACGGTGCGTCAACTGCTCAACCACACGAGCGGCATCTACGACGTCCTGACCGACCCCGGCTACCAGGAGAAGATGTTCACCGAGAAGTTCCTGGCGCACCGCTACGACACCTGGACCCCCGGACAGCAGGTCGCCATCGCCATGCGCCACGAGCCGGACTTCGACCCCGGCGAGGGCTGGAACTACTCCAACACCAACTACATCCTCGCCGGCATGATCATCAAGAAGGTGACCGGGAAGTCGTACGCGCACGAGATCAAGCGCCGCATCATCGAGCCGCTCGGCCTGGACGCCACCAGCGTGCCGAAGACGGACTCCTCGATGCCGGAACCCAGTTCGCGGGCGTACATGAAGCTGTCGAAGGCCCCGGACGCCAGGTTCCACGACGTGACGGAGCTCAATCCGACCATGGCGGGGTCGTCGGGCGGGATGATCTCCGACGCGGACGACCTGAACCGCTTCTACACGGCCCTGCTGCGCGGCAGGCTGCTGCCGAAGAAGCAGCTCGCCGAGATGAAGACGACCGTTCCGCGGGACGAGAACGATCCCGACGGCGACGGGTACGGGCTCGGCCTGGTGAGCCGTGAGACTCCCTGCGGCACCGTGCTCTGGGGCAACGGGGGCGACATCCAGGGCTCGACGTCGATGACGCTGGTGACCGAAGGCGGCGGTCACGCGCTCTCGGCGAACTTCAACAGCCTGGACGGGGACCTGTTCGCGATCCGTGACGCGGAGTTCTGCGGCAAGTGACGTGGCCGGCGGGGCCCGGCGTGCGGGTCCCGCCCCCCCTGCTGCGGCGGCTATCGCGGCAGCACGACCACATACGCCGCCGGGTCACGATCACCTGACGCCATCAACGCGGTCCGTACGACGGTCGCCTGCTGCTCCAGCGACTCACGCAGCTTCTTCGGCGTCAGGTGCACGACGGTGATGCCGAGCCGCTCCAAGTGCTCGCGCTTGCGGGCGTATTCGGACCACAGGGCGTCGTCGTCCTGCCGGAACCCCTGCCGGGGCGCCCGCGTGTCCAGTTCGACGGCGACGGCCAGATCCGGCCAATAGGCGTCGACGCCCCCGAGGTGTGGTCCGCCGGGCAATCGCAGGTCCACGTTCCACAGCGGATCGGGCAGGGCGTGCTCAGTCACCATCTGGTACAGCCGGTCCTCTGCGATGGCCCGGCCCTCGGCGAGGAGCGAGTCCACCGCGTCCACGACGTGCGGCCGGGTGAGCAGCTTCGCCTGGTTCAACTCCCGGACGACGGCCGCCGGTTCGCAGTGCCCGCCGCGCACCGCCTCGGTGAGCAGTCTGCGCACGGCGGCCGCCTCGGTGAGTCCCGCCACGGCGTCGGCGAGCGCGCGCGGCACCGGGGCCACCGGAACTCCGCCGATCTGTACGGCGGTCGGCAGGGCCGGGGTCCGCACGAGGCGGGTGAAGCCGGTGGAGCGCAGCCGCCGGGTGCGCGGGATCAGGACGTCGATGCGGTCCAGGGAGAGCAGCGGGGGAGCCGACGAGAAGCGGTGCAGGGCGAGCGCCGCGAGCCCGGTGATCAGGGCGTCGGCGTACGGGGCGTGGGGCTCGCCGGCGCCGGGCTGGGCGGGCACCGTCCTGGCGGCCTTGGCCGGCGGCCGCCCGGCGAACAACAGGGCGCCGTGCAGACGCTCTTCACTGGTCGGCGGGCCCGGGTGCAACAGGCAGACCCCCGGGAGCAGTTGCTGCCAAGGGCCTTCCGGGCGGCAGTGGGCGGCGACATCGGCGGGGGAGATGCCGTGGGCGCGGAGCTGGGCGGTGCTCATCACGCGGCGCTGGACGTCGGCGAGGTGACGGAGGGGGCGGGGGGAGAGCGGGGTGTTGTGGTTCATGACCGGGCCATTCCCGCTGCTGATCCGCCCCCTAACCGCTGTTACACGCCCGTCGACATAACCGGACAACCCCGCACTAAAGTCCAGACGTTCGACTGCCGAAAAGGTCCGTTTGTGTTTGGTACGTTCCGGTGCGCCGCCCGCCCCGCGGCGGGCGGCGCACCGGGTCGGCCTAGGAAGCGGCAGCCGCGTCGCAGCCCTGTGCCCGCAGCGACCGCGCCAGATCGTCCCGGGCCTCCAGCACGAGCCGCCGCAGGGCGGGCGCGGCCGACTCGTGCGACGCGAGCCACAGATCCGTCGCGTCCAGCGTCCCCTGATCGTCCTGGAGGTGCGGGAAGAGACCCCGCACCACGTCCATCCCGATCTGGATGGACCGCTCGGCCCACACCCGCTCGATCGCCGCGAAGTACCGGGGCGCGTACGGAGCGGTCAGCTCCCGCTGCGAGGACTGCGCGAAGCCCGAGATCGTCGCCCCCGCCAGCGCGTTCGACAGGGAGTCGGACTCCACCACGGAGGCCCACGCCTGCGCCTTGACCGCCTCGGAGGGCCGCGCCGCCAGGCAGCGCACCTGATGCCGCTTGCCCGAAGCCGTGTCGTCCCGGACCAGCTCGGCGGCGAGCACCCGCTCGTCGGCGACGCCGTGCGCGGCCAGCGGGCCGAGGAAGGACCAGCGCAGCTCCTGGTCGACGTCCAGGCCGTCGATCTTCGCCGTCCCTTCGAGGAGGCCCTGCAGCAGCTGGAGATCGGCCGCGGACGAGGCCACCGCGGCGAAGAACCTCGCCCACGTCAGCTGGTTCTGGCTTCCGGGCTCCGCGATCCGCAGCTCCCGAAGCGCGCCCTCGGCGAGCGCGCGCCCGCCCTCCTCGCGCCACTCGGGGGCCGCGTAGAAGGTGAGGGCCGAGTCCGCCCAGGTGTGCAGCATCTGCAGCACCCCGATGTCGCTCTCGCGCCCCGCGAACCGCAGCACGAGGCCGATGAAGTCCCGCGCGGGCATCAGCGCGTCCCGCGTGAGGTTCCACAGCGCGGACCAGCACAGTGCGCGCGCGAGCGGGTCGGTGATGTCACCCAGGTGCGCCCGCAGCGTGTCGAGGGAGTTCTCGTCGAAGCGGATCTTGCAGTACGTCAGGTCGTCGTCGTTGACCAGGACGAGGTCCGGGGCCTCCTCGCCGGCCAGCTCGGAGACCACCGTGCGCGGTCCCTCGACGTCGAGCTCCGCGCGTGCGTACCGCGTCAGCTCGCCCTCGGGCGTGCGGCGGTACAGGCCCACCGCCACGCGGTGCGGACGCAGTTCGGGGTGCGACTCGGCGGCCTCCTGGAGCACGGAGAGCTCGGTGATCCGGCCCTCCGCGTTCAGGATCACCTGCGGGGTGAGGGAGTTGACCCCCGCCGTCTGCAGCCAGGACTGCGACCAGGACGCCATGTCGCGCCCCGAGGTCTCCTCCAGGACCGAGAGCAGGTCACCGAGCCGGGTGTTCCCGTACGCGTGCCGCTTGAAGTAGCGCCGGGCGCCTTCGAGGAACGCGTCACGTCCGGCGTAGGCCACGAGCTGCTTCAGGACGCTGGCGCCCTTGGCGTACGTGATCCCGTCGAAGTTCAGCTTGGCGTCCTCCAGGTCACGGATGTCGGCCGTGACCGGGTGCGTGGAGGGCAGCTGGTCGGCGCGGTAGGCCCACGCCTTGCGGTTGTTGGCGAAGGTGATCCAGCCGTTGGTGAAGCGCGTCGCCTCGGTCATCGAGAAGGCGCCCATGAAGTCGGCGAAGGACTCCTTGAGCCACAGGTCGTCCCACCAGCGCATGGTGACCAGGTCGCCGAACCACATGTGCGCCATCTCGTGCAGGATGACGTTGGCCCGGCGCTCGTACGACGCCTGGGTCACCTTGCCGCGGAAGATGAACTCCTCGCGGAAGGTCACGAGGCCGGGGTTCTCCATCGCGCCCAGGTTGTACTCCGGGACGAAGGCCTGGTCGTACTTGCCGAAGGGGTAGGGGTAGTCGAAGTTGTCGTGGAAGAAGTCGAGGCCCTGCTTGGTGACCAGGAAGACGTCGTCCGCGTCGAAGTGCTTCGCCAGGCCCTTCCTGCACATCGCGCCGAGCGGGACGTGCAGCGTCGTGCCGTCGTCGAAGGTGCGGCTGTAGGAGTCCGTCACGTAGTGATAGGGACCCGCCACGACCGCCGTGATGTACGTCGAGATCGGCTTCGTCTCGGCGAACTTCCATACGCCGTCGACCGGTTCACCGGCGCCGTTCGACCAGACGTTCCATCCCTCTGGTGCCTGCACCTCGAAACGGAAGGGCGCCTTCAGGTCGGGCTGCTCGAAGTTGGCGAAGACGCGGCGCGAGTCCGCGGGCTCGTACTGCGTGTAGAGGTAGACCTCGCCGTCCTCCGGGTCGACGAAGCGGTGCATGCCCTCGCCGGTGCGGCTGTAGGCGCACTGGGCGTCCACCACCAGCTCGTTCTCCGCGGCCAGGTCCTCCAGCGTGATCCGGGTGCCGTCGAAGACCTCTGACGGGTCCAGATCCTTGCCGTTCAGGGAGAGTGCCGTGACGCTCGGGGCGATCAGGTCGGCGAAGCTCGTGGCGCCGGGGTCGGCGCAGCGGAAGCGCAGGGTGGTGACGGAGCGGAACGTGCGCGGCTCCTGGTCGCTCTCGCCGATCGCGGAGCGCAGGTCGAGAAAGACCTCGTACCCGTCGACGGACAACAGCGCGGCCCTCTCCTGGGCCTCGTCGCGGGAAAGATTCTCACCGGGCACGGGCGGTACTCCCTTGTACTCGCAGGTGGAAGTCGTGGATCGCACGACCTGTACGAATGTCTACGATCCTCGCATGTGCCCTCAGCGGGCGGTATCGGGGAATGCCCGGGTAGATCACTGACGTTCCCCTGGCCAAGCGCGCACGCATTCCCCAGGGAGAGACATGTCCGAGAACGGCAAGCCCGGCACGACCAAGACCCCCGTCGACTTCTGGTTCGACCCGCTGTGCCCGTGGGCCTGGATGACCTCGCGCTGGATGCTCGAGGTGGAGAAGGTCCGCGATGTCGAGGTCCGCTGGCATGTCATGAGCCTCGCCGTGCTGAACGAGGACAGGCTCGACGAGCTGCCCGATGAGTACCGCGACATGCTGGAGAACAAGGCCTGGGGCCCGGTCCGCGTGGTCATCGCCGCCCAGCAGAAGCACGGCGACGAGTACACCGGCAAGCTCTACACCGCCCTCGGCACCCGCTTCCACAACCAGGGCGAGGGCCCGACCCGCGAGGCGGTCGCCGCCGCGCTCAAGGACGTCGGCCTGCCCGAGGACCTCGCGGCCTACGCGGACTCGGACGAGTTCGACGCCGAGCTGCGCGCCTCCCACCAGGAGGGCATCGACAAGGTCGGCCAGGACGTGGGCACGCCCGTCATCGCCGTCCCCGGCGCGGACGGCGAGCAGGTCGCCTTCTTCGGCCCCGTCGTGACCCCCGCCCCCAAGGGCGAGGCCGCCGCCAGGCTCTGGGACGGCACGCTCCTGGTCGCGTCCACGCCGGGCTTCTACGAGATCAAGCGGACGCGTACGCAGGGCCCGATCTTCGACTGAGCTAGCCGAAGGACGGGGGAAGGTCGAAGCCGTCCCGGTAGGCCCAGTAGTTCTGTACCCGCAGGCAGCCCTGGCGGCCGCACCGCCAGTATTTGCCGGCGTCGGCGGGGCCCACCCGGGCGACGACGACGTCCAGTGCGTCGCCCGTGGGCTTCTGGAAGTTTTGGTGGCTGTCGCCACAGTTCAGGCAGCGCCGCCAGGGATCTGACATGGCCTTACCGTCCCCCGGAACCCCGCATACCGAAAGACCCCCGTGAGTCATGTCCTCACGGGGGTCTTCCGTCTATCCGCCTGCTTCGGTGAAGGTTGAGAAGACGATCACGAGGCAGGACGTTCTCAGGGGGCGAGCAGCAGACTGTTCACGCGCTGCTTCGCGGCGGCGTAACGCTTGCTCACGTCCTGCCAGTTGACGACGGCCCACATGGCGTCGATGAAGTCCACCTTCTGGTTCTTGTACTGAAGGTAGAAGGCGTGCTCCCAGGCGTCGAAGACCAGGATCGGCGTCGAGCCCTGGCCGACGTTGCCCTGGTGGTCGTAGACCTGCTCGACGATGAGGCGGTTGCTGAGCGGCTCGTAGGCGAGCACGCCCCAGCCCGAACCCTGCGTGGTCGCCGCGGCCTTGGTCAGCTGGGCCTTGAACTTGGCGAAGGAGCCGAAGGACTCGGTGATCGCGTCCGCGAGGTCACCGACACCGTCGGCGGCCAGCGGCTCGCCGCCGCCACCGTCCTTCGGGCTGTTCATGTTGTGCCAGTAAATGCTGTGCAGGATGTGGCCGGAGAGGTGGAAGGCCAGGTTCTTCTCCAGCCCGTTGATGGCGCCCCACGTCTCCTTGTCGCGCGCCTCCTCCAGCTGCTCAAGGGTGTCGTTCGCGCCCTTCACGTACGCCGCGTGGTGCTTGTCGTGATGCAGCTCGACGATCTGGGGGTTGATGACCGGCTCGAGCGCCGCGTAGTCGTACGGAAGTTCAGGAAGCGTGTAAATGGCCATGTCCGAGCCCTCCGACTGCTGCTCTGCTGTAGTGCAACGCTTATTGCAACCTATATGCAAGTGCAGGCTAGCAGCAGGAGCGCCCCGGAGTTGATCAGCCCTTCGACCTAGGACCGGAGGCCGGGGGGCTCAAAGGAAGCCGGGGAGGCCGGACGAACGCGAAAGGGCCCCGAGTCCGTCGACCCGGGGCCCTCTCGTACGCAGGTGTCGCTACTCGGCGGCGACCGCCGCCCGCTTCTCCGCCGTCTTCTGCCGCACGAAGCCGATCACCGCGAGCACCAGCGTCAGCGTTCCCGTGGCCAGGAGCTGCTTGCGGGTGTCGGGCTGTTCCGTCATCAGATAGAAGATGTACGCCATCGCGGCCAGGGCGATCCACGTCAGGAACGGGTACGCCCACATCTTCACGACCAGCTTCTGCGGCTCCTCGCGCTCCGTCCTGCGGCGCAGGATCAGCTGCGAGACGGCGATGAAGATCCAGACGACCAGGATCATCGCGCCGATCATGTTCAGGAGCCACGGGAAGACGTCGTCCGGGCGCCAGTAGCTGAGCAGCACGCAGACGAAGCCGAAGACCGAGGAGGCGAGCACCGCCAGGCGCGGGACGCCGCTGTGGACGCGGCCGAGCACCTTGGGGCCCTGGCCGCGCGCGATCAGGGAGTACGACATGCGCGAGGCGCCGTAGATGTTGGCGTTCATCGCGGAGAGCAGGGCGATCAGGACGATGACGTTCATGATCTGGCCGGCGCCGGGGATGCCCAGGTGGTCGAGGGTGGCGACGTACGGGCCCTTCGCCACGACCTCCTTGTTGTCCCAGGGGAGCAGCGTGACGACGACGAGCATCGAGCCGACGTAGAACAGGGCGATGCGCCACATCGCCGTGCGCACGGCCTTGGCGACGCTCTGGACCGGCTTCTCGGACTCCGCGGCCGCGATCGTGACGGTCTCCAGACCGCCGTACGCGAAGACGGACGCGAGGAGGCCGATGATCAGGCCGTCCGTGCCGTTCGGCATGAACCCGCCCTCACCGGTGAGGTTGGCCGTGCCGGGGGCGGAGACGTCCGAGCCGGGCAGGATGCCGAGGATCGCCAGGACGCCGATGCCGAGGAAGAGCGCGATCGCGCCGACCTTGAGGGCGGCGAACCAGAACTCGAACTCGCCGAAGTTCTTCACGGCCGTCAGGTTGGCCCCGCAGAACACCAGCATGAAGAGGGCGACCCAGGCCCACTCGGGGCTGTCGGGGAACCAGCCCACCATGATCTTCGCGGCGCCGATGCCCTCGAGGCCGACCGCGACGCAGAGCAGGAACCAGAAGCCCCAGCCCGCGGTGAAGCCCGCCCACGGGCCGATCGCCCGCTCGGCGTGCACCGAGAAGGAGCCGGACGCCGGGTTCGCCGCCGACATCTCGCCGAGCATCCGCATCACGAGCATGACGAGCGCGCCGGATATCGCGTAGGCGAGGACGATCGAAGGTCCCGCCGCGGCGATGCCTGCTCCGGAGCCCACGAACAGGCCCGCTCCGATGACACCACCGAGGGCGATCATGGAGAGGTGGCGCTGCTTGAGGCCGTGCACGAGCGGTGAATCGACCTTGGGCGCCTCGTCGGGTGATGCGCCGGGCGATGCGTCCTGGGGGGTGGACGTCCGAGACATGGGCGTGCCCTGTTCAGTAGCTGAGACGGGGGAGAGAGCGGCCCACAGTCTGAAGTCCGGTACCGCTGACAGGGAACACCTGACCGCTATACGGACACGACGCTCACACTTTGTGAAGGTATGGACACGGGATGTTCACGCACGTTTCAAGCGCGCCTCACGCCACTCCCGTAGCCCGGCGACCGCGAGGACGAGGCCCGTCGCACCCGCCGACCACAGCAGCTGCGGCCGCGCCGTGTCGTCGGTCAGCATCAGGCCGAGCACGGCCGCCATCGCCGCGAGCGCCGCCCAGGTCAGGTAAGGGAACGCCCACATCCGCAGGACGAGCCGCTCCGGCGCCTCGCGCTCGATGCGGCGGCGCAGCCGCAGCTGCGAGACCGCGATCAGCGCCCACACGAAAAGGAGCACGGCGCCGACCGAGTTGAGCATGTAGAGGAAGACCGAGTCGGGCCACTTCAGATTGAGCACGACGGAGACGAAGCCGAAGGCCACCGAGGCGAGCACCGCCCGGCGCGGCACCCCGCCGCCCGACACCTTCAGCAGGGCTTTGGGTGCCTCGCCGCGCTCGGCGAGCGAGAAGACCATCCGGGACGAGCCGTAGAGGTTGGCGTTCAAGGCCGAGAGCAGCGCCACGAACACCACGATGTTCATGATCGTGCCGGCGGACGGCACCCCGATCGAGTCGAGCACCGTGACATACGGGCTGACGCCGCCCTTCTGGGCCGTCCACGGCAGCACCGTCACGATGACGAGCATCGAGCCGACGTAGAAGAAGAGGATGCGGTAGACGGCGCTGCGCACGGCGCGCGACACCGAGCGCACCGGGTCGTCGGACTCGGCGGCCGCGATCGTCACGACCTCCAGGCCGCCGAAGGCGAAGACGACGGCGAGCACGCCGGACGTCACGCCCTCCCAGCCGTTGGGCAGAAAACCGCCCTGCCCGGTGAGGTTGGTGAGACCGGCGGGATCGGTGTCGGGCAGTACCCCGAAGACCGCGAGAAGGCCGAGCACCAGGAACGCGACGATCGCGAAGACCTTCAGCGCGGCGAACCAGAACTCGAACTCGCCGAAGTTCTTCACCGCGGCCAGGTTGGCCGCCGTGAACACCAGCATGAAGATCAGCACCCAGGCCCACTGCGGCACACCCGGCGCCCAGCCGTTGGCGATCTGCGCGGCGCCGGTCGCCTCCACGGCGAGCACGACCACGAGCAGGAACCAGTAGAGCCACCCGACGCTGAACCCCGCCCAGCGGCCGAGCGCACGCTCGGCGTGCACGGAGAAGGACCCGGACGCGGGCATCGCGGCCGACATCTCGCCGAGCATCCGCATCACGCACATCGCGAGCGCTCCGGCGATGAGATACGAGACGATGATCCCGGGCCCGGCCACGGCGATCCCGGCCCCCGAGCCGACGAAGAGCCCGGCCCCGATGACGCCGCCGAGCCCGAGCATCGTCAGATGCCGCTGCTTGAGACCACCGCCGAGAGGCTCGGGTTCCGTTGCCGTCGTGGGCGGGGGTGCGTCGCGCATGGTGCTCAGGCTGCTCTCGGGCTCACAAAGGCTTTGGCGGGAACCTACAGTCTCCCCGGGCAGGAGCCCCCCGCGCAAAACGGCCCCCGATGGCCCCCACCTCAGTGACGCGCATCACGCCCTCCACAGGGGTACACCGGTCGCTTTGTGCAAAGCCCACCACCGGGGCACCCGGTGCCTTGTCGCTCACCGCCGGTGTCACGCGCCCCCGCCTGAGATAGCGTCGCGGGGTCCCACCTGCCCGTCCCAGAACCCGCGGAGTCCCGATGAGCATCGCCGCCGTCTCTTCCCGTCCCGGCCAGGTCCTCGCGGACCTGCTGCCCGCGTCCCGCGCGAAGGACGCGGCGTTCGTCCTCGGCGGCGCCGCCCTCACCGGCATCGCGGCCCAGATCGCGGTGCCCGTGCCGGGCTCCCCCGTACCGGTGACGGGACAGACCTTCGCCGCCCTCCTCGTCGGCACCGCCCTCGGCGCCCGCCGCGGTTTCCTCTCCCTCGCCCTGTACGCCCTGGTGGGCATGGCGGGCATGCCGTGGTTCGCGGAGGCGGGCTCCGGCGTCGCCGCACCGTCCCTCGGCTACGTCCTCGGCATGCTGCTCGCCGCCACCGTGGTCGGCGCCCTCGCGCGCCGCGGCGGCGACCGCTCCGTCCTGCGTACCGCGGGCACGATGGTGCTCGGTTCGGCGATCATCTACGCGGTCGGCGTCCCGTACCTCGCCGCCGCGACCGGCATGTCGCTGACCCAGGCCGTCGCCGCCGGGCTCACGCCCTTCCTGATCGGCGACGCCCTCAAGGCCGCGCTCGCGATGGGCGCGCTGCCCACGGCGTGGAAGCTGCTCGACCGCTAGCTCAACCAGTTCAACCGGCGTTCCCCACGCCGTAGTTCCGCCTGAAGAGGTTCGCCGGGTCGTACGTGGCCTTCAACCCGGCGAGCCTCTTCCGCGTTTCCGCGTCGTACAGGCCATCCGCCCGGTCCCCGGCGGCGAACGCGAAGTTGAGAAGCCGCCCCTCGCCCGCGAACGGCCCGAACGCCCGCGCCTGCACGGACCGCACCGCGTCGAGGTCCGTGCCCTCCAGCGGCGAGAGCACCCGCACCAGCCACCCCGCGTCCCGGTGGGGCACCGCGTTGCCCGCGGGCTTCGCGAGGGCCCCGCCCAGCTGGTTGATCTGCACGACGTGCATCGTCTCGGCGGCCGGACCGGTCAGCGCGAGCAGCTCTTGCGCCGCCGCCAGGTCAAGCTCCCGCACCACCACGCTGTCCCCGTGGTAGGAGTGCGGGAAGTCGGGGTCGCTGTGGATGGTGTGGCTGTCGGTGTACGGCATCTCCCGCAGCGAGTCCGACACCGTGGGTCCGATCTCCCGCAGCGGCGCCACGAGCCGCTCGCCCGCGGCCTCGGAGCCGGTGTACGCGACGCGCACCGTGACGAGATAGCGGCCCCGCAGACGGGGCGGCAGCTGCGGGATGTCCGGATAGACGAGGGCCGCCACCGACGAGGTCAGCTCGTCGGGCACCGTCCGCGTCCACGCCTCGTACGCCCGCAGCACGTGACCCGGATCCACCGCGCGGCCGTCGAACTCGATCGCCCCGCCGTACAGCCGCGCCACCGGCACGAGCCCGATCTCCAGGGCCGTCACCACCCCGAGGTTCGCGCCGCCGCCGAGCAGCCCCCAGAAGAGGTCGGGCTCGCTCTCCGCCGTGACGTGGCGCAGGGTGCCGTCCGCAGTGACGAGGTCGAGCCACCGGACGTGGTCGGCCGCGTACCCGAACTCCCGCGCCAGGATGCCGAGTCCACCGCCCAGCGTGTAGGAGACGGCGCCCACGGCCGGTGCCGATCCGTTCAGCGGCGCGAGCCCGTGCACCGCCGCGGCCTCGACGACCTGGCCCCACCGGACACCCGCGCCGATGGTGGCCGTGCGCGCGCCGGCATCGATCCGGACGGAGTCCATCCGCCGGGTGCTGATCAGTACGCCGCCCTCCGACGCCCCCGGCAGCCCGTGACCGGTGGCCTGGACCCCGACGGGCAGTCCCGCCTGCGCGGCGTACGACACGGCGGCGACGACGTCATCGGCGCTCCCGGCCCCGAACACGATCGCGGGGCGCTGCGTGAAGCCGGTCTGGAACCCGGCGATCTCCTCGTCGTACCCGTCGTCGCCGGGCCGGAACACGAGTCGCTGAGCGGTGAAGTCCACGGTGATCCTCCAAGAAGGGCTGCTGACGCGACAGAGCCTCCCCGGAAAACCTGACATCCGCCGTCAACTTTTTTCTGACCCTTCCCCGAAGCCTTTCCGTGCCTTCGGAAATTCGTGCGAACTGTGCTGTCATGAAAGGGGACTTGGGGGTGGGCACCCATGCCGGATCTTCACGTGGTGGCGGGCCGCTACCGCCTGCTCGACGTCATCGGCCAGGGCGGCATGGGCCGCGTGTGGCGGGCGGCCGACGAGCTCCTCGACCGCCGGGTGGCGGTGAAGGAGATGCGGGTCGACGGGGCCTTCGAGGGCCCCGACGCGCCGGACGCCCGGGTCCGCAGGGAACGCGCGCTGCGCGAGGCGCGGGCCATCGCGCGCATCGACCACCCCGGTGTCGTACGCGTCCATGACGTCGCCGAGGAGGACGGACGCCTCTGGATCGTCATGGAACTGGTCGACGCGCGCTCGCTCGCCCGGTATGTCGACGAGGAGGGGCCCCTGGACGAGCACGCGGCGGCGCGCGTGGGCCTGGCCCTGGTGGCGGCGCTGCGGAAGGTGCACGCGGCGGGTGTCGTACACCGCGACATCAAGCCGGAGAACGTCCTGCTCGGCCCCGGGGGACCCGCCGACCGGGTCGTCCTCACCGACTTCGGCATCGCGGCGCTCCAGGACACCGGCCGTCTCACCCAGACGGGCCTGCTGGTGGGCTCGCCCGAGTACATGGCGCCCGAGCGGGTCTCCGGCGCCGCGCAGGGGCCGCCGTCGGACCTCTGGTCCCTGGGGGCGACGCTCTGCACGGCGCTGCGCGGCAGCTCACCGTTCGCCCGCGCCTCGGCCCTGACCACACTGGTCGCGGTCCTGCACGATGCGCCCGAACTGCCGCCGGAATCGAGCGGGTTACGTCCGCTTCTGTCGGCGCTGCTGGCCAAGGAGCCGGAGCGCAGGCCGGGCCTCGACGAGACGGAGGCGGCCCTGCGGGCGGTGCTCGCGGCGCCCGTGCCGTCACCGCGTCAGGCGGACGGTCGCCCCCGGACCGACTGGCGGCCGCACGTGCTGACTGCCGTGGTGCTCCTTGTCGCGGCCGCCGTGGCGGCCGTCATGTTCCTCACCGCGCGCGATCCCGGCGGCGGCACGCCGGGCCCGAGCACGCCTGTGCCGACGGTGGCGGGTACGTCGACCGCGCCACCGTCGGACGGGACCGGCTAGGCGTCGACGCCGGCGTCGGCCGTGCTGGTGTCGGTCTCGACCTCGGCGCGGGGCCGCACCTTCTCCCGGACGAGGGAGAACGCCACCACGAACGCCGCGGCGAGCAGCGAGAGCAGCACCTGCTTGCGCCCGGTCTCGTCGGTCAGCATGTAGACGAGCACGAACGAGATCATCGCGATCGTGACCCAGGTCAGGTACGGGAAGAGCCACATCTTCACGACGAGCTTCTCCGGCTGCTCGCGCAGGATGATCCCGCGCATCCGCAGCTGCGTGAAGGCGATCATCAGCCAGACGAACAGGGCCACCGCGCCCGAGGAGTTCAGCAGGAAGTCGAAGACGGTGTCCTTCCACTGGTAGTTGAACCAGACGGCGACGAAGCCGAAGACGACCGACCCGAGGATCGCGGCCATCGGCACACCGCGCGCGTTGGTGCGCGCGAAGGCCTTGGGCGCGTCACCGCGCTGGCCGAGCGAGAAGGCCATGCGGGAAGCGGTGTAGAGGCCGGAGTTGAGGCAGGAGAGCACGGCCGTCAGGACGATGACGTTCATGACCTGACCGGCGTGCGGGATGCCGATCGAGTTCAGCGCGGCAACGTACGAACCGTCCTTGACGATCGACTTGTCGTTCCACGGCAGCAGCGTGATGACGACGAAGATCGAGCCCAGGTAGAAGACACCGATACGCCAGATGACGCTGTTGGTGGCCTTGGTGACGGCGCGCTGCGGGTCCTCGGACTCACCGGCGGCCAGCGTGACGATCTCGGAGCCCATGAACGAGAAGACGACCATGAGCACACCCGTGAGGATGGCGCCCGCGCCCTGCGGCATGAATCCGCCGGCGTCGGTGAGGTGCGCGAATCCGGCGCCCGGGTTGTCGGAGCCGGGCAGCACGCCGAAGACGGCGAGCAGACCGATGATCACGAAGCCGCCGATGGCGACGACCTTGATCCCGGCGAACCAGAACTCGAACTCACCGTAGGAGCCGACCGAGACGAGGTTCGTCGCGGTGAGCACCACCATCACGATGAGCGCCCAGCCCCACTGCGGGACGGCCGGTATCCACCCGTTGAGGATGACGGCACCGGCGGTCGCCTCGACGGCGAGCACCACGACCCAGAAGAACCAGTACAGCCAGCCGATGGAGAAACCGGCCCAGCGGCCGAGCGCCTGGTCCGCGTAGGTGGAGAAGGAGCCGGAGGTGGGCCGTGCGGCGGCCATCTCGCCGAGCATCCGCATCACCAGGACGACCATCGTGCCGACGAGGGCGTACGAGACGAGGATGGCGGGCCCCGCGGCGGCGATGCCGGAGCTGGAGCCGACGAAGAGACCGGCTCCGATGACGCCACCGATGGCGATCATGGAGAGGTGGCGGTTCTTCAGCCCGGCCTGCAGGCCGTCACCGGTGTCTCCAGACTGCGATTCCCCAGGTTCGATGGGGTTGCGGTCTGCCTTCGCAAGGGAGGGTTGCGAGGTCATGGACGAATCCTTAAGTTCTCGGGTCACGAGCCCCCGCATTCAAACTCAGGGGTGAACGTGACGGAAGACCCGACTCCGGATCGTTGTATTCCGGCCCGATGGCTCAGACCTTGTGGGCCAAAGGCCCAGACCAGGGTGGCCGCGGTCCGGCCCCCGGACGCCGCTACCCGCCTCGCGACGTGCCACACTCAGACGCATGCGCGTGTACCTCGGCTCGGATCATGCCGGCTACGAACTGAAGAACCACCTGGTCGAGTGGCTCAAGAGCCACGGCCATGAGCCCGTCGACTGCGGGCCCCACATCTATGACGCCCAGGACGACTACCCCCCCTTCTGCCTCCGCGCCGCGGAGAAGACGGCGGCGGACCCCCAGTCGCTCGGCATCGTGATCGGGGGCTCCGGCAACGGGGAGCAGATCGCCGCGAACAAGGTGAAGGGGGTGCGGGCCGCCCTCGCCTGGAGCGAGCAGACGGCCGCGCTCGGCCGCGAGCACAACGACGCGAACGTGGTGTCGATCGGCGGCCGGATGCACACGCAGGAGGAGGCGACGAAGTTCGTCGAGATCTTCCTGTCGACGCCGTACTCGGGTGAGGAGCGCCACACCCGCCGGATCGACATGCTCTCGGCTTACGAGACCACGGGCGAGCTGCCCGCGATCCCGGCACATCACCCGCAGGGCTAGGCCCCGCCGCCCCACCGCACCGTCGATCACCGGCTCCGCCGAGTTCGTCCTCAATCGCCGGACGGGCTGAAAATTCAGCCCGTCCGGCGATTGAGGACATCTTGCACGGGGTCTGGGGCGGAGCCCCAGGCAGGTCCGGGGCGCAGGCACGGTTTTCGGGAAGGGGCGGGGTTGGGGAAGAATCCCTGTCCTCACCGACCCCAGGAGGTCCCCGTGCCGGAGGGGCACACCATTCACCGGCTGGCAGCCGACCACCGGGAACGCTTCCAGGACCGCGGCCCTCTCCGCGTGACCAGCCCTCAAGGCAAGTTCTCCGACAGCGCCGCCCTCCTGAACGGTCAGGAGATGGACACCGCCGAGGCCCACGGCAAGCACCTCTTCCTGGGCTTCGCGGACACCGGCTGGGTCCACATCCACCTCGGCCTCTTCGGCAAGGTGAACTTCGGCACCGCGGCCGCCGCGAACCCGCCCACGGACACCGTCCGCCTCCGCATCGCCACCGAGGACGCATACGTAGACCTCCGCGGCCCCACCACCTGCGCGCTCATCACGGACCAGGAGAAGCAGGCGATACACGCCCGCCTCGGCCCCGACCCCCTCCGGGAAGCGGACGACCCCGGCGAGGCCTACGCCCGCATCGCCCGCAGCCGCACCACCATCGCCGCGCTCCTCATGGACCAGAAGGTCATCGCGGGCGTCGGCAACGTCTACCGCGCCGAGGTCCTCTTCCGGCACGGCGTCGACCCGTACACCCCGGGCAAGGACATCGGCCCCGCCCTGTGGACGGCGATGTGGGAGGACCTGGTCGCCCTGATGCGCGAGGGCGTACGCCTCAACCGCATCGACACCGTCAGGCCCGAACACACGCCGGAGGCGATGGGCCGCCCGCCGCGCGTGGACGACCACGGCGGCGAGGTGTACGTGTACCGCAGGGCCACGATGCCCTGCCACATCTGTGGCGGCGAGATCCGCACCGCCGATCTCGCCGCCCGCAATCTCTTCTGGTGCCCCAAGTGCCAGCGGCCCCGCCGATCCCGGCGAAAGGGCGGCTGACCATGTTCGGCGGCATCGGCCTGCTGGGCGCCACTCTGTTCGCGCTGCTCGGCCTGGTGGTCTTCCTCCTGCCGTCCCTCATCGCCTTCAACCGGGGGATCGACAACCGCTGGCTCGTCCTGGTCGTCAACCTCGTGTTCGGCGTCTCCGTCCTCGGTTGGCTGATCGCCCTGTACCTGGCCACCCGCAAGCCCAAGGTGGCGCTGCCGGGGCCGTCCGGGGCCCCCGGCTAGAACCCGTGCGGCAGCCACGGCGCGACGTCCGAGCCGAAGGCCGTCGTCGCCTCGGCCAGTGCGCCCGGCCGCAGTTCCCGTACGCGGCCCGCTGCCGCCAGTGACGTCAGGGACACGCCGCCGAGGTAGGCGGAGCCCAAGTCCCGTACGGACAGGGCGAGATCGGCGTCGTCGTCCGTGCGCTCGCAGGTCGCGTCCTTCAGGTCGCCGGTGAGCCGCCAACGCCCCGCGTTCCAGGGGCAGAAGGCGTCCTCCACGTCGAGCACCAGGTTCACCGGCGTCCGGTAGGTGCGCGACGCGAGGGCGGCTCCCACCTCCACCAGACGTACGTGGAGCGAGTCCTTCACCTGCATCCGGCAGCGCCGCACGTCCGAGACGAGCTGGAAGACCGCGTCGTCCGTCGGGCGGCTGTGCGCGTCGATCGTCGACGTCAGGTCGATGCCGAAGAGGAATCGCCACAGCGCCGCGTACGCAGCGGGGTCCTCGGCCTCCAGATCGCGCAGCCGGACCGTGCCGTTGGGTCCTGCCGCGTCCCACTCGGGCTTCACGTGGAAGCGCGCGTACCCGACGAGCTCCCCGTCGCGCTCGGCGACCACGCACTGCAGCGGTGACGAGCCCTGCCGCTCGCTCTCCGGGTCGAGCAGCCCGAGCCGCTCCCAGCCGGGCTGCCTGGCCAGCATTCCCGGCCGCTCGCTCACCCGTCGCGCGTACAGCTCCTCGCACGCCTCGTGGACGTCGGCGGGCTTGGCGTACCGAAGGCGTACGTCATCCGTACCGGCCGGCACCGACAGGCTCACGCGTGCCGTGTCGATCTCGGCCTTCGTCCCGAACGTCGCCGCGCCGTACCCGAACCGTCCGTAGATGACGGGCTCGGAGGCGGTGAGCACCGCGAGGCACTCGCCCTTCGCGCGCACGTCGTCGAGCTGGCGCCGCATCATCGATGTCAGGATGCCCCGCCGCCGGTGCGTCGCCGCGACGCTGACCATCGTCACTCCGGCCGCGTCCACCAGGGAACCGCCCGGCACGGAGAGGCGGAAACTGAACGCTCCCGTCGTGCCGACGCAGGTCCCGCCCTCCCAGGTGCCGAAGAAACGGTCGAATTCGGTCAGGGCGTTCCAGAGCTCGTGCTCCTCCCTGGCCTCGGCCACGCCACCGAAGGCGAGCTCCAGCGTGCCGTAGTACTCGTCCCAGTCTTCCTGCCGCAACTCCCGCAATTCCGTCGTCATATGCCATGCCTACCAGGGAGAAGCGGGCGGAGCGACAGGATTTACGCGGGCTGACGGCGTGCCCCTGACGGGGGACAACCGGCACCTCCCGTGCGAAGTGCCTGGCCCGGTGGATAGGGTCCGGGAGCAATGGAAGGCAGTCGAGCGGAAGCCGAGACGTTTACAGCCCGGATGAACAAGCGGATCCACCGGGTGCGCATAGGGCTGCGCAAATCCGGGGTGGACTACTTCCGGGGCGACGGTTCGGACTGGATCGCGCTCGCGGGCCTGCTCGTCACCATCCCGGTGATCACCTTCTGCACCATCGTCAACCCCGTCTGGTGCGCGCCCGCCGCGCTCGTCCTGCCCATCGTGGCCGGCGGCCTGCTGCTCCGGCCCTCCAGCCTGCTCGGCCTGTACGCGACGGCCGCCGCCGCGCTCATCGTGGAGTCCGTCCAGCTCGGCCCGTACACGCAAGGGAGCTCGCGGGTCACGCCCGGAGTGGTCCTCGTCGTCGCGGCCTGCGGCTTCTTCGGGCTGATCATCGCGCAGTTCCGCAGCAGGGTCGGCGTGCCGTGGCGCGGCGGCGGCACGATGCTCTTTGACCTGCGTGAACGTATCCGCGTACAGAGCAAGTTGCCGAAGCTGCCCCGCGGCTGGCACCGCGAGATGGCCCTGCGGCCCGCGGGCGGCCAGTCCTTCTCCGGGGACTTCGTGGTCGCGGCCCGCACGAACGGCGGCCGCACCCTGGAGGTCGTCCTCACCGATGTCTCCGGCAAGGGCATGGACGCGGGCTCCCGCGCCCTGCTCCTGTCGGGTGCCTTCGGCGGCCTGCTCGGCTCGCTGCCGCCGCACGCCTTCCTGACCGCGGCCAACGGCTACCTCCTGCGCCAGGACTGGGACGAGGGCTTCGCGACCTCCATCCACCTGGTCCTCGACCTGGAGAGCGGCGACTACGAACTCTTCACGGCGGGCCACCCGCCGGGCCTCCAGCTCAGCGCGGGCAGTGGCCGCTGGGAGCAGAAGGCCGCCGAGGGGCCGCTCCTCGGGGTGTACGACGGGGCGCAGTTCGACCCGGTGAAGGGCTCCCTGCGCCCCGGCGACGTCCTGATGCTGTTCACGGACGGCCTCGTCGAGACCTCCGACCGGGACATCAGCGAGGGCATCGACCGCCTCACCGGGGAAGCCGACCGCTATGTGGCGGGCGGCTTCCACGGCGCCGCGTGGCACCTGATCGAGGCGGTCGCGAAGGACGTCAACGACGACCGGGCGCTGCTGCTGATCTGCCGGGAGCCGTCAGCGAACACCTGACAGCTCGGGTTCCGGCTCCCGTACGGGATCGCGCCCGCCCGGCAGGATGCGGGCCAGCCACTTCGAGCGTCCCGCGGCCAGCGGTCCGAGCACCGCGAGCAGCAGCACGTACCCCGCGATGAACGGGGAGAGCCGTTCGTCGAGGCCCGCGGTGGCCGCCATGGTCGCCAGGATCAGGGCGAACTCGCCGCGGGCCAGCAGGGTGGTGGAGATGTTCGCCGCGGGGCCCGCCCCGAAGCCGTAGATGCGCGCCGCGCCGAGTCCCGCGAGGACGTTCATCAGGAGCGTCACGGCCACGGCGGCGAGCACCGGCCACAGCACCGTGGGCAGGTCGCCCGGGTCGATGGAGAGGCCGAAGCCGAAGAAGAAGATCGCCCCGAACGCGTCCCGCAGCGGGTGCACCAGCTTGCGGACGCGCTCGCCGGACGCCGTGCTGCCCACCATCAGACCGACCATGAACGCGCCGATCGCGTCCGCGACCCCGAACCACTCCGAGACCCCGGCGACGAAGACCGCGGCCCCGAGGAAGGAGATGACGAGCAGTTCGTCGTCCCGGGTGTCCATGAGCCGCCCGACGACCTTCGTGCCGAAGCGCGCCACGAGGGCGAGAAGCAGCAGGAACCCGAATGCCTTGCCGCCGTCCATGACGGCCGCCGCGAGGCTGTCGGCGCCGGACAGGACGGGCTGAAGGGCCGCCAGGTAGAGCGCCAGGAAGATGTCCTCGACGACGATGATGCCGAGGATCGGCTTCGTCTCCGGATTGCCGAGCCGTCCGGTGTCGACGAGCACCTTGGTGACGATCGCGGACGACGAGATGCCGAGCACCCCGGCGAGGACCAGAGCCTCGGAGGTGCCCCAGCCGAGGGCGAATCCGAAGCCGAGGCCCGCGCCGACGTTCAGCGCGAGGTACGTCCCGCCGGCGAGGGCCATCTTGCGGCCGCCCGTCTTGAGGTCGTCCATGTGGAACTCGAGGCCCAGGTAGAAGAGCAGGAGCACCAGGCCGAGAGCCGAGAGCATCTCCAGGTCGTGCGGGTCGGAGAGCAGGACCACGCCGGGCGTGTGCGGGCCGAGGAGGATCCCGGCCAGGATGAAGAGCGGAATGGTGGGGAGTCCGATGCGGCCGCCCACGCGGGCGAGCACGGCGGCGGCGAGAAAGGCGCCGCCCATGGCTATCAGGGTGTCTGCGTGTCCGATGGGCCCGTTCCTCCTGGTAGTCGGCGACGCACCCACCGCACACGGATGGCAAAGGGGGCGTCAAGAAAGCGTCAATAGTTAGCTTACCAAACGATCTCGGTGGCGCCCGGAAGGGCAACCATCCGCTCCCTGCGGGGGATACCCCCACCCCCGATGCGCCGGGGGACCTCATGGTCCACAGAGCCCACGAATCCGTACGTTCGAGGCATCACCTACGGAAGGCGGAGAGGGCCATGGGGCTGCGGCGCAAGAAGCGATCCGAGGGGTCGGGGGACACGGCCGGGGGAGCGCTGCCCCCGATGCCGGGCGAGGCCCCCCGCGGCTCCGACCGGGCCGTGGAACTGCACGGCGTACGACGCAGGTACGGCCGGGGGTCCGGCGCCGTGCACGCCCTCAGCGGCATCGACCTCGCCCTGGAGCGAGGCAGCTTCACCGCCGTCATGGGGCCATCGGGCTCCGGCAAGTCCACCTTCCTGCAGTGCGCGGCCGGACTCGACCGGCCCAGCGAGGGCACGGTGCGCCTGGGCGGCACGGAGATCACCTCCATGAGCGAGAACAAGCTGACCGCGCTGCGCCGCACCCGCCTCGGCTTCGTCTTCCAGGCGTTCAACCTGCTGCCCTCGCTGACCGTCGAGCAGAACGTCGTCCTGCCGATGCGCCTCGCGGGCCACCGCCCCGACCGCCGCAGGGCCGCCGAACTCCTGGCCCGCGTCGGCCTCGGCGCCGACAAGCACAAGCGCCGCCCCGGCGAGCTCTCCGGCGGCCAGCAGCAGCGCGTCGCGATCGCCCGCGCCCTGGTCACCGACCCGGACGTGATCTTCGCGGACGAGCCCACCGGCGCCCTGGACACCACCACCGCCGCCGAGATCCTCGCCCTCCTGCGCTCGGCCGTCGACGGCATGGGCGCCACGGTCGTCATGGTCACCCACGACCCGGCCGCCGCGGCGTACGCGGACCGGGTCCTCTTCCTCGCCGACGGCGCGATCGTGGACCGCCTCGAACGGGCTTCGGCAGGTCAGATCGCGGCCCGCATGACGGCGCTCACCGCACCGGCGTACGCGACAGCGGCGGCCTAGCCCCGCGCCCCCGCCCCTTTCACGACTCCGGAGAATCCCCATGCCCAACGGCCTCGCCCGCGCCGCCGTCCGCTTCAAACCCGCCGCCTTCGTGGGCACGTTCGTCGCGCTGATGATGGCCGCGCTGATCGTGTCCGCCTGCGGCATCCTCCTGGAGACCGGAGTACGCGCGTCAGTGCCGCCCACCCGGTACGCGGGCGCCCCCGTGGTGGTCGCCGCCGACCAGCGGGCCCACTTCGTCTCGGGCAGCGGTGACAGCCGCTCCGAGTCGAACACGCCCCTGCCCGACCGGGCCCGCATCGACAACTCCCTGCTGGCGAAGGCGGGTTCGGTGCCCGGAGCGCGCACCGCCGTCCCGGACGTCACCTTCCCCGTGCAGTCCGGCGGCAAGGGCGTCACCGCGCACGGCTGGGGCTCCACGTCCTTCACCGGCGAGAAGCTGAGCGCGGGCCGCGCCCCGCAATCCGGTGAGGTCGTACTCGCCGCGCCCGGCGCGGCCGTCGGCGAACACACCACGCTCACCACGGCCGACGGCCCGCGCGACTTCCGGATCTCCGGCACCGTACGAGGCCAACAGGGCACGCCCACGGCCTGGTTCGCCGACTCCGACGCCGTACGCCTCTCCGGTCACCCGGGCCGCGTCGACGCCGTCGCCGTGCTGCCCAAGGACGGCGTCACGGACGAAGCCCTCAGGTCGCAGGTGGCGCACGCCGTCGGCGGCAAGGCAGATGTCCACACCGGCGACGACCGCAGCGAGGCCGAGGGCTCCGAGCTCGCCTACGCACAGGAGATGCTCACCGGTCTCGGCGGCTCCTTCGGCGGTATCGCCGCCATGGTCGCCATGTTCACCGCGGCGGGCACGGTGGCGCTCTCCGTCGGCCAACGGGCCCGTGAGTACGCGCTGCTGCGGGCCATCGGCACGACGCCACGCCAGATCCGCCGCACCATCGCCACCGAAGCCCTGCTCGTGGCGCCCCTCGCGGGAGCGGTCGGCGTACTGCCCGGAATCGCCCTGGCCGGCTGGTGGTTCGGCCAGCTCAAGGACAAGGGCGCGATCCCCGAGGCCCTGGACCTCTCCATCTCGTTCATCCCGCTCGTCTCGGCCGTCGGCGTCGCCGCGCTCACCGCACTGGTCTCCGGCTACATGGCGGCCCGCCGCCCCTCCCGCATCAGGCCGGGCCAGGCCCTGAGCGAGTCCTCGGTCGAACGCCTGCGCTTCGGCTGGATCCGTACGCCGCTGGGCATCGCGGCAGCCGTCGGCGGCTGCGTCCTCGCCGGGATCGCCTCCTCCCTGACGGGGGACGACGCGGCCAACGTGGCACTCGGCATCGTCATGCTGTTCATGCTCGCCGTGGCCCTGCTCGGCCCGCTGGTCGCCCGCGCCTGCGCGGCCCTGTTCGGACTCCCGCTGCGCGGCGCCGGCGCGTCCGCCTCGCTCGCCGCCGCCAACTCCCGTACGAACGCGCGCCGACTGGCCTCCGCGATCACCCCGATCGTCCTCGCCATGGCGTTCTCCTCGACCCTCGTCTTCATGCACACCAGCCAGGACCGGGTTGCGGCCGACCAGCAGAGCGCGGGCATCACGGCCGACCACATCCTCACCGCGTCGGGCGCGGGGGTGACCCCCGACGGGGTGACGCGGGCGGGCAAGGCTCCAGGCGTCACCTCGGCCGTAGGACTCCTCAAGACCTCCGTCCTGGTCCCGGTGGGCTCGGGCGGTGACCGCTGGCTGGAGTCGGCGTCAACACAGGGCATCACGGGCTCACCCCGCGACCTGGCCGAAGTCCAGAACCTGGGCGTCAGGACGGGCACGATGAACTCGCTCGGCAAGGGCGAGATCGCCGTCGACGCGAAGCTTGCGGACTCCGCGCACGTGAAGACGGGCGAGCGCATCGCCCTGCGCATGCCCGACGGCACGAAGGCGACACGGAAGGTGGTCGCCACGTACGACCGAGGGCTCGGCCTGTCCCAGGTCACGCTCCCCGCAGCGGACTTGAAGGCGCACCTGACCTCGTCCTTCTCCTCGGAGATCTGGACGAAGGGCAAGGCCCCGCAGGCCCTCACCGCCCTGGGCACCCTCCAGGACCGCGACGACTACGCCACCGCACAGTCCACCGACCGTGAGGTCAACGCCTGGGCGAACACCGTGATGGCCGCGGTGCTCGGCGGCTTCGCGGCGATCGCCGCGGTCAACACCCTGGTGATGACGGTCCTCGACCGCCGCCGCGAACTCGGCACCCTGCGCCTGATCGGCTCCACCCGGCGCCAGGTGATGCTGATGGTGCGATGGGAGGCGCTCCTGGTCGCCGGCGCGGGCATCGTGATCGGCTCGGCGATCGCGCTGGCGACGCTGAACCCCATGATGAAGGGCCTGACGGGGGAGGGGCCGTACATCCCGCCGCTGCTGTACGGGTCGTTCGTGGCCGCGACCCTGGCCCTGGGCCTGGCGGCGACGGCGCTTCCGGCGAGGGCGGCGCTGAAGCGCTTCAGCGCGTCCGGCGTTTGAGGACGAACTCGGCGGAGCCGGTGATGGCGGCACCCAAGGCCCCCGCGCCAGCGCGGGTTTCCGGGAAGGGGCGGGGTTGGGGAAGATCTCCCCATGAACCCCGGCCCCCTCCTGACCCTCCCCGAGGTAGAGGCAATCGCCCGCCAGGCCCACGCCACCCAGAAGGACAAGGCGGGCCGCCCCTACACCGAGCATCTGCAAGCCGTGGCGGACGGAGTCCGAGCCCGAGGCGGCTCGCCCGAACAGATCGCCGCGGCCTGGCTCCACGACGCCATCGAGGACAACGCCCTCACCGAGGAATGGCTGCGGGACGCGTCCCTGACGCGACGTACGAAGGGCATCGTGCGAGCCCTCACCAAGAGGGCGGGCGAACCCCCCGAGGCCTACGCCGCCCGCATCCTCGAAACCCCCGGCGCCCGCCTGGTCAAGGAGGCGGACCTGGCCCACAACGCAGATCCGGCCCGTCTAGCAGAGCTAGACGGGCCGACGCGCACCCGCCTCACGGCGAAGTACGCCCACATGCGCGCCCTGTTGGGCACCCAGCAGCAGGGCTAGGAAGAAGCCTTGGCCCGCTCCCGGGCCAGGGCGGCGGCATCCCGCTTGAACGCCCACTCCATCTTCGGCTCCATGGCGAAGCGGAACATCCGCTGCACCGGAGGCGTACAGAGAAGCGTCACCACCGCCGCGGCCACCAGCGACACGATCACCTGACCGACGGGCGTGTGCATCCACTCGTAGTTCTCGAACCAGCCCCAGAAGCGAGAGCCCTTGGCGAGGAAGCCGTGCAGCAGGTAGCCGTACAGCGTGCCGGCGCCGAGCACCGTGAACCACATCTTCCGGCGCGGGACCCACGCGAAGAAGCACGCGGTCAGGATGGCGGAGCAGCCGAAGAGCGCCAGCGTCATCACGACACCGGCCCACCACGGGGCGCCCAACTCCTGCGCGCTGTCCCGGCGGTAGAACCAGGCCGACGTCATCCGCGGCCCTGCCCAGTACGCGAGGAGCAGTGCGCTCGCGAAGATCGGGACGGAGAGCAGCCGCACCTCGCGGCGCCGCACCAGCTGGAAGTGCTCGGGCTTCATGAACAGGCCGAGCACGAAGAAGGGCAGGAACTGCAGCACGCGCTGCAGATCGAGGTCGTCACCGATGTCGGGCGAGATCGTCGCGAGGACGGCGATGGCGAGCGCGAGCGGAATCGGCCAGCGGACCAGCTTCCACAGCGGGGTCGTCAGCCGCCAGACGAAGAGCGCGACCAGGAACCAGGTGAGGTACCAGGGGTCGAGCAGGCTGATCGGCTGCGTCGGATCGTCGTCCGCGTAGCGCTTGAAGAAGGTGTACGCGACCTCGAAGATGACGTACGGCACGGCGACGCCGGTCACCAGGCGCTTGAGCCGGTCGGACCGCATGTCGAAGCTGCGTGAGAAATAGCCGGAGATGAGGATGAACGCCGGCATGTGGAAGGTGTAGACGGTCATGTACAGCGCCTCGGCGGCGCGGCTGCCGTCCGTCAGCGGCTCCCAGGCGTGCGCCATCGCGACCAGGACGATCGCCAGGTACTTGGCGTTGTCGAAGAACGCGTCGCGCTGCTTGGTGGGTTGACCCGTGGATGCGGGTCTGCCCGTGGAACCGGGGTGGCCCGTGGAGCCGGAGAGGCCCGGAGAACCGGGTCGAGCGGTGGTGCCGGCCGGGGCGTGGGAAACGGTCGCGGCCATCGTGGACTGGGGGGCGCGGGGGCCGGGTACTCCGTCCGCGGGCACATGTGCCGGGGGGAGCGGCGCCCGGTGGCGGCCGTGCGGTTGAACCGAGTTCGTCACAGGCCCTCCCACCATGAGCTCGGTGGGACGAACCTGGACCGCACTGCGCCTGCGGGGATGGTGGCAGCGTGGAACATCTGAGGCACCCTAGCGTCGCTTGTGTGTATTCGTAAAACCCCCAACTCGGCTGTCTTCTCAATCACAGACGGACCAGGGGTATTGCGGTCCGAGTACCCAGAAATCATCGGAGTTGACATGGAGATTCACCTCCTGTCATCCCTAGTTACATCGGCTCGTATGCCCAGTACGTCACCACTCATCCCCCTTAAACGCCGCATAACGCCCGCAGGCGACTCTGGCGAAATGTCCGATTGATTGGGTCTTTGTGTGGCCCGTGGTGTGGGTCCGGCAACAATTCGAATTTCTGGCGAACGAGTTGTGTGGCGATGGAAACGATCAAGCCGAATTAGTGGCCTTGCGCGGCCCTCGAATTGCCGTGCGGAGGTGCGGTGTTCATGTGCCCCAAGGGCATCCCCGTGTGCCGGACCCGCGCCGGGCGTGTGCGGCCCTGGCCGACGATGTGTCACCGGCCGCATACAGGCGGCGTGTTGGTGGCACGATGGTCCTGGCGGGGGTGTGCGGGGTCGTACCCCCCGGGCCGGGGAGAGACCGACCTAGGGTGTGATCAGTGTGGCCATTTCGCTGTCAGTGGTGTTGCTGTTGGCGATCATCCTCATCGTGCTTATCCGCGGTGGATCGATCAAAGCGGGGCCCGCCATCGTCGCGGTGCTCTTCGGGTTCTTCCTCGCCTCAACCGGAATGGCCCCCTCCATAAATCGCTTCCTCAATGAGGTGGCCGAGACCATCAACTCGATCAGCTTCTGAGGACGGCGCCGCGCGGACTGGCTCCGGGCGGCGCCTCGCGCTGCCCGGACGCATGAGAAATGCCTCAGGCCCGGTTCCGGGGAACCGGGCCTGAGGCCACAGAGAGCGGGTGACGGGAATCGAACCCGCGTAGCTAGTTTGGAAGACTAGGGCTCTACCATTGAGCTACACCCGCACAGCTCGCGCCGCCGTACATCCTGCGATACATCGAGGACGCTGCTGGTCAGCGACCGCGGCACGGCAAGCATCGTAGCGGGTCGGACGCCCTCCGCGCACACCCCGTACGTACTCGCGATTAAGCGGGCGCCGCACTGCCTGGGTGCATGTACCCTACGTGTCGCACCGACGGGGTGTGGCGCAGCTTGGTAGCGCGTCCGCTTTGGGAGCGGAAGGCCGTGGGTTCAAATCCCGCCACCCCGACCAGCAGGATCTCCCTCACAAGATCGCATTGTGGCTCGGCTCCCGCTTGCCGTTACTATGCAAGCTGTGTGCCCGTGTGTCTCTGAGCCGGGCTCAATCCCAAGAAGTCAGCCCCAAGGAGACCGAACCGTGAAGAGCGCCGTGGAGACCCTGAACCCGACCCGGGTTCGGCTCACTGTTGAGGTGCCCTTCGAGGAGCTCAAGGAAAGCCTCGACGCGGCCTACAAGAAGATCAACCAGCAGGTCACGGTGAAGGGCTTCCGCAAGGGCAAGATCCCGGCCCGAGTCATCGACCAGCGGTTCGGCCGCGGCGCCGTCCTCGAAGAGGCCGTCAACGACGCGCTCCCGAAGTTCTACACCGAGGCCGTGAACGAGGCCGAGCTCAACGTCCTGGGCCAGCCCGAGGTGGACATCACCGAGCTGAAGGACAACGAGACCCTCAACTTCACCGCTGAGGTCGACATCCGTCCCGCGATCGAGATCCCGGACTACTCCGGCATCGAGGTCGAGGTCGACGCGGTCGAGGTCAGCGACGAGGACGTCGAGAAGGCCGTCGAGGAGCTCCGTGAGCGCTTCGCGTCCACCTCGCCGGTCGAGCGTGCCGCCGAGGACGGCGACGTCGTGACGATCGACCTGGAGGCCAAGGTCGACGGCGAGGTCCTGGAGGACGGCGTCGCGTCCGGCGTCTCCTACACGATCGGCTCCGGCGAGCTCCTCGAGGGCATCGACGACGCCGTCAAGGGCCTGGAGGCCGGTGGCGAGGCCACCTTCACCTCCGAGCTCAAGGGCGGCTCGGCCGCGGGCAAGGAGTCCGAGGTGACCGTCAAGGTCACCCAGGTCGCCGCCCGTGAGCTGCCCGCGCTCGACGACGACTTCGCGCAGCTCGCGTCGGAGTTCGACACCCTCGACGAGGTCAAGGCCGACAGCCGCAAGCGCCTCGAGAACATGAAGCAGTACGACCAGGCCACGCAGGCCCAGGAGCGCGTCCTGGAGAAGCTCCTCGAGCTGGTCGAGGTCCCCGTCCCCGAGAAGCTCCTCGCGGACGAGATCGAGACCCGCAAGCACAACCTGGTGAACCACCAGCTCGGCCAGATGGGCCTCGACCTCGCGAAGTACCTGGAGATCCAGGGCAAGACCGAGGAAGAGTTCGACGCCGAGACCAAGGAGCAGGCCGAGAAGGGCATCAAGACGCAGTTCGTCCTCGACGAGCTCGTCAACAAGGAGAAGCTGAACGTGAACCAGGAGGAGCTCACCGAGCACCTCATGCGTCGCGCGCAGTCCTCCGGCATGTCCCCCGACCAGTTCGCCCAGGCCGTCGTCGAAGGCGGCCAGGTCCCGATGCTGGTCGGCGAGGTCGCCCGCGGCAAGGCCCTCGCGGTCGTCGTGGAGGCCGCGACGGTCAAGGACACGAACGGCGAGGTCGTGGACCTCGACGACGAGGACGAGACCGCCGAGACGGTCGAGGCCTCCTCCGAGGAAGCGGCCGCCGAGCCGGCCGAGGCCGAGGAGAAGAAGACCGAGGCCTGAGCCTCGCTCTGACACACGCACGACGAGGCCCCCAGGAGTCATCCTGGGGGCCTCGTCGTGCCCCGTCAGGGGCGCGGGGAACTGCGCGCTCAGCCCCCGCAGGGCCGCAGTCGCGTCTGCCTCGTCAGTCCCATGGCGGGTGCGGCTTGTACGGGGTTGCTCGCGCAGTTCCCCGCGCCCCTGACGGGGCACCCCGGCAGCTGACGAGGCGCCCCCGCCAGAACCTGCGCTCACAGCGAACAGTCGCCTTTGCGGGATTCCCCGGACGGGGCTGAGCGTTAGGGTCCATGAATACGAGGGCAGGGGAGTCCCCGAAGCCGCCCCGGAGCGGCGAGCACGCGGGGTCCCAAGCCTCAGAAGAAGACGTGAGACGGCCCGGCGCCGTCGTAAGACGAGCAGGTGGATACGTGACGAATCTGATGCCCTCCGCCGCCGGCGACCCCTCCATCGGTGGTGGCCTCGGCGACCAGGTCTACAACCGGCTGCTCGGCGAGCGGATCATCTTCCTCGGCCAGGCCGTGGACGACGACATCGCCAACAAGATCACAGCGCAGTTGCTGCTCCTTGCCGCAGAGCCGGACAAGGACATCTTCCTTTACATCAACAGCCCTGGTGGATCCATCACGGCCGGCATGGCGATCTACGACACCATGCAGTACATCCAGAACGACGTGGTGACGATCGCGATGGGCATGGCGGCCTCGATGGGCCAGTTCCTGCTCAGCGCCGGCACCCCCGGCAAGCGTTTCGCGCTGCCGAACGCCGAGATCCTGATCCACCAGCCCTCGGCCGGACTCGCGGGCTCCGCGTCGGACATCAAGATCCACGCCGAGCGCCTCCTTCTCACGAAGAAGAAGATGGCCGATCTCACCGCGTTCCACACGGGTCAGACCGTCGAGCAGGTCACCCGCGACTCGGACCGCGACCGCTGGTTCGACCCGCAGGAGGCCAAGGAGTACGGCCTCATCGACGACATCATGCCCAACGCGGCCAGCATGCCGGGCGGCGGCGGCACCGGAGCCTGAGCCTCAACCGCTCAGCCCTTCAGAAGCCGACCGAGCCCACGCTCCTCAGGAGACCTACAGAGATGAAGAACTTCCCCGGCAGCGGCCTCTACGAGGGCGCCCAGGCCGAGTACACCGGCCCGAGCGCCGAGTCCCGCTACGTCATCCCGCGCTTCGTCGAGCGCACCTCGCAGGGCGTGCGTGAGTACGACCCGTACGCGAAGCTCTTCGAGGAGCGCGTGATCTTCCTCGGCGTGCAGATCGACGACGCGTCCGCCAACGACGTCATGGCGCAGCTCCTGTGCCTGGAGTCGATGGACCCGGACCGTGACATCTCGATCTACATCAACAGCCCCGGCGGCTCCTTCACGGCGCTCACGGCCATCTACGACACGATGCAGTTCGTGAAGCCCGACGTGCAGACGGTCTGCATGGGCCAGGCCGCGTCCGCCGCCGCCGTGCTCCTCGCGGCCGGTACGCCGGGCAAGCGCATGGCGCTCCCGAACGCTCGCGTCCTGATCCACCAGCCCTACAGCGAGACGGGCCGCGGTCAGGTCTCCGACCTGGAGATCGCCGCGAACGAGATCCTCCGGATGCGCGCGCAGCTGGAGGAGATGCTGGCCAAGCACTCCACGACGCCGATCGAGAAGATCCGCGACGACATCGAGCGCGACAAGATCCTCACTGCCGAGGACGCCCTGGCGTACGGCTTGGTCGACCAGATCATCTCCACCCGGAAGATGAACAACTCCTCGGTCGTCTGACGCAGCGCTGTAGCATCTGCCGTTCCTTGGCACGGTTCACCTCGAAGTGAACCGTGCCAAGGGGGGCCCGAACGGGGGGCCGGGCAAGGTACCGTCAGATAGAGGCACCAGGAGTCGCTGAACGTGGCGTCTCCCAGGCGAAGGGGAAGCACCTCGTGGCACGCATCGGTGACGGCGGCGATCTGCTCAAGTGCTCGTTCTGCGGGAAGAGTCAGAAGCAGGTCAAGAAGCTCATCGCAGGTCCCGGTGTGTACATCTGCGATGAGTGCATCGACCTCTGCAACGAGATCATCGAGGAAGAGCTCGCGGAGACGAGCGAGGTGCGGTGGGAGGAACTCCCCAAGCCTCGTGAGATCTACGAATTCCTCGAGGGGTATGTCGTGGGCCAGGAGCCCGCGAAGAAAGCCCTCTCGGTGGCGGTCTACAACCACTACAAGCGGGTCCAGGCCGGTGAGACCGGCGGCGCGCAGGGCCGTGACGACGCGATCGAACTCGCCAAGTCCAACATCCTGCTGCTCGGCCCGACCGGTTCCGGCAAGACGCTGCTCGCGCAGACGCTCGCGCGCATGCTGAACGTCCCGTTCGCCATCGCCGACGCGACGGCGCTCACGGAGGCGGGCTATGTCGGCGAGGACGTCGAGAACATCCTCCTGAAGCTCATCCAGGCCGCTGACTACGACGTCAAGAAGGCCGAGACGGGCATCATCTACATCGACGAGATCGACAAGGTCGCCCGCAAGAGCGAGAACCCCTCGATCACGCGCGATGTCTCGGGAGAGGGCGTCCAGCAGGCCCTGCTGAAGATCCTGGAGGGCACCACGGCCTCCGTTCCGCCGCAGGGCGGCCGCAAGCACCCGCACCAGGAGTTCATCCAGATCGACACGACGAACGTGCTCTTCATCGTGGGCGGCGCCTTCGCCGGCCTCGAGAAGATCATCGAGTCGCGGGCGGGCGCGAAGGGCATCGGCTTCGGCGCCACGATCCACTCCAAGCGCGAGCTCCAGGAGAAGGACCGGTTCGAGGACATCATGCCGGAGGACCTGGTGAAGTTCGGGATGATCCCGGAGTTCATCGGCCGCCTCCCCGTGATCACCTCGGTCCACAACCTGGACCGCGAGGCCCTGCTCCAGATCCTGGTGGAGCCGCGCAACGCGCTCGTGAAGCAGTACCAGCGCCTGTTCGAACTCGACGGCGTGGAGCTGGACTTCGAGCGCGAGGCCCTCGAGGCCATCGCCGATCAGGCGATCCTGCGCCAGACCGGCGCGCGTGGCCTGCGCGCCATCATGGAGGAAGTCCTCCAGTCCGTGATGTACGAGGTCCCGTCCCGCAAGGACGTGGCCCGCGTGGTCATCACGGCGGACGTCGTCCACTCGAACGTGAACCCGACCCTGGTGCCGCGTGACGCGCGGGGCCCGGGCGCGGGGGAGCAGAAGTCCGCGTAGTTCCCGGACCCACGTGAAGGGGGCGCCCGGCGATTCGATCGCCGGGCGCCCCCTTTCTCGTTCCCTTACCGCCTACTTGACCTCGACGCGCACGTCGTCACGCAGGTTGGTCACCAGGCTGGCGACGTCCTCCAGCTTGATGTCGCCGCCCGCGGCCGTCACCGCGACATCGGAGTAGGCCGCGTACGCGACCGTGCTGTGGTCGCCCCAGACGCACATCGGCGTCTTGAAGGTGTTCGGGACGCCCTCGTCGCCGGCGCCGGTCTCACCCATCTTGAACTCGGCCTGCTGGCACTTCATGACGCCGTTCTCGAAGCCGTCCGGGGTGAACTCCTCGGGGCTGCCGATGAGCTGGATGCTCCCGGCCTCCTCGGTGGACTTCTTCTTCATCTCGGCGAACATGGCGTCGACGACCTTCTCCGGGTCGTCGATCTCGCCGTACACGCCGGAGTAGTTGAGGGACTTCATGGCCGAGCCCTCGCCGTAGTTGTACGCGGCGAAGACGTCCTTGGGGTCGCTGACGCCCTGCTGCTCCAGCTCCTTGAGGTCGCTGGACGACATGCCGCCACCGCCGCCGGAGTCGGCCTTCTTGTACTCGCCGCCGAGGACGGACGCGGGCGTCGTCAGCTTGTACGTCTTGCCGTCGTCGGCGACGGAGCCGCCGTCCTTGCCGGCGGTGAACCACCAGACACCGGCACCGATCGCGGCGACCGCGACGACGGCGGCGACGATGATGCCGGCCTTCTTGCCGCCGCCACCCTGCGGCGGAGGCGGAACCTGCCCGTAAGGAGCCTGCGGCTGCTGCGGGTAGCCGTACCCGGGCTGCGGCGCGGGCGGCTGCTGGGGGCCACCGTAAGGCCCCTGCCGGCCATAGGGCCCGGGCTGCTGCTGCGGCTGACCGCCGTACGGGCCCGGCTGGTTGTAACTCATGTGCGGATTCCCCTCCGGCGTCAGAGCTTGACGCGAACTTCCTTGCGGAACTTGGCCGACGTCTCAGCGGCCTCGTCAAGGTCGGCGCTCTTGCCGCCCATCGCGTTCGCCACGTCCGTGGTGATCACGATGCCGAGCGTGCTCTTGTCGCCCCAGATGCAGGTGGCCATCGACATGTCGCTCGGGCCCGCGCTGCTGCCGCCCGTCGTCGACGAGCCCAGGTTGAACTTCATCTCCTGGCACTTCATCACCGCGCCGTCGAGCCCGGCGGGGGTGTACGTCTTGGGGCTGCCGACCAGGGTCATCGACTCGCCGCTGCTGTCGCTCTCCTTGGCGTTCTTCTCCGCCTCGCCGAACATCGCGTCGACGACGCTCTCGGGGTCCGCTATGTCGCCGTAGACGCCGTTGAACTGGAGGATCTTCTGCGACAGCGGGTTCTCCTTGTCCCCCGCCTGGTACTGCGCCGCGACGTCCTTGGCGTTCTTCACGCCGTGCTTCTCGGCCTGCCTGATGTCCTCGGAGGTCATGCCGCTCTCGCCGGCGCCCTCCTCGCCCTTCTTGTACTCGGTGAGGACCGTCGCCGGGGTGATCAGCTTGTGCGGCCCGTCGTCCTTGATGCCGGCCTCGTCACTTCCGCCGTCCGCCACGTTCGACGAGTCGCCGCCCTTGCCCTTGCCGTTGTCGTCGTCACCGCCCGCGAGAACGAAGTAACCGCCCACGGCCACCGCCACGACCGCGACCACGGCGGCGATGATGATGCCGGTCTTCTTGCCGCCGCCCTGCGGGGGCGGGGGCGGCGGGACCTGGCCGTAGGGAGCCTGGGGCTGCTGCCCGTACGGGCCCGGCTGCTGCGGGGCCTGCGGGGGGTAGCCGTAGCCGGGCTGCGGGGCCGGCGGCTGCTGGCCGTAGGGGCCGGGCTGTTGGCCGTAGGGGCCGGGCTGCTGGGGCTGCTGGCCGCCGTACGGGCCGGGCTGGTTGTAGCTCATGCGTGGGTTCCCCCGTGAGTGTTCTTATGTGATGCCGACATCCTGACGGAAGCAGCCCCGGCCGAAGTGACCGGGGCTGCTGTGCGCGAAGAGGCGCCGTCAGGGCGTCACGACTTGACGCGTACTTCCTTGCGGAGCTTGGACGTGGTGTCCGCGGCGTCTTCGAGCGAGGCGCTCTTGCCGGTCATGGCGCTCGCCATGTCGACGGGGATCACGACACCGAGGGTGCTGTTGTCGCCCCAGATGCAGACCGGCATGCGGATCTCCTTGGGGCCGGCGCCGCCGCTCTTGACCTTGGTCTCCTGGCACTTGACCACGGCGCCGTCCGCGTCGTAGCTCTTCGGGCTGCCGACCAGCTCGCCCGTGTCGGTGCTCTCGTTCACCGACTCCTTCTTCATCTTGGCGAACATCCCGTCGACCACCTTGGACGGGTTGTCGATCTCGCCGTAGACGCCCATGAACTTGATCATCTTCTGGGCCAGCGGGTTGCTCTTGTCGCCCGACTGGTACTCGGCGTCCACAGGGGTGCCGTTCTTGACGCCGTCCTTCTCGGCTTCCTTCATGTCCTCGTCGTCGAAGCCGTCGCTGCTCCCGGCCTGCTTCTTGTACTCGGAGAGCACCGTCTCGGGCGTGACCAGCTTGTGCGCCCCGTCGTCCGCCACGGCCGAGTTGCCCGCCGACGAGCTGTCGTCCTTGCCCGCCGTGAACCACCAGATGCCGCCGCCGATCGCGACGAGCGCGACGACCGCGCCGATGATGATCCCGGTCTTCTTGCCGCTGCCGCCACCCGCGGGCGGGGGCGGCGGGACCTGCCCGTACGGGCCGCCCTGCTGGTTGTGGTCGTACGGGCCCGGCTGCTGCGGCTGGCTGTAGCCGCCCTGCTGCGGGGGGACTCCCTGCGGGGCCTGCTGGGGGTAGCCGTAGCCGGGCTGGGGAGCCTGCGGCTGCTGGCCGTAGGGCCCAGGCTGGCCCGGCTGCTGCCCGTAAGGACCGGGCTGCTGGGGCTGCTGCCCGCCGTACGGGCCAGGCTGGTTGTAGCTCATCGCGTGGGTTCCCCTCCGAACGCTTATGTGATGCCGACATCCTGACCGAAGGCGAAGCCCCATGGGGCGCACGGCCGCAACCGTTACTCAAGAATCCGGTTTCGGGACGGGACTGTGACACCTCTAAACTGGCCCGGTGACCGAGAACACTCAGCAGCAGACTCCAGCGCCCACCACCGAACTGCCGACCCAGTACGCGCCGGCCGAGGTAGAGGGGACGCTGTACGAGCGCTGGGTGGAACGCGGCTACTTCTCCGCCGACGCGGCGAGCGAGAAGCCCCCGTACACCGTCGTCATCCCGCCGCCGAACGTCACCGGCTCCCTGCACCTCGGGCATGCCTTCGAGCACACGCTCATCGACGCCCTCACCCGCCGCAAGCGCATGCAGGGCTTCGAGACGCTGTGGCAGCCGGGCATGGACCATGCCGGCATCGCCACGCAGAACGTCGTGGAGCGCGAGCTCGCCAAGGAGGGCAAGTCCCGCCACGACCTGGGGCGCGAGGAGTTCATCGAGCGCGTCTGGAAGTGGAAGGGCGAGTCCGGCGGCCAGATCTCCGGGCAGATGCGCCGCCTCGGCGACGGCGTCGACTGGGACCGTGAGCGGTTCACGATGGACGAGGGCCTGTCCCAGTCCGTCCAGACCATCTTCAAGAAGCTCTACGACGACGAGCTGATCTACCGCGCCGAGCGCATCATCAACTGGTGCCCGCGCTGCCTGACCGCGATCTCCGACATCGAGGTCGAGTACCAGGACGACGACGGCGAGCTCGTCTCCCTGAAGTACGGCGACGGGGACGAGACCCTCGTCGTCGCCACCACCCGCGCCGAGACGATGCTCGGTGACACCGCCATCGCCGTCCACCCGGACGACGAGCGCTACAAGCACCTCGTCGGCAAGCTGATCAAGCTGCCGCTGACCGACCGCTCGATCCCGGTCGTCGCGGACGAGCACGTCGACCCCGAGTTCGGCACGGGCTGCGTCAAGGTGACCCCGGCCCACGACCCGAACGACTTCGAGATCGGCCAGCGCCACGACCTGCCGAACATCGCGGTCATGGACGAGCACGCCGTGATCACCGTGCCCGGTCCCTTCCAGGGGCTCGACCGGCTCGAGGCCCGTAGCGCCATCGTCGGCGCGCTGCGCGCCGAGGGCCGCATCGTCGCCGAGAAGCGCCCGTACACGCACTCGGTCGGTCACTGCTCGCGCTGCAAGACCACCATCGAGCCGCGCCTGTCGATGCAGTGGTGGGTCAAGGTCGGCCCGCTCGCCAAGGCCGCGGGTGACGCGGTCCGTGACGGCCAGGTCAAGATCCACCCGCAGGAGATGGAGAAGCGCTACTTCGACTGGGTCGACAACCTCCACGACTGGTGCATCTCGCGCCAGCTGTGGTGGGGCCACCGCATCCCGGTCTGGTACGGGCCCAACGGTGAGGTCGTCTGTGTCGGGCCCGACGACGAGGCGCCCACCGGTGAAGGCTGGACGCAGGACTCGGACGTCCTGGACACCTGGTTCTCGTCCGGCCTGTGGCCCTTCTCCACGCTCGGCTGGCCCGAGCAGACCGAGAGCCTGGCGAAGTTCTATCCGAACTCCGTCCTGGTCACCGGCTACGACATCCTCTTCTTCTGGGTCGCCCGGATGATGATGTTCGGCCTGTACGCGATGGACGGCACCCCGCCGTTCCACACGATCGTGCTGCACGGCATGGTCCGCGACCAGTTCGGCAAGAAGATGTCGAAGTCCTTCGGCAACGCGGTCAACCCGCTCGACTGGATGGACAAGTACGGCTCGGACGCCGTCCGCTTCACGCTGGCCCGCGGCGCCAACCCCGGCGTCGACGTGCCGATCGGCGAGGACTGGGTCCAGGGCTCGCGGAACTTCGCCAACAAGATCTGGAACGCCACGCGCTTCGCGCTGATGAACGGCGCCACGATCGAGGGCGAACTCCCGCCCGCCGAGCAGCTGTCGGCGACGGACCGCTGGATCCTGTCCCGGCTGAACGCGACGGTCGCCGAGGTCGACGCGCTCTACGACGACTACCAATTCGCCAAGCTGTCGGACGCCCTCTTCCACTTCGCGTGGGACGAGGTCTTCGACTGGTACGTCGAGCTGTCCAAGACGACCTTCATGGGCGGCGGCGACGCGGCGAAGGTCTCGGGCCGCGTCCTGGGCGAGGTCCTCGACGTGACGCTGCGCCTGCTGCACCCGATCGTCCCGTTCGTGACGGAGACGCTCTGGACGACCCTCACCGGCCGCGAGTCCCTCGTGATCGCCGAGTGGCCCTCCGACAGCGGCTTCCGTGACCGCGGCGCCGAGCAGGAGATCGAGACCCTCCAGCAGGTCATCACCGAGGTCCGCCGCTTCCGCGCCGACCAGGGGCTCCAGCCGGGCCAGAAGGTCCCGGCCCGCCTCTCCCTGGACGGCACGGCGCTGGCCCCGCACGAGGCGGCCATCCGTCAGCTCCTGCGCCTCCAGCCGGAGGGCGAGGGCTTCGCGGCCACCGCCACGCTGCCGGTCTCGGGCGCCACGGTCGCGCTCGACCTGTCCGGCACGATCGACGTCGCGGCGGAGCGCAAGCGCCTCGCCAAGGACCTCGCGGCGGCCGAGAAGGAGAAGGCGCAGGCCACGGCGAAGCTGGGCAACGAAGCGTTCCTGGCGAAGGCGCCGGACAACGTGGTCGACAAGATCCGGGGCCGCCTCACCAAGGCGGACGCCGACATCAGCCGGCTGCAGGCCCAGCTGGAGGGCCTGCCGCAGGCCTAGCCGCTCCGGCTCATGCCGTGGGGACAGGGCCCATGGAACCGACCGGTTCCATGGGCCCTGTCCCGTTCTCCTGTCCTCCCGTCTCCTGCACGGGGATGTACACCTGCTCGGGGATGCGCAGCCCCAGGCGCACAAGCTCCGCCTCGGCGAGCGCGTCGATGATGGCGGGGTCACCGCCGCGCCAGCCCTCGGCGAGGCTGCCCGCGGTGGCGTCGGGGAACTCGTTCGCTGTCCGCGCGACCTCGTCCAGGGGGCGCAGCAGGGCGCGCAGGGCGAGCAGTTCACGGCCGTCGTCGCTCGCGGCGAGTTCGTGGGCGGCCGCGGCCTGCCGGATCCAGCGCAGGCGGCGGGGGAGCCAGCTGTTGAGCACGAGACCCACGGGCACGAGGAAGACGACGACGGCGCCCACGATCACCGCGGCGCGTACGGTCACCGGGTCCCCGGCTCCGGCGATGTCCGCGGCCGCCCGCAGCACGGCGTCGACGCGATCACCGACCAGGGGCAGGCGTGAGGGGTCGCCGAGGGGTGGGGGCGGGGTTTCCGGAGCGGGGCGGGTGAGCAGACAGGCCAGCCGGTAGGCGACGACGGCGGCGCCGGTCCACAGGGCGGTCCAGAGCAGGACCGCTCCGTCGCCGAGCAGTTGGCGGGTCCGTCGGCCGGGATTCTGGGCATACCACATGGTCTGATTTGACCCCCGGTTACGGCCTTTCGGGGACCGCCACGCCGGCGTGGCGCCACGTGTCACACTTCACGAAATAAAGGTCATAAGTCTGATGATTCGGGCAGAAGGACCTTGGATGATGGAGGGCATGCACGATCAGCCCGTCGCCCAGGCGATCCGCGGGGCGGCGGCCGCGGGTCGTCGTCTGGCCGGGCGCTGGGCGCGTGCGCCCCGGGTACTGGACGCTCTCACCGCACTCAGCTGCCTCGCCCTGATGAGCCTGGACATCCCCGGCCTCGCCGAGGCGGACAACTCCCTCAACGGTCCGCTCGCCGCCCTGGTCCTCGCCTGCGGCGCCTCGTCCCTGCTGGTACGCCGGTCCGCGCCCTGGGTGACGTTCGCGGTGGCTCTCGTCTTCATCGGCTGGCTGCACGAACTGACGCTCGCGCAGTTCGCGCTGTACTCCCTTGGCAGGTACCGCGGACGTCTCGCCGGCACGTTCGGTGTGATCGGGTACGTGACTTTCGCGTACGTGATGTTCACCCTGCCCGGCTGGCCGGTGCACCGCGGGGACACCCTGGGCTCCTTCCTCGGCCTGGTCGTGCCGATCGGGGTGCTCGCGGCGGGGGTGGGGGTCGCGGCCAACCGCCAGGACCTGGTGCGTGCGTTGCAGGCGCAGCGGGCCGAGACGGACGCGTTGCACGCGGTCCAGCAGGAGCGGGCCCGTATCGCACGGGACGTGCACGACTTCGTCGGCCGCGAGCTGACGCTCCTGAGCGTGCGCTCGCAGGTGCTGGCCCGCCGTGCGGCGGGCGGGGCCTTCGAGCCCGGCTTCGAGGAACTCTCCGAGACGGCGCGGTCGGCGCACCGGATGCTGAACGAGATCATCGTGCGGCGGGGCGTGGACGGTGCTCCGACGCCGGGTCTCGACGCCCTTCCGGGACTGGCCGAGCGCAGTGAGCGCGCGGGCACGCCGGTCGATCTCCTGATCGACGGGGCCGCCTGCCGTCTTTCGCCCATTCGGCAGGCGGCCGTGCATCGGGTGGTGCAGGAGTGTCTGACGAACGCGGCGAAGCATGCGCCCGGGGGGCGGGTGGAGGTGCGGGTGCGGGTGGCGGACGGTCACCTGCACGTGAACGTCCGCAACGCCTTGCCCGGGGCCGGCCCGTCCCCGTACCCGTCCCCGTCCCCGGTCTCCGCGGGGACCGGTACCGCGGGCATGTCCGAACGGGTGCATGCGATGGGCGGCAGTTTCTCGGCGGGGCCGCGGGGCGGGGTCTACGAGGTTCTGGCGACGCTGCCTGCGGGGGACTTGGCCTGAGGAGCCCGCGGCGGGGTGAATGTGGGGTCGAAGGCACCCGGCAGCGAACAGCGATTGCCCGCAGTCGGCCTACGGCCTACGCCGCCGTCATCACCCGCTCGAGTCCGTCGAAGTCCTCCACGCACTTTCCGCAGCCCAGTGCCACGCTGTCCAGTGGATCGTCCGCCACGAAGACCGGAATTCCGGTGGCCGAGGCCATGCGCAGGTCGAGGCCCGGCAGGAGTGCGCCGCCGCCCGTCAGGATGATGCCGTGTTCCATCACGTCGCCGGACAGCTCCGGCGGGCATTCCTCCAGCGTCGTCCGCACCGCGGCGATCACCGCCTCCACCGGCTCGTCGAGCGCCGTCCGCACCTCACGTACCGTCAGTTCCACCGTCTTCGGCAGGCCCCGCACCTTCTCCCGGCCCCGCACGGTGAACGTCCGGGACTCCAGGGCGTCGTCCCCGGGCACCGGCCACGCCGAGCCGATCGCGACCTTGATGTCCTCGGCGGTGCGCTCGCCGATGAGCAGCCCGTGCTCCTTGCGCACGAAGTTCGTGATCGCCTCGTCGAAGCGGTCCCCGCCCACCCGCAGCGACTGCGCCGTGACGATCCCCCCGAGGGAGATGACGGCGACCTCCGTCGTCCCGCCCCCGATGTCGACCACCATCGAACCCCGCGGCTCCGACACCGGAAGCCCCGCCCCGATCGCCGCCGCCATCGGCTCCTCCACCAGATGCACGGCGCGGGCCCCCGCCCGCTGCGCCGCGTGCACGATGGCCCTGCGCTCGACCTGCGTGACACCGCTCGGCACGCACACCACCATCCGCGTACGAGGACGGCGCCCCGGCACGGCCTTGCGCACGAAGTGCCGGATCATCTCCTCGGCGGCTTCGTAGTCGCTGATCACGCCGTCCCGCAGCGGGCGGATCGCGGTGATGGACCCTGGAGTACGTCCGATCGTCTCCTTGGCCTCCGTACCGACGGCGAGGGCGGTCTTCGCGCCCTCCTTGACGGCGACCACGGACGGCTCGTTGAGCACGATGCCCTGGCCGCGTACGTAGAGAAGGGTGTTCGCTGTGCCGAGGTCGATACCTATGTCCATGATCGCCAAGTTTGCCCGGCGATTGGCCGGATCGGAGGGACCAAGGTCCTGAATCGGACGGGACCAAAGTCCCGAGCGGGCCCGAGCAGGTCCCGACGGCGGCTGTCACACCCCGTCCGTAGACTGGCGTACGTGAGTGACCTCCCCCCGCCTGACAGCGAGCACCCCGACCGCGACGACCACGATGCGAGCGACGACCGTTTCGCCGAGATCGTCGAAGCCGAGACCGACCGTGACCCCGACCTCGCCGTGATCGAGGCGGGCAGCCGCACCCTGCGCACCCAGGCGGGCCCGCCCCAGGGCGACATCCCCTCCCGCCCCACCGACCCGGAGGTGGACAAGGCGCTGCGCGAGGTCGAGACAGAGCTCGCGGGCCGCTGGGGAGAGACGAAGCTGGAGCCCTCGGTCAGCCGGATCGCCGCGCTGATGGACGTCCTGGGCGAGCCCCAGCGCGCGTACCCCTCGATCCACATCACCGGCACGAACGGCAAGACGTCCACGGCCCGCATGATCGAGGCCCTGTTCAGCGCCTTCGAGCTGCGCACCGGGCGTTACACCTCGCCGCACGTCCAGTCGATCACCGAGCGCATCAGCCTGGACGGCGCCCCCATCGAGGCCGAGCGCTTCGTGGAGACGTACAACGACATCAAGCCCTACGTCGAGATGGTCGACGCCCAACAGGAGTACAGGCTCTCCTTCTTCGAGGTGCTCACGGGCATGGCGTACGCGGCCTTCGCGGACGCCCCCGTGGACGTCGCCGTCGTCGAGGTCGGCATGGGCGGCAGCTGGGACGCGACGAACGTGATCGACGGCTCCGTCGCCGTCGTCACGCCCATCGACCTGGACCACACCGACCGCCTGGGCGGCACGCCGGGCGAGATCGCCGCCGAGAAGGCCGGCATCATCAAGCAGGACGCGACGGTGATCCTCGCCCAGCAGCCGGTGGACGCGGCGCAGGTGCTCCTGAAGAAGGCCGTGGAGGTCGACGCGACGGTGGCGCGCGAGGGCCTGGAGTTCGGCATCGTCTCCCGCACGGTCGCGGTCGGCGGCCAGCTCCTGACGTTGCGCGGTCTCGGCGGGGAGTACGAGGAAGTCTTCCTGCCGCTGCACGGCGCCTATCAGGCGCACAACGCCGCCGTCGCGCTCGCCGCGGTGGAGGCGTTCTTCGGCATCGGCTCGCAGCACTCGCGCGTGCTCGACATCGACACCATCCGCAAGGCCTTCGCCTCGGTCTCGTCGCCGGGCCGCCTCGAGGTCGTGCGCACCTCGCCGACCGTCGTCCTGGACGCCGCGCACAATCCGGCGGGGGCTCGCGCCACCGCCGAGGCGGTCAGCGAGGTCTTCGACTTCAGCCGCCTGATCGGTGTGGTCGCGGCGAGCGACGGCAAGGACATGAAGGGGCTGCTCGAAGCCTTCGAGCCGATCTTCGCCGAGGTCGTCATCACGCAGAACTCCAGCCACCGGGCCATGGACGCGGACACGCTGGCCGGGATCGCCGTCGAGGTCTTCGGCGACGACCGCGTCCAGGTCGAGCCGCGCCTGCCGGACGCGCTGGAAGCAGCGATCACCCTCGCCGAGGAAGAGGGCGAGTACGCGGGCGGTGGCGTCCTGGTCACCGGCTCCGTCATCACGGTCGGCGAGGCCCGACTGCTCCTGGGGAGGGGCTGACTCCTGTGCGTACGCTCTGTGCTTCGACACTGATCGGCGAGTTCTTCGTCATCGGTTTCGCCGGTCTGGTCGCCATGAAGGACCCGGACCTCACGATGGGCACGGTCTGGACGGTCTGCGGCATCGCGATGCTGGTCAGCGTCCTGCTGTGCGGAATGATCACCAGGCCCGGCGGGGTGCAGCTCGGCTGGGCGCTGCAGATCGCGCTCATCGCGAGCGGCTTCATCGTGCCGATCATGTTCTTCATGGGGGCGGTGTTCGCCGCGCTGTGGTGGGCCTCGATCCACTTCGGCCAGAAGATCGACGAGGCGAAGGCCAGGTTCGCGGCGCAGGCCGAGGCCGAGGCCGGGGCGTGAAGTGCCGGGCCTGAGGTAACGCGGTGTAGTGGGTGCCGGTATTCTGCCGGGCAACCCACACGCTCGTAGAAAAAATGCTTGGAGCCGCACATGACCCAGCGCACTCTCGTCCTGCTCAAGCCCGACACCGTCCGTCGTGGCCTGATCGGCGAGATCATCGGCCGCATCGAGCGCAAGGCGGGCTGGACGATCTCCGCCCTCGAACTGCGCTCGCTCGACCAGGAGACGCTGGAGCAGCACTACGGCGAGCACAAGGGCAAGCCCTTCTACGAGCCGCTGGTCGACTTCATGTCCTCGGGTCCGGTCGTCGCGCTCGTCGTCGAGGGTGAGCGTGTCATCGAGGGTGTGCGCGGCCTCGCGGGCCCGACCGACCCGATCGCCGCCACGCCCGGGTCCATCCGTGGCGACTTCGGCACCATCGTCCGGGAGAACCTGATCCACGCCTCGGACTCCGAGGAGTCCGCCGAGCGCGAGCTGAAGATCTTCTTCCCGGGTCTCATCTGACGGACGCTTGTAAAGAGTTCCGTAAAGACTTCTGACGCCTAGTCAGCAGGGCACCGCCCTGACCAGGGGTGGCCGAGAAAACCGGCCGCCCCTTGGCATATGCGCCCCAATTGGGGGAACCCGTGCCTCCGATGGCACGTCTCCAAGAGCGAGGCGGCGCATCATCTGCTGACAATGGCGAAGACCCTAGCGCCGTGTTCGTGCAGGCGAGACTACGATGGAAGCCTCCACGCCACACAGCACCCACCTCGCCTACCTAAAAAGCCATCAGAAGCTCCAGGGAAGGCCAGACGCATCCTCATGGGGAACAACATGTCGTTCATCGGCCGTGACATGGCTGTCGACCTCGGGACCGCCAACACGCTGGTGTACGTCAGGGGTCGCGGGATCGTTCTCAACGAACCGTCCGTGGTCGCGATCAACACCAACACCGGTGGCATCCTCGCTGTCGGCGCCGAAGCCAAGAAGATGATCGGTCGCACGCCGGGCAACATCGTTGCCGTGCGACCGCTGAAGGACGGCGTCATCGCCGACTTCGAGATCACCGAGCGGATGCTCCGCTACTTCATCCTGAAGATCCACAAGCGGCGGTACCTCGCCCGCCCGCGTGTCGTCGTCTGTGTGCCCTCCGGCATCACCGGAGTCGAGCGCCGCGCCGTCATCGAGGCCTCCTCGCAGGCCGGCGCCCGCCAGGTGCACATCATCGAGGAGCCCATGGCCGCGGCCATCGGTTCCGGCCTGCCGGTCCACGAGGCCACGGGCAACATGGTGGTCGACATCGGCGGCGGCACCACCGAGGTCGCCGTCATCTCGCTCGGCGGAATCGTCACGGCACAGTCGATCCGCGTCGCGGGCGACGAGCTGGACAACGCGATCATCCAGCACATCAAGAAGGAGTACTCCCTCCTCCTCGGTGAGCGCACGGCCGAGCAGATCAAGATCACCATCGGTTCGGCGTACGACATGGACGCCGACGAGCACACCGAGATCCGCGGCAGGGACCTGGTCTCCGGGCTGCCCAAGACCGTGGTCATCTCCGCCGCCGAGGTCCGCAAGGCCATCGAGGAGCCGGTCAACGCGATCGTGGACGCGGTCAAGACGACCCTCGACAAGTGCCCGCCGGAACTCTCCGGTGACGTGATGGACCGCGGCATCGTTCTCACCGGAGGCGGCGCCCTGCTGCGCGGCCTCGACGAGCGTCTGCGCCGCGAGACGGGCATGCCGATCCACATCGCCGAGGACCCGCTGGACAGCGTGGCGCTCGGCTCCGGCAAGTGCGTCGAGGAGTTCGAGGCGCTTCAGCAGGTCCTTGACGCATCGCCGCGCCGCTGACGTGGCGCGAACCCGCTGAAAGGGTGTCCGCCGTACGAGTGCCTGTCACCTCGTGCGGCGGATCGTTGATATAGAGGGCTTTAAAGGGCACGCGCAGTTGCCCGTCGCCCGGACATAAGTAAATGCTCAGAATTCCAAAGATTTCCAACTGAGGAAGGCACGGCCGCCGCACGTGAGGGACACACGAGAGAGCCGGCTGCTCCTGGTGCTGCTGATCGCCATCGCGTTCGCTTTGATCACGGTGGACATCCGTGGTGGCGAGGACTCGCCGGTCGACGGTGCCCGCCAGGCCGCCGCCACGGTCTTCGGCCCGGTCGAGAACGGCGTGTCGTCCGCCGTCGACCCGATCGGCAACGCCATCGGCGCGGTACGGGACTCCGGCGACCGGCATGACCGGATCGCCGAACTCACGCGGCAGAACGCCGCGTTGAAGGCGAAGCTCGGCAGCGACGACCGCAACCGCAGTCGGGTCAGACAGCTGGACAGCATGCTCAAGAGCGCCGGCGCCGGTCAGTACGGCATCAAGGGCGCCGAAGTCATCGGCATAGGAGCGGCCCAGGGCTTCTCCTGGACCGTCACCATCGACGCGGGCGCCAACGACGGACTCAAGCGCGACATGACCGTCCTGAACGGCGACGGTCTGGTCGGCCGCGTCACCACGGTCGGCCCGAGCACCGCGACCGTCCTGCTCGCCAACGACCCCGACTTCACCGTCGGCACCCGCATGGAGAAGACCGACGAGCTCGGCTTCGCCACCGGACAGGGCGACCGCCCGCTGTCGGTGCAGATGCTCAACGGCAAGGCGGAGATCAAGAAGGGCGACCGCCTGGTCACCTTCGGCTCGCAGAAGGACAAGCCGTTCGTGCCCGGCGTACCGGTCGGCAAGGTCGTCCGCGTCGATCCGTCGGGCGGTGACCTGACGCGCAACATCTACATCAAGCCGTACGTCGGCTTCACCAAGCTGGACATCGTCGGAGTCGTCGTCGAAGCGCCCCGCGAGGACCCGCGCGACACGGTCCTGCCGAAGAAGCCCGCCAAGCCGAAGCCGACCCCGACGGTGACCGTGACGGCCACCCCGTCAGGACAGGCCCCGGCCGACGGCGTCGACAACGGCAACGAGCAGTAGGAGCACCGGAACCATGCGCTTCAACCGAATCCTGCTCTCCACCACCTTGGTCGTCGTCGCCCTGGTCATCCAGGTCAGCGTCCTGGCCCGGCTGCAACTGCCGGGCGCGGTCCCCGACCTCGTGCTGCTCACGGTGCTCGGCCTCGCCCTGGTCTACGGCCACGTGGGCGGCGCCCTCGTCGGCTTCGGCGCCGGACTCCTCGCGGACCTGGCACCGCCGGCCGACCACGCCGCCGGGCGGTACGCCCTGGTGCTGTGCGTCGTCGGCTACCTCGCGGGCCTGGCCAAGCCGGAGACCGGGCGGCTCAGGTCGGCCACCGGGCCGCTCGTCGTGGTCGTCGGCGCCGCCATCGGCTCGACCCTGCTGTACGCGGGCGTGGGCGCCCTCGTGGGGGACACCGCCGCCCGCCACGTGGGCCTGGGCGGGCTCCTCTTCACGGCCGCCCTGTACGACCTGCTGCTCGCGCCGTTCACGGTGCCGCTGATCATCGCCGTCGCCCGCAGAGCCGAGAACGACCCGCTGGGGGAGACCTCTCCCGCCAACAAGGCCGCCACGGACGTCGCGTCCGGCTGGCTCTCCTCCGGCACCGGGCTGCGCATCGGCAACCAGCGCGGCGGCCTGCGGATGAAGGCGGCCAAGGCCCGCGTCGCGCGCGCCGGACGCATCAAGGGGGTCAAGCGCCTGTGACCGCAGCGCAGTTGGCTTCGTACGCGACCGGCAGGACACACCGGCCGGTCGTGTACACGTACCACTCGTACACACACTGAGAGGGGGAGGAAAAGCAGTGACCAACATCCCCGAGACCGGACGGACCCCACGGGTCCAGATCCGTCTCATCGTCATCCAGATCCTTGTGCTCTCCCTCCTCCTCACCCTCGGCGGCCGCCTCTGGTACCTCCAGATCCGCAACGGCGAGGAGTACGCCGAGGAAGCCTCCGGCAACCACGTCCAGCAGGTCGTCGACCCCGCCGTACGCGGCTCGATCCTCGACGCCCGCGGTGTGCCGATCGCCGACAACGAGACCCGCCTGGTCGTCTCCGCGTCCCGCACGGACCTGATGAAGATGAAGGACGACGGCAAGGCGGCCCTCGCCAAGCTCGCCGACGTCCTCGGCATGACCACGAAGGAAGTCTCCGACAAGGTCCGCCTCTGCGACTCCAAGACCCCGCAGCCCTGCTGGAACGGCTCGCCCTACCAGCCGATCCCGATCACGGACGAGGCCTCGCCCAAGCAGGCCCTCCAGATCCGCGAGCGCGCCGAGGACTTCCCCGGCATCACCGCCGAGCCCACCGCCGTCCGCCGCTACGCCGCGCCCGGCAAGTCCAACACCGCCCAGGTGCTCGGCTACCTCTCGCCCGTCACCGACGAAGAGATCAAGAAGGCCGAGCACACCAACTCGCCGTTCCTGCGCTCCGACCAGGTCGGCCGCTCCGGCCTTGAGCGGACCTACGACGCGCAGCTACGCGGCAAGGCCGGCGTCACCCGCTACGAGGTCGACAACCTCGGCCGCGTCATCGGCAAGGCCAAGGACGACCCGGCCCAGCCCGGCGCGAACGTCGTCACCAGCATCGACGCGCGCGTACAGGCCCTGTCGGAGTACTGGCTGAACGACGCGATGAAGAAGGCCCGCCAGGAGTTCGACAAGAACACCAACGAGAACTACAAGGCCGACGCGGGCGCCGTCGTCGTCATGGAGAACAAGACCGGACGCATCGTCTCCATGGCGTCCAACCCGACCTACGACCCGAACGCCTGGGTCGGCGGGATCTCCGGCAAGGACTACACGCGGCTCACCGGCAAGAGCTCCAACTATCCGCTCCTGAACCGCGCCATCCAGGGCCAGGCGGCCCCCGGCTCGATCTTCAAGGTCATCCCGACCACGGCGGCGGTCAACGCGGGCTACGACTTCAACGGGCGCTACCCCTGCCCCAGCTCGTACTCCATCGGCGGCCAGACCTTCAAGAACTTCGAGTCCCAGGGCCACGGCAGCATCACCCTCGGCCAGGCCCTGGAGGTCTCCTGCGACACCGTCTTCTACAAGCTCTCGCACGACCAGTGGGCCAAGGACGGCGGCAACAAGCCGAAGAAGGACGCCAAGGACTGGTTCTACAAGACCGCCCACCAGTTCGGCCTCGGCAAGGAGACCGGCATCGACCTGCCGAACGAGGTCACCGGACGCGTCCCGGACCGCCAGTGGAAGAAGGACTACTGGAAGGCCAACAAGGACGGCTGGTGCAAGCAGGGCAAGAAGGGCGGCGACTACGTCGAGCAGATCGCGTACGAGAACTGCCTCGAGGGCATGAAGATGCGCGCCGGTGACTCCGTCAACTACTCCATCGGTCAGGGCGACACCCTCGTCACGCCGATACAGATGGCGACGATCTACTCCGCCATCGCCAACGGCGGCACCCTCTACGACCCGACCGTCGGCAAGGCGATCATCAGCGCCGACGGCAAGCAGGTCCAGGAGATCAAGCCGAAGTCCCACGGCAAGCTGCCCATGGACGACAAGACGCGCGCCGACATAGACGGTGCCCTCGCCGACGTCGCCACCAAGGGCACGGCCGCCTGGCGGTTCGGCGGCTGGCCGCAGGACAAGATCCCGATGCACGCCAAGACGGGTACGGCGGAGGTCCACGGCAAGCAGACCACCTCGTGGTTCGCGACGTACACCAAGGACTACTCGATCGTGATGACGATCTCCCAGGGTGGTACGGGTTCCGGAGCGTCGGGCCCCGCCGTCCGCAAGATCTACGACGGCATCTACGGCCTGGACGACAGCGGCAAGCAGGACCTCAAGAAGGCCCTGCTGCCCCAGCCGCAGAAGGACCTGCCGAAGATCGAGACCGACGGCTCGATCGACTCCCCGAAGATCAAGCCGTACAAGCCCGAGGCACCCAAGCCGTCAGAGGCGCCGCAGGAACTGGCGGGCGCGCCCGCGAACGGGAGGCGCGACTAGTGGCCGGCAACAATGGCTTCTCCGTCTCCGGCTACGGGCCCGAGCGCTCGTCGATGACGTCCCGCCTGTTCGCCCGCGACTCGCTGGTGCGCAGGATGGACTGGCCGATACTGCTCTCCGCGATCGCGCTCTCCGCGATCGGCTCCGCGCTCGTCTACTCCGCGACGCGCAACCGCACCGAGCTGGTCGGCGACGACCCGTACTCCTTCCTGCTCAAGCACCTCCTGAACACCGGCATCGGCATCGCCCTGATGGCGGGCACGGTGTGGCTCGGCCACCGGACGCTGCGGACGGCCGTGCCGATCCTCTACGGCATCTCCGTCTTCCTCGTCCTGCTCGTCCTCACCCCGCTCGGCGCCACGATCAACGGCGCGCACGCCTGGATCGTGCTCGGCGGCGGCTTCTCGCTGCAGCCCTCCGAGTTCGTGAAGATCACGATCATCCTGGGCATGGCGATGCTGCTCGCCGCACGGGTGGACGCGGGCGACCGGGTCCACCCCGACCACCGCACGGTGCTCCAGGCCCTCGGCCTGGCCGCCGTACCGATAGTGATCGTGCTCCTCATGCCCGACCTCGGGTCGGTCATGGTGATGGCGATGATCGTGCTCGGCGTGCTGCTCGCGTCGGGCGCCTCCAACCGCTGGGTCTTCGGACTCCTCGGCACGGGCGCCGCGGGCGCCATCGCCGTCTGGCAGCTCGGCGTCCTTGACGACTACCAGATCGCCCGCTTCGCGGCCTTCGCCAACCCCGCGCTCGACCCGGCGGGCGTCGGCTACAACACCAACCAGGCGCGCATCGCGATCGGTTCCGGCGGCCTGTCGGGCACCGGCCTCTTCAAGGGCTCGCAGACCACCGGGCAGTTCGTGCCCGAGCAGCAGACGGACTTCGTGTTCACCGTCGCGGGCGAGGAACTCGGCTTCGCGGGCGCGGGACTCATCCTCGTCCTGCTCGGCATCCTGCTCTGGCGGGCCTGCCGCATCGCCCGCGAGACGACCGAGCTGTACGGCACGATCGTCGCCGCCGGGATCATCGCCTGGTTCGCCTTCCAGTCCTTCGAGAACATCGGGATGACGCTCGGCATCATGCCGGTGGCGGGTCTGCCGCTGCCCTTCGTCTCGTACGGAGGGTCATCGATGTTCGCGGTCTGGGTGGCCGTCGGCCTGCTCCAGTCCATCAAGGTGCAGCGACCGATGTCGGCCTAGACGCGTCTCCGGGGCGACAGGGGGTCTGCCCAGCGCCCCGGATCCCGTCTAGATTCGGTTCATGGCGCAGACGAAGCGGGAGATCGAACGAAAGTACGATGTCGGGGCGGACGCGGAGCTGCCCGACCTGACCGGTGTCGCCGGGGTGACCGACGTCGTGGACAAGGGCGTCGTCGCACTCGACGCCGTCTACCACGACACCACCGACCAGCTCCTGCTCTCCGACTCGATCACGCTGCGCCGCCGCACGGGCGGCGACGACGAGGGCTGGCACCTGAAGCTGCCGGTGTCCCTCGCACAGGGCGCGCGGGACGAGATCCAGGCCCCGCTGTCGGACTCGGTGCCGCACGAGCTGTCGTCGCTCGTGCGATCCCGGGTGCGTGATGCCGCCCTGGTGCCCGTCATGCGCCTGTTGACCGCGCGGGACCTGCGCCACCTCCTCGACGGCAAGGGCGAGCTCATCGCCGAGCTGAGCATCGACCGGGTCAGGGCCGAGCGGCTCACGGAGGGCGGCGGCACCGCAGAGTGGGCCGAGATCGAGGTCGAGTTGGCGGACGGCGCGGACCCCGTGCTGCTCGACCGGATCGAGAAGAAGCTGAAGAAGCTGGGCGTCGAGCGGTCGACGTCCGCGTCGAAACTGGCCAAGGCGCAGGCGGGGACGGCTCCTGGCGCTGCCGGGCAGCGGTTCGCGGCGGGCGGCCCGACGTCTGCCAAGGCCACGAAGGGGAAGAAGGGTGAGCACGCCGCCGTCATCCATCTGAAGGACCCCGCCGTGCGACCTGACCCCGTCACCGCTGCCGACCACGTCCTCGACTACATCCGCACCCAGCGCGACGCCCTCGTCGCCCTCGACCCCGACGTCCGCCGTGACGTGCCGGACTCCGTGCACCAGATGCGGGTCGCCACCCGGCGGATGCGCAGCGCGTTCCGCTCGTACGGCAAGCTTCTCGACCGTTCCGTCACCGACCCGATCGGCGACGAACTGAAGTGGCTCGCGGGCGAGCTCGGCGTCGACCGTGACCAGGAGGTCCTGGCCGAGCGGCTCACGGGCCGCGTCGACGCCGTGCCCGGGACACTGCTCCTCGGCCCGGTCCAGGCCCGCCTGCAGATCTGGTCCGTCGCCGGCGCAGGCGACTCCCGGACCAGGACCGTCGCAGCGCTCGAGGCCAAGCGGTACGTGGCGCTCCTGAACTCCGTCGACGCACTGCTGGCCGACCCTCCGCTGCGCAAGGCCGCCGCCGCGTCCCCCGCCAAGGCGCTCCCCAAGGCCATGCGGAAGGACTACGCCCGCCTCGCGGGCCGCATCGAACACGCCCTCGCGCTTGAGCCGGGGGAGGAGCGTGACGTGGCGCTGCACGGCGCCCGCAAGGCCGCGAAGCGTGCCCGGTACGCGGGCGAGGCGGCCAGGCCCGCGCTCGGCAAGCCCGCCAAGCGGTTCGCGAAGCGGATGAAGGCCGTCCAGAAGGTCCTCGGCGACCACCAGGACAGCGTGGTCGCCCGCGAAGCACTCCGGAACCTGGCGATCCAGGCCCACGCGGCAGGCGAGACCGCCTTCACCTGGGGTCTCCTGTACGGCCAGGAGGAGGCGGCGGCAACGGACAGGGAGCGGGAGCTGCCGGGGGTATGGGCCAAGGCGTCCAAGGCGAAACTGAGGTCGTCATTGGGCGGGTGAGTGGCGGGGTACGCTGGATGGTCACCCCTGCCAGATCATGAGAACCCTGCCGAAAGACGCTGTGATGCCTGTCGAGTCCGTCTTCCCACGCCTGGAAGCGCTTCTCCCGCACGTCCAGAAGCCCATCCAGTACGTCGGCGGAGAGCTCAACTCCACCGTCAAGGACTGGGACGAGTGTGACGTCCGCTGGGCGCTCATGTACCCCGACGCGTACGAGGTCGGGCTGCCCAACCAGGGCGTCATGATCCTGTACGAGGTGCTGAACGAACGCGAGGGCGTCCTCGCCGAGCGCACGTACAGCGTCTGGCCGGACCTCGAGGAGCTGATGCGGGAGCACAAGGTCCCGCAGTTCACCGTGGACAGCCACCGCCCCGTCGGCGCCTTCGACGTGTTCGGGCTCAGCTTCTCCACGGAGCTCGGGTACACGAACATGCTCACGGCCCTGGACCTCGCGGGCATTCCGCTGGAGTCCAAGGACCGCACCATCGACGACCCGATCGTCCTGGCCGGCGGCCACGCCGCCTTCAACCCCGAGCCGATCGCGCAGTTCATCGACTGCGCGGTCATCGGTGACGGCGAGCAGGCCGTGCTCGACATGACGGCGATCATCCGCGAGTGGAAGGCCGAGGGCCGCCCCGGCGGCCGCGAGGAAGTCCTCTTCCGCCTCGCGCGCACCGGCAACGTCTACGTCCCCGGGTTCTACGACGTCGAGTACCTCCCGGACGGCCGCATCGGCCGCGTCGTGCCGAACAAGTCCGGTGTCCCGTGGCGCGTGTCCAAGCACACCGTCATGGACCTGGACGAGTGGCCCTACCCCAAGCAGCCCCTCGTGCCGCTCGCGGAGACCGTCCACGAGCGCATGTCCGTGGAGATCTTCCGCGGCTGCACCCGAGGCTGCCGCTTCTGCCAGGCCGGCATGATCACGCGCCCCGTGCGGGAGCGAAGCATCACCGGCATCGGCGACATGGTGGAGAAGGGCCTGAAGGCCACCGGCTTCGAAGAGGTCGGCCTGCTCTCCCTGTCCTCCGCGGACCACACCGAGATCGCGGACGTCGCCAAGGGCCTCGCGGACCGGTACGAGGAAGACAAGATCGGCCTCTCGCTGCCCTCGACCCGCGTCGACGCCTTCAACATCGACCTGGCGAACGAGCTGACGAGAAACGGCCGCCGCTCGGGTCTGACGTTCGCCCCCGAGGGCGGCTCCGAGCGGATGCGGAAGGTCATCAACAAGATGGTCTCCGAGGAGGACCTGATCCGCACCGTCGCGACCGCGTACGGCAACGGCTGGCGCCAGGTGAAGCTCTACTTCATGCTCGGCCTGCCCACCGAGACCGACGAGGACGTCCTGCAGATCGCGGACATGGCGGCGAACGTCATCGCCAAGGGCCGCGAGGTCGCGGGCAACGACATCCGCTGCACCGTCTCCATCGGCGGCTTCGTGCCCAAGCCGCACACGCCCTTCCAGTGGGCCCCGCAGCTGTCGTCCGAGGAGACGGACGCGCGCCTCGCGAAGCTGCGCGACAAGATCCGCGGCGACAAGAAGTACGGCCGCTCGATCGGCTTCCGCTACCACGACGGCAAGCCCGGCATCGTCGAGGGCCTGCTCTCGCGCGGCGACCGCCGCATCGGCTCCGTCATCCGCGCCGTGTACGAGGACGGCGGCCGCTTCGACGGCTGGCGCGAGCACTTCAGCTACGACCGCTGGATGGCCTGCGCCGAGAAGACGCTGCCCGCCTTCGGCGTGGACGTCGACTGGTACACCACGCGTGAGCGCACGTACGAGGAGGTCCTGCCCTGGGACCACCTGGACTCCGGTCTCGACAAGGACTGGCTCTGGGACGACTGGCAGGACTCGCTCGACGAGACCGAGGTCGAGGACTGCCGCTGGACCCCCTGCTTCGATTGCGGCGTGTGCCCGCAGATGCAGACCGAGATCCAGATCGGCCCGACCGGCAAGAAGCTCCTTCCGCTGTCGGTAGTGAAGTAAGTGACCCGGCAGGAGCCGGTGGACGGGTCGAGCGGTCCTCGACTCGTCCCGCCCACCGGCCTCGTGCACCACTCCTTCATCGCCGCGATGGAGGAGTTCCGCGCCGAGGGGCGGGGCGGCGACGCCGACGACACGACGCTCGGCCGCACCCTGCGCGACTACGGCGACAAGTGGCACGACCCGGTGGTCTTCGAGCGCTATGTGGCCGAGGTCCACGACGCCGTGCACCCCGCCGAGCCGCTCTCCGTCCCCGTGACGACGCTCTGGTACGCGGACGGCGCCGACTACTTCGGCCGTCTCGCCATCCGGCACAACGTCAACACGCGCTTCCTGCGCGAGTACGGCGGCCACATCGGCTACGACGTACGCCCCACCGCCCGCCGCCGCGGCCACGCCACGGCGATGCTGATCGGCGCACTGCCGTACGCACGCGCGCTGGGCATCGGGTCGGTCCTGGTCACCTGTGACACCGACAACACCGGTTCGCGCAAGGTGATCGAGGCCGCGGGCGGCGCCTTCGAGGACGAACGCGGCGGAAAGCTGCGCTACTGGATCCCGACCGGCGCCTGACCGAACCACATCCCTCCCTTCACGCGTCTAGGACGGCATGGACCTGGGAAAGCGGCCCCCACAGGCCGAGGGCTGTCTCGCCGTGGCGATCCGCATCCCGGTGCGGATCGTCGTGCTCGTGCTCGTCGTCCCGGTGCGCCTCGTGTGGGACGCCCTGGCCGTCTGCGGCCGCTTCGTGTACCTCAGAGGCCTGCGGCCCGTGGGGCGCGCGTTGGCATGGCTGGGGCGGACGCTGATCGTGACGCCGCTGAGCTGGCTGTACGAGTACGTCATCGCACCGGTCGCGCTCGGCGTCACCACCGCCACGATGTGGCTGCTCAAGGCCGTGTTCGTGTGGCCGTGGGTGGGGCTGTGGCGGTACGTGGTGGTGCCCGTCGGCAAGGGCCTCGCATGGCTGGGGCGGGTGCTGCTCGTGATCCCCGCCGAGTGGCTGTACGTCTCCGTCCTCACCCCGGTCGGGCACGCGATCGCCTGGCTGGCGCGGGTCGTCGCCGCGGCGGCGGCGGTGGCCGGACGTGGCATCGGCGCCGCTGTGATGTGGCTGCTCAAGGCCGTGTTCGTGTGGCCGTGGGTGGGGCTGTGGCGGTACGTGGTGGTGCCCGTCGGCAAGGGTCTCGCGTGGCTGGGGCGGGTGCTGGTGGTGATCCCCGCCTGCTGGCTGTACGCGTCCGTGCTCACCCCGATCGGCCACGCGATCGCCTGGCTGGCCAAGGGAACGTGGGCGGGCATCGCCTGGACGGCCCGGGGGATCGGGGCGGTGCTCGGCGCGCTGGGGCGCTGGATCTTCGTCGTGCCCGCCGTCGCCCTGTGGCGCTGGGTGCTCGCGCCCATCGGGCGGGGCATCGCCGTCGTCGGACGCGAGATCGGAGCAGCGTTCGGACACGCCTGGCGTATCGCCGGGTATGTCTCGCTGGCCGTGGGCCGCTTCATCGGCCGGCTCCTGCGGTGGCTCTTCGTCGAGCCGGTGCGCTGGGTGTACCGCGCGGTCCTCACTCCCGTGGGCCACTTGGTGCGCGACACCATCTGGCGGCCCGCGGCCAAGGTGGTGAAGGACACGGGCCGCGCCACCCGGCACGCCCTGGCAGCAGCCCGCCAGAGCGTGCGGGACGCCCGCGCCGACGTACGCCGCATGCTGTTCGGGGCGCCGAAGGTACCGGCGCCGGTGGCGGCGGCCCCGATGGAACCCGCGCCGGTGCCGGTGGCCCGGCGGGAACCGGACACGCCCGCGGCACGTACTCTAGGTAGCAGTACGACCGCACTCACGAAGGACTAGAACACTGGGCAAGCGACAGCCCGAAGGCCCGCCGCCCGCTCCCGCGGTGCAGCGCATCCGACTGCGCTACACCAAGCGCGGCCGCCTCCGGTTCACCAGCCACCGTGACTTCCAGCGCGCCTTCGAGCGGGCGCTGCGCCGCGCCGAGGTGCCCATGGCGTACTCGGCGGGGTTCACACCGCACCCGAAGGTGTCGTACGCCAATGCCGCACCCACCGGCACGGGCAGTGAGGCCGAGTACCTGGAGATCGCGCTCACCGAGCCGCGTGACCCCGACAAGCTGCGCGAGCTGCTCGACGAGTCGATGCCGACCGGCCTCGACATCATCGACGCCGTCGTGTCCCACACCTCGGGACTCGCCGACCGGCTCACCGCGTCGATCTGGGAGCTGCGCCTGAACGGCGTCGAGCCCGCGGACGCGCAGCGAGCCGCCGAGGCCTTCCGGGCCGCGGAGACCGTCGAGGTCCAGCGCCGCACGAAGAACGGCATGCGGACCTTCGACGCCCGCGAGGCCGTCGTGAGCCTTGAGGCCCTGGCCTCCGACGAGGCACTCAGCCGCGACGCTGATAGGCCGACCGACCAGCCCTGTGCGATACTGCGGCTGGTTGTTCGGCACGTGACACCTGCCGTACGACCCGACGACGTCCTGTCCGGTCTCCGAGCTGTGGCCGACCTGGCGCCGCCGGTCCCCGCAGCGGTGACCAGGCTGGCGCAGGGGCTTCTTGACGACGAGACCGGCACGGTGACCGACCCGCTCGCGCCCGACCGCGAGGCAGCCACGGCCCCACTTGAGAACCAAGGGGCCGCCGCAGCCACCGCGAAGGCGCCGGCGCAGGAAGGTCCCGTGTAGGGACAAGCGTCGAAGCGCCGCCCTGGTACTCGGGAGCCACCTGGGTCGGGCAGCGCACTGACCGAGACTTTCGCCAGGCCGTCCGCATTTGGGCGTACGGAACCGGCGAGACAGACACATAGAGCTCCCGTGCGGCGCCCACGCCCCCGGATGGCGGCCCCGCGTAGCTGAGCGAGGGCCGCGGACATCACCGGACCAGGCGCGGCGCCCGGGAGCGTGACGGGAGAACCGCCCGCATGCATGAGCCGAACGAACCCACTGAGGGCTCGGACAACAACACGCCCAGCGACACCCTGCCGCCGCGCCGCAGGCGCCGTGCGGCGTCGCGGCCCGCGGGTCCGCCCGTGGGGGCCACCGAAGCCGCGGCTCCGGCCATACCGGCCACCCCCGCCGCCGAAGAGCCCGCCAAGGCCGTGACTCCGGAGCCCGCAGCGGCCGAGGAAGCCGCTCCCGCCCCGCGCCGCCGCCGTGCCACCCGCCGTGCCTCGGCTCCCGCCGGTGCGCCGCAGGGTGCCGAGACGCCCGTCGAGACCCCGGCCGCCGAGCCCGCCGCTGCCGTGGCCGAGGCTGAGCCCGAGGAAGCCGCTCCCGCCCCGCGCCGCCGCCGCGCCACCCGCCGTGCCTCGGCTCCCGCCGGTGCGCCGCAGGGTGCCGAGGCCCCCGCGGAGACGCCCGCGGCCGCGGAGCCCGCCGCCGCGTCCGCCGCCGAGGAGCCCGCCGCCGAGGCCGCGGCCGAAGCGCAGCCGGAGGCCGCCGAAGCCGCCCCGCGCCGTGCCCGTCGCCGTGCGACCCGTGGCTCGTCCGCGCCCGCCGGCGCACAGACGCAGGCCGCCGAGCAGGCCCCCGCCGCCGAGCCGAAGGCCGCCGCCGTGCCCGCCGAGGCCGAGCAGGCCCCCGAGCCGGAGACCGTCGAAGAGGACGCGCCCAGTGGCCGCCGTCCCCGCCGTGCCACCCGTAAGGCCGCCGCCGGATTCTCGGCGCCCGCCCCGGCGCGGGCGCGCAAGTCGCGTGCCGGTGACAGCGAGGAGGGTTCCGGAAGGAAGCCGCGCCCCGCCGTCGCCGTCTTCCAGGCGCCGGTGTTCGCCGCGCCGATGTTCCAGACCCCCGAGAGCGCCGCGGCCGCTGCCGCCGCCGAAGCGGCCGACGAACCCGCCGAAGAGGTCGAGGCCGAGCCCGTGGCCGCCGCCCCCGTGGCGGAGGAGGAGACGGGTCCGCGCCGTCGCCGCCGCCGTGGCCGGGCCGCCGACGAGCAGCCCGCCGCCGAGCGCGAGCCCGCCAAGGCCGCTCCGCAGCCCGCCGAGGCCGAGGTTCCCGAGGCCGAAGAGGCCGAGGACACCGCCGAGGACAACGACAACGACAACGACGAGTCCGACGACTCCGGTGAGCGACACGGCCGCCGTCGCCGTCGTGGCGGCCGTCGCCGCCGCCGCGGCGAGTCCGCCGACGACTCCGGCGACCAGCAGGACGCGGACGCCGAAGCGGACTCCGACACGGACGCCGCCGAGCAGGACGCCGAGCCGGCCGCCGAGGAGTCCGACGAGGACGCCGACGACAACGGCTCGGGCTCCGGTTCGAGCAGCAGCCGGCGCCGTCGTCGCCGCCGTCGCCGGGCCGGTGACTCCGGTGAGGGCGAGAGCGCGGCCGACGGCGACCCGGAGCGTACGGTCGTCAAGGTCCGCGAGCCCCGCAAGAAGGAAGAGCGCGAGCTGGGCACCGGCGTCGACGAGGTCACGTCCATCAAGGGCTCGACCCGCCTGGAGGCCAAGAAGCAGCGCCGCCGCGAAGGCCGCGAGCAGGGCCGCCGCCGCGTCCCGATCATCACCGAGGCCGAGTTCCTGGCCCGCCGCGAGGCCGTCGAGCGTGTGATGGTCGTCCGCCAGAACGGCGAGCGCACCCAGATCGGCGTCCTCGAGGACAACGTGCTCGTCGAGCACTACGTCAACAAGGAGCAGGCCACCTCGTACGTCGGCAACGTCTACCTGGGCAAGGTCCAGAACGTGCTGCCGTCCATGGAGGCCGCCTTCATCGACATCGGCAAGGGCCGCAACGCCGTCCTGTACGCCGGTGAGGTCAACTTCGAGGCGCTCGGGATGGCCAACGGCCCCCGTCGCATCGAGTCGGCCCTGAAGTCGGGCCAGTCGGTCCTCGTGCAGGTCACGAAGGACCCGATCGGCCACAAGGGCGCGCGTCTGACCTCGCAGGTCTCGCTGCCCGGCCGCTACCTGGTCTACGTGCCCGAGGGCTCGATGACCGGCATCAGCCGCAAGCTGCCCGACACCGAGCGCGCGCGTCTGAAGACCATCCTCAAGAAGATCGTCCCCGAGGACGCGGGCGTCATCGTGCGCACCGCCGCCGAGGGCGCGAGCGAGGACGAGCTGCGCCGTGACGTCGAGCGTCTGCAGCAGCAGTGGGAAGAGATCCAGAAGAAGGCGAAGAACGGCGGCGCCGCGCCGACCCTTCTGTACGGCGAGCCGGACATGACCGTCCGTGTCGTCCGCGACATCTTCAACGAGGACTTCTCGAAGGTCATCGTCAGCGGCGACGACGCCTGGGAGACCATCCACGGATACGTCGCCCACGTCGCCCCCGACCTGGCCGACCGCCTGCAGCGCTGGACCTCCGAGGTCGACGTCTTCGCGACGTACCGCATCGACGAGCAGCTGATGAAGGCGCTCGACCGCAAGGTCTGGCTGCCCAGCGGCGGCTCGCTGGTGATCGACAAGACCGAGGCGATGATCGTCGTCGACGTCAACACCGGGAAGTTCACCGGTCAGGGCGGCAACCTCGAAGAGACCGTGACGAGGAACAACCTCGAAGCGGCCGAGGAGATCGTGCGTCAGCTCCGGCTGCGCGACCTGGGCGGCATCGTCGTCATCGACTTCATCGACATGGTCCTGGAGTCCAACCGGGACCTGGTCCTGCGCCGTCTGCTCGAATGCCTGGGCCGCGACCGCACGAAGCACCAGGTGGCCGAGGTCACCTCGCTGGGTCTCGTGCAGATGACCCGTAAGCGCGTCGGCCAGGGCCTCCTGGAGTCCTTCTCCGAGACCTGCGTCCACTGCAACGGCCGCGGCGTGATCGTGCACATGGAGCAGCCGACCTCCGCCGGTGGCGGCGGCAAGCGCAAGAAGCGCGGCCGCGGTGGCTCCGAGCAGGGCCAGGAGCACACGCACGAGCACGACCACGAGGCCCTCGAGGTCACGGACGAGACCGAGACCGAGACCGAGGCCGAGGTCGCCGCGGAGGCCGCCGCTCCCGTGGCGCTCCCCGAGCCGGAGTTCGTGCCGGACGAGGAGCTCTACAGCAGCGCGTCCGAGGCGGAGGCCGCGGCGTCCCGCGGTGGCCGTTCGCGCCGCAGGGCGACCCGTCGGGCCTCGGCTCCGGCCGGCGCCCCGAAGACGGAGACCGCGCCGAAGGCGGAGAAGCGGGGCAGGTCCCGCAAGGCCGCCACGGCCGAGGACGAGGCTCCGGTGGTCGAGGCCCCCGTGGTCGAGACTCCGGCCGCCGCGGAGGACCCGGTCGTCGAGGTGGCCCACGAGGCGCCGGTGGACGACGCGGCCCCCAAGGGGCGTACGCGCCGTCGTGCGACCCGCAAGGCGACCTCGCCCGCCGGTTCCCCGAAGAGCGCCGAGAGCGCCGAGCCCCAGGCCGCCGAGGTGATCGTCGCCGAGGCGCCCAAGGCGGAGCCCGTGGCCGAGCCCGTCGTGGCCGAGCCGGTGGCCGAGGCGCCTGCCGACGCCGCCCCGGCCCGTCCGCGCCGCCGTGCGGTCCGCAAGGCCACCGCGCCGACCGCGTCCGAGGAAGCGGCCGTCCTGGTCGTCCCGTCGGCCGAGAAGGCCGCACAGGCCCCGGAGAAGGCCACCGAGAAGGCAGCGGAGAAGCCCGAGGCCGAGGCCGAGGAAGCCGCTCCGGCCAAGAAGACGGCGCGTAAGACCGCCGCCAAGAAGGCGCCCGCGAAGAAGGCCGCCGCCAAGAAGACCGCGGCCAAGAAGACGGCCGCAAAGAAGACGACGGCCAAGAAGGCGTCCAAGACGACGAAGAAGACCGCCGCGGCGGAGCAGACGCTGTCCGGCGTCAAGGCCTCCGCGGCCGACGAGGGCTGACCCCCTCCTTCGTAGTCCGCACATATGACCGGGTGCCCCCGGCGTGGTGATCTGGCCACGCCGGGGGCACCTCTCTGTTGGAACACAGAGAGCTGTTTGTAAAACTCATGCGGTTGTTGGAAGAGCACACGCGCGGGGCGTTCGGGAGACGCTCCGCTCGTGTCAGGGAGGGGACGCACGATGGCGCACGGTCGCCTGAGGGGCACGGGACGTCACCGTGCCGTGAAACAGATCAAGGGCGGACGCCAGGCGGTCGCCCTGGCCACGGTCCTGTCGGCGGCAGGGATCCAGACCGTCAGCGCCATGGGGACGGCAGCGGCCGACGGGGAGCCGCCGCTGGTCGAGGCGCCGCTCTTCAACGACCCGCTGGGCACCCCCGAGCAGCAGTACGCGATCAGGACCCGGCTGATCGAGCTGACGAACGCCGCGGTGCCCGGCTCGACCATCAAGGTCGCGGTCTACCACGTGTGGGAGGCCTCGGTCGTCGACGCGCTCCTGGCGGCCAGGGACCGCGGGGTGAACGTGCAGATCCTGCTGGACGAGACCAGCAGGAGCGACCGCCCAGCGAACACCTCGTACAGCAGGCTCGCGGCGGCGCTCGGCACCGACAAGAACAAGCCGTCCTTCGTGTCGCTCTGCCCGACCGGCAAGTCCTGCCTCGGTGATCCCAGGTACGGCAAGTCGATCATGCACAACAAGTTCTGGCTGTTCTCGGAGGTGGAGGGGGCCAGGGACGTCGTCGTGCAGACCACGTCGAACTCGACGCCCTCCGCCCACACGAAGTTCTACAACGACGCGCTGCAGCTCCCGAACAACCCCACGATGTACGAGGCGTACGCCGACTACTTCGCCGACATGATCCGCAAGGACTGGCGGAACTGGGACTACCGCACGGTGAGCGACGGCCTCTACAAGGCGTACTTCTTCCCGCGCTCCGGCACGGTCAACGAGACCGACACCATGTACTCGGTCCTGAACAACGTGCAGTGCAACTACAAGGACGCGGCCGGAGTGGCCCGTCACACCAACATCCGCGCCTCGATCTTCAAGATCACCCGGAAGCAGATCGCCGACAAGCTCGTCTCGCTCAAGAAGGCCGGCTGCACGGTCAGCATCGTCTACGCCGAGACCGACAGCGCCAAGAGCCAGGGCGGCACCCCGGGCACCTGGGAGGCCCTGCACAAGGCGGGCGGGCCCACCGTGCGCTGCTTCAACGACGACCGGGACCCGCTGCACCCCGGGACCAAGCTGGTGACGCCCTACATCATCCACTCGAAGTACCTGCTCATCGACGGCAAGTACGACGGCAAGCAGAACAAGCTCTCCTTCACCGGCTCGCAGAACTACACGGCGCCCGCGCTGCGCGAGAACGACGAGGCGATCGTGAAGATCGACGACGACTCCGTGCACGACGCCTACCGCGGCCATTTCGACCGGGTGCGGATGATCGCCTGGCCTGGCAAGGCCGACGGCACCGACCTGTGCAAGGGCGTCAAGCCGCTGCCGCCGGACGGCGAGAAGCCGGTTTGACCCTTGTGGCCCAGCCCCGTAATCTTGACCGTCGGCGTGTCACTGGGCACGTCCTACCCCTGTAAACCTGATTTCCTTCCGGCGCACAGCGCTCGGAAGAGGCCGCCCGTGCATACGGACGGCTGGACTGCGGGGGTCCCGTTCCGAGCGAGAGAGAGATCCGCGTGTACGCCATCGTGCGCAGCGGTGGTCGCCAGCACAAGGTTGCTGTCGACGACATCGTTGAGGTTGACAAGATTTCCACTGCCAAGGTTGGCGACACGGTCGAGCTCTCGACCCTGCTCGTTGTCGACGGTGACGCCGTGACGAGCGACCCGTGGGTGCTTGCCGGTATCAAGGTCACGGCCGAGGTCGTGGACCACCACAAGGGCGCGAAGATCGACATCCTTCGCTACAAGAACAAGACCGGCTACCGCCGTCGCCAGGGTCACCGCCAGCAGTACACGGCGATCAAGGTCACCGGTATCCCCACGGCTGCGAAGTAAGGGACTGAGACAAGATGGCACACAAGAAGGGCGCATCGTCCACTCGGAACGGGCGCGATTCCAATGCTCAGCGGCTCGGCGTGAAGCGCTTCGGCGGTCAGACCGTCAACGCCGGTGAGATCCTGGTCCGCCAGCGTGGCACCCACTTCCACCCCGGCTCGAGCGTCGGCCGTGGCAAGGACGACACGCTGTTCGCGCTGGCCGCCGGTGCGGTCGAGTTCGGCACGCACCGTGGCCGCAAGGTCGTGAACATCGTTCCGGTCGCCTGAATCAGGCTTCCGTAGAACAGGTTCTTCGCGAGGGCGGACCTCACTTCCCTGTCGGGAAGCGGGTCCGCCCTTCGCGTGTTACACCTAGGGGCATTTCGCCCCTTAACTTTCGTCGTTTCTGGAGGCACATCCCATGACCACCTTCGTGGACCGCGTCGAGCTGCATGTCGCCGCGGGTAGCGGGGGCCACGGCTGTGCCTCCGTCCACCGTGAGAAGTTCAAGCCGCTCGGCGGCCCGGACGGCGGCAACGGCGGCCGTGGCGGTGACGTGATCCTGGTCGTCGACCAGTCGGTCACGACGCTGCTCGACTACCACCACTCCCCGCACCGCAAGGCCACCAACGGCGCTCCCGGTGCCGGTGACAACCGCTCCGGCAAGGACGGCCAGGACCTGGTCCTGCCCGTGCCGGACGGCACCGTCATCCTCGACAAGGACGGCAACGTCCTCGCCGACCTGGTCGGCGAGGGCACGACGTACGTCGCCTCGCAGGGCGGCCGCGGCGGCCTCGGCAACGCGGCGCTCGCCTCGGCCCGCCGCAAGGCCCCCGGCTTCGCGCTGCTCGGTGAGCCGGGGGACGCGGGCGATGTCGTCCTGGAGCTGAAGACCGTCGCCGACGTCGCCCTCGTGGGCTACCCGAGCGCCGGCAAGTCCTCGCTGATCTCGGTGCTGAGCGCCGCCAAGCCGAAGATCGCGGACTACCCCTTCACGACGCTGGTCCCCAACCTCGGTGTGGTGACGGCCGGTTCGACTGTCTACACCATCGCCGACGTACCGGGCCTGATCCCCGGCGCCAGCCAGGGCAAGGGCCTCGGCCTGGAGTTCCTGCGGCACGTCGAGCGGTGCAGCGTCCTGGTGCACGTCCTGGACACGGCGACCCTCGAGTCCGACCGTGACCCCGTCTCCGACCTCGACATCATCGAGGCCGAGCTGCGTGAGTACGGCGCCGGCCTGGAGAACCGTCCGCGCGTCGTCGTCCTCAACAAGATCGACGTACCGGACGGCCAGGACCTGGCCGACCTGGTCCGCCCCGACCTGGAGGCCCGCGGCTACCGCGTCTTCGAGGTGTCGGCCGTGGCGCACAAGGGGCTCAAGGAGCTCTCCTTCGCGCTCGCCGAGGTCGTGGGCGCGGCGCGTGCCGCGAAGCCGAAGGAGGAGGCGACCCGTATCGTCATCCGGCCCAAGGCCGTGGACGACGCGGGCTTCACCGTCAAGCTCGGCGACGACGGCATCTACCGCGTGCGCGGCGAGAAGCCGGAGCGCTGGGTGCGCCAGACCGACTTCAACAACGACGAGGCCGTCGGCTACCTCGCCGACCGCCTGAACCGCCTCGGCGTCGAGGAAGAGCTCATGAAGGCGGGCGCCCGCACGGGCGACGGCGTCGCCATCGGCCCCGAGGACAACGCGGTCGTCTTCGACTGGGAGCCCACGGTCATGGCCGGCGCGGAGATGCTCGGCCGGCGTGGCGAGGACCACCGTCTCGAGGCGCCCCGCCCCGCGGCTCAGCGCCGCAGGGACCGGGACGCGGAGCGTGACGAGGCGGAGAAGGCGTACGACGACTTCGAACCGTTCTAGGCCCGTAAGGGGCGCGGGGAACTGCGCGACAAGCCACGAAGCACCCGCAGTCATGCATGAAGAGAAGGGCCCCGGAGCCGAAGCTCCGGGGCCCTTCTCCGCGCCGGGGGCGCCTTACTGGGCTACGCCGTGACGGAGTCCTCCGCGCCGTTCGGGTTCGGTTCCGTCGGGTCGGACTCCATCTCCTCCGCCGCGTCCTCTGCCGCCCGCTGGCCGGGGATCTCCGCGTCGATGCGGGTGGCCATGCGGACACGGCGCTCGTCGGCCTTGGCCGAGAGGGCGAGGACCGCCTCGTTGAAGCGGACCAGGGAGGGCGGGTCCGAGGGGCCCAGGAGGTGCTCCTTGAGGGCCGCGCGGGCCTCGGCGTGGGTGTCCTTCTCCGGGGAGCGGACGGCCTCCAGGAGGGCCGGGACGCCCTCGGCGGTCGGCGAGAGGATCGCCGCCGCGCTCACCGTCGGGAAGCCCGTGCGGAAGTCCGCCTCGGACATGCCTGACGTGTTGGCGACCGCGTACGGCTTCTCGCTCGACAGCCAGTCGGAGACGACCGAGGAGACGTCGCTGATCAGCAGGTCGGCCTGGTTGAAGCAGGAGAAGATCGCGGGGCGCGCGGTGGTGATGATCTGGTGCTCCCACTCGGGGAACGAGGCCCAGTACGCCGCCTCCCACGCGGCCGTCGCCTCGGCGACCGCCGTCTGCTGGTCGCCGTCGGGCGTGCCCTGGAGCATCATCCGCTCCATCTCGTCCACGCTCTTGCGGAACGCGGTTGAGGTCAGCCGGTCCAACTCGGCGGTGCGGCGCGCCAGTTCGGCGGTCGCCTCCGGGCCGGGACGCTCGCCCGAACGCTTGGCGGCGGCCTCGCGGATCATCGCCTTGATGCGCAGGTCGGCGGCGCCGGCGCGGGGGTCCTGCGAGCCGGTCATCGGGTGCGGCTTGTAGATGAGCCGGACGCCGGGGTCGGCGAGGAGGTGCCGGACGATGTTCTCGCCCGCGAGGGTCACCGACGTGTTGCCGGGGTTGCCGTCCCAGCCCTCCCAGGTGGGGGCGTAAAGGACGGTCGTGAACGGGCCCGTGGGGGTGCCCGTCGACGGCAGGATCGGGGACAGCTGGGGGCGGCCGACCTCGACCACGTCCTTGTCCTCGACGCCGACGTCGGCGGCCTGGTAGCGGTCGCGCGCGGCGGGGCCCGCCACCCACACCTCGTCGTACGCCTTCGCGTACGGGTTGCAGGAGGACAGCTTGTCGCTCTCGCCGTGGTTGATGAAGGCGTGCTTGATCGTGGGGATGCGAAGCACCTGCGAGGTCTTCGCGGCGTTCGCCGGGTGCAGCATCATCTTCAGCGTCGAGGTCTCCAGGGAGAACATCGTCGCGACCTTCGGGAAGCAGATGATCGGGACGTCCGTCGCGTCGATCTTCTGCACCATGAAGCGCTCACGCAGCACGATCAGCGGATTGCCGTCGAGCTTGGAGAGCGTGGAGAGCCACATGTTCGCCTGGTACGCGGACGTGGAGCCGCCCGAGAAGTACATGGCGACGGACGGCTGGTAGTCGGCCAGCCAGTTGTCCAGCCACTCCATGACCTTCTCGTCGTTCTTCGCGCGCTTCTTGGGGAGCAGCCACGTGGCGAGGTAGATCGCGCCGATGCCCATCAGGGCGATGGAGATCCCGAGGCCGATGCCGCCCCAGTACGCCTCGGTGGTGGCGGCGGTGACCAGGAGGCCCGCCGTGCCGGGGACCGAGAACGTCAGCAGGCGGTGGGCCTGGCGGCGCGAGAGGATCCGCGGCGGGGCGGCGGTCAGGTGCAGCGCGGAGGCGTCGATGTTGCGCGTGACGATCGGCAGCTGGCGGCTGCGGCGCACCAGTATGGCGGTGGCCTGGCAGCCGAAGTGCAGGAAGTAGAAGGCGAGCAGCGAGATCGTCAGCGGCGACTGCTCGGCCAGCGGCTCGATGCCGTCGATGCGCAGCAGGCCGACCAGGATCAGCATGTCGCGCAGGAGCTGCCTGACGGTGACATCGAACCGGATCTTGCCAAGGAGGGAGAGGAGCCCCGGCTGCTTGTACTGCAGATACACGTCGAGCGCGAGGTTCGCCGCGGACGCGGCGACGAACACCGGTACATACGGGACCAGCGCGCTGACGAGCTGGGCCGTGAAGAGCGCGAACATCGCGAACAGCGCGGTGAGCTGCACGATGCGGCGGGGGGCGAGTCCGGCAGAGGGCACGGGCTTGGGCTCCTGGCGGGGGATCGGGGGGGGGATCGGACGGGGGGAAGTCAAGGAAAGCGACCACTGACCGTATGACGTGCGGTGGCCCTGTAGCAATCTTCCGTGACGACAATCACCGGATAAAGGGGCAAAGGTACTGAACCCCGGGGCGCGGTTTCGCCTCGGGGGAGTGTTCGGTCCGCCCCTCGAAATGGATGGGCGTTCCGCGCGCTCACTCGCGTAGATTCCTTGTCCGGCAGGGAATGGGATCTTCGGGATCATTGGGGAAGTACGATGGCTGGGGCAAGGCAGGGCATCGCAGAGGCCCACAGGGTTGTCGTCAAGGTCGGGTCCTCGTCCCTGACCACCGCGGCGGGGGGTCTGGACGCCGATCGTGTTGACGCCCTCGTCGACGTGCTCGCCAAGAGCCGCAGCGGTGGCGAGCGCGAGATCGTGCTCGTCTCCTCCGGCTCCATCGCCGCGGGGCTCTCGCCGCTGGGGCTGCGCAGGCGCCCCAAGGACCTGGCGAGGCAGCAGGCGGCCGCCAGCGTCGGCCAGGGCCTTCTCATGGCCCGCTACACCGCTTCCTTCGCGCGTTACGGCGTACGCGTCGGGCAGGTGCTCCTCACCTCCGACGACATGGCCCGCCGCGCGCACCACCGCAACGCGTCCCGCACCTTCGACCAGCTCCTGGCGATGGGCGCGCTGCCGGTCGTGAACGAGAACGACACCGTGGCGACGGACGAGATCCGCTTCGGCGACAACGACCGGCTCGCCGCCCTCGTCGCGCACCTCGTCCACGCCGACCTCCTCGTCCTGCTCTCCGACGTGGACGGCCTCTACGACGGCGACCCGGCCAGGCCGGGCACCTCCCGGATCTCCGAGGTCACGGGCCCCGCCGACATAGCGCACGTCCAGATCGGCAGCGCGGGCAAGGCGGGCGTCGGCACCGGCGGCATGGTCACCAAGGTCGAGGCGGCGCGGATCGCGGCGGGCGCCGGTATCCCGGTGGTCCTGACCTCCGCGAGCCAGGCCGCCGACGCCCTCGCGGGCCGCGACACCGGCACGTACTTCCACCGCACGGGCCGCCGCTCCGGCGACCGGCTCCTCTGGCTTCAGCACGCCTCCGAGCCGCAGGGCGCGCTGACACTCGACGACGGGGCGGTGCGCGCGGTCGTCGAGGGGCGCAAATCGCTGCTGCCCGCCGGGATCGCCGGGGTCGAGGGCGACTTCGCCGCGGGCGACCCCGTCGAGCTGCGGGACACCGCGGGGCGGGCCGTGGCGCGGGGTCTGGTGAACTTCGACGCCAAGGAGCTTCCGCAGCTCCTCGGCCGTTCCACCAGGGATCTCGCGCGCGAGCTCGGACCGGCGTACGAGCGGGAGGTCGTCCACCGCGACGACCTCGCCCTGCTGCACGACTGAGCTCCTCGCGGGCTTCGGCCGCGGCCGAAAACAAGCGCGAACGCCGTGCGCCGCCCGGCCCGTGCGAGGTGAAACTCCCCAAAACCGCCCCGCGGGGGCGCTTGGCCTGCTCAACTTTGTTCCAGACACTTCCGCACGACCATTGCGTATCCGCACCACCATTGCGTAGAGGAGGCCGTCGTGAGACGAGTGCGCCCGGGAGCGTCGTCCCGCGCGCCGGCTGAGCGGTCCCTGACCAGCGTCGCCGCGGGGGCGACGTACACCGGTGACACGCAAGCGGCGGGCGATACGGACGAGAGCCAGGAGGGCGAGACGGTGGACGCGCCCCGTCTGTGGCACGTCACCCTGAGCGTCTCGGGGAGCGAAGCCCCGCTGAAGGAGGTCCGGCGCGGCCTCGAACAGCTCGCCCACGACCACCCTTTCCTGCTGACCAGCAGGTACGCGCCCGACCACGCGGAGATCCGGTACTGGGAAGAGGCCCGCGACCTGCACGACGCCGCCGCGGTCGCGCTGCGGCTCTGGGGGGAGCACCGGCAGAGCGCGCAGCTCCCGCCGTGGGAGATCGTCGGTCTCGAGGTCATCGACCGCGACACGTACCACCAGCGCATCGCCGAGGGGTACGGCCCGCTGCCGGCGACCCCCGTGGGCGTGCACCCTTTTTGAGCCGACGTGAGCACCGTGGTCTCGGCTGCTGAAACAGTGGGTGGACCGTGGCCGCTCCCCATTACGCTGCGGTCATGACGTCCCTCACGCCGGTCTCTCCGTACGACAACCTCTCGCCGGTCGCCCAGGCCGCCTACCGCGCCCGTGGCGCGGCCGCGACGCTCGCGCCGCTGCCGCGTGCCGCGAAGGACGACGCGCTCCTGGCGATCGCCGACGCCCTCGAGGTCCGTACGGCCGAGATCATCGAGGCCAACGGCAAGGACACCGCCCGCGCCCGCGAGGCCGGGACCAGCGAGACCGTCGTGGACCGTCTGACGCTCACCCCGGAGCGGGTCCGCGCCATCGCCGCCGACGTGCGCGACGTGGCCGCCCTGCCCGACCCCGTCGGCGAGGTCGTCCGCGGCTCGACCCTGCCGAACGGCATCGACCTGCGCCAGGTCCGCGTCCCGCTCGGCGTCGTCGGGATCATCTACGAGGCCCGCCCGAACGTCACCGTGGACGCCGCCGCCCTCTGCCTGAAGTCCGGCAACGCCGTGCTCCTGCGGGGTTCGTCATCGGCGTACGAATCGAACACCGCGCTCGTGCGCGTACTGCGCGACGCCGTCCACGGAGCGGGCCTGCCCGCCGACGCCGTCCAGCTCGTGCCGGGCGAGAACCGTGACTCCGTGCGCGAGCTGATGCGCGCCCGCGGCCTCGTCGACGTCCTCATCCCGCGCGGCGGAGCCTCGCTGATCAAGACCGTCGTCGAGGAGTCCACCGTCCCGGTCATCGAGACCGGCACCGGCAACTGCCACGTCTACGTGGACGCCGAGGCCGACATCGACATGGCCGTCGACATCCTCGTCAACTCCAAGGCCCAGCGCCCCAGCGTCTGCAACGCCGCCGAGACGCTCCTGGTGCACGCGGACATCGCCGACGCCTTCCTGCCGCGCGCCCTGGACGCTCTGGCCGAGGCCGGGGTCACCGTGCACGCCGACGAGCGGGTCGTCGCGTACGCCGACGGCTCGAAGGCCACCGTCGTGCCCGCGACCACGGAGGACTGGGAGACCGAGTACCTCTCGTACGACATCGCGGCGGGCGTCGTCGACTCCCTGGAGCAGGCCGTCGAGCACATCCGCCTGTGGACCTCCGGGCACACCGAGGCGATCGTCACCACCTCGCAGCAGGCCGCGCGCCGCTTCACCCAGCTGGTGGACTCCACGACGGTCGCCGTGAACGCCTCCACGCGATTCACGGACGGCGGCCAGTTCGGCTTCGGCGCCGAGATCGGCATCTCCACGCAGAAGCTGCACGCCCGGGGCCCGATGGGGCTTCCCGAGCTGACCTCGACGAAGTACATCGTCACCGGCGACGGCCACACCCGCTGAATTCCCGCACGGGCCGAATTCCCGTACCGTCTGCCCAGATTGCCCCTTCCGGTCTACGCTGGAAGGGTGCCGGAGGACGTGGGGGGCACGCCGTCGTTTCCTGACGGCGGGGAGCCCGACGACGACCGCGACCGCGGGGGTGCGGACGAAGAGTTCGCCTCCGTGGTCTTCGACGAGGCCTTCGTCAAGGCCGCCGAGATCCATGAACCCACCGCGGTGGAGCGGCTGTTGGCCGCCGCCCAGGCGCGCGCGGAGGCTTCCGAGGCCGAGAGCCGCCGGGCCCGCACCCGGGGTTCGGGCCGCGACTCACCGGAGGACGACCTCTACGACGAGGGATTCGGCCCTGACGACGCCGGCGAGTTCGGCCACGACGCGGACCTCGACGACGTGTACGACCGTGAGTTCACCGAGTACGGGTACGGCAGGCAGGGCTACGCGGGCCGCAACCGCTGGCACCGCCCCGTCGCCTGGATGCTCGCCCTCCTGATGGGCATCGGCATGGTCGCGCTCGCCTTCACCGCGGTCTACCGAGGCGCGTCGACAGGCCGCCAGGACCCGGCTCCGCCCCCGATGTCCACGGAGCCGTCGGCCTCCGCGGAGTACGGCAGGCCACCGGTGTCCGCAACGCCCCGCGTCCCGTGAGAAGTTGTCAGAACTTGTCGTGCACCAGGGCGTTTACCTGACCGTGCTGAGACCTACCCTGAAGGTATGGGCGGGCCAGGAGAACCACCCGAGGGGACATCCGAGGGCGCTCCCGCCGGTGGTGAGGACGAGTACCGATCCGTCGTCTTCGACGAGTCGTTCGTCCGCGCCGCGCGGCTCCAGGAGTACTCCGCGCAGGAGCGCATGAGTGACCACACGCACGCGGTGCGCCGCACTCCCGCGCACCACAAACACCTCTCCAAGCAGGCCGTGATCCTCGTCCTGCTGATCGCCGTCGCCTTCGGCACCGCGATCTACATGGGCGTGCGCCACCCGTACCAAAACCCTGTCGCCCAGCGCCCCGAGCCGCTGCGGATGACGGTCATCCCGCTCGCCCCGCCGGGGCCCGTGCCCGGCGCCGGAAAGCCCGCCGACCTGTTCGCGCACAGCCCGGCCGCGCAGTTCCGGGTGGGCGCGTCAGGCATCAACCTCCCCGCGGCGCACCGGACCCCGCACTTCTCGGACGGTCAGGTGATGACCGCGCTGACCACCGCCAAGGACTATCTCGTCGAGTCCTCGCTCGACCCGGACGTCCTCACCGGCGGCGCCGTGCGCTCCGCCCGCATCCTGCTCGACCCGCGGCAGCTCGACCAGTTCGACGAGAGCTTCGCGCACCCGGCCGCGGACGGGCGGCACGCGCCCACCGGCTGGCTCGTGCGCTTCGACCCGACGAAGACGTCCCTCGCCTCGCCCGGCATCCGCGTCCACGGCACGCTGCACGCCACCGAGACGGACAAGAACACCCTCGAGGTGACCTCGGACCACACCTTCGTCTACGCGCTGCGGCCGGCCGGCAAGAGCGAGCACGCCAAGGCCTCGCTCTTCACCGTCCGGCGTGAGCTGCAGTTCCGCTTCGACCGGGACGACCTGCGGATGCGCCAGGCCGAGCTGCTGGTGTCGTACATGCAGGCGGGCCCGCTCGCCTGCTCCGCCGACGCCGCCCGTCATCTGCGGCCGCTGCTCGCCGGGCAGAAGGCGAAGGCGGGCGGCCCCGCGGGCACCGACCCGTACGCGACGGGTGATGCCACGGCGCTGTGCGGATCGCTCTCGGCGACCGCCCAGCCCTCGCTCTGAGGGCTACTTCTCGCCGGAGGGCGGGGGGTCGTTCCGGTCGCCGCCCTGCCCGGTGAACCTCCCGCGCAGCTTGCCGCCCAGGTCGCCCGCGCCGCCCGCGATGTCGTTGACCAGCTTCATCAGCGGGTCCTTGCTGTTGCGTACGTCGTCGGCGTAGCTGGAGGCCGACTGGCGGAAGGAGTCGGACACCGAGGTGTCCCCGTCCTCGTCACGGCGGGGGTAGTGGCCGTCCATGATCCGCTGGAAGTCGCGGGACTCGGCCCACTTCTTCAGCTCGGCGGCGCGCACGGTGGTGAAGGGGTGCGTACGCGGGAGTACGTTCAGGATCTTCAGGACCGAGTCGCGCAGGTCGCCCCCGGCCTCGTACTCCTTGGCCTGCTCCAGGAACGCGTCCACGTTCATCTCGTGCAGGTGGTTGCCGCCCGCGATCTTCATCAGGCCGCGCATCGACGCCTTGAGGTCCTGGCCCACCAGGAGGCCCGCGCGGTCCGCCGACAGCTCCGACTTGCGGAACCACTCACGCAGGGCGGTCACGATGGCCATGATCGCCATGTTGCCGAGCGGGATCCAGGCGACCTTGAGCGCGAGGTTGGTCAGGAAGAGCAGAATCGTGCGGTACACCGAGTGGCCGGAGAGCGCGTGGCCCACCTCGTGGCCGACGACCGCGCGCATCTCCTCCTCGTCGAGGAGCTCGACGAGGCCCGTGGTCACCACGATGATCGGCTCGTCGAGGCCGATGCACATCGCGTTCGGGTTCGGGTCCATGTTCACGTACATCGGCGGGACCTTCTCCAGGTCCAGGATGTAACAGGCGTCCCGCAGCATGGTGTTGAGGTGCGCGAACTGTGCGTCGGAGACCCGTACGGAGTCCGAGAGGAACAGGAGTCGAAGGCTCCGCTCCGGGAGCAGCCCGCTCAGCGCCTTGAAGACGGTGTCGAAGCCGCTGAGCTTGCGCAGGGCCACCAGGGCCGAACGGTCGGCCGGGTGTTCGTACGCCCGTGACGAGATGCCGGGGAAACGCCTGCGCTGCCTGCTCGGCACGTGTTCGTGGCCACCGCCCTGCAGGCCGTGGTCGTTGTCGTCGGTCATGCCCCATCCCCCATGCTCGTCCAGTCATGCCCCCGAGGTGGGACCCAGCCTAGGCGGAGATACCGTGACAGGGCAGCACAGCGAATGGAGTCGCCCGTCATGGCCGTCATGGAGCACAGCGCCGCAGCCCACCACTGGGTCACGGAGGCGGCCGCGCTGGCCGCGAAGGAGCAGGGGGCGGGCAATCTGCTCCGCGTCGTGCTGATCGTCATGGTCGTCGGCTGTGTGCTCGTGGCGTGGTTCCTGCTGCGCGGCTACCGCCAGGGGGCCGACGCGGAGCGCCGTGACACGGACGCGGGCGCGAATGCCGGACGTCCGGGCGAGGGTGACGAGGACGACCGCGCGGACCACAACGGCTGAGTCGGCGTGAGCTCTGCCGGTGCCCCCGCATACGATGGCCCGGAAGTCCTTGTTCCCGCCCACCTCCGGATAGGTCCTGCCGACGATGAGCCTCCACAGCACCGCCTCCCAGCTGGTCACTCTCGCCTCCGAGGGCAAGCACGTCGACGAGCACGCAAGCCTCAGCCCCTACCTCACCGGCGGTGGCGCGTTCGTCGTGCTCATGCTGCTCCTGTGGATCACCACGCGCTTCAACCGGGACCGCTGAGCGGTCCACCGGACGGACACTGAAACAGAGCCCGTCCACCGGGCCGGTAGGGTCTGCACGCATGGGAGAGCAGGACATGCCTACCGGTCCCGGTACCGGCCCGGCCAGCAAGGGCAAGCGCCGCCTGGGCGTCATGGGCGGAACGTTTGACCCGATCCACCACGGACACCTGGTGGCGGCCCAGGAGGTCGCCGCGCAGTTCCACCTCGACGAGGTGGTGTTCGTGCCGACCGGGCAGCCGTGGCAGAAGAGCGACAAGGCGGTGTCCCCGGCCGAGGACCGTTATCTGATGACGGTCATCGCGACGGCCGAGAACCCGCGGTTCTCGGTGAGCCGGATCGACATCGACCGCGGCGGACCGACCTACACGACGGACACGCTGCGCGATCTGCGCACGCTCAATCCCGACACGGACCTCTTCTTCATCACGGGCGCCGACGCCCTCGGCCAGATCCTCACCTGGCGCTACACCGAAGAGCTCTTCTCCCTGGCGCACTTCATCGGCGTCACCCGGCCGGGCCATACGCTGGCCGACCCCGGACTTCCCGAAGGCGGCGTCTCCCTCGTGGAGGTCCCGGCCCTCGCCATCTCGTCCACGGACTGCCGTGCGCGGGTCGCCAAGGGTGACCCCGTCTGGTATCTGGTGCCGGACGGCGTGGTGCGTTATATCGACAAGCGCGAGCTGTACCGCGGCGATTGAGCCGAGAGGGGCACCGGTGAACGACCGACAGTACGACCCGTATGCGGGCGGCGACCCGTACGCGGGCGAGTACGCGGCTGATCAGTACCAGATCGTCGGGTACGACGAGTACGGGCAGCCGGTGTATCAGCAGGTCCCGCAGCAGGCTCAGCAGGCACAGCCGTCGGCCTCGTACGACCAGTACGGGTCGCAGGCCCAGGCACAGCAGCAGTACCAGCAGCAGCCGCAGGGCTACGGCTACGACCCGTACGCGACGGGGCAGCAGGCGCCTGTCCCGCCGTACGACCCCGGTTCGTACGGCACTTACGACCAGCCCCAGCAGGCGGCGCAGCCGCAGCCCCAGGCCGCTCAGCAGACGCAGGCCGGCTGGATCCCGCAGCAGTCGCGGCAACCGGAGCCGGTGCAGGAGCAGGAGCCGGAGCCGGAGTACGAAGCCGAGCCGCGGCGGGAGCCCCAGCGCCGCGATCCCGCGTACGAGACCCAGCAGTTCTCCTTCATCGAGGAGCCGGACGAAGAGTCCGAGGACGTCATCGACTGGCTGAAGTTCACCGAGAGCCGCACCGAGCGGCGCGAGGAGGCCAAGCGGCGCGGGCGTTCCCGGGTCGTCGCCCTCGTCGTGGCGCTCGCGCTCGTCATCGCGGGCGGCGTCGGCTACCTCTGGTACGCGGGCAAGCTGCCCGGCCTGTCGGACGACGCGGCCGGCGGCGGCGACGCGGCGGCCGGACCGCAGAACCGCGACGTCATCGTCGTCCACCTGCACAACACCAAGGGGGGCGGCACCTCCACGGCGCTCCTGGTGAACAACACCACCACCAAGCGCGGCACCACCGTCCTGCTGCCCAACGCCCTCTCCGTGACGAACGACGAGGGCGCGGGGACGACGCTCGGCAAGTCGGTCGACGACGACGGCTCCACCGGCACCCGCGAGTCGATCGACAGCCTGCTCGGCACCCAGGTCGAGGGCACCTGGCGCCTTGACACCCCCTACCTGAACAACCTCGTCGAGCTGGTCGGCAACATCGACATCGACACGGACGCGAATGTGCCGGACCCCAAGGCCAAGAAGGGCCAGGCGCCCCTCGTGACGAAGGGGGAGCAGCAGACCCTGAGCGGCCCGATGGCCGTCGCGTACGCCACCTACCGCGCGTCCGGCGAGTCCGAGACCGCGCAGCTCGACCGGTTCGGGCAGGTCATGCAGGGTGTCCTGCGGAAGCTGTCGTCCGACCCGCAGGCCGCGACGACCACCGTCCAGTCGCTGGCCCAGATCCTGGACCCGTCCCTCGAGGAGAAGGACCTCGGCGCCTTCCTCGCCAAGCTCGCCGACCGTGCGAAGGGCGGCGACTACTCCACCCGGACGCTCCCGGTGCAACAGGACGGGACGCTCTCGGAGAAGGCCGGCGCGAGCGTGGTCAAGGACGTCCTGGGCGGCGCGGTCAAGAACCCGGACAAGGACGCGGCCGTACGGGTCGGCGTCAAGAACGCGACCGGCAGCAAGGGCGCCGGGCAGGACGCGCGGATCTCGCTGGTCAACGGCGGCTACACCTTCGTGGACAGCGGCGCGGGCTCCACGGCCCAGGCGGCATCGCAGGTCACCTACGCCGACGCGGACAAGAAGGCGCAGGCCACCGAGGTCGCCAAGACCCTCGGCCTGCCGGACGGCGCGGTCCGCAAGGGCAAGACCGCACCGAACGCGGATGTGTCGGTCGTCCTCGGTCAGGACTACGACGCGGGATGACGGCAGCGGCCCCGGCCGGGGGTTCTCCCGGCCGGGGTGACGCAGCAGACAGGGCCTTCGCGTAATCGGCGGGAGGTCTCTCGGCGGTCCGTGAGACCCTTGGGGTGTCTTGACCACCTGAAGGAAAGCTCACTGTGACCGCCACGGACCGCTCCATCGAGCTCATCAAGGTCGCCGCTCAGTCGGCCGCCGACAAGCTCGCGCACGACATCATCGCGTACGACGTCAGCGACGTGCTGTCGATCACGGACGCCTTCCTGCTCGCCTCCGCGCCCAACGACCGCCAGGTCAAGTCGATCGTCGACGAGATCGAGGAGCGGCTCAGCAAGGAGCTCGGCGTCAAGCCGGTGCGCCGCGAGGGCGACCGCGAAGCCCGCTGGGTCCTCCTGGACTACGTCGACATCGTGGTGCACGTCCAGCACAGCGAGGAGCGTGTCTTCTACGCGCTCGAGCGCCTGTGGAAGGACTGCCCCGAGATCGACCTCCCCGCGGACGCCGTCGCGACCCGCGGCAAGGCCGCCGAGCACGCCGAGCAGCGCGCCGCGGAGGAGGCAGCCGACCTGGACGGTGAGCTTCGGTGACCAGCCGCGGCTGCCGGATCATCCTGTGGCGGCACGGCCAGACGTCCTGGAACCTGGAGCGCCGCTTCCAGGGCTCCACGGACATCGAGCTGACCGACACCGGAGTCGCCCAGGCCAGGCGCGCCGCCCGGCTGCTCGCCTCGCTGAAGCCGAACGCCATCGTGGCGTCCGACCTGAAGCGGGCGGCGGCCACGGCGAACGAGCTCGCGGACCTCACCGGGCTCCCCGTCACGCACGAGCAGGGTCTCCAGGAGACGTACGCCGGTGAGTGGCAGGGCCTGACGCACGACGAGATCATCGCGCGCTTCGGCGACCAGTACGCCGCGTGGAAGCGCGGCGAGTCGGTGCGCCGCGGCGGCGGCGAGCTGGAGACCGAGGTCGCCGACCGTGCCGCGCCGATCGTGCTGCGCCATGCCGAGAAGCTGCCGGAGAACGGCACGCTCGTGGTGGTCAGCCACGGCGGCACGATCCGCACCACCATCGGCCGCCTCCTCGGCCTGGAATCCCACCACTGGGAGGGCCTCGGCGGGCTCTCCAACTGCTGCTGGTCCGTGCTCGGCCAGGGCGCGCGGGGCTGGCGCCTTCTTGAGCACAACGCCGGCACGCTGCCGGAGCCGGTGCTCGGCGACGACGACTAGCCCTGGCGGGTGGGTGGCGAGAGCCGCTGGTCGGAGGGCCTGAGAGGGTCCCCCGGAGGCTCCGTCACCCGGATTTCACAATCCGGCTGGTCGCAGGCTAAAGTTCTTCTTGTTCGCCCGCCGAGCGGGACAGAACACACGGGGCTATAGCTCAGTTGGTAGAGCGCCTGCATGGCATGCAGGAGGTCAGGAGTTCAATTCTCCTTAGCTCCACAATTCGGATCCCGTCCTCATCAGAGGGCGGGATCCTTCCGTTTCCGGAGAACCTTCCGCTTCCGGTGGCCTGAGCTCGCGGAGCTCGGCCGCCCGACGGCGGCTCTCCTCGTCGTCCGGGGTGTACGCGACGATCCGGCACTCCGGCATGCCGTTGATGGACAGCGAGACCGACGTCATCCGCAGCTCCCCGACCGCCTCGTGCCGGAACGTCTTCACCCGGGGCCCCGGCGGCGCCACGTCGCCCCTCTCCCACAGCTCGGCGAACAGCGCGCTCGCGGCGGACAGCCGGGCTATGAAGTCCTCCCAGGCGGGCTCGCCCACATGCCGTCCGTACGAATTGCGCAGCGTCGCCACCATCACCGGCAGCTCCTCGTCGCGGAAGACCAGCGGGCAGACCGGATCGGGGGCGATGAACAGCGTCCACAGCACGTTCGGTGCGCCCAAGGCCGCCAGCTGCGGGACGAAGAAGAGATCGCGGTAGGCGGGGTTGGTGGCGAGGATGTCGTACCGCGCGTTGTAGACCACCGCCGGGTGGGGGTCGAGCGCGTCGATGATGCCCTGGATCTCCGGGCCGACGGCCGCGGGAGATGTGGTCCTGCGGACCGGCTCGTACGGCACCTCCGCCAGGTGGTACAGGTGCTCGCGCTCCGCCTTGTCGAGGCGGAGCGTGCGCGCCACGGCGTCCAGGACCTGCGCCGACGCGTTGATCGGGCGGCCCTGCTCCAGCCACGTGTACCAGGTGACGCCGACTCCGGAGAGCTGGGCGACCTCCTCGCGGCGCAGCCCTGGCGTACGGCGGCGCAGGCCCGGCGGCATGCCCACGTCGGCCGGTGTCACCCTGGCCCTGCGGCCCCGCAGGAAGGCGGCGAGCTCCGGCCTCCGTCGCTGAGTCGTCCCCATCGTCGTCACATCCCCCATGGTCGGTCCTCGCCCCGGGCCTTGCCAGGTGCTGCCAGTACCAGCATCGGCGGGCTCTCGTTACCCGTACCAACTCGCCGCCACGCTCGGTGTCATGACAACCACATCCCCGCCCACCGCGGCGGATCCCGCTGGTTCGAGCCCCGCATCCAGTAAAGCCCCCGGCACCGACAGTCGCCCCGGGCGGCTGCTCGCCGTCGTCATCGCCGCCCAGTTCATGGCGCTGCTCGACGTATTCATCGTCAATGTCGCCGCGCCCACCATCCGCACCGAACTGGGCGCGTCCGGCGCGGGCCTGCAACTGGTGATCGCCGGCTACACCATCACGTACGCCGTGCTCCTGATCACCGGTGCGCGGCTCGGCGACCGCCTCGGACACCGGCGCGTCTACCTCATCGGCCTCGCGGTCTTCACCGTCGCCTCGCTCGCCTGCGGACTCAGCCGCGGGACGGGCGAGTTGATCGCCTTCCGGCTGTTGCAGGGCGCGGGCTCGGCGCTGCTCATCCCGCAGGTGCTCAGCCTGATCCAGCGCAACTTCACCGGGGAGGCGCGGACGAAGGCGCTCGGCGCGTACGCGGCCACGCTCGCCGTGGGGGCCGCCGCGGGGCAGGTACTCGGCGGTGTCCTCGTCAGCGCCGACCTGTTCGGCACGGGATGGCGACCGGTGTTCCTGGTGAACGTGCCGGTGGGGCTGGTCCTGCTGATCATGGCGGGGCGCGTGCTGCCTCGTGACGCCGCGCGGGAACCGGGGGAGGGCCGGCGGGCGCGTGGGCTCGATCTGCCGGGGCTCGTGCTGCTCGGCGCCGCCGTCTCGCTGATCACCGTGCCGCTGGTGCTCGGTCAGGAGGAGAACTGGCCGCTGTGGTCCTGGCTCTCGCTGGGGTCCGCGCTGCCGCTCTTCGCCCTCTTCTGCGCGTACGAGTCCCGGCTCGCCCGCGACGGCGGCGCACCACTGATCTCGCCGAGGGTCCTGCGCATCCCCGGCATGGGCCTCGCCGTCTTCCGGATCGCGGCGGTGATGGGGGTCAACGCGGGCTTCCTGTTCGTGCTCACGCTGCACATCCAGGGCGGCCTCGGCTACAGCGCGCTGCGCGCCGGTCTGACGTTCGCGCCGACCGCGGTGGTCTTCGGCGCGGTCGGCCTGACGTGGCGCCGCTGGCCCGCGGTGCTCCAACGGGCACTGATCCCCGGCGGGTTCGCGCTCACCGCGGTCTCGTCGGCCGCCGTGGGGCTGCTGCTCCGGGACGGCGGGGAGGGCGGGCCGTGGCTGTATGTGGCCTTCGTGGGCATCGGGGCCGGCCTCTCCCTGGGGTTCAGCCCGACGCTGACCCGGGCGCTCTCCACGGTGCGGCCCGAGGACGCCGCGGACGCCAGTGGTCTTCTGTCGACGGTCGCTCAGCTCGGCCAGTTGATCGGCGTCGCGTGTTATGGCGCACTTTTTCTCAACCGGCTTGAGTCACAAGGGGCTCCGGGGGCGTATTCATCCGCGGACGCCCTCCTGGTGTGCACATACGCCCTGGCCGGGGCGGCCGCACTGGGCGCCGTGTCCGGACTGGTACGACTGCGTCGCTGACCGGGTCGCTCAGGCCGTGGCAGAATCGGACAGCCGGAAGGGGACCGCACCAGACCACCGATTGTGACCCGACGGGAGGGAGAGCGATGCCTGCGAGCATCCTCGATGGGGCCGACGGCCCCATCGCAGTGGCCGCGCCACGACGCGCTGCCGCTCCCTTCGCGGCGATCCCTCTCCTCACCTGTCCGTCCTGCGGTTCGTCCCATGTCGCCCAAGTTCTCGGCGACAACGGCGGTGTCTCGTACGTGTGCACGGCCTGCGGCCGCAGCTGGAGCTGATTGATGGGTGCACACAGGCGGAAGTGCGACTGGTGCGGCAGTGGCACGCCGATCGTCCGCGACATGGAACCGGTCAACCAGGACTACCAGTACTGGTGCGAGGAGTGCGCGCGGGCGCTGATCATAAAGGGCGACCCCATCGAGACGTACCGCGAACTCGAAGGGGAGCCGATCTATGGCCGGCTGCTCGACGAACACTGCACGCTGAAGCGCTTCTACTCCTTCGCCACGGCTTGACCTCGCCTCATCCTCAGGAGGGCCCGGCCTCCGGCTCCTTGCAGCAGGAACGCGAAAGCGGTCCCTACGTAGAGGGCTGACAGCGTCATCTCGCCATGGTTCTGGTCGAGTTCGAGCCGCCCCACGCCGTGCGGGACCCACCACAGGGCGTACGAACAGAAGACGAGGACCGTCGCGCCGGTGGCCGCCCACCGGGCGCGGCCGCCCCGGCGCACCGCCTCCGTCCACATGAGCAGCGCCATCGGTACGCACCACACCCAGTGGTGCGACCACGACACCGGGCTCACCAGGAGCGCCGTCGCGGCGCAGCTCACCGCCGCCCGGGCGCGCTCCCCGCGGAGCGCCGCGCGCACCGCGACCGTCAGCCCGAGCGCGCCGGCCGCCGCCGCGGCCACGATCCACCAGATGCCGGGCTCCTCGGTGTGCAGGAGCCGGGCGAGCACCCCGCGCAGAGACTGGTTCGCGGTGTCCTCGGGGAGACCGACCCGACCCGCCTCGAAGACCATCCGGGTCCAGAAGCGCCGCGAGTCGTACGGCAGGACGGCGGCCGCGAGCAGCGTCGCGCCGGCGAAGGAGGCGGCCGCCACGCACGCGTGCCGTACGGGTACGCGCCACTGCCCACGCCGCGCGGCCTCCGCGGCCCCGGTGAGCAGCAGGAACACCGCGAAGAGCGCGGGCGTGAGCTTGATCGCGGCCGCGATGCCGATGCCCAGGCCCGCCCAGCGGTGGCCGGGGCGGCGGCAGAGATCCCACAGGACCAGGACGGCGAGCAGCAGATTGATCTGGCCGTACCGCAGGGTCGTCCACACCGGCTCGGCCCAGACCGCGAGCGCGGCCACCCACAGGGCGGTCTCCACGCGCGCGTGCCCCATGAGCCGCAGGGCGAGCTGCGTGAAGGTCACCAGGAGGAGCAGGTTCCCCAGCGTCGCCAGGGTGCGCATCTCCGCCGTGTCCAGGAGCGTCAGCGGCGTGAACAGCAGGGCGGCGAACGGCGGGTAGGTGGTGGGCAGATGAGCCTCGGTGGTCCGCAGCGCGTAGAGATCACCGCCCGCGCGCACGGTCTCGCCCTCGGCCCGGTAGACCATCAGGTCGATCATCGAGACGTCCGCGGCGCGCTGCGCGAGCCAGAAGGCCGTGAAGGAGAGCAGGCAGGCCCCGGCGGCGAGGGGCACGCGGCGGCGGGCGCCGACAAGCGCGATCACGGTCACGAAGGCAGACAGTACCGGCCGTATCGGTACAGACCGGAAACGATTTGGTGGAGCACGGGGAGGACCGTGTAATGTTGGCGAAGCCGCCGGGGGAACCGGGCGGACAAGCAAGGGGCTATAGCTCAGTTGGTAGAGCGCCTGCATGGCATGCAGGAGGTCAGGAGTTCAATTCTCCTTAGCTCCACAGAAGATGAGAGCGGGCCACCCGGATCGGGTGGCCCGCTTTCGTGTGTCCGACCAGGTATCCAGGTGTGGGTCACTGCCGTCCGCTGCCGAGTGCCCTGCGGCCACGGCCGCGGCCCGGCGGCAGCGCGAGCGGCAGCGCCGTGCGCGGCGAGGGCTTGGACGGGTCTTCCTCGATGCGCAGGGCGAGCGCCGGGCAGCGGCGTACGGCACGCTCGGCACGCGCTTCGGAGTACCGCGGTACGGACGCTTCCGCCACACCGGGGAAGCCGTCGGGGCCCAGCTGGATCAGCTCGGGGACGATGTCCGCGCACAGCCCGTGGCCCTGGCACAGCGTCCAGTCGACGGCGAGCCTGCGGCCACTGGGGGCCTCGGCCTGCGGCACCTCCTCCTGGAGCGGCAGGACGCCCTCCACGGGACGCCCGCAGCCGCCGCCGAGGACGTGCGCGGCGAGGTCGTCGGTGAACGCGGAGATCGTGGACTCGATGAACGCCGCCGTCCCGTCCGGGTGCTTGCAGGCCCCGCGTCGCTTCACGGCCCGTGTCACCTCGCGCAGCGCCTCCAGAGCCGTGGGACCGCCGCCGTCCAGGACGTCCGCGAGGCCGCGGGCCGCCGCGGGAAGGCCCAGATAGCAGGGGCCGCACTGTCCCGCGCTCTCGGAGGCCAGCCAGTTCGCCACGTGCAGCGCCTCCCCGAGAGGACAGGTGCCGGCGCCGATCGGCAGGATCGCGCCCGCGCCGAGCGCGCCCCCGCAGGCCTCCAGGGAGGCGCGTGAGACGACCGCGTCGTGAGCGGTGACCGCGTCGAGCCACTTGCCGTGATAGCCGCCCGTCAGGACGCCCTGGGGGAGCGGCGGGGCGCCTGCCAGCTGCAGTACGTACCGCAGGGGCACTCCGGTGGGGACCTCGACCACCATGGGCCGCGCGACGGCTCCGGAGACGGTGAGCAGCACCGTGCCGGGCTCGTCCCGCAGGCCGGTGCGGCAGTAGCGGTCGGGGCCTATCCGGGCGGCGACCGCGAGCTGGGCGAAGGTCTCCGCGTTGGACAGGAGCGTGGGGGCGCCGCCCACCCCGGAGTCGGAGGTCCGCACCTTGCGGCCCGGCGGCATGGGCGGGCCGCCGTCCGCCGAACGCACCAGGGCCGACGATTCGCCCGTGACCATGCGCACCGGATTGCGCTGCACGCGCGCGCGGATGCTCGATCCGCGCCGGTTGGTCAGGCCGCGCTCGGCGAGGGCCGCCAGCATCGAGGACTCGGTGGAGTCCCGCGTGACGCCCACGACGAGCGTGCGGGCGCCCAGTGCCTCGGCGGCGAGGAGAGCGCCGTCGAGGATGAGGTGCGGGGCCCGGTTGATCAGGACGGTGTCCTTGCGGCAGGCCGGTTCGTCCTCGCTGCCGTTGATGACGACCACGGGGCGCACGCCGCGACGTATCGCCGCGTCGGCGACCGAGCGCAGCTTCTTGGCGAACGGGAAGCCAGCGCCGCCCCTGCCGCGCAGCGAGATGGACTCGGAGAGGGAGGCGAGCGACTCGCCCGCCATGGGTTCGAGCGGGCCGTGCACCTTCAGGTGCATCGCCAGATCGAGGCGCTCGACCAGGTCGAAGCCCGAGGTCAGGAGCGGAAGCCCGACGACTCGGACTTCGGGGACGTCGGGCAGCGACGCGTTCACTTGGGGCCTCCGGAGGCGGCGTTCCAGGGTTCGCCCGAACTCGGCGCCTGGAAGGTGTGGGGCAGCGGTTCAGTGGCGGGACCGTTGTCGTACGGGGCTTGGTAGGGGGCCTGGTACGGAGGGTCGGTGGTCGCGCCGTACAGCGGGTCGTAGGCGGTGTCGTGGGAGCGGTAGCCGGGGTCCTCCGAGCCGTACGCGGTGGAGTGGGTGTCGTACGCGTACGAGGTGTCGTCGTACGGGATGTGCGGGGCCTCGGCCGGGGGCGGCGGGGACGGGGACGGCCAGCGGGGCGCCTGGGGCTCGGTGTGCGGCTCGGTGTGCGGCAGCACCTCCGTGACCTCCGTGGGCTGGTTGGTGGAGGCGAGGACGCGGTAGGCCGCCGCGATGCCGACCACCGGGGTGGTGTCGGGCCCGTCTTCGGGGGCACGGCCGGGAGCGGCGGCCGTGCCGGGGAGCGGGGACTCGGTGGTGTCCCGGCGCACGGCGTCTCGGCCGCCCGCCCTGCGCTCCGGTTCGAGGACGGCCAGGATGCGGGCGGCCACCTTCCGCTTGATCGGGAGCGGGGACGCGCGTAGCGCGACCGCGCCCGCGACGGCGACCAGGCAGAGGCTGTAGAGGACGATCACCCACGGCTTGGGGGCGCGTCCCGCGTACAGGCCGTGGATCAGCGCCGAACACCAGGCCGGGTAGGCGAGCATGTGCAGCGCGCGCCAGCGCGACGCGACCTGGGCCGGGGAGGCGAAGGCGCTGCGCAGGGCTCCGGTGACGCCGGTGACCACCATGAGGAGCCCGGCGAGTGAGCCGAGGCCGATGAGCCCGTCACTGCCCGAGAAGCCCATCCCGAAGGGGATGAAGGCGCCGACCGGGGACACGTGGTCGAGCGCGAGCTTGACGGTGACGTGCAGCAGCAGAAAGCCGATCGAGGCGACCGCGGTGGCCCGGTGCACGGCCTGGGCGAGCAGTCGCTGACGGGAGTGCAGGAAGAGCCGGTCCGTGGCGACCAGGCCCCAGACGACGGCGGCGGTCAGGGAGACCAGGGACAGGACGCCGGTGGTGAAGTCGAGTGCGGCGCGGAAGGCGTCGCTCCCGATGACCACCAGCAGGGGTATGAGAAGCAGCGCGGCGGTCATCAGGACTCCGCGCGTGGTTCTGCTCGGTTCGGGGAAGGCTGCGAACGAACGGCTCTTGCGGGCGGTGCGGTTGGAGCGGCTCTTGCGAGGAGGATTCAGAGGGTTCATGGGGGCGACTCCGAAATGGCTCGATCGCCGCATGCTAAGTGTCCTCATACCGGCGAGTACGCGGTTTGAGTTATTGCGTCGTTATCTAAAAGCGATGCGATCTTGGTGTTGCCCCGATAGCGGTCGGTACGCGGAGTAACCCTTGGCCAAAGGTGGGCCTTCGGTTCGCCGGCACACCGCGCGGCGGCGTCGAGCGGTGCGGTGGAACCTCGTCGCGGGCCGCGCGGGCGCTGCGGTACCCTGACGCCATGCGTGCCGTACGCCTTCTGCTTAGCGGGCCGCGCTGATCAGTCCCGACCGCCGGAAAATCGCGGTCGGCATCGGCGCGGCGTCCCCTCCTGTGTGAGGGGCTTTTTCATTTGGCCGGGACGGTCATTTCCGCAGGCAGAGACGATCGATGGAGCTTTGAGGATCATGAGCGAGACGAATTCTGCTGCCGCCTCCGAGGTGGCCGCACCGCACCGCTACACGGCCGCCCTGGCCGCCGAGATCGAGGCACGCTGGCAGGACTTCTGGGACGCCGACGGCACGTACGAGGCGCCCAACCCGAGCGGTGACCTGGCGCCCGGCGACGACGCGCAGGCCGCGCTGGTCGCCAAGCCCAAGAAGTTCATCATGGACATGTTCCCGTACCCCTCCGGAGCGGGCCTGCACGTCGGGCACCCGCTGGGTTACATCGCCACGGACGTCTTCGCGCGCTTCCAGCGGATGAACGGCCACAACGTCCTGCACACCCTGGGCTTCGACGCGTTCGGCCTGCCCGCCGAGCAGTACGCCGTGCAGACGGGCACCCACCCGCGGGCCTCCACCGAGGCCAACATGGAGAACATGAAGGCGCAGCTGCGCGGCCTGGGCCTGGGCCACGACAAGCGCCGCTCCTTCGCGACGATCGACCCGGACTACTACAAGTGGACCCAGTGGATCTTCGTACAGATCTTCAACTCCTGGTACGACACCGACGCGAAGAAGGCCCGCCCGATCGCCGACCTGGTCGCGCAGTTCGACAGCGGTGAGCGTGCCGTACCGGGCACCACGCGCGCGTGGAGCGAACTGGACGCCTCCGAGCGCGCGGAGGTCCTGGGCGAGTACCGCCTGGCGTACGCCTCGGACGCGCCCGTCAACTGGTGCCCCGGCCTGGGCACCGTCCTGGCCAACGAGGAGGTCACCGCCGACGGACGCTCCGAGCGCGGCAACTTCCCCGTCTTCAAGGCCAAGCTGCGCCAGTGGAACATGCGCATCACCGCGTACGCGGACCGCCTGCTGGACGATCTGGACGCGCTGGACTGGCCCGAGGCCATCAAGCTGCAGCAGCGCAACTGGATCGGCCGCTCCGAAGGCGCCCGTGTGGCCTTCCCCGTCGGCACCGAGGACGGCGACGCGATCACCGTCTTCACCACCCGCCAGGACACCCTGTTCGGCGCCACCTACATGGTCCTGGCGCCCGAGCACGAGCTGGTCGACAAGGTCATCCCCGACGCCTGGCCCGAGGGCACCCACGAGACGTGGACCGGCGGGCACGCCACGCCGGCCGAGGCCGTCGCCAAGTACCGCGCGTTCGCCGCGTCCAAGTCCGACGTCGAGCGCCAGGCCGACGCCAAGGAGAAGACCGGCGTCTTCACCGGTGTCTACGCCACCAACCCGGTCAGCGGCGAGCAGGTCCCGGTCTTCATCGCCGACTACGTGCTGATGGGCTACGGCACCGGCGCGATCATGGCCGTCCCGGCGCACGACAGCCGTGACTTCGCCTTCGCGCGCGCCTTCAACCTGCCGATGCGCTGTGTCGTCGAGCCCGCGGACGACCGCGGCACCGACCCCTCGACGTGGGACGACGCCTTCTCCTCGTACGAGGCGAAGCTGATCAACTCCACGAACCCGGAGATCTCCCTGGACGGCCTGGACGTCGCCGGTGCCAAGGCGCGCATCACCGGCTGGCTGGCCACCCGCGGCATCGGCGAGGGCACCGTCAACTTCCGCCTGCGCGACTGGCTGTTCAGCCGTCAGCGCTACTGGGGCGAGCCGTTCCCGATCGTCTACGACGAGGACGGCGTCGCCCACTCGCTGCCCGAGTCGATGCTGCCCCTGGAGCTGCCGGAGGTCGAGGACTACTCCCCGCGCACCTTCGAGCCGGACGACGCGGACACCTCCCCGGAGACGCCGCTGTCCCGCAACGAGGACTGGGTCAACGTCGAGCTGGACCTGGGCGACGGCGTGAAGCGCTACCGCCGCGAGACCAACACCATGCCCAACTGGGCGGGTTCGTGCTGGTACGAGCTGCGCTACCTGGACCCGCACAACGACCAGAAGCTGGTCGACCCGGAGGTCGAGCAGTACTGGATGGGCCCGCGCGAAGGACAGCCGACCGGCGGCGTCGACCTGTACGTGGGCGGCGCCGAGCACGCGGTGCTGCACCTGCTGTACGCCCGCTTCTGGTCGAAGATGCTGTTCGACCTGGGGCATGTCTCGTCCAGCGAGCCGTTCCACAAGCTGTTCAACCAGGGCATGATCCAGGCCTACGTCTACCGCGACAGCCGCGGCTTCCCGGTCCAGGCGACCGAGGTCGAGGAGCGCGACGGCCAGTACTTCTTCGAGGGCGAGCCGGTCAAGCGCGAGCTGGGCAAGATGGGCAAGTCCCTGAAGAACGCCGTCACTCCGGACGAGATCTGCGAGGAGTACGGCGCGGACACCCTGCGCCTGTACGAGATGGCGATGGGCCCGCTGGACGTCTCGCGCCCGTGGGACACGCGCGCGGTGGTGGGCCAGTACCGCCTGCTGCAGCGGATGTGGCGTCTGATCGTCGACGAGTCGACCGGTGAGGTCACCGTCGCCGACGTCGCGGAGTCCGACATCGCCGAGGGCACGCTGCGCGCCCTGCACAAGGCGATCGACGGCGTGCGCCAGGACCTGGACGGCATGCGGTTCAACACCGCCATCGCCAAGATCACCGAGCTGAACAACTACCTGACCAAGGAGGGCGGCACGCTGCCGCGCTCGGTCGCCGAGCGCCTGGTGCTGCTGATCGCTCCGCTGGCCCCGCACGTCGGCGAGGAGCTGTGGCGCAAGCTGGGCCACACCGACTCGGTCGTCCACCAGGACTTCCCGGTGGCCGACCCGGCGTACGTCGTGGACGAGAGCGTGACCTGCGTCGTGCAGATCAAGGGCAAGGTCAAGGCGCGCCTGGAGGTTTCCCCGTCCATCTCCGACGAGGAGCTGGAGAAGGTGGCCCTGGGTGACGAGAGGGTGCTGGCCGCGCTGGACGGCGCCGGGATCCGCAAGGTCATCGTTCGGGCGCCGAAGCTGGTGAACATCGTTCCGGCGTAACGCCGGGCACTGAGCGCGCGCCGGGGGCATGAGGGTAGTCCCCTACGGGCAGGTTGGGGGTTCCGTCGGAACCCTCGGCCTGCTCTTTGCGTTTACCGTTGAAGAGTCGGTGCGGAACTCGCCGCAGGACCTGAGAGGAGCGTCATGGAAGCCGTGGGCGTGATCGTGGCACTGCTCGTCCTGCTGTTCGTCGTTTTTGGTGCGTACATGACGGTGAAGGCGGTCGGAGCCGCCAAGCGCGGCGTGGACCGCACGATCTCGCAGGCGCGCCGCTCGGTGGAGGACACGACGCTCCGCGCCAGGAGCTTCGCGCAGGTGGGCACGGCCGGCGAACTGGCCCAGCTGCGGCTCAAGTTGCGCACGTCGATGCGGGCCACGCAGGACGCCCTGCAGGCGGGCGTGGTCGAAGACGCCTCGCTGAAGGAGTCCCTGGGCCTCTTCGAGCGGCTCAGCGCGCACGGGCACGAGCTGGACGACGAGCTCAGGCGCCTTGAGCGGGACCCCGACAAGACGTCCCTGGCATCGCGGCTCCCCGCGCTGCGAGAGCGTACGGCGCAGATCACGAAGTCGGCGGACTCGCTCCGGTGGGCGGTGCGCGACAGGTCCCACCGGTTCGCCGACGACGACCTGGACTCGCTGAGTTCGCAGATCGACCTGGAGACGGGCGCCCTGCGGCACTGGACGAAGGAGCCCGCGCCCACGCAGGCACCCGCCGCGTGGCCCGAGCCCGAGCCGGCGGCGGACGCGGGCAAGGGGGCCGAGCAGACGTGGACGGAGCCGTCGGCGCAGCCGGAGCGGGCGAAGCCGGCGGATCAGGCCGAGCCGTCCGCGGCGGCGGAGGGGTCGGCGCGGCCGGCCATCACGCCGCCCACGCCGCGGCCCACCTATCCCTGGGAGAATCAGGCCAGGCCCGAGAGCACGACGTGACCGCACGGGTGAGTGACCGCACGGGTGACCTGGCACGGCCGCGAGCGCGACTGGCAGACTGACGCCCAACAGGTCCGGCAGGGACGCGGGCAAGGGGCCGGGCTGCCGCCGTCGGGCCCAGGCAGGTAATCTCCACCGCATGTCCCGTCATGTCGCGATCGTCACGGATTCAACGGCCTATCTGCCGCAGCGGACGATGGAGCGGCACGGCATCACGTCGGTACCCCTGACCGTGGTCCTCGGCGACCAGGCTCTCGAAGAGGGCACGGAGATCTCAGCCCGTTCCCTGGCCCTGGCGCTGCAGAAACGGCGCTCCGTGACCACCTCGCGGCCGAGCCCGGAAGTCTTCGCGCAGACCTATCGCAAGGTCGCCGAGTCGGGCGCGAGCGCCATCGTCTCGCTGCATCTGTCCGCCGAGTTCTCGGGCACGTACGACGCGGCGGTCCTCGCCGCGAAGGACGCGCCGGTGCCGGTACGGGTGGTGGACACCGGGATGGTCGCGATGGCCCTCGGCTTCTGCGCCCTCGCGGCGGCGGAGGCGGCCGAGGCTGGCGGCTCGATGGACGAGGCGGTGACCGCGGCGGAGAAGAGAGCCGCGAACACGTCCGCGTACTTCTACGTCGACACGCTGGACTACCTGCGCCGCGGCGGCCGGATCGGCGCCGCACAGGCCCTGTTGGGCTCGGCCCTCGCGGTGAAGCCGCTGCTCCAGCTGGACGGCGGACGCATCGAGATGCTGGAGAAGGTGCGGACGGCCTCCAAGGCCATCGCCCGCCTCGAGGAGATCGTGGTGGAACGGGCCGGGTCGAACCGCGTGGACATCGCGGTGCATCACCTGGCGGCCCCGGACCGCGCAACAACCTTGGCGGACCGCCTCAGGGACCGGGTGCCCGGCCTGGCGGAGCTGCATGTGAGCGAGGTGGGCGCGGTGATCGGGGCGCATACGGGGCCGGGGTTGTTGGGGGCTGTGGTTTCGCCCTGGTGAGGGGTGAGGGGTGAGGGGTGAGGGGTGAGGAGTGGGTGTGAGGGGCGAGGGGTGAGCGTGAGGGTGAGGGTGAGGGTGAGGGTGAGGGAGTTTTCCACAACCCTTGGGTAATCCACGGGAATTGACCAAGATCAACGCGGTTCCGCTGCAGTGCCTAGCGTCGTCGGCATGGCACTTCGATCACTTTCACGGACATCCGCCGCGACGAGCGGACCGGGGCGAGACCCCGCGTCAGACGGTCGCGCGCGATACGGGCATGCCCGCGGGCGGGCGCTCCGGCGCGGACACGCTTCGGCGGAAGCGCGGGCACAGGCGGTGCGGCGGCGCGCGGAGGTGCTTTTCCCTGCTGGGGGCGAACGGGTCGAACGGGCCGAAGGGGGCGGAACCGGCGGGGGGTTGAGGTCGGGGGCGCCGCCGGGGCCGGGGCCCGAGCTTGGATCGGAGCCCGAGCCGGGGGTGAAGGCTGGGGGGCGGGGATTTTCTCGGACGTACGGTGCGGCGCGGGCGCAGGCGCAGCCGCGGGTTGTGCGGTGGCGGCAGCTGGAGTTGGACGCCGTGGGGCATGGGGCGCCGGTGCCGGCGCCGGAGCGGGCGCCGGAGCCGGAGCCGTTGCCGGAGCCGGTGCTTCAGTCGCAGGCTGCGCCGACGGCGCAGGGTGTGGGGGCAGCGCAGGGCGTGCGGGCGGTTCGGTCGGTGTCGCAGCAGCCGGAGGCCGTGACGCTGCCGCGGGCCGTGCGGGGGCAGTCTCGGGGCGTGTCAGGGGCGGATGGTGTGGCTGTGCCGCGGGTTCAGGCGCGGGCCGTAATTGCGGAGTCCCGAGGGGCTCAGCAGGCGGAGGCTCCTGGGGTCCGGGAGGGGGCGCGGGCGGATGCTGGGGCTGTGCCGCGGGTTCAGGGGCGGGTCGGCGTTTCGGAGCACCGGGGGACTCGGCAGGCGGAGGCTTCCGGGGCCGCCGATGGCGAGGGCGGGCCGCCGTTGCCGGGGCGGGTGGGGCTTGCGGTGCGGGAGCGGTTGCCGCTGTGGCTGCAGCTGCGGTGTGGCCTTGAGCGGCGCAGCCTGGTCGCGCTCCTGGTGGTCCTCGCCCTCGCGGCGGTCTTCGCCGCCCAGCACTTCTGGGCGGGGCGGACGCAGCCGGTGCGGGCGCCGGACGTGGTCGGGGCGGCGCCCGATCGGGGCGCGCAGCCGTCTCCGTCACCAGGGGCCCCGCCTCCCGCGGAGGGTGATGGCCGACAGGCGGCCGGTCCCGGCGGGGGTCGGATCGTCGTGGATGTCAGCGGAAAGGTCCGCAGTCCCGGGATCTTGCGGATGCCCGCGGGTTCCAGGGTCGCCGACGCGCTCAAGGCCGCGGGCGGTGTGCGCCCCGGTGCCGACACGGACGGCCTCAACCGCGCCCGACTCCTCATCGACGGCGAACAGGTGGTGGTCGGCGCTCCGGCAGCCGCACCGGCTGCTCCGGCGGCACCTGGCGCGGGGGCGGGGGCGTCCGCGGGGGCGACGGGAGCGAGCCCCACCGCTCCGGTCGGCCTGAACACGGCTACCGCCGAGCAACTCGACGAACTGCCGGGCGTCGGCCCCGTGTTGGCGCAGCACATCATCGACTACCGCACGGAACACGGCGGTTTCCGCTCTGTGGACGAGCTGCAAGAGGTCAATGGGATCGGCGACAAGCGTTATGCCGACCTGCAGAATCTCGTACGGCCATGAGAGCGCCGAGCCGGGCGGCCGACGCACCGGAGCCTTCAAGGGCCCCGGGAACCCCCGCTGTTCGCGCCCCGGACGGCCACCGGCTCACGGGCCCCCGGCCGCGTCCGGAGGGCCCGCTGGACCTGCGCCTCGTGCCACCGGCTCTCGCGGCGTGGGGCACCGCGGCCCTGACGCTGGACGCCCCGCCTCGGTGGGTGATCGCGGCCGTAGTGGTCTGTGTGGCGGTGGCCGGCGTCCTGATGGTGACGTGGACGGTGAGGGGGCGACGGGGCCTGTGGGACCTGCGGGATGCGCGGGGTGTGCGGGATGCGCGGGGTGTGCGGGACGAGTCAGAGCCGTCCGCCGGCCGGCGGCAGCGGCACTCCTGGCAGCGGGTGTCGGTGGCCGCCGTCCTCCTCTGTGCAGCGGCGGGCGCCACCTCTGCGGCATTGCACGGGGCCGACCTGCACCGGGGGCCGGTACCTGCCCTGGCGCGTCAATACGCCGAGGCGGAGGTCGAGTTGGAGGTCACCTCCGACCCCCGGCTGACCCGACCGCGCATCACGGGGGCGCATGCGTTGCCGCCCTCCGTCATGTTGAACGCGGAGATCGTCCAGGTGAAGTCACCGGATGGCAGTACCTCCGTGACACGCACTCCGGTGCTGGTCTTCGCTGAGAGCGGGGGTGGGGGCAGGGACGAGAAGGCGGGAGGGAGTGGGCCCGGGGATTTCGTCGGGCCAGGGTCGAAGGGCCACGAGGCCTTCGCTGTGCCCTGGGCCAGGGCACGCTGGCTTGCGCTGCTGCCTTCGACCAGGCTGCGGGTTCATGTGAGCCTTTCGCCTTCCTTGCCGCGGGGTGACCGGGTCGCGGCGGTGCTGCGGGTGGCCGGGGAGTCGGTGCCGCGGGTGATCGAGGGGCCGTCGGGGCCGCAGCGGGTGGCGGGGCGGTTGCGGGGTGGATTGCGGGAGGCCACGGACGGCTTGCCGCCCGACGCGCGGGCGTTGTTGCCAGGGCTGGTGGTGGGGGACACCTCGCGCGTGCCGCCCGAGCTGGAAGAGGCATTCAGGGCGACCGATCTGACGCACCTTCTGGCGGTGAGCGGGGCCAACCTCACGATCGTCCTTGCCCTGCTCATCGGTCCGCCCAGCCTTGCCCAGCGTGCTGAACGCCGGGGCATCGCGCCGCGGCTCGGGATTTCGCTGCGGGCGACCGCGTTGCTGGGCGGCGTCCTCACCCTCGGCTTCGTCATCGTCTGCCGACCGGACCCCAGTGTGCTGCGGGCCGCGGCCTGTGGGCTGATCGCGCTGCTCGCCATCGGCACGGGCCGGCGCCGTTCGCTGATCCCGGCCCTGGCCGCCGCCGTACTGCTGCTCGTCCTGTACGACCCGTGGCTGGCCCGGAGCCCCGGCTTCCTGCTCTCCGTCCTGGCCACCGGAGCGCTGCTCACCCTCGCCCCGAGGTGGAGTGCTGCCCTGCGCAGACGCCGGGTTCCGCCGCGGCTGGCGGAGGCGTTGGCGGCCGCGGCCGCGGCGCAGGCGGTGTGCGCGCCCGTCGTCGCCGTCATCGCGGCACGGGTGAGCCTGGTGGCGGTGCCCTGCAACCTCCTGGCGGAGGTGGCCGTGGCGCCCGCCACGGTCCTCGGCTTCGCCACGCTCGCGGCCGCGCCGGTCGCGATGCCGGTGGCCAAGGCTCTGGCGTGGTGCGCGAGTTGGCCGACGGGGTGGATCGCGGACATCGCCCGCACGGGGGCGGGCCTGCCCGGCAGCGGGGTCGACTGGCCCGGCGGTTGGCGCGGCGGTCTGCTGCTGGCCCTCGCCACGGTCGGCGTGGTGTTGGTCGGCCGCAGGCTCATCAGGCACCCGTGGCTCAGCGCGGCCTGCGCCCTGCTGCTTCTCCTCGCGGTCGTGCAGCCTCCGCCCCTCACCCGGGTGATCGCGGGCTGGCCGCCGCCGGGGTGGCGGTTCGTGATGTGTGACGTGGGCCAGGGGGACGCGACGGTGCTCGCCGCCGGTGACGGGGCGGGAGTGGTCGTCGACGCGGGCCCCGATCCGGTGCTCATGGACCGCTGTCTGCGTTCACTGGGCGTGACGCGTGTGCCGCTCGTGCTGTTGACGCACTTCCACGCTGATCACGTGGCGGGTCTGCCGGGGGTGCTGCGGGGGCGTTCGGTCGGCGCGATCCAGACGACGGGGTACCAAGAGCCGCCCGAGCAGGCGCGGTTCGTACGGGCGCAGGCGGCCGCTCATCGGGTCCCGGTGAGTCACGCCGTGGCGGGGGAGCGGCGCCGCGCGGGTGCGGGCGCCCTCGACTGGCAGGTGCTCTGGCCCACGACACCAGGCCCGGGGGCGGGGGCGGGGCCGACTCCCGATGGTGCGAACGACGCCAGCGTGACGCTGCTCGTCCGGGCGATGGGGGTGACCCTGCTCCTGCTCGGTGATCTCGAACCGCCCGCCCAGCGAGCCCTGACGCGTACCCCGGCCGTGGCGGCGCTGCCACCCGTGGACGTGCTCAAGGTCGCCCACCACGGCTCGGCCTACCAGGACCCCGAGCTCCTGCGGCGGGCCGCGCCGCGCCTCGCCCTCATCTCCTGCGGGCGGGACAACTCGTACGGACACCCGGCACCCCGCACGCTCGCGGCGCTGCGGGCCGGGGGAGCGGAGGTGCTGCGAACGGACACGAACGGCTCGATCGCGGTGTCGGGCCCAAACAACAGGTCGGCGGCCGAACCGAGGAACGATTCGGCGGCCGAGCCGAGGGACGGACCACCCTTGAAGGTGACCACCCGGCCCCCGTGACGGGCGGGCCGCAGAGGTCGCCCACCCCTCCTCGCAGCCGCCCCGAGCTGCCAAACCCCCACTCAGGAGGCCCCATTCGGTTGCTCACGACGGTTTCAGCGCTATCGCGGGATTTCAGTGCAGTGGGTTCATGTTGCATCGAATGCCGCAACGGTGATCGAATGCCTCTTCGTGACCAGAGTTGTCAAGGTGCGCGGGGGTGTGTCGCAAATGTTCGGCCGTTGGCTGGGAGACCGTACGAACCGAGCCGGTCGGATGAACCGAGCCGGTCGGATGAACCGAGCCGGTCGGATGAACCGAGCCGGTGGGGCGGGGCACGCCGGTGGGGTGGGCCGTGCCGGTCAGGCCGGGCGAGCGGGGCGAGGAGGCGGGCCTCTTTCCGCGGTGGCGGTTCCGCCCAGTGCGGGCGTGCTCAGTTGCCGGGTGCTCGACCCCGTCAATGAACCCGTGCGGCACGCGGAGTTCGCGGTCAGCGATGCCATGGGGCGCAAGGTCGTCGGTGGGGGACTTGATCCTTACGGTTCGTTCGTCGCGACCGTTCCTGCCGGGGACTACCGCCTGGCGGTCTCGGCGGAAGGGTTCACCCCGTACCGGGCCAACGCCACCGTCGGGGAGAGCGCGCACGCCTCGCTCGGTGACGTCATGCTCCAGATAGCCCCGCCCCCGGCGCTGCCCGAGCCCGGTGACTGGGAGATCGACCCCCTGCACTCGTCGGTCGCCTTCACCGCGCGGCACATCGGTCTTGCCCGTATCCACGGCCGGTTCAACAGCTTCGCGGGGGCCATCCGGCTGGGGGAGCGCATGGAGGACTCCGCGATGCACGTTGTCATCGACGCCGCCTCCATCGACACCGCGGTGGGGATGCGCGACGACCACCTGCGGTCCAAGGACTTCCTCGACGTGGAGCGCTTCCCCACGATGGAGTTCTACGGCGACCGCTTCGTGCACAAGGGCGGCACCCGTTGGGCGATCACGGGCGGCCTGACGCTGCACGGCGTGACGCGCACGGTGACGCTGGAGACGGAGTATCTCGGGGTGGGCCAAGGCCTGGAGGGCGAGACCCGGGTGGCCTGCCGGGCCTCCACCGAACTGCATCGCGACGACTTCACGATCAACTGGCAGACGATGCTGGCCCGTGGCATCGCGGCGGTCGGACCCAGCATCTCGATCGACCTCGACATCCAGGTCCTGCCCAAGAGCTGACGCCGGCCTCCCGCGCGCCGCGGGCCGTCACGGAGCCTCGAGCCAGCCCTCGTGCTCCGCCGCCAGATCGTCCAGTGCCGTCCGGTCAAGGCGCCGCTCCGGGTCCTCGATCACGACCAGCCACTGGGCGTCCTCGGCGTCGTCCTCGCCGGCCAGGGCGTCCCGGACGAGCTGGGGCTGCTCGCGCACGCCGAAACGGTCGGGGAGCTCTTCGGCGACTTCCTCCGCGGCATCGCGGTCGGGCAGCACCAGGACATGTCGTACGTCGGTCACCCGCCCATTCTCCGGTACAGGGGGAGGCGGTCGGGAACCGGCCGTACGGGACGGGTTGTCAGTGCCGCGTGGGATGCTTTACCGCGATGGCCAGGAAGACAGATACCGCCGACCCGCTCGTTCCTCTCACGCTCGCCGTGGGTCAGGAGGACCTCCTCCTCGACCGTGCCGTGCAGCAGGTGGTCGCGGCCGCCCGTGCCGCGGACGCCGACACGGACGTGCGCGACCTCACCTCCGACCAGCTGCAGCCCGGCACGCTCGCCGAGCTGACCAGTCCCTCGCTCTTCGCCGAGCGCAAGGTCGTGGTCGTACGCAACGCGCAGGACCTGTCGGCCGACACGGTCAAGGACGTGAAGGCGTATCTCGCGTCGCCGGCCGAGGAGATCACCCTCGTCCTGCTGCACGCGGGCGGTGCCAAGGGCAAGGCCCTGCTCGACGCCGCCCGTAAGGCGGGGGCCCGTGAGGTCGCCTGCCCCAAGATGACGAAGGCCGCGGACCGGCTCTCGTTCGTACGGAGCGAGTTCCGCGCGCTGGGGCGTTCGGCCACGCCCGAGGCGTGCCAGGCCCTGGTCGACTCGATCGGCAGCGATCTGCGGGAGCTTGCCTCGGCGGTGTCCCAGCTGGTGGCTGACGTCGAGGGCACGATCGACGAGGCGGTCGTCGGGCGCTACTACACGGGCCGGGCCGAGGCCTCCAGTTTCACCGTGGCCGACCGGGCGGTGGAGGGGCGGGCCGCGGAGGCGCTGGAGGCGTTGCGGTGGTCCCTGTCCACCGGGGTCGCTCCCGTACTGATCACCAGTGCGTTGGCACAGGCCGTGCGGGCGATCGGGAAGCTGTCCTCCGCGCGGGGCGGGCGGCCGGCGGATCTTGCCCGGGAGCTGGGGATGCCGCCGTGGAAGATTGACCGGGTCCGGCAGCAGATGAGGGGGTGGACCCCCGACGGGGTCGCGGTGGCCCTGCGGGCCTGCGCGGAGGCTGACGCGGGGGTCAAGGGTGGGGGCGATGATCCCGAGTACGCCCTGGAGAAGGCTGTCGTCGCGATTGCCCGTGCGGCGAGGTCCCGACAGGGGTAGTCGCTCCGCGGGCGGTGCGGGTGCCTGCGGGCCGCTTGTGGCTGGTTGCGCAGTTCCCCGCGCCCCTGAAAGTGCGTCTGCCCGCTGGAAAGCCGCGCCTGCATCGTGGCTGCTCGCGCCGTTCCCCGCGCCCCTGGAACAGCGTCTGTCCGTCTGGAAAGCCGCCCGTGCGTCGTGGCTCGTCGCGCAGTTCCCCGCGCCCCTGATGGGGCCCGCCGTCGGTTGTCGTCCGCGGGTCGCCTGTGGTCGCTCGCGCAGTTCCCCGCGCCCCTTGCGGAACGCCCCCGTGCCCCCGGACACAGCAATGCCCCCGGAGTGGGCCGGGGGCATCGTCGCAGCGTGGCGTACTGCGTGGTCTGTCCGCGATTCGAGGTAGAGGGCTCGAATTACCCTCGCGGGAAGGATTGATCAGCGCCCCGGCGGACCGGGGCAAGGGGTTCAGCCCTGGAGGGTCGCAACCTTCGAAGCAAGCGCCGACTTCTTGTTGGCGGCCTGGTTCTTGTGGATGACACCCTTCGAGACAGCCTTGTCGAGCTGACGCGAAGCCTCACGCGTCGCCTCGACGGCCTTCTGGGTGTCGCCTGCGGCAACGGCCTCGCGGGCCTTGCGGATCGCGGTCTTCAGCGAAGACTTGACCGCCTTGTTGCGCTGACGCGCCTTCTCGTTGGTCTTGATCCGCTTGATCTGGGACTTGATGTTCGCCACGAAAGAGCCTTTTCAGGTTCAGGTACTGACTGCAGAGGTACTGCAGATGAATTTTCTTTGACACGTGCCTCAGGTCCGAGAGGGCCAGGAGACACAGCTGCCCAGATTACCAGCCGGTCCCCGACCGGCCCAATCCGGGCCCCGCCGCCCACCCCGACCGGCCCACACCGGGTCCAGTGCCTCACCCATGGGACCATGGAACCTACGTATAGATCCGACCCGAGGCGACAGGCGCCTCAAGAGACAGGACCCTGCGTGCCCGCGACCCCTAAAAATGTGCCCGAGCCGAGCCGTACCGACCCGGCTCTGATCCGTAATTTCTGCATCATCGCGCACATCGACCACGGCAAGTCCACGCTTGCCGACCGGATGCTCCAGCTGACCGGCGTGGTCGACCAGCGCCAGATGCGTGCTCAGTACCTCGACCGCATGGACATCGAGCGCGAGCGCGGCATCACGATCAAGTCCCAGGCGGTGCGTCTGCCCTGGGCCCCCACGGAGGGGCCCGAGAAGGGCAGTACGCACGTTCTCAACATGATCGACACCCCGGGGCACGTGGACTTCACGTACGAGGTGTCGCGCTCGCTGGCCGCCTGTGAGGGCACGATCCTCCTGGTCGACGCGGCGCAGGGCATCGAGGCTCAGACTCTCGCCAACCTCTATCTGGCGATGGAGAACGACCTCAAGATCGTTCCGGTGCTCAACAAGATCGACCTGCCGGCCGCCCAGCCGGAGAAGTTCTCCGAGGAGCTCGCCAACCTCATCGGTTGCGACCCGGAGGACGTGCTGAAGGTCTCCGCGAAAACCGGTATGGGCGTCGAGGCGCTCCTCGACAAGGTCGTCGCCGAGGTCCCGCCGCCGGTCGGTGTCGCCGACGCGCCCGCGCGCGCGATGATCTTCGACTCGGTGTACGACTCGTACCGTGGCGTCGTGACGTACGTCCGTGTGGTCGACGGCCAGCTCAACAAGCGTGAGCGGATCCGGATGATGTCCACCGGCGCCACGCACGAACTGCTCGAGATCGGTGTGTCGTCCCCCGAGATGACCCCGGCCGACGGCATCGGCGTCGGCGAGGTGGGCTACATCATCACCGGCGTGAAGGACGTCCGTCAGTCCAAGGTCGGTGACACGATCACCTCCCTGCACAAGGGCGCCACCGAAGCCCTCGGCGGTTACAAGGACCCGAAGCCGATGGTCTTCTCGGGTCTCTATCCGCTGGACGGCTCGGAGTACCCCGACCTCCGCGAGGCCCTGGACAAGCTGCAGCTCAACGACGCCGCGCTGGTCTACGAGCCGGAGACGTCGGCCGCGCTCGGCTTCGGCTTCCGCGTGGGCTTCCTGGGGCTGCTCCACCTCGACGTGATCCGTGAGCGGCTCGAGCGCGAGTTCGGGCTCGACCTCATCGCCACCGCTCCGAACGTGGTCTACCGCGTGGTCATGGAGGACGGCACCGAGCACCAGGTCACCAACCCGAGTGAGTTCCCCGAGGGCAAGATCGACGAGGTCTTCGAGCCCGTCGTACGCGCCACGCTCCTCGCGCCCAGCGAGTTCATCGGCTCGATCATGGAGCTGTGCCAGAACCGGCGCGGCACCCTGCTCGGCATGGACTACCTCTCCGAGGACCGCGTGGAGATCCGCTACACGCTGCCGCTCGCCGAGATCGTCTTCGACTTCTTCGACCAGCTGAAGTCCAAGACCCGCGGTTACGCCTCCCTGGACTACGAGCCCACCGGCGAGCAGTCCGCCCAGCTCGTCAAGGTCGACATCCTGCTGCACGGCGACAAGGTCGACGCCTTCTCCGCCGTCACCCACAAGGACGCCGCGTACGCGTACGGCGTGCGCCTGGTGGCCAAGCTGCGCGAGCTCATCCCGCGCCAGGCCTTCGAGATCCCCGTCCAGGCCGCGATCGGCTCCCGGGTCATCGCCCGCGAGACCATCCGCGCCATCCGCAAGGACGTCCTCGCCAAGTGCTACGGCGGTGACATCTCCCGTAAGCGCAAGCTCCTGGAGAAGCAGAAGGAGGGCAAGAAGCGCATGAAGATGGTCGGCTCCGTCGAGGTGCCGCAGGAAGCCTTCATCGCGGTGCTCTCCAGTGACGACAGCGGTCCGGGCAAGGCGAAGAAGTAGCTCACGCCTCGGCTGCCGTCCCGTTTGCCACGGGCGTCACACCGGCATCTCAGCGGGTCCGTCGCGCTCTTGCGCGGCGGACCCGTTCTTGTAGGAAGTGACAGGCAGAAGCCCCTTACGCACCGGGCTCCGGCGCTCTACTCTGATCACTGCTCGTAGGTTACTCGCAAGTTAAACAAGACCCTCGCACGTTGAACAAGACCAGCAGCCGCCAGCCAGTCGCCGCATAGTCGCGGGTCCGGAGGATGTCGTGAGCGACACACAGACCTTGATCGAGAACCGTCCGCCGTCCGTGGCCCAACTCTTCCTGGAGCGCGTGGCGGCCACGCCCGACGCGGAGGCCTACCGCTACCCGGTGCCTGCCGCCTCCGGCGAGGGCCCCGACGACTGGAAGTCGCTGAGCTGGGGACAGGCCGCCGAGCGCGTGTACGCCATCGCGGCCGGCCTGATCGAGCTCGGGCTCGCGCCCGAGGACCGGGTGGCGCTCGCCTCGTCCACGCGGGTCGAGTGGATCCTCGCCGACCTCGGCATCCTCTGCGCGGGCGCGGCCACCACCACGGTGTATCCGCAGACCAACGCCGAGGAGTCCACCTACATCCTGGCCGACTCCGACAGCCGGGTCCTGATCGCCGAGAACGCCGAGCAGCTCGCCAAGGCGCGCGAGAAGCGGGCCGAGCTGCCCGACCTGCGGCACGTCGTGGTGATCGACGCCGAGGGCGCGGGGCCCGCCGAAGGCGACCCCGACGGCTGGGTGCTCACCCTCGCCGACCTGGAGGCACGCGGGGCCGCCCATCTGGAGAAGAACCCCGAGGCGGTCAAGGAGCGGATCGCCGCGATCACCAAGGACCAGCTCGCCACGATCATCTACACCTCCGGCACCACCGGCCGCCCCAAGGGCGTGCGCCTGCCGCAGGACAACTGGTCGTACATGGCCAAGGCCATCGCGGCGACCGGACTGCTCGGACCGGACGACGTGCAGTACCTGTGGCTGCCGCTCGCGCACGTCTTCGGCAAGGTGCTGACCTCCGGCCAGATCGAGCTCGGGCACGTCACCGCCGTCGACGGCCGCGTCGACAAGATCATCGAGAACCTGCCGGTGGTGCAGCCGACGTACATGGCCGCAGTGCCGCGCATCTTCGAGAAGGTCTACAACGGGGTCGCGGCCAAGGCGCGGGCCGGCGGCGGCGCCAAGTACAAGATCTTCCTGTGGGCCGCCGAGGTCTCCCGCGAGTACGCGAAGGTCAGCCAGGACAACTTCCGCAGGACCGGCAACGCGTCGGTGCCCTTCGGGCTGCGCGCCAAGCACAAGGCCGCCGACGCGCTCGTCTACTCCAAGCTGCGCGAGGCCTTCGGCGGACAGCTGCGCGCCGCCGTCTCCGGGTCGGCCGCGCTCGCCCCCGAGATCGGCTACTTCTTCGCCGGCGCGGGCATCCACATCCTGGAGGGCTACGGCCTGACGGAGTCCTCGGCCGCCTCCTTCGTCAACCCCGGCGAGGCCTACCGCACCGGCACCGTCGGCAAGCCGCTGCCCGGCACCGAGGTCCGGATCGCGGACGACGGCGAGATCCTGCTGCGCGGCCCCGGCATCATGGAGGGCTACCACGGCCTCGCCGAGAAGACGGCCGAGGTCCTTGAGTCCGACGGGTGGTTCCACACCGGTGACATCGGCGAGCTGTCCGCCGACGGCTATCTGAAGATCACCGACCGCAAGAAGGACCTCATCAAGACCTCGGGCGGCAAGTACATCGCGCCCGCCGAGGTCGAGGGCCAGTTCAAGGCGGTCTGCCCGTACGTCTCCAACATCCTGGTGCACGGCGCCGACAAGAACTTCTGCACCGCTCTGATCGCGCTCGACGAGCCGTCGATCCTGGCCTGGGCCAAGGACAACGGTCTTGACGGCAAGAGCTACGCCGACGTGGTCGCCGCCCCGGCGACGATCGCACTGGTCGAGGGCTACGTGAAGGAGCTCAACGAAGGCCTCCAGCGCTGGCAGACCGTCAAGAAGTTCAAGCTGCTGCCCCGCGACCTGGACATCGAGCACGGCGAGCTGACGCCCAGCCTGAAGCTGAAGCGCCCGGTCGTCGAGCGCGAGTACCAGCACCTGATCGACGAGATGTACACGGGTTCGCGCGAGGCCTGAGCCCCGCTTCCCGTACGCGGGTGGGGTGGTGCCCGACGCATGCGTCAGCCGCCGCCCCGCCCGCGCCGCATCTCCTTCACCAGCTCCTCCATGTGCGTCACGTGGTGGCGCAGTTCGAGGATGTCCCCCAGGCTGCTGGCCGCCATGTGCGTCTCGATGGCCGAGAGGCGGGCCGCGAGCTCGTCGAACTGCTGCTGTTCGCGGGCCAGGATCTTCTCCAACTGCTGGTTCTTGCGGTGCAGTTCGAGGAAGACGGTGACCTTGGCCCGCAGCACCCAGGGGTCGAACGGCTTGGTGAGGTAGTCCGCGGCACCCGTCGCGTAGCCCCGGAAGGCATAGCCCGCGTCGTTGTCGGTGCCCGTCAGGAAGATGATGGGCACGTCCTTGGTCTGGTCGAGCCGTTTGATGTTCGACGCGGTCTCGAAGCCGTCCATCCCCGGCATGCGTACGTCGAGGAGGATCACGGCGAAACGTTGGCGCAGGAGGGCCTTCATCGCCTCCTCGCCAGAACGGGCGCGTACCAGTGGTTCGTTGAGTGACCCCAGGACGGCTTCGAGCGCCATCAGGTTGTCCTCCATGTCATCGACAAGGAGGATGCTCGCGCGGTTGTCGGTCAGGACCTCTGTGCTCATGGTGACGGTGCCTCACTCGATCGTCGGCGGAACAGCGGCCTCCCCATGAGCGCCTGCCGGTTCCGCTGCGACGGTCGTATCTGTGGTGGTGGGGGTGTCCGGCTCTGCCCTGTCCGCGCTCTCGGGTGCCAGAAGCGCGCAGGCGACGGTGAGCAGCTGGTCCACGTCCACCGGCTTGGGTACATAGTCGTTGGCGCCCTGCTCGATGGCCTTCTCGCGGTCGCCGGGCATCGCCTTGGCGGTCAGCGCGATGATGGGAAGGCCGGTCCAGCGCGGGGTGCGGCGAATCGCGGCGATGGTCTCGTAGCCGTCCATCTCCGGCATCATGATGTCCATCAGGATGAGGTCGGTGTCGGGGTTGCGCTCCAGGGTCTCGATGCCTTCGCGGCCGTTCTCCGCGTAGAGAACGGGCATGCCGACGCGGCTCAGCACATGGGTGAGCGCGAAGACGTTGCGGATGTCGTCGTCCACGATCAGGACGCGGCGCCCGCGCAGTATGCGGCCCGCGGGGCCCTCGCGGTACTCCTCCAGCTTGGTCGGCGTCGGCCAGCTGTCGTTCTGTTCGTGGAAGGTGTGCGGGGACATGGTGACCCGCTCCTCCTGCGGCTCCGGCGTGGTCAACGACCTGGTCGCCGCGTACGCCGCCGCCGCCGGGCCGTGGCCGGGGTGCACCACGGGGACGTAGAGCGAGAAGGTGGAGCCCTGCCCCGGGCTGCTCTCCGCGGTGATGCGACCGCCCAGGAGCCCGGCGATCTCGCGGCTGATGGAGAGGCCGAGGCCGGTGCCGCCGTACTTGCGGTTGGTGGTGCCGTCCGCCTGCTGGAACGCCTCGAAGATGGCCGGGAGCTGATCGGCGGGAATGCCGATGCCGGTGTCCGTGACCGCGAAGCAGAGGCGGTCGCCGCCGTCGTGGAGCCGCCGCTCGCCGGTGTTCTTGACGCGGCTGACGCGCAGCTCGACCCGGCCGCTCGCGGTGAACTTGACCGCGTTCGACAGGAGGTTGCGCAGGATCTGCTGGAGCCGCTGCTCGTCGGAGAACATCTCGCGCGGCACGTCCTCGCCGACCGACACCTCGAAGGCGAGACCGCGGTCCAGGGTGAGCGGGCGGAACGTCGCGTGGACGTAGTCGAGGACCTTGATGAGGGGGAGCTTCTTGGGGCGGACGTCCATCCGGCCCGCCTCGATCTTCGACAGATCCAGGATGTCGTTGATGAGCTGGAGGAGGTCCGAGCCCGAGCGGTGGATCGTGGTCGCGAACTGCACCTCCTGGTCGGAGAGATGGCTGTCGGGGTTGTCGGAGAGCAGCCGGGCCAGGATGAGCAGGGAGTTCAGCGGCGTGCGCAACTCGTGCGACATGTTCGCGAGGAACTCCGACTTGTACTGCGACGACGTGGCGAGGAGCGCCGCCTTCTCCTCCAGTTCGGCGTTCGAGCGCTGCAACTCCGCCTGCTGGAGCTGAAGTTCGTCCGATCGGTCCTGGAGCTGCGTGGCGAGCCGCTGGGACTCGCTGAGCAGCGACTCCGTACGGGAGTTGGCGATGATGGTGTTGATCGCGACGCCGATGGTGCTCACGAACTGGTCGAAGAACGCCAGGTGCACGTCCGAGAAGCGAGAGAACGTGGCCAGCTCGATGACGCCGAGCAGCTTGTCCTCGAAGAGGATGGGGATGATCACCAGGCTGGCCGGGGCGGCGTCCCCGAGCCCCGAAGTGATCTTGATGTAGTCGGGCGGTACCTCGTCCACGAGGATGCGCTTCTTCTCCAGGGCCGCCTGCCGCACCAGGCCGTGCGCGGGCATCGCGCCCGTGTCGACGACCGAGCCCTGCGCGGAGCCGTACCCGGCGATGAAGGCGAGGCCCTTGACCGGGGGAGTCTGCAGCGTCGTGGCGTCCCCGGCCTCCGGATCGGCCAGGAAGAAGGCGCCGTACTGCGCGTTCACCAGCGGGGTCAGCTCGCGCAGGATCAGGTCCGCGACCTCCATCAGGTCACGGTGGCCCTGCATCAGGCCCGCGAGACGGGCCAGGTTCGACTCCAGCCAGTCCTTGGCGCGGGTGGTCTCGCGGAGGTTGGAGACCATGACGTTGATGTTGTTCTTGAGCTCGGAGACCTCGCCGCGGGTCTCCACGGTGATGGACCGGGTCATGTCGCCCTGCGCCACGGCCGACGCGACCTCGGCGATCGCGCGGACCTGGGTGGTGAGGTTCAGGGCGAGTTCGTTCACGTTCGTCGTCAGGCGCTTCCACGTGCCGTAGACGCCCTCGACCCGGGCCTGGCCGCCCAGTTGGCCCTCGGAGCCGACCTCGCGGGCCACCCGGGTGACCTCCGAGGAGAACGAGGACAGCGTGTCCACCATGGTGTTGATGGTGGTCTTCAGCTCCAGGATCTCGCCGCGCGCGTCCACGTCGATCTTCTTGGAGAGGTCGCCCTGGGCCACCGCCGTCGCGACCTGCGCGATGTTGCGGACCTGGCCGGTGAGGTTGTCGGCCATGTAGTTGACGTTGTCCGTGAGGTCCTTCCACACGCCCGATACGCCGAGCACCTGGGCCCGCCCGCCGAGCCGGCCGTCCGTGCCGACCTCGCGGGCGACGCGGGTCACCTCGTCCGCGAAGGCACGCAGCTGCTCCACCATCGTGTTGACGGTGTCCTTCAGCTCCAGGATCTCGCCGCGAGCCGTCACCGTGATCATCTTGGACAGGTCGCCGTTGGCGACGGCCGTGGTGACCTGGGCGATGTTCCGCACCTGGGAGGTGAGGTTCAGCGCCATGAAGTTGACGTTGTCCGTGAGGTCCTTCCAGACGCCGGACACGCCGCGCACCTGGGCCTGTCCGCCCAGGTTTCCTTCGGTGCCGACCTCGCGGGCCACGCGCGTGACCTCGTCGGCGAACGCGGAGAGCTGGTCGACCATCGTGTTGATGGTCGACTTCAGTTCGAGGATCTCGCCCTTCGCCTCGACCGTGATCTTCTTGCCGAGGTCTCCCTGGGCGACGGCCGTCGACACCAGGGCGATGTTCCGCACCTGGGAGGTGAGGTTGTCGGCCATGAAGTTGACGTTGTCGGTGAGGTCCTTCCAGACCCCGGACACGCCGCGCACCTGAGCACGACCGCCCAGGTTGCCCTCCGTGCCGACCTCGCGGGCCACACGCGTGACCTCGTCGGCGAACGCGGAGAGCTGGTCGACCATCGTGTTGACCGTCGACTTCAGCTCCAGGATCTCGCCCCGGGCGTCGACGGTGATCTTCTGGCTCAGGTCGCCGTTGGCGACCGCCGTGGTGACCTGCGCGATGTTCCGCACCTGAGAGGTGAGGTTGGACGCCATGAAGTTGACGTTGTCCGTGAGGTCCTTCCAGACCCCCGAGACACCACGGGCCTGCGCCCGGCCGCCCAACTGACCCTCGGTGCCGACCTCGCGGGCCACGCGGGTCACCTCGGCCGCGAACGCGGAGAGCTGCTCCACCATCGTGTTGACGGTCAGCTTCAGTTCGAGCAGCTCGCCCGTCGCCTCGACCGTGACCGTCCGCGTCAGGTCACCCTGCGCCACCGCCGTCGTCACCAGGGCGATGTCACGCACCTGGGCGGTGAGCCGGGCGGCCATCGTGTTGACGGCCTCCGTCACGTCACGCCAACTGCCCGAAAGGCCCCGCACCTTGGCGCGCCCGCCGAGCCGCCCCTCCGTGCCGACCTCACGGGCGACCCGGGTGACCTCGCCCGTGAAGAGTGACAGCTGGTCGACCATCGTGTTCACCGCGCGGCCGAGCCGTCGCAGGTCTCCCCGCAGTTCACGGGAGCCGTCGTGCAGATCCACGCGCTGGGTGAGGTCACCGCCCGCGACCGCGTTCAGGACGCGCGTCGCGTTGGCCGCCGGGGCGACCAGGGAGTCGAGCAGGGAGTTGGCGTCCGCCACGCGCGTGGCCCAGCTGCCCTGCCCCGGACTCGCGGTGAACCGCTCGTCCAGGTGGCCGTGCCGGATGATCTCCCGGCGCACGCGCGTGAGTTCGCTGTCGAAGTGCAGGGAACGGTCGAGCATCTCGTTGAACACCGTGTGCAGCTCGGCGACCACGCCGTGGCCACCCACCGTGACCTTGGTGAAGTCCCCGTCGCGCGCCGACCGCATGGCGGCCAGGAGGTTACGCAGATCGGACGCCGCTTCCGGGGCGGTTTCCGAGATGTTTTCTACTGCCGTGTCCGGATCGCTCCCGGTGCGCGGCTGAGGTGTCGAGGCTGGTTTCGGCGCCGGAATCCGACCGTAACCGAGCGCGGGCATAGCACTGTTATCACTCATAGCGGCCCACTTCAGTAACTCGGTGCTTATGGGCGTGGCCAGTCTGTCACTCTGTCCGTGTCGCCTGAGGCGTATTCGACCGAACTGCTCAGGAGCCGAAACGTGGGGTCCATTCCGATGCAACGGGAGAACACTTTCCGTGCGTCCGCCCAGCCGGGGCACCAGCCCGGCCCGCCGGCGGTGGTGTGCACGTCGCTGCCCGGAAACCCGATGGCGCCCGCCGCCGCACGAAGGTTTGTGCGGGCCGCACTCGCCGACTGGGTGGAGCTCTCCGTGCCCGCCGCCGCGGGCGTCACCGACCGCCTCGTGGACGACGCCGTGCTGCTGGTCAGCGAGCTCGTCACGAACGCCGTCGTGCACGCGGGCACGACGGTCGAGCTGGTGTGCAGGCTCGACGAGGCGGGCCTGGGGGAGAACTGCGACACCCTGGTCATCGAGGTCTCCGACCACCACCCCGCCCGCGCGGTCCGCAGCGAACCCCCGCCCCAGCAGCCCGGCATGCCGGAGTACGGCCGCGGCCTCCAGCTCGTCGCCACCCTCGCCGACTCCTGGGGCATCACCTACCGCACCGGCACGAAGGCCGTCTGGGCCCGCCTCCCCGTCGGCGGCGTACAGGCGGCAGGCCAGGAGATCGAGTCGTACGCGAGTGAACAGGCGGCACAGCGGGGTCTGCGCACCGCCGAGATCCTCGCGCCGCTGCCCCGACGGATCACGCACGACACGGAGTGGGTCAACCGCGGCGCGCTCACCTTCCTCGCCGAGGCCTCCGATCTGCTCGCCGGGCAGTTCGACGAGGACCTGGTGGCCGCGCTCGCCGGGCAGCTGCTCGTGCCGCGGCTCGCGGACTGGTGCGCGGTCTGGCTCGACGACGAGGCGGAGGTCGCGCAGCGCGGCTCCGCGAGCGGGAGCACGGGCTCCCGGCTCGCCCGCGTCTGGCACACCAGCGAACAGCGGATAGAGGAACTGCGCCGCAGCCTGGAGAAGGACCCGCCCCAGCTGCCCGACACGGTGGGCTCCGGCGCCGTCCCCGTGCCCTGGCCCATCGAGGCGTCGGCGGGAGAGGCGAACGGCACGGCCCTGGCGTACCGCCTCACGGCGGGCGGCCGGGTGCTGGGCACGCTCGTCATCGGGCGGGCCGGGATGATGCGTTTCGCGGACGAAGTCACCGGCCTCATCGAGGACTTCAGCCGCCGCGTCGCCCTGGCCATCAGCGCGGCGCGGCGCTATCAGCGCCAGGCCACCATCAGCCAGGTCCTGCAGCGCGGACTCCTGCCGAGCTCCGTCGCCGACATCCCCGGCGTGAGCAGCGGTGTCGTGTACGAGCCGCGGGACAAGGGCGGGCCGGGCGGCGACTTCTACGACGTGTTCCAGGCGGGCAAGGGCCGCTGGTGCTTCGCGCTCGGCGACGTGCAGGGCAAGGGCGTCGAGGCGGCCGTCGTGATCGGCCTCGCCCGGCCCTGGCTGCGGCTGCTCGCCCGCGAGGGGTACGAGGTCGCGGAGGTGCTCGACCGTCTCAACCAGCTCCTCCTCGACGACGCGACCGAGGCGGCGGACGCGGCCGCGGCGGTGGTCGCCGTGGCGGGCGGCCAGGGCGTGCCGCCCGACGGGGCCACCTCCCGCTTCCTCTCCCTGCTCTACGGCGAGCTGGTGCCCATGGACGACGGCGGCGTCCGCTGCACGGTGGCCAGCGCGGGGCACCCCCTGCCGCTCCTCCTCTCCCCGGACGGAAACGTCCAGGTGGCGGCCACGCCCCAACTGCTGCTCGGGGTCGTCGACGACGCGACGTACAAGAGCGAGACCTTCGAGCTGCGCACGGGGGACACGCTCCTCTGCGTCACGGACGGGGTGACGGAGCGGCGTACGGGACAGCGGATGTTCGACGACAGCGACGGCCTCGCGGCGGCCCTCGCGAGCTGCGCGGGCCTCGACGCGGGCCTGGTGGCGGAACGGATCAAGCGCATGGTCCACGAATTCTCGGAGCGGCCGCCGGACGATGATCTGGCGGTGCTCGTGCTGCAGGCGCAGTGACTCGTGCCACAGGCGCGGTGATGTGGGGGTGAGACGCCGTAGCGGCGTCGGTCTTCTCCGGGGTGCGGGACAATCGGGGTATGCCTTCCGCACTGCCCGATGGTGAGCCCATGCCCGAGGACGGGGCCCTGCCCGCGTCCGCCCTCGCGGGTGCGGGGACGCGTCCGCTCGGTTTCTACCTGCACGTCCCGTACTGCGCCACGCGCTGCGGGTACTGCGACTTCAACACGTACACCGCGACCGAGCTGCGCGGCTCCGGCGGTGTGCTCGCCTCGCGCGACAACTACGCGGACACCCTGATCGACGAGGTGCGGCTCGCGCGCAAGACCCTGGGTGACGACCCGCGTCCGGTACAGACCGTCTTCGTCGGGGGCGGTACGCCGACGCTGCTCGCCGCGGGCGATCTGGTCCGCATGCTGGGGGCCGTGCGCGAGGAGTTCGGCCTCGCGGACGACGCGGAGATCACGACGGAGGCGAACCCGGAGTCCGTCGATCCGGCGTACCTGAGCGAGCTGCGGGCGGGGGGCTTCAACCGCGTCTCCTTCGGGATGCAGAGCGCCAAGCAGCACGTACTGAAGGTGCTCGACCGTACGCACACCCCCGGCCGGCCCGAGGCCTGCGTGGCCGAGGCGCGTGCGGCGGGCTTCGAGCACGTCAACCTGGACCTGATCTACGGCACTCCGGGCGAGACCGACGACGACTGGCGGGCCACGCTGGACGCGGCCATCGGCGCCGGGCCCGACCACGTCAGCGCGTACGCCCTGATCGTCGAGGAAGGCACGCAGCTGGCGCGGCGGATCCGGCGCGGTGAGGTGCCCATGACCGACGACGACGTGCACGCGGACCGGTACCTGATCGCCGACGAGGTCCTCGGGGGCGCCGGCTTCTCCTGGTACGAGGTGTCCAACTGGGCCACGTCCGATGCCGGGCGCTGCCTGCACAACGAGTTGTACTGGCGTGGGGCCGACTGGTGGGGGGCCGGGCCGGGGGCCCACAGCCACGTGGGGGGCGTGCGGTGGTGGAACGTCAAGCATCCGGGGGCTTATGCGGGTGCGCTTGCCGCTGGGCGCTCACCTGGGGCCGGGCGGGAGATTCTCGCCGCCGAGGACCGGCGGGTGGAGCGGATTCTGCTGGAGCTGCGGCTGCTCGAGGGGTGCCCGTTGTCTCTCCTGCGCCCCGCCGGCCTCGCGGCCGCGGGACGGGCCCTCACGGACGGCCTCCTCGAGGCGGGGCCGTACGAGGAGGGGCGGGCCGTGCTGACCCTGCGGGGGCGGTTGCTGGCGGACGCCGTCGTGCGGGACCTGGTGGACTGAAGTGGGCTGAGGTCCGTGCGGCCCCTGCGGGGCTTCCCCCAACCCCACCCCACCCCACCCCTCCCCGAACCCGGGGCTCCGCCCCGAACCCCGGTCCTCAAACGCCGGACGGGCTGGAGAAGGGCTCGGGTGGGCGGGCTGCGGGGTGATCGGGTGGGTGGGAGAGTTCTGAGCTGCAGGGGGCTGTGGCGAGGGCCGGGGCCCGGGTGGGCAGGGCCGCGGGGTGATCGGGCGGGTGGGTGGGGAAGATCCGCCGCGCAGCGGCGGTGTAGTGCGCCGTGCAGCGGTGGTGCAGGGCGAGGGGAGCACGGCCCGCGAGGCTAGTTATCCGGGGCCGTGACGAAGTCGATCAGCTCCTCCACGCGACCCAGCAGCGCCGGCTCAAGATCCCGGTAGCTGCGGACCGAGCCCAGGATCCGCTGCCACGCGGCACCCGTGTTGGGGGGCCAGCCCAGCGCCTCGCAGACGCCCGTCTTCCAGTCCTGTCCCCGAGGCACCCGGGGCCAGGCCGCGATCCCCACCGACGACGGCTTCACCGCCTCCCACACGTCGATGTAGGGGTGCCCCACCACCAGGGCCGAAGGGGAACTCACCTGCGCCGCGATCCGTGATTCCTTCGAGCCGGGCACCAAGTGGTCCACCAGGACGCCCAGGCGCGCGTCGGGCCCGGGGGAGAACTCCTCGACGATCCCCGGGAGGTCGTCGATGCCCTCCAGGTACTCGACGACCACACCCTCGATCCGCAGGTCGTCGCCCCACACCCGCTCGACCAGCTCCGCGTCGTGCCGCCCCTCGACGTAGATCCGCCCGGCACGGGCGACCCGGGCCCGCGCCCCCGGCACGGCCACCGAACCCGACGCGGTACGCGTAGGACGTACGGGAGTGGAGGCAGCGGAAGAGGGGCGGACGAGAGTGACCCGCCGGCCCTCCAGGGCGAAGGCCCCCGGCGTCATGGGAAAGACGCGGTGCTTGCCGAAGCGGTCCTCCAGGGTCACCGTCGGACCCTCCGCCGTCTTCTCGCAGCGGATCACCGCCCCGCAGAACCCGGTGCTCAGCTCCTCCACCACGAGGTCCGCCTCCGCGGCGACCTCCGGCACGGGCTTCGGCTTCTTCCACGGCGGAGTGAGGTCTGCGGAGTACTGGCGCATTCGCATGACGATAAGAGAAGCGGCGTACGAGCGGCTACGACACGCCGAAGCGAGCCGCCAGTGTGGCGCGTTGCGCGCGGACAAATGCCGCATCGACCACCGCCCCGTGCCCCGGCACGTACAACGCGTCCTCGCCGCCCAGGTCCAGCAGCCGGTCGAGCGCGGCCGGCCACCGCGACGGGACCGCGTCAGGACCGGCCTGCGGTTCGCCCGACTCCTCGACCAGGTCGCCGCAGAAGACGATCTCGGGGGTGTCGCCCGTGCCGGGGACCAGGACCGCCAGGTCGTGGCCCGTGTGCCCCGGGCCGACGTTCGCGAGCAGGACCTGTGCCCCGCCGCCCAGGTCGAGCGTCCACTCCCCGCACACGGAGTGGCGCGGGCGGACGAGCAGGTCGGCGGCCTCCGCCGCGGCGTCCGGGGCGACCCCCTGCCGCACGGCGTCGTCGCGCAGCTCGTCGCGTCCCCTCGCGAGCAGCGCGTCGAGGCCGACCGCGCCGTACACCTCCACGCCCGCGAACGCAGCGGCGCCCAGGACGTGGTCGAAGTGCGGATGCGTCAGGGCGAGATGGGTGACCCGGCGGCCCCCGCCGAGGATGCCGCGCGCCTGGGTCCGCAGCTCCGCACCCTCGCGCAGGGTCGCGCCCGCCTCGATCATCAGCGCCGACTCCCCGCCGACGACCAGGCCCGCCGTACAGTCCCAGACCGGCAGGCGCCTGCGTCCCACGTGCGGCGCGAGCCGTTCCCAACCCGCCTCGTCCCAAGCCAGTGCCACGTCCATGGAGCCGACGCTAGTCCCGCGCGGGCGGCTTGGCAGCCGTCACTTCGGCCGTCGGACCGACATAGGGTCCGGCCCTTGCCGGGCCCGTACCTCGCAGCCGTACACTGGGCGCGGTGCAGGCTGGCACTCACCTGCGGGGAGTGCCAGGCAGGACCGCGGGGCAGACAGGTCTCAGGGCGAAAAGGTGGAGGTGTTGCGCGGATGCTCAGTGAACGCAGGCTCGAGGTGCTGCGCGCCATCGTCCATGACTACGTCGGCACCGAGGAGCCCGTCGGCTCCAAGGCGCTCACCGAGCGGCACAGCCTCGGCGTCTCTCCGGCCACCGTCCGAAACGACATGGCGGCACTGGAGGAGGAAGGGTTCATCGCCCAGCCTCATACGAGTGCGGGGCGCATCCCGACGGACAAGGGGTACCGCCTCTTCGTCGACAAGCTCACCGCCGTCAAGCCGATGGCGGCGCCGGAGCGCAGGGCCATCCAGAACTTCCTCGACGGCGCCGTCGACCTCGACGACGTCGTGGCGCGCACGGTGCGGCTGCTCGCGCAGCTGACCCGGCAGGTCGCGGTCGTGCAGTATCCGTCCCTCACACGGTCGACGGTGCGGCACGTGGAGCTGCTCTCGCTGGCCCCCGCCCGCCTGATGCTCGTACTGATCACGGACACGGGCCGGGTCGAGCAGCGCATGATCGACTGTCCCGCCCCGTTCGGCGAGACCTCGCTCGCGGACCTGCGGGCGCGGCTCAACAGCAGGGTCGCGGGGCGTCGCTTCGCGGACGTGCCGCAGTTGGTGCAGGACATGACGGAGTCCTTCGACGCGGAGGACCGCGGCACGGTGGCGACGGTGCTCTCCACCCTCCTCGAAACCCTTGTCGAGGAGACCGAGGAGCGGCTGATGATCGGCGGAACGGCCAATCTCACCCGCTTCGGACATGACTTTCCCCTCACCATCAGGCCCGTCCTGGAGGCTCTTGAGGAGCAGGTCGTCCTGCTCAAGTTGCTTGGCGAGGCCACGGATTCGGGCATGACCGTACGGATCGGTCACGAGAACGCCCATGAGGGACTCAGCTCTACGTCCGTGGTCTCCGTCGGCTACGGTTCGGGCAGCGAGGCAGTAGCCAAACTCGGCGTGGTCGGCCCGACCCGCATGGACTATCCGGGAACGATGGGAGCAGTACGCGCAGTGGCACGTTACGTCGGACAGATCCTGGCGGAGTCGTAAGTGGCCACGGACTACTACGCCGTACTAGGCGTGCGCCGCGACGCTTCCCAGGACGAGATCAAGAAGGCCTTCCGGAGGCTTGCGCGAGAGCTTCACCCGGATGTGAATCCGGACCCGAAGACTCAGGAGCGCTTCAAGGAGATCAACGCCGCGTACGAGGTGTTGTCGGACCCGCAGAAGAAGCAGGTCTACGACCTCGGCGGTGACCCGCTGTCCCAGGCGGGCGGCGGCGGTGGCGCGGGCGGTTTCGGGGCCGGTGGCTTCGGCAACTTCTCGGACATCATGGACGCGTTCTTCGGGACGGCGTCGCAGCGTGGCCCCCGGTCGCGCACGCGCCGCGGCCAGGACGCCATGATCCGGCTCGAGATCGACCTGGACGAGGCGGCCTTCGGGACCACCAAGGACATACAGGTCGACACGGCGGTCGTCTGTACGACCTGCAGCGGTGAAGGTGCCGCGCCGGGAACGTCCGCCCAGACGTGTGACATGTGCCGCGGTCGCGGCGAGGTGTCGCAGGTCACGCGGTCCTTCCTCGGCCAGGTCATGACGTCGCGGCCGTGCCCGCAGTGTCAGGGCTTCGGCACGGTCGTGCCCACCCCCTGCCCGGAGTGCGCCGGCGACGGCCGCATCCGGTCGCGGCGGACGCTCACCGTGAAGATCCCCGCCGGTGTCGACAACGGCACGCGGATCCAGCTCGCGGGCGAGGGCGAGGTCGGCCCCGGCGGCGGCCCCGCCGGCGACCTGTACGTGGAGATCCACGAGCTGCCGCACGCCGTGTTCCAGCGGCGCGGGGACGACCTGCACTGCACGGTCACCATTCCGATGACCGCAGCGGCTCTGGGAACCAAGGTGCCCCTGGAGACGCTGGACGGCCTGGAAGAGGTCGACATCCGGCCGGGCACGCAGTCCGGCCAGTCGGTGCCGCTGCACGGCAGGGGCATCACGCACCTGCGGGGCGGCGGCCGTGGTGACCTCATCGTGCACGTCGAGGTCCTCACGCCGAGCAAGCTGGACGCGGAGCAGGAGCGGGTCCTGCGGGAGCTCGCGCAGCTGCGCGGCGAGGAGCGGCCCACGGGGCAGTTCCAGCCGGGGCAGCAGGGCTTGTTCTCTCGCCTGAAGGACGCGTTCAACGGGCGGTAGCGCCTGAAGCGGTTCTCTTTGTGCCCCCGGTCGCGGATACCGCGCCGGGGGCACTTCGCCGTCTTCGCCCGCAGGTTGTGTGTGGTTGCTCGCGCCCCGCGGCGGAGCCGCACATGTCACAGCCCCGCGCCCCCTATGGGGCGCTCGCAGGCCCCGCGCGAGCGCGATTCGGCGCCCCGGCCAGGGCATGGCACGATGCGTTCATGCCCACCGCACTGACCGATCTCTGCCGCCTTCCGATCGTGCAGGCCCCCATGGCGGGCGGCGCCTCGTGCCCCCAGCTCGCCGCGGCCGTCTCCGAGGCCGGGGGGCTCGGATATCTCGCCGCCGGATACAAAACCGCCGACGGGATGTACCAGGAGATCAAACAGCTGCGGGGGCTCACGAGCCGGCCGTTCGGCGTGAACCTGTTCATGCCGCAGCCCGAGTACGCCGACGCCGCCGCCGTCGACGTCTACCGCAACCAGCTCGCCGGCGAGGCCGCCTGGTACGAGACGCAGCTCGGCGACCCGGACAGCGGCCGCGACGACGGCTACGACGCCAAGCTCGCCATCCTCGTCGAGGACCCGGTGCCGCTGGTGTCGTTCACCTTCGGCTGCCCCACCCGCGACGTCTTCGACGCCTTCGCGCGGGTCGGCACGATCACCGTCGCCACCGTCACCTCGCCCGAAGAGGCGCAGACCGCCCAGTGGTCGGGCGCCGACGCCGTGTGCGTCCAGGGCATCGAGGCGGGCGGCCACCAGGGCACGCACCGCGACAACCCCGAGACGGACGGCGCCGGGCTCGGCCTCCTCTCGCTCATCGCGCAGGTGCGCGACACCGTGCAGATCCCGGTCGTCGCGGCCGGCGGCCTGATGCGCGGCTCACAGATCGCCGCGGTGCTCGCGGCCGGCGCGGACGCCGCGCAGCTCGGCACGGCCTTCCTGGTCTGCCCCGAGTCGGGCGCGAACGCCCTGCACAAGCAGGCCATGACCAACCCGCTGTTCACCCGGACCGAACTGACCCGGGCCTTCTCGGGGCGCCCCGCGCGCGGCCTCGTCAACCGCTTCATGCGGGAGCACGGGCCCTACGCCCCCGCCGCGTACCCCCAGGTCCACCACCTCACCAGCGGCCTGCGCAAGGCCGCGGCCAAGGCCGGTGACGCGCAGGGCATGGCGCTGTGGGCGGGACAGGGGCACCGCATGGCGCGGGAGCTTCCCGCCGGGCAGCTCGTGGAGGTCCTCGCGGCCGAACTGGCCGAGTCGAAGGCCGCGTTGGCGGCCGGAGGGCAGCAGGGGACCCAGCCCGGGAGCCAGGCGTGACCGCGCCCGTCTTCGTCGTCGAGACCTTCGGGAACGCTGCCGGACGCCACGTACTCGATGGTCCCGAAGGACGCCACGCCGTCTCCGTGAAGCGGCTGCACGCCGGTGAGGACGTCGTCCTGACCGACGGGGCCGGGCGCTGGGCCGACTGCGTGGTCGAGGACACCGAGGGCAAGGACCGGCTGATCCTGCGGATGGGCTCCGTACGGGAAGAGGCCCCCCAGGAACCCCGCATCACCGTCGTACAGGCACTGCCCAAGGGCGACCGCGGTGAACTCGCCGTCGAGACCATGACGGAGACCGGCGTCGACGCGATCGTGCCCTGGTCCGCGTCGCGCTGCATCACGCAGTGGAAGGGCGAGCGCGGGCTCAAGGCCCTCGGCAAGTGGCGTGCCACGGCGCGCGAGGCAGGCAAGCAGTCGCGCCGGGTGCGCTTCCCCGAGGTGGCGGACGCCATGTCGACCAAGCAGGTGGCGGCGCTGCTCGCCGCCGCCGACCTGGCCGCGGTCCTGCACGAGGAGGGCAGCGAACCGCTGGCCACGGCCGATCTCCCGGCGGCGGGGCACATCGTCCTCGTGGTCGGCCCCGAGGGCGGCGTGTCACCGGACGAGCTCGCGGCCTTCGCGGACGCGGGGGCGAAGCCGTACCGCCTGGGGCGCAGCGTGCTGCGTACGTCGACCGCGGGGACGGCGGCGGCCGCGCTGCTCCTGGGACGCACCGGCCGCTGGTCCTGAACTTCCGCGCCGGGCGAGGAAGACGCCGTGGAACATCCTCGGCCGCAAGCCGCAGTCACCGACCGGAACTTGGTGGAGATGCGGGAGTGGCTGCTGCCGCGCGGCTGAGCGTGCCCTCCAGCAGGGGCCAGCCGTCCAGCTCGCGCGGCGATCCGGCGTCGTGGCCCGGCAGCAGTGCGCGTGCCGTCGCCTCGTCGACGAGCAGCCGGACGGTTCCGGGCTCGTAGAGGTTGAGCCACTTCCGGTCGTCGTCCGCTGTCGTGCCGACGAGCGAGCCATGCTCCCAGTGGCCCTCGGAGATGATGTGCCCGGGTCCCGCCCGGAAGACGAACGCCGTGCGCGACCGGCTGCCCTCGCGGTAGAGGGACAGCACGTGCCGGCAGCCGGGACCGCCGAGACCTGCGGCGCTGTCGTGGCGGTGCCGGAACGACCACAGGTAGACGGTGTGGTCATCGACGACCAGGCGCCGGAGTCTGCGGTCGTTTCTCATGCGGGGAGGCTATGTGCGGGAGCCGGTGCCAGGCGTGTTCTTTTCCGGGCCCCATGTCCCTTGGCTCCCTCGGGACCGGACGCAAAGGGGACTGTCGTCAAACGGCTCGCAGTGGCACCCTGCCGCCTATGGGGGCATTGAGGCGCTTACGTGATCATTCGGTGGCGGTACGCGGACGGCGCGGGCGGGTGCTGTACGCCGTCGCGTTCGCGGGGGCGGCGGTGGTCGGGGCCGCCGCGTGCGATCCGGTGGCCGGCGGCATGAACACCGCGGCCATCGCGATCACCACGGACGAGATGGCGACCAAGGAGCTGGAGCGGCAGCGTCTCGACGTGCTGTGGATCAGCTGCACCGCCCGCTACAAGTCCAGGGTCACACCGTCGAGCGGATCCCCGGACCGGGACGCCGTCGCCACCGTCGACTGCCAGGGCCAGGCCAAGACCGGCAAGGGCTCGGACGACACCAGCGACATCACCGTCAAGGGCTCGGTGCGGTCCGTCGTCGACGGCCACTGCGTACGCGGCAACCTCACCGCCAAGGTCGACGGTGTGGTCATCGACGACCAGGCGCCGGAGTCTGCGGTCGTTTCTCATGCGGGGAGGCTATGTGCGGGAGCCGGTGCCAGGCGTGTTCTTTTCCGGGCCCCATGTCCCTTGGCTCCCTCGGGACCGGACGCAAAGGGGACTGTCGTCAAACGGCTCGCAGTGGCACCCTGCCGCCTATGGGGGCATTGAGGCGCTTACGTGATCATTCGGTGGCGGTACGCGGACGGCGCGGGCGGGTGCTGTACGCCGTCGCGTTCGCGGGGGCGGCGGTGGTCGGGGCCGCCGCGTGCGATCCGGTGGCCGGCGGCATGAACACCGCGGCCATCGCGATCACCACGGACGAGATGGCGACCAAGGAGCTGGAGCGGCAGCGTCTCGACGTGCTGTGGATCAGCTGCACCGCCCGCTACAAGTCCAGGGTCACACCGTCGAGCGGATCCCCGGACCGGGACGCCGTCGCCACCGTCGACTGCCAGGGCCAGGCCAAGACCGGCAAGGGCTCGGACGACACCAGCGACATCACCGTCAAGGGCTCGGTGCGGTCCGTCGTCGACGGCCACTGCGTACGCGGCAACCTCACCGCCAAGGTCGACGGCAAGGTGTGGTTCCGGGTGGACGTGCTCGGCGACTGCGCCGGAGGCGACGAACCGGAGCAGCCGGAGGACCCGGGCCAGTCGGACCAGCCGGATCAGCCGGATCAGCCGGATGAGCCCGACCAGCCGCCCGCGGCGACCGTCACGGTGACCGTCACGCCCCATCCGTCCTGCTCGTGCATCAGGGGCAAGTGATCCAAAACCCTGTCCGGCTCCGCCGACGCTGCCTAGGCTGGCTGAGTGACACTGACTGGGCACTCTGCGTATCTCCGGTTTCCCCATCTGCGCGGCGAGTTGGCCGCCTTCACCGCCGAGGACGACGTCTGGGTCGCGCCTCTCGACGGCGGCCGGGCGTGGCGCGTCAGCGCCGACAACATGCCGGTGAACCACCCCCGCATCTCCCGGGACGGGACGACCGTCGCCTGGACGTCCACGCGGGACGGCTCCCCGGAGGTGCATGTCGCCCCGGTCGACGGCGGGCCGTCCAAGCGCCTCACGTACTGGGGCAGTGCACGCACCTCGGTGCGCGGCTGGACCCCGGACGGCCGGGTCCTCGCGGTCAGCACGTCCGGCCAGGCCTCGCTGCGCCGCAGCTGGGCGCGGGCCGTCCCGCTGGACGGCGGGCCCGCGGACACGCTGCCGTACGGACTCGTGGGAGACGTCGCGTACGGCCCGCGGGACGGTCAAGTCCTGCTGCTCTCCGCGCCGATGGGACGCGAGGCCGCCTGGTGGAAGCGCTACCGCGGCGGCACGGCGGGCAAGCTCTGGATCCGGCGCGGGGACACCGGCGCGGACGCGGACGGCGGCGAGACCAGCTTCGTACGCGTCCACGAAGAACTCGACGGGAACATCGAGTACCCCCTGTGGGTGGGCGAGCGCATCGCCTTCCTCTCCGACCACGAGGGCGTCGGCGCCGTCTACTCCTCGCTGCCCGACGGCTCCGACCTGCGCAGGCACACCGGCGACGGCGGAGGCTTCTACGCCCGGCACGCCGCGACCGACGGCACCCGCGTCGTGTACGCGTCGGCGGGTGAACTCTGGCTCCTGGACGACCTGATGGACGCCGAGCCGCGCCGCGTGGACGTCCGTCTCGGCGGCCAGCGCACCGACCTCCAGCCGCACCCCGTGAGCGCGTCACGCTGGTTCGGCGCGGCCTCTCCCGACCACACGGGACGGGGCAGCGCCGTCTCCGTGCGCGGCGGCGTGCACTGGGTGACGCACCGCGAGGGGCCCGCCCGCGCGCTCGCCGCCGAGCACGGGGTGCGCGCACGGCTGCCGCGCACGTTCCGTGTCGACGGCGAGGAACACGTGGTCTGGGTGACGGACGCGGAGGGCGACGACGCGCTCCAGTTCGCGCCGGCCACCGGCCTCGCGCCCGGTGCCACCCCGCGCAGGATCGCCGCGGGGCAACTGGGCCGGGTGCTCGGGCTCGCCGTGGCCCCCGACGGCAGCCGGGCCGCCGTCGCCGCGCACGACGGCAGGGTGCTGCTGGTCGAGCGGGAGAGCGGTGAGGTGCGTGAGGTCGACCGCGGGGAGCACGGGGACGCCACCGGGCTCGTCTTCTCGCCGGACTCGGCCTGGCTCGCGTGGTCGCATCCGGGGCCGAGTCCGCTGCGCCAGCTGAAGCTGGCGAACACGGCCGATCTCTCGGTGTCCGAGGCGACGCCGCTGCGGTTCCGTGACTACGCGCCCGCGTTCACCCTCGACGGGAAGCACCTGGCGTTCCTGTCCGCGCGGGCCTTCGACCCCGTCTACGACGAGCACGTCTTCGACCTCGCCTTCGTAGGCGGATCGCGGCCCCACCTCATCACGCTGGCCGCCACCACGCCCTCGCCCTTCGGGCCGCAGCGGCACGGGCGGCCATTCGAGGCGCCCGACAAGGACGAGACCCCGGACAGCGAGGGTTCGCCCGTCACCCGCATCGACCTCGACGGTCTCGCCGACCGCATCGTGCCGTTCCCCGTCGAGGCCGCCCGGTACTCGACGCTGCGGGCCGCCAAGGACGGCGTCCTGTGGCTGCGGCACCCCGTGCGGGGCGTCCTCGGCGCGTCCCGGGCCACCCCGTCCGACCCCGACCCGCGGACCGAGCTCGAACGCTACGACCTCGTACAGCAGCGCATCGAGGAACTGGCGTCGGACGCCGACCACTTCGCCGTCAGCGGGGACGGCAAGCGGGTGCTGCTGTGGGCCGACGGGAAGCTGAAGGTCGTGCCGAGCGACCGGCGTGCCTCCGGCGACGAGAGCTCCGACTCGAACATCACCGTCGACCTGACACGGGTCCGGCAGACCGTCGATCCGGCCGCCGAATGGCGCCAGATGTACGACGAGGCCGGCCGCCTCATGCGGGACAACTTCTGGCGGCCCGACCTGGGCGGGATCGACTGGGACGGCGTGCTCGACCGGTACCGTCCGGTGCTCGACCGGGTGGCCACGCACGACGACCTCGTGGACCTCCTGTGGGAGGTGGCCGGGGAGCTCGGCACCTCGCACGCGTACGTCATGGGGGGCGGGTCCAGGGGGAGTTCGGCGGCACGTCAGGGGCTGCTCGGCGCGGACATCTCGCGGGGCGCGGACGGGGCATGGCGCATCGACCGCGTCCTGCCCTCCGAGACCTCTGATCCCTCCGCCCGGTCGCCGCTCGCCGCGCCCGGAGTCGCGGTGCGTGCCGGGGACGCCTTGCTGGCCGTCGCGGGACGGCCGGTCGATCCGGTGGTGGGCCCCGGGCCGCTCCTGGTGGGCACGGCGGGGAAGCCGGTGGAGCTGACGGTGTCGCCCGCGGGCGGGGGTGACCCGCGGCACGCGGTGGTGATCCCCGTCGACGACGAGGAGCCGCTGCGGTACCACGCCTGGGTCGTGGACCGGCGTGCGTACGTCCACGAGCGGTCGGGCGGGCGGCTCGGATATCTCCACGTGCCGGACATGCAGGCTCCCGGCTGGGCGCAGATCCACCGGGACCTGCGGGTGGAGGTGGCCAGGGACGGTCTCGTGGTGGACGTACGGGAGAACCGCGGCGGGCACACCTCCCAGCTGGTGGTGGAGAAGCTGGCCCGCAAGATCGTGGGCTGGGACCTGCCGCGGGGTTCGCGGCCCCTCAGTTATCCGGCGGACGCGCCGCGGGGGCCCGTCGTCGCCGTCGCCAATGAATTCTCCGGCTCCGACGGGGACATCGTGAACGCGGCGATCAAGGCGCTGGGGATCGGGCCCGTGGTGGGGACGCGGACGTGGGGCGGCGTCATCGGCATCGACAGCCGCTACCGGCTGGTGGACGGGACGCTGGTGACCCAGCCGAAGTACGCGTTCTGGCTGGAGGGTTATGGCTGGGGCGTCGAGAACTACGGGGTCGACCCGGACGTGGAGGTGGTGGCGACCCCGGAGGATCACGCCGCGGGACGCGACCCGCAACTGGACGAGGCGATCCGCCTGGCACTGGCCTCCCTGGAGACGACACCGCCCAAGACGGCACCGGAGCTGCCGGGGGTCTGAGGCCGCCGGATAGCATGCGCAAGGACCAGTGAAGAGCGAGGACCGGAGGCACCACATGGCGGGAGAACCGCAGGCCGACTGCCTGTTCTGCAAGATCGTCGCGGGGGACGTGCCCGCGACCCTCGTCAGGGAGACGGACACGACCGTGGCCTTCCGGGACATCAACCCGCAGGCCCCCAGCCACGTACTGATCATCCCCAAGGCGCACTACGCGGACGCCGCCGCCCTCGCCGCAGCCGAACCCACCATCGCCGCCGACGTCCTGCGCGAGGCCGGCGAGGTCGCCGCCGAGGAGAAGGCGGAGAGCTACCGCATCGTCTTCAACACCGGCACCGGCGCGGGCCAGACCGTCTTCCACGCGCACGCCCACGTCCTCGGCGGACGCGGCCTGCAGTGGCCTCCGGGATAAGCCCCCTTGTCCGTACGTGAACTGGTGGTCCTCGGCACCGCGAGCCAGGTCCCCACCCGGCACCGCAACCACAACGGGTACGTCCTGCTCTGGGACGGGCAGGGCATCCTCTTCGACCCCGGCGAGGGCACGCAGCGCCAGATGCTGCGTGCCGGGGTCGCCGCGCACGACCTGCACCGGATCTGCGTCACCCATTTCCACGGTGACCATTCGCTGGGCCTGCCCGGGGTCATCCAGCGCATCAACCTGGACCGCGTCCCGCACGACGTGACGGTGCACTTCCCGCGCTCCGGGCAGCACTTCTTCGACCGGCTTCGGTACGCGACCGCCTACCGCGAGACCGTCTCCCTCGTCCAGGAGCCCGTGTCGGACGACGGGCCGCTGGCCGTCACCCCCTCCTTCACGCTCGACGCCGTCAAGCTCTCGCACCCCGTCGAGTCCTTCGGCTACCGCATCACCGAGCCCGACGGCCGGCGGATACTCCCGGAGCTGCTCGCCGCGCGCGGCATCGCGGGGCCCGACGTGGGCCGCCTGCAGCGGGAGGGCTCGCTGCGGGGCGTCACGCTCGACGAGGTGAGCGCGGTTCGGCGGGGGCAGAAGTTCGCCTTCGTGATGGACACCCGCCTCTGCGACGGCGTCCACGCGCTCGCCGACGGCTGCGACATGCTCGTCATCGAGTCCACCTTCCTGGACGAGGACGAGCAACTCGCCCTGGACCACGGGCACTTGACCGTGGGTCAGGCGGCCCGGGTCGCCGTCGACTCCGGCGTCCGGCATCTCGTGCTGACCCATTTCAGTCAGCGCTACCCCGACCCCGGCGTCTTCGAGCAGCAGGCCCGGGACGCGGGATTCGGCGGTGAACTCACCGTCGCCAAAGACCTGCTGCGTGTACCTCTGCCCAAACGAACCACCTGAGTGAGCCGCCGCCATGCCCCTTCCCAAAGCCGAACTCCACCTCCACATCGAGGGGACGCTCGAACCCGAGCTCGCTTTCGCCCTCGCCGCCCGCAACGGCGTGACGCTCCCGTACGCGGACACCGAAGAGCTCCGCAAGGCCTACCTCTTCGATGATCTGCAGTCCTTCCTGAACCTCTACTACGGCCTGATGACCGTCCTGCGCACCGAGGCGGACTTCGAGGAGCTCGCGGACGCCTACCTGGCGCGAGCGGCCCGGCAGGGCGTGCGGCACGCGGAGATCTTCTTCGACCCGCAGGCGCACATGGCGCGCGGCGTCGGCATCGGAACGGTGATCGAAGGGCTCGGGCGCGCCCTCGACCGCAGCGTCGAGCGGCACGGGATCTCGACCAAGCTCATCATGTGCTTCCTGCGCGACGAGTCCGCCGAGTCCGCCCTGGAGACACTGGAGGCCGCCAGGCCCCACCTGCACCGCATCATCGGCGTCGGACTCGACTCCGCCGAGGTCGGCCACCCGCCCGCCAAGTTCCGCGAGGTGTACGAGGCGGCCGCCGCGCTGGGGCTGCGCCGCGTCGCGCACGCCGGTGAGGAGGGGCCGCCCGCGTACATCACGGAGGCCCTGGACGTCCTTGGCGTCGAGCGCGTCGACCACGGGCTGCGCTGCATGGAGGACCCGCAGCTGGTGAAGCGGCTCGTGAGCGAGCGGGTGCCGCTCACCCTCTGCCCGCTGTCCAACGTCAGGCTGCGCGCCATCGACGTACTCGAACAGCACCCCCTCGCGCGGATGATGGACGCCGGGCTGCTGTGCACCGTGAACTCCGACGACCCGGCGTACTTCGGCGGCTATGTCGACGACACCTTCCACGCCGTACGCGAAGCCCTCGGTCTCGACCAGGAGCGGCTGCGTGAGCTCGCGCGCAACTCGTTCGAGGCGTCCTTCCTCGACGGGAGCGCGCAGGACGAGGAGCTGCGGGCGCGGTACCTCGCCGAGGTCGCGGAATATTCCTTCGACTGATCGCAAGGGGCGGGCCCACGGTCCGCCCATGCTCCGTCGAACGGCGGTCGTCCGTTACGGTCCCTGCATGGTCGTACCTCTCAAACCCAGCATCGACCCGCTCAAGGGAGCCCGCAGGGCCGGTGATCCGCCCTGTGACGTCTTCCTCACCGGCACGGTCTTCCTCGACATCATCTTCACCGGGCTCGATTCCGCGCCCGTGCGCGGCACCGAGTCCTGGGCCCGTGGCATGGGGTCGAGCCCCGGTGGCGTCGCGAACATGGCGACCGCGCTGGCCCGGCTCGGCCTGCGCACCTCGCTCGCGGCGGCGTTCGGGGACGACCACTACGGGGAGTACTGCTGGGACGCGCTCGAACAGGGCGAGGGCATCGACCTCACGACGTCACGCACCGTGCCCGGCTGGCACTCGCCGGTGACCGTCTCCATGGCCTACGAGGGCGAGCGGACCATGGTCAGCCACGGGCACGAGCCGCCGCCCGACGCCGAATCCCCGGACGGCGGCGCCCCGGAGTGCCCGCCCCGCGCGCGGGCAGCCGTCGCCTCCCTGACGCCCGGCACGCGCGCGCCGTGGATCGCCGAGGCCGCGCGCACCGGCACGCGGATCTTCGCCGACGTCGGGTGGGACGACACCGGGCGCTGGGACCTGGCGGGGCTCGCGGACCTGCGGCACTGCGAGGCGTTCCTGCCGAACGCGGAGGAGGCCATGCGGTACACCCGCACGCAGTGCCCCCGGGCCGCCGCTCGCGCGCTGACCGAACACGTGCCGCTCGCCGTGGTGACGCTGGGTGCCGAAGGGGCGTATGCGGTGGACGGGCGGACCGGCGAGACCGCCGAGGTTCCGGCCATCGCGGTGGAGGCGCTCGATCCCACGGGGGCCGGTGATGTCTTCGTGGCGGGCTTCGTGACCGGCACCCTCGCCGGGTGGCCGCTCGCCGACCGGCTCGCCTTCGCGGGGCTCACGGCCGCGCTGTCGGTGCAGGAGTTCGGCGGCTCCCTCTCCGCGCCGGGCTGGGCGGAGGTCGCCACGTGGTGGCGGACCGTGCGGGAGGTCGACGACCAGGACCCCGTGGCGCTGCGCAGGTACGGCTTCCTGGAAGGCCTGCTTCCGGAGGCCACCCGTCCGTGGCCGCTGCGGCGGGCGGTGCCCACGATCGGGTTCCGGTCGGCGTAGCCGCCCCAAGAAATCGCACAGTCGTGCGTGACCGGAGTGGAAAAGCCCTACGGCGGTGACAGTGGGGCGTCGTACTCTTGGCAGTGCAAGGCTGTCGAGCGGCCACCAAGCCCCGCATGAGGAGGATGAGCAGGCCATAGTGCCGGCCCATGACTCAGACACCCACAGCTCGTACCCCTGCCCAGGGCCAGTCGCGAGCACACTTCACCGTCCCGGCCAACCACCCGATGGTGACGGTGCTCGGTTCCGGAGACGCCCTGTTGCGCGTGATCGAGAAGGCCTTCCCGGCGGCCGACATCCATGTCCGGGGCAATGAGATCAGCGCTGTCGGTGACGCCCATGAAGTCACCCTCATCCAGCGCCTTTTCGACGAGATGATGCTGGTGCTCCGCACCGGTCAGCCGATGACGGAGGACGCAGTGGAACGCTCGATCGCCATGCTCAGGGCGGACGAGGCAGGGGAGGGCGACGGCCAGGAGACCCCGGCCGAGGTCCTCACGCAGAACATCCTCTCGTCCCGCGGCCGCACGATCCGCCCCAAGACGCTCAACCAGAAGCGGTACGTCGACGCCATCGACAAGAACACCATCGTCTTCGGCATCGGCCCCGCGGGCACCGGCAAGACCTACCTCGCCATGGCCAAGGCCGTGCAGGCCCTCCAGGCCAAGCAGGTCAACCGCATCATCCTGACCCGCCCCGCCGTCGAGGCCGGCGAGCGGCTCGGCTTCCTGCCGGGCACGCTCTACGAGAAGATCGACCCGTACCTGAGGCCGTTGTACGACGCGCTGCACGACATGCTCGACCCGGACTCGATCCCGCGTCTGATGGCGGCGGGCACGATCGAGGTCGCCCCGCTGGCGTACATGCGTGGCCGCACCCTGAACGACGCGTTCATCATCCTCGACGAGGCACAGAACACCAGCGTCGAGCAGATGAAGATGTTCCTCACCCGCCTCGGCTTCGAGTCGAAGATCGTGATCACGGGCGACGTCACCCAGGTCGACCTGCCGAACGGCACCAAGTCGGGTCTGCGCCAGGTCCAGGACATCCTGGAGGGCATCGACGACGTGCACTTCTCGCGGCTCACGTCCCACGATGTCGTCCGGCACAAGCTCGTCGGCCGTATCGTCGACGCGTACGAGAAGTACGACGACAGCCAGCAGAGTCAGCAGCACAAGAAACACGGGAAGTAGCGGAAGCCGCACCATGTCGATCGACGTCAACAACGAATCCGGAACCGAGGTCGACGAGCAGGCGATCCTCGACATCGCCCGCTACGCCCTCGCGCGGATGCGCATCCACCCGCTCTCCGAGCTCTCGGTGATCGTCGTGGACGAGGACGCCATGGAGCAGCTCCACATCCAGTGGATGGACCTGCCGGGGCCGACGGACGTCATGTCCTTCCCCATGGACGAACTGCGCCCGCCGGCCAAGGACGAGGAGGAGCCCCCGCAGGGCCTCCTCGGCGACATCGTGCTCTGCCCCGAGGTCGCCACCAAGCAGGGCAAGGAAGCGCCCACGGAGCACTCCATGGACGAGGAGCTCCAGCTGCTCACCGTCCACGGGGTGCTGCACCTGCTCGGGTACGACCACGAGGAGCCGGACGAGAAGGCCGAGATGTTCGGCCTCCAGGCGGCCATCGTCGACGGCTGGCGCGGGGAGAACGGCCTGACCGGTCCCTCTCCGGCGCCCACGGTCTCGTAGGCCCATGAGTTTCCAGCTGATCGCGGGCGCCGTCGCCCTGGTCGTCGTCGCCTGGCTCGCCGCCTGCGCCGAGGCGGGCATCGCCCGCACCTCCAGCTTCCGCGCCGAGGAGGCGGTCCGCTCCGGGCGGCGCGGCAGCGCCAAGCTCGCGCAGGTCGCCGCCGACCCCACCCGCTATCTGAACGTGGCGCTGCTCGTGCGCGTCGCGTGCGAGATGGCGGCGGCGTCCCTGGTGACGTACGCCTGCCTGAACGAATTCGCCGAGACGTGGGAGGCGCTGGCCGTCGCCATCGCGGTGATGGTCCTCGTGTCGTACGTCGCGGTGGGCGTCTCGCCGCGCACCATCGGCCGCCAGCACCCGCTCAACACGGCCACCGCCGCCGCGTACGTCCTGCTGCCGCTGGCCCGCATCATGGGTCCGATCCCGCCGCTCCTGATCCTCATCGGCAACGCGCTCACACCCGGCAAGGGCTTCAGGCGCGGCCCGTTCGCCTCCGAGGCCGAGCTGCGCGCGATGGTCGACCTCGCCGAGAAGGAATCCCTCATCGAGGACGACGAGCGCCGCATGGTGCACTCCGTCTTCGAGCTCGGCGACACCCTCGTACGCGAAGTCATGGTCCCCCGGACGGACTTGGTCGCCATCGAGCGCTTCAAGACCATCCGGCAGGCGCTCACGCTCGCCCTGCGCTCGGGCTTCTCCCGCATCCCCGTGACCGGGGAGAGCGAGGACGATGTCGTCGGCATGGTGTATCTCAAGGACCTGGCCCGCAAGACGCACATCAACCGCGACAGCGAGTCGGACCTGGTGTCGACGGCCATGCGCCCGGCGACCTTCGTGCCCGACACGAAGAACGCCGGTGACCTGCTGCGCGAGATGCAGCAGGAGCGCAACCACGTCGCCGTCGTCATCGACGAGTACGGCGGCACGGCCGGCATCGTCACCATCGAGGACATCCTCGAGGAGATCGTCGGCGAGATCACCGACGAGTACGACCGTGAACTGCCGCCCGTCGAGGAGCTCGACGACGGCTGCTACCGCGTCACCGCCCGCCTCGACATCGGCGACCTCGGCGAGCTCTTCGGACTCGACGAGTTCGACGACGAGGACGTCGAGACTGTCGGCGGTCTGCTCGCCAAGGCCCTCGGCCGGGTGCCGATCGCCGACGCGTCCGCGCTCGTGCCGCTGCCGGACGGCCGCGAGCTGCGGCTCACCGCGGAATCCGCGGCCGGGCGGCGGAACAAGATCGTGACGGTGCTCGTGGAGCCGGTCGCGCCGGCGGGCGCGGAGAAGGAGACCTCGGGGTGACGCCGCAGGAGCTGCGCACGTTCTGCCTGTCGTTCAACGACGCGGTGGAGGAGTTCCCGTTCGGCCCCGAGACCTCGGTGTTCAAGGTCGCGGGCAAGATGTTCGCGCTCACCTCGCTGGACGCCGAGCCGCTGAACGTGAACCTGAAGTGCGAGCCCGACATGGCGGTCCAACTGCGGGACGCGCACCCGGAGATCGCGCCGGGCTGGCACATGAACAAGCGGCACTGGAACACCGTGACCGTCGACGCGAAGCTCCCGGACCAGCAGGTCCGGGAGCTCATCGAGGATTCGTACGACCTGGTCGTCGCCGGTCTGCCGAAGGCGCAACGACTGCGGCTCGACCGCCCCTAGGCGTTACGCCGCACACGCAGGCCCGTCGCCACCAGGGCCGCCGTCACCAGCAGGACCGCCGCGTCGGTCAGGAGCACCGTGCGCGTTCCCGCCAGGAGATCGGTGCTCGTGGTGGCGAGGACGCCCAGGATCGGGATGCCGATCGTGATGCCCACCTGCTGGGTGGACGTCACCAGGCCCGTGGCCAGGCCCTGCTCCTCGTCCGGGACACCCGAGGTGACGGTCACGCCGTACGAGATGATCGCGCCCAGGTGGAACATGCTCGCCACCGAGACGCCCGCCGTGGCGAGCCAGACCGACCAGGTGCCCTCGTCGATGCCGAGCAGCGTCGCGATGAACAGGCCCTGGCCGAGCAGCGAGACGACGAGCGTGCGGCGCGCCCCGAAGCGGCTGATGACCCTGGGCGCGTAGATCCCGGCGACCACCGAGAGCACCCCCTGCACACCGAAGACGAGACCGGTCTCGAAGGCGGAGAGCTCCAGCACCTCCTGCAGGTACAGGGTGAGGGCGAAGATGACCGCCGACATCATCGAGAAGGTGACGAGACCGCCCAGGTTGCCCCACGCCACCGTCCGCCGCCGCAGCATCGGCAGCGAGACGAGCGGCGACTCGGCGCGCGACTCGACGTATCCGAATGCGGCGAGCAGCAGCACACCGGCGGTCAGCGTGACGATGACGTCCGCCCCGCCGAAGCCGCGCTCGGCGGCCGTGGAGAGCGCGTAGATCAGGGCGAGCAGTCCGCCGGTGACGGTGACCGCGCCCGGGATGTCGAGGCGGGGGCGGTCCGGGGTGCGGGACTCGGGCAGGAGGCCAGGCGCCAGCGGCAGCACGATCAGCACGAAGAGGGTCAGCAGGCCCATCGTGGAGCGCCAGCCGAGCGTGTCGGTGAGTACGCCGCCAAGGACCATGCCCACCGTGAAGCCGAGCGAGAGCAGCGTGCCGGATATCCCCAGCGCCCGGTCGCGCTGCGGGCCTTCGGGGAACGTGGTCGTGAGCAGCGACATGCCGGTCGGCACGATGGCCGCCGCGCCCACGCCCTGCAGCGCCCGCCCGGCGAGGAAGGACGCCGGGTCCCAGGCGAAGGTGGCCAGGAGCGAGGCGAGACCGAAGAGCGCGAGCCCGCCGATGAACAGCTTGCGGCGGCCGAACAGGTCGCCGGTGCGGCCGAAGAGGAGCAGGAAACCGCCGGAGGGAAGGGCGAACGCGGTCACCGCCCACTGCAGCGCGGACTGACTCATGCCCAGGTCGGCGCCGAGCACGGGCAGCGCCACGTTCAGCACGGAGAAGTCGAGCGCGACCATGAACTGGGCGGCGCAGAGCACGAAGAGGACGAGTCTGTCGCGGGAGGAGAGCTTGGGTGCCGCGACCGCGGGGGCAGGCGTGGGTGTCGTGGTGGACGGGGGAGTGGTGGTGTCGATCGCCATGCGACGAGCTTCGGGCGTCAGGAATAGCCGTGGGGAGCGGGAACTTATGCTGGTGGTCGTAACACCAGGCAGGGGGAGCTGCGGATGGCAGGGACGAGTGAGGCGGCGGCCGTCAGGCCCCAGGACGAGGCCAAGGCACGGCGGCTCGGCGAGCTGCGCGAGTTCCTGATGAGCCGCCGCGCCCGGATCAGCCCCGCGGAGGCCGGCCTCCCCGACGGCGGCGCGCGGCGGCGTACGCCGGGGCTGCGCCGCGAGGAGGTCGCCGTGCTCGCCGGGGTCGGCGCGTCCTGGTACCAGTGGCTCGAGCAGGGCCGTGACATCTCGGTGTCGCCGCAGGTCCTGGACTCCGTGGGCCGGGTCCTGAAGCTGTCGAGCACCGAGCGACGGCACCTGTACGTCCTCGCCGGTCTCAACCCGCCCGCGCCCGAGGTCGAGCAGGCCGACCGTGACATGTGCCAGGGGATGCAGCGCCTGATCGACACCTGGATGCCGTACCCGGCGCACATCATGGACCGCTACTACAACTGCGTCATGTACAACGACGCCGCCGGGATGGTCTTCGGGATGCGCCCCGAGATCACCCAGAACTGCATCGTGGACTTCTTCACGGACCCCATCTACCGCTCCCGGAGCGTGAGTTGGCGGACGAACGCGGAGACGGTCGTCGCGCAGTTCCGCGCTTCGTGCTCCGAGACCCCGAACGACGAGGGGTTCCAGGCGGTCCTGGCCGAACTGCGGGAGACGGCGGGCGCCGAGTTCACCGAGCTGTGGGAGCGGCGGGACGTGCGGCCCGCGGGACAGGTGCACAAGGAGCTCACGCATCCGCTGGTGGGGGCGTTGCACGTCGAGTCGACGGCCCTGCGGGTGCCGGCGCGGCCCGACCTCACGATCGTGCTGCACACGCCGTTGCCGGAGGCGGAGACCGCGGCGAAACTGGAGTGGCTCGCGTCGCCGGAGGGGCGGCGGGGTTCGATGTACCCGGTGGCCGGGTGAGCCCCTGTTCTCCGTCCTCCGTATGCTCGGCTCATGACCGAGAGTGCTGCGCTTGACGCTGAGGACCGGAAGATCGTTACGCTGGCTCGTTCGGCGCGGGCGCGGAATGGGGTGGCCGAGGGGGCCGCTGTGCGGGACGAGACGGGGCGGACGTATGTCGCCGGGACCGTCTCTCTCGACTCCCTGAAGCTTTCCGCGCTGCGTACCGCCGTCGCCATGGCTGTCGCCTCCGGTGCGGAGTCCCTTGAGGCTGCGGCCGTCGTCTCCTCCGAGGAGGCGCTCTCCGCCGAGGATCTTTCCGCTGTGCGGGACCTTGGTGGGGCCGGGACGCCGGTGTTCCTGGCGGGGCCTGACGGTGAGGTCCGGGTGCGGGCTCAGGCGAACTGATTCATTCCCCAACCCCACCCCTTCCCGAAAACCGTGCCTGCGCCCCGGACCTACCTGGGGCTCCGCCCCAGACCCCGCTCCTCAAACGCCGGAGGGGCTGGATCTTGGCCCCCGCGCCGAGCGGGTTTTCGGGAAGGGGCGGGGTCGGGGAGGATCAGACCGCGTCCGGGCCCCGTTCCCCCGTCCGCACCCGCACCACCGTCTCCACCGGGACCGCCCACACCTTCCCGTCACCGATCTTGCCCGTGGATGCCGCGCGGACGATTCCGTCGATGACCGCTTCGGCGTCCGCGTCGTCGACGACGACCTCCACCCGCACCTTCGGGACCAGGTCCACCTGGTACTCCGCGCCCCGGTACACCTCCGTGTGCCCCCGCTGGCGCCCGTACCCGCTCGCCTCCGTGACGGTGAGGCCCTGGACGCCCAGTTCCTGGAGCGCGGTCTTCACCTCGTCCAGGCGGAACGGCTTGATGACCGCGGTAACGAGCTTCATCGGACGGTGCTCCCCTTCATCGGGCTGACCAGGACGCCGTGATCGTAGGCCGTCTCCGCGTGGTGCGTCTGGTCGAGGCCCGTCTGCTCGTCCTCCGCCGACGCCCTGAAGCCCATGAGCCCGTCGATCGCCTTGCCGATGCCGTACGTCACCGAGAACGTGTACGCCGCCACCGCGAGCACCGCCACCGCCTGCTTGCCCAACTGGGCGAGCCCGCCCCCGTAGAAGAGGCCCTCCGCGCCCTGAGTCATCGTGGCCGTCGCGAACAGGCCGATCAGGAGCGTGCCGACCACGCCGCCGACCAGGTGGACGCCCACCACGTCCAGCGAGTCGTCGTAGTCGAGGCGGAACTTCCACGCCACGGCGTACGAGCAGACCACCCCGGCCGCGAGACCGACCACCCCGGCGCCGAGCACCCCGACGACCCCGCACGCGGGGGTGATGGCGACGAGGCCCGCCACCGCGCCCGACGCCGCCCCGAACGTCGTGGGGTGGCCGTCGCGCCGCTGCTCGACGAAGAGCCAGCCGAGCAGGCCCGTGCAGCCGGCGAGCAGCGTGTTCAGGAGGGAGGCGGCCGCGAGGCCGTTCGCGCCGAGCGCCGAGCCGCCGTTGAAGCCGAGCCAGCCGAACCACAGCAGGCCCGCGCCCATCAGGACCATCGGCAGGTTGTGCGGACGCATCGCGTCCTTCTTGAAGCCGATGCGCGGGCCGATGACCAGGACGAGCGCCAGGCCGGACGCGCCGGAGGCGATCTCGACGACCAGGCCGCCCGCGAAGTCGAGCGCGCCGAGGGACGAGGAGATCCAGCCGTCCGGCCCCCACACCCAGTGCGCCACGGGAACGTATACGAGCAGCGCCCAGAGCGGCACGAAGACCAGCCAGGCCGCGAACTTCGTGCGGTCCGCGATGGCACCGCTGATCAGTGCCGTGGTGAGGATCGCGAAAGTGAGCTGGAACGTGGTGAAGAGGAGGGTGGGGACCGTCCCCGTGAGCGTGTTCGGGCCGATGCCCGCCATGCCGAGGTGGTCGAGGCCGCCGATCAGGCCCCCGAAGGCGTCCTCGCCGAACGCGAGCGAGTAGCCGGCGAGCAGCCACACCACGGTGACCAGGGCGATCGAGACGAAGGACATCAGGAGCATGTTGAGGACGCTCTTCGTGCGGACCATGCCGCCGTAGAAGAGTGCGAGGCCCGGTGTCATCAGCAGGACGAGCGCGGTGGCCGCGAGCAGCCAGGCGGTGTCGCCGGTGTCGGGGCCCTCGGCCGCGGCCAAGGTGGTGGTCAGGGACTGCACGGGGAATCTCTCCTCCGGGTGGGGGCAGAGGGAGAGCGTCACCGCCCCGCGTTTCGGAACGGGCACCCGGGCGTTTCCGCGATGTTTCGTGTTGCGCGAGGGTTTCCGGAGGCTCACGGACGGCCTGCCGGTGCCCGATCGGCGGCCCGGGGGCGCCTCGGGGTGCTGCGGGCCTCCGGCGATCAGGGAGAATGGGCGCCATGAGCGTTCGTACCGAGTCATCCGAGCCGTCAGAATCGTCGGGGGCACCCCACCGCGCCGGCTTCGCCTGCTTCGTGGGCCGCCCCAACGCGGGCAAGTCCACCCTCACGAATGCTCTGGTCGGCCAGAAGGTGGCGATCACCGCCAACCAGCCGCAGACCACGCGGCACACGGTCCGCGGCATCGTGCACCGGCCCGACGCCCAGCTGATCCTGGTGGACACCCCCGGGCTCCACAAGCCGCGCACGCTGCTCGGCGAGCGGCTCAACGACGTCGTGCGGACCACGTGGGCCGAGGTCGACGTCATCGGCTTCTGTCTGCCCGCGAACGAGAAGCTCGGCCCCGGCGACCGGTTCATCGCCAAGGAACTGGCCGGCATCAAGAAGACGCCGAAGATCGCGGTCGTGACGAAGACCGACCTCGTCGACAGCAAGACGCTCGCCGAGCAGCTCATCGCCATCGACCAGCTCGGCAAGGAGCTCGGCTTCGAGTGGGCGCAGATCGTGCCGGTCTCGGCGGTCGGCGACAAGCAGGTCCAGCTGCTCGCCGACCTGATCGTCCCGATGCTCCCGAAGAGCCCGCCGCTCTACCCCGAGGGCGACCTCACGGACGAGCCCGAGCAGGTCATGGTCGCCGAGCTGATCCGCGAGGCCGCGCTCGAAGGCGTGCGGGACGAGCTGCCGCACTCCATCGCCGTCGTGGTGGAGGAGATGCTGCCGCGCCAGGACCGGCCCGCGGACAAGCCGATGCTCGACATCCACGCGAACGTCTACATCGAGCGCCCCAGCCAGAAGGGCATCATCATCGGCCCGAAGGGCAAGCGCCTCAAGGAGGTCGGGATCAAGTCCCGCCAGCAGATCGAGGCACTCCTGGGCACGCCGGTCTTCCTCGACCTGCACGTAAAGGTCGCGAAGGACTGGCAGCGCGACCCCAAGCAGTTGCGCAAGCTGGGCTTCTGAGGGCCACACCTCCGGTTACTTCACACCCCTGATCCGCGTCACCAGCAAGGCCCCCGTCAGGCCGATCGCAGCAGCCACCAGGTACAGCACCCGATAGCCCCCCAGGTGTGTCACGAGGGGGGCCGCCAGGGCCGGGGCGGCCACCTGGGGGAGTGAGTTGGCGATGTTGATGACGCCCATGTCCTTGCCGCGGTCCATGGCCTTCGGCAGGACGTCCGTCATCAGGGCGAAGTCCACCGACGTGAAGACGCCGAAGCCCACCCCGAGCACCGCCGCCGCGACGATCGCGCCCGGCCAGGTCTGCCAGCCGGACAGCAGGGCCGTCGCCACCGCCATCAGGACGCCGGACCAGAGCACGAACGGCTTGCGGCGGCCCACGCGGTCCGACCAGACGCCGCCCACGACCACGGTCGCGAGCAGCGTCACGCCGTTCACCGCCGTGAGGATCAGGACGCCCTCGTCGGGGTCGGAGTGGTGGAGGCGGTCCCGTAGGTAGTAGAGGAGATAGAGCAGGACCAGGGCGTTGCTGAGGTTGATCAGGAAGCGGGTCAGCCAGGCCCACCCCAGGTCCGGGTAGCGGCGCGGGCTCAGCCAGAAGGCGCGGGCGAACGAACGCCAGGCGAACGGCGGCCTGTCCCGCGGCGCGAGGCGCAGGTCCCGGTGGCGCAGGACGTACGGGAGCACCCCCACCACCGTGAACACCGCGCACGCCGCATACCCCGCGCCCACGCCCCCGGCAGCCGTCGCGAGGCCCGTCCCCACGACCACGCCCAGGATCTGCGCCGCCCCCAGCCAGCCGCCCACCGCGCCCCGCTGGAGCCGCGGCACCCGGTCCGGCACGGCCGCCGTGACCGCGGCGAACGCGGCGTTCAGGGTGAGCTGGACCAGGCACCAGCCCGCCGCCATCCACCACACCGACCCCGCGGCCGACAGCAGCAGGAGCGACGCCGCGCCGCCCGCCGTGCCCGCCACGATCCACGGCGTGCGCCGCCCGAAGCGCGACACCGTCCGGTCCGAGAGCGCGCCGAAGAGCGGGTTCGACGCGAGGGACACCACGGCTCCCACGCCCGCGACCCATGCGAGGACCGTCTCCTTGGAGGTGCCGGCCGGGGCCAGATCCTCCGCCTGCACGGCGAGCAGGATCTGCAGCGGGCCGTACCAGCCCACCCAGATCGCGCCGTTGGCGAGCGACAGGGATGCCGTCCAGCCCCGGCCGACCCGGTCGACCGGCTCCCGCAGCGCGTCGGCCGTCATGCCCGTTGCGCCCGCAGCGTGTCGCGCAGCCACGCGTACGACGCCTTCGGGGTGCGCTCCAGGGTCGCGAAGTCGATGTGGACGAGACCGAAGCGCTGCCGGTAACCCTCCGCCCACTCGAAGTTGTCCATCAGGGACCAGACGAAGTAGCCGCGAACGTCCACTCCCTCCTGCAACGCCCGGTGCAGCGCCCGCAGATGGCCGTCGAGGTAGTCGATCCGGCGTTGGTCGTCGATGCCCTCGTACGAGCAGCCGTTCTCGGTGATCACCAGCGGTGGCAGGCGGTCGCCGTACCGGTCGCGGAAGCCGGTGAGCAGCTCGGTGAGTGATTCCGGGACCACCGGCCAGCCGAAGTCCGTCACCGGGCGCCCCTCGATCTCCCTCGGTGAGAAGGGGAGTTCGGGCGGGAGGGTGAGGCCGGAGAACTCCGTCGATGTCGTTGCCGACGCCGGGAGCGGGGCACCCACCTTGGTCGGCTGGTAGAAGTTGATGCCGTACCAGTCGACCGGCTCGGCGATGACCTTCAGGTCGGCGTCGATGTCGCCGCCCGGCATCAACTCCCCGATGCCGTCCGGGTAGCGGCCCAGGATGAGCGGGTCCGCGAACAGGCGGTTGAGGAGTACGTCGTAGAAGTCAGCGGCCTGCGTGTCCTCGGCCGATGACGACGCCGGCCAGGTGGGGCCGTGCGAGTTGGCGATGCCGATGTCCGTGACGCCCGCCGCGCGCAGCGCCCGTACGGCGAGACCGTGGGCGAGGAGCTGGTGGTGTGCCACCGGCAGCGCGTCGAACATCAGCTGCTGACCGGGCGCGTGCTGGCCGAGCGCGTGACCGAGGAGGGTGTGCTCGGCGGGTTCGTTCAGAGTGATCCACTTCTTGGCGCGGTCGCCGACGCGCGCTGCCACCACCGCCGCGTACTCGGCGAACCGCTCGGCCGTGTCCCGCCGCAGCCAGCCGCCCTCGTCGGCGAGGGCAAGGGGGGTGTCCCAGTGGAAGAGGGTGGGGACGGGGCTCACGCCCGCCGCGCACAGTTCGTCGACAAGGCGGTCGTAGAAGTCCAGGCCCGCGGTGCTCACCTCGCCCGTCCCGCCCGGCAGCACGCGCGGCCACGACACCGAGAAGCGGTAGGCGTCCGCGCCCAACTCCCGGATGAGCGCGACGTCTTCGCGGTAGCAGTGGTAGTGGTCGCAGGCGACGGCGGCCGTCGTGCCGTCCTTGACCCGGCCCGGAACCGCCGTGAACGCGTCCCAGACCGAGGGGCCGCGTTCGTCGACGGCGCCCTCGATCTGGTGAGCCGAAGTGGACACCCCCCACACGAAGTCGCGGGGGAACTGAGGGAGTGGTTCGCGCGCAGGGGTCGCATCGCTCGCTGCCATGGGCGCGATCTTCCGTACGGCCGCGTACGGAAGTCAATGGGCGTGCCTCAGAAAAGGTGAACACCGCTCAAGTTTTACGAGCCCTCCTGTTCTAGGAGCCCTCCTTGAGGACGCGCGTGATCAGCTTGCGCTGTGGATCGGTCAGGCGGGGGTCCGAGCAGTACACCGTGTGTCCGTCCACGGTGAGCTGGTAGCTGAAGCCGTCCGGCACCCCTATCGGTGGCGTGCTCCGGCCCTCTGCCACGGCCTCTTCGGCCAGGGCCTGCCACTCGTGGGCATCGGGCAGTCCCGAGGTGTCGACCTCGGCGTGCCGCTCGATGCCCGCGAATCCTCCCGTGCGCTTCACCTGGATACGCATGGAACCTGTCTACTCCATGGGGAGGCCGGTGGGTAGGTCAGTTGGTGGGCACGCCGACCTGGGACCACGCCTTCACCACGGCGCCGTGCTCCTCGCCCTCGCCGTACTTGGCGCGCGCCGCGGCCACGGTCAGCTTCGCGAAGTCCGCGAAGGACGCGTCCTGGGCCAGCTCGCCGCCGGTCAGGACGGCGTACCAGATCTGTCCGGCCCGCTCCCACGCGTTGCCGCCGAGCGCCTCGGCCAGCAGGTAGAAGGCGTGGTTGGGGATGCCGGAGTTGATGTGCACGCCGCCGTTGTCGCGGCCGGTGCGGACGTAGTGGTCCATGTCGGCGGGCTGCGGGTCCTTGCCGAGGACATCGTCGTCGTACGCCGTGCCCGGGGCCTTCATGGAGCGCAGCGCCTTGCCCGTCACGCGCGGGGCGAGCAGCCCGGCGCCGATCAGCCAGTCGGCCTCGGCGGCGGTCTGGCCGAGCGTGTACTGCTTGATCAGCGAGCCGAAGACGTCCGCGAAGGACTCGTTCAGGGCGCCCGGCTGACCGAAGTACGTGAGGTTCGCCGTGTACTGGACGACGCCGTGCGTCAGCTCGTGGCCGATGACGTCCACCGGGATGGTGAAGTCGAGGAAGATCTCGCCGTCACCGTCGCCGAACACCATCTGCTCGCCGTTCCAGAAGGCGTTCCCGTACTTCTCGCCGTAGTGGACCGTCGCGTTCATCGGCAGACCGCTGCCGTCGATGGAGTTGCGCTGGTACGACTTCAGGAACAGCTCGAAGGTCGCGCCGAGACCCGCGTACGCGCGGTTGACGGTCGCGTCCTTGCCGGGCTTCTCGCCCTCGCCGCGGATCTTGCGGCCCGGCAGCTCGGTCTTGTGCCTGGCGTCGTGGATCGTGCGGTGCGGTTTGCTCTCCGCGGCTTCCTTGGGCAGCGAGACGGACGGGGCGCCGATGACCGTGGTCAGGCGGCGGTGGGTGCGCTCGATGGAGTCCCGTTCCAGGGTGCGGCGGGCGGGACCCGCGAGCGTGGCGTCGTCACTCTGGGCCAGAGTGTCGAGCACGTGGGGCGGAATGATGGTGCAGAAGACAGGCTCGAAGCCTGGGTTGGCGGTCATGGCGGCAATGTGGCACTGGGTCATGCCGCTGTCACTACCTGCAACCATGATTAGTGAAATAGAGGGATTGATCACCTCCTACCCGTTACCTGATGGCGATCCCGCATACTGATACGCACCCGCGCACACAGCGCGGCTCGGCTAGGCTGCGGAGCATCATGCGTTACGGGCTGCTTCTCCTTAGCTGCCGCGGCGAGGGCCTGTAGTCGAGGCCGACCCCCTCCCCGCGGAGTTCGGTGTTGCTCGCGAAGCGACCGTCGGCCGTCCTTAAGGACACTCCCGAGGAGCCCCCGCATCATGGCGATCAAGCCCAATCTGCAGCGCGCCACTTCCATGCCGATCCACAAGTACGGGCAGTACGACCAGGTCGACATCCCCGACCGCACGTGGCCCGACAACCGGATCACGGTCGCTCCCCGCTGGCTCTCCACGGACCTGCGTGACGGCAACCAAGCGCTGATCGACCCGATGTCCCCCGCGCGCAAGCGGGAGATGTTCGACCTGCTGGTCCGCATGGGCTACAAGGAGATCGAGGTCGGCTTCCCCTCGTCGGGTCAGACCGACTTCGACTTCGTGCGGTCGATCATCGAGGACGGCGCGATCCCGGACGACGTCACCATCTCCGTCCTGACGCAGGCCCGCGAAGAGCTGATCTCCCGCACCGTCGAGTCGCTGGTCGGCGCCAAGCGCGCCACCGTCCACCTCTACAACGCGACCGCGCCCGTCTGGCGCGAGGTCGTCTTCCGTGGCTCGAAGGACGCGGTCAAGCAGATCGCCGTCGACGGCACGCGCCTCGTCATGGAGTACGCGGAGAAGCTGCTGGGCCCCGAGACCGTCTTCGGCTACCAGTACAGCCCCGAGATCTTCACGGACACCGAGCTGGACTTCGCCCTGGAGGTCTGCGAGGCCGTCTGTGACGTATGGCAGCCCGAAGAGGGCCGCGAGATCATCCTGAACCTGCCCGCCACGGTCGAGCGCTCGACGCCCTCCACCCACGCGGACCGCTTCGAGTGGATGTCCCGCAACCTGACCCGCCGCGAGCACGTCTGCCTGTCCGTCCACCCGCACAACGACCGCGGCACCGCCGTCGCCGCCGCCGAACTGGCCATCATGGCCGGCGCCGACCGCATCGAGGGCTGCCTGTTCGGGCAGGGCGAGCGCACCGGCAACGTCGACCTGGTCACGCTGGGCATGAACCTGTTCTCGCAGGGCGTGGACCCGCAGATCGACTTCTCCGACATCGACGAGATCCGCCGCACCGCCGAGTACTGCAACCAGATGGAGGTCCACCCGCGCCACCCGTACGCGGGCGACCTCGTCTACACCGCCTTCTCCGGCTCCCACCAGGACGCCATCAAGAAGGGCTTCGAGGCGATGGGCGTCCGGGCCGAGCAGCAGGGCAAGACGGTCGACGACATCGAGTGGGCCGTGCCGTACCTGCCCATCGACCCCAAGGATGTCGGCCGTTCGTACGAGGCCGTCATCCGCGTCAACTCGCAGTCCGGCAAGGGCGGCATCGCCTACGTCCTGCAGAACGACCACAAGCTGGACCTGCCGCGCCGCATGCAGGTCGAGTTCTCGAAGATCATCCAGACGAAGACCGACTCCGAGGGCGGCGAGGTCACGCCGGACGCGATCTGGGGCATCTTCCAGGACGAGTACCTGCCCAACCCCGAGAACCCGTGGGGACGCATCCAGGTCAAGAACGGCCAGACCACCACCGACAAGGACGGCACGGACACCCTCACCGTCGAGGCGACGGTCGACGGCGCCGACACCGTCCTGACCGGCACCGGCAACGGTCCGATCTCGGCCTTCTTCAACGCGCTGCAGGGCATCGGCATCGACGTACGCCTCCTGGACTACCAGGAGCACACGATGAGCGAGGGAGCCTCCGCGCAGGCCGCGTCGTACATCGAATGCGCCATCGGTGACAAGGTCCTGTGGGGCATCGGCATCGACGCCAATACGACGCGCGCGTCGCTGAAGGCCGCGGTCTCCGCGGTGAACCGCGCCGCCCGCTGACACCATCCGGCCGCCGGACAGGCCGAAAACGAGCCTGTCCGGCGATCGTCTACCGGCCATCTCTCGCACAGGGTGCTGACGCCACATCAACAATGTGGCTAACATCACGCCCAACGCGGCAATGTTGCCGGGGCGTTACGGAGGTGTGCGGTGCTGCCAGATCGGGGACGAAACGGCCGGGAATCCCGCATCTTCGCCACGCCCGTTTCCCGCGGGCGGGTCCTGCGCAGGCGTGTGATCGGCGTGCACACGGCCTGGACCACCGTCGGGGACGGCGAGTTCTTCTGCCCCGGCTGCGGCGGTGACCGCAACTACCAGCGCCGCACCGGCCGTCGCCGCTTCGTCCTGCTCGGCGTTCCGGTCCTGCCGCGCGGCGCCGCGGGCCCCATCGTCGAGTGCGCCGCCTGCGGCGACCACTTCGGCACGGACGTTCTCGGCCATCCCACCACCACACGGCTCTCGGCCATGGTGCGCGACGCCGTGCACACCGTCGTCCTCGCCATCCTCGCCGCGGGCGGCACCTCGTCGCGCACGACGCTCGACGCGGCCGTCGGCGCGCTGCGCGGAGCCGGCTTCGACGACTGCCGCGAGGAACAGCTCGTCGCGCTCGTCGACGCGCTCGCCGCGGACACCGGACGGGCGACCGTCCCGGACTGCGGGCCCGGTCTGGCCATAGAACTCCACGAGGCGCTCGGCCCGTTGGCCCCGCACCTGGCCCCGGCCGGACGCGAGGCGCTGCTGCTCCAGGGCGCGCGGATCGCCCTCGCCGACGGCCCGTACACCCCCGCCGAGCGCGAGGTGCTCGCCACGGCGGGCGGCGCGCTGACCATCGGCGCGGACGAGGTGACACGGCTGATGGTGGCGGCGCGGACCACGCACTTCTGATCCCGGGGGTGCAGGGACGCTACTCCCGTGGGAGTAGTACGCCGCTGATGTCTCCCCGCGCCGTACTCCTCAACTCGCCCTCGCGCCCGACGGATCGCGCGGCCCCCTCCGGAAAGGTTGGCACCGAACCTGCCAACCTGCCGGAAGGAGGCCCGTCATGCGGGCCGAAGAGACCACCGCACGACGGCGACGAGCCGTGCCCTGGGTGTTCCTCGCACTGTGGATCGGCGTCATCGCGCTCGCCGGGCCCTTCGCGTCGAAGCTGGCCGACGCCCAGCAGGACCGCGTCGTCGACTACCTCCCCGCCAGCGCCGACTCCACCCAAGTAGCCAAGATCCAGGACCAGTTGCCGGGCGGTGAAGCGACCGAGCTGGTGCTCGTCTACCACCGTGACGGCGGCCTCACCGCCGCCGACCGCGAGGCGGCGGCCGCCCAGGTCGCCGAGATCGGCCAGGCCCACAAGCTGACGTCCGACCCGCGCGCCGTGCCCTCCAAGGACGGCACCACGCTGATGTACCCCGTGGCGAGCACCGAGCCCGGCCAGGACGAGGAAGCCAGGGACGTCCTCGTCGACGACGTACGCGAGATCGCCGCGGGAGAGGGCGGGTTGAGCGTCGACGTGGGCGGGGCGGGGGCGCTCGACACCGACGCGAGCAAGGTCTACAACTCCCTCGACGGCCCGCTGCTCTACACCACCGCCGGCGTGGTCGCCCTGCTCCTGATCCTCATCTACCGCAGCCCGTTCCTGTGGCTCGTGCCGCTCGCCGTGGCAGGAGTCGCCGACTACCTGGCGATGGGCATCGCGTACGGACTGCACGAAGGCTTCGGGACGTCCGTCAGCGGCCAGAGCAGCGGCATCATGACGATCCTCGTGTTCGGCGCGGGCACGGACTACGCCCTGCTCATCGTCTCCCGCTACCGTGAGGAACTGCGCAGGATCGAGCGGCCCCACGACGCGATGGTCGCCGCCCTGAAGGGCTGCGGACCCGCGGTGCTCGCCTCATCGGGGACGGTCGCGGCAGGGCTGCTCTGCCTGCTGGCCGCCGACCTCAACAGCAGCCGGGGCATGGGCCCCCTCGGCACGGTCGGTGTGCTGTGCGCACTCGTCGCGATGCTGACGCTGCTGCCCGCCATCCTGGTCCTGCTCGGACGGCGCGTGTTCTGGCCCCTCGTGCCCGCCTTCGGCAGCGAACCCAAGCAGCGGCGCAGTCTCTTCTCCATGATGGGCAGCTCGGCGGGGCGCAGGCCGCTCACCGTCCTCGCGGGCGGCGCCGTGCTCCTGGGCGCGCTCGCCCTGGGGGCGCTGAATCTGCCGGGCGCGATGAAGCAGGAGGACTCCTTCACCAAGACGCCCGAATCCGTCACCGCCATGGAGACCCTCGCCAGGGCCTATCCCGAACGCGGCACCCAGCCCATCACCGTGATGGCCCCCGAGGACCGCGCCACCGCCGTCCTCGCCGACATCAAGGACACCCAGGGCGTGGACAGCGCCGAGAAGGGACGTACGGCGGAGGGCTGGACGGAGATCTCCGTGATCGCGACGTCCGCGCCAGAGTCGGAGGGCGAGACAGCGACGATCAAGGCGCTGCGGGCGGATCTCGACGGCTCGTACGTGGGCGGCTCCAGCGCCCAGCAGCTGGACCTGAAGGAGACGAACGACCGTGACCGCCTGATCATCGTGCCGCTGGTCCTCGCGGCCGTGTTCCTGATCCTGATGGCGCTGCTGAGGTCCCTTGTCGCGCCACTGCTGCTGCTCGCCGCGGTGGTCGCGGTATGGGGCGCGTCGCTGGGCATCGCGGGCCTCGTCTTCGAACCGCTGATGGGCTTCGAGGGCACCGATCCAGGGCTGGGGCTGCTGTCGTTCGTGTTCCTCGTCGCGCTGGGCGTCGACTACGGGATCTTCCTCATGCACCGCATGCGGGAGGAGTCCCTCGCCGGGGCCGAGCCGGGGGCAGCCGCGCTGATCGCGCTGCGGACGACGGGCGGCGTCGTCGCGTCGGCGGGCCTGGTCCTCGCGGCGACCTTCGCGGTGCTCACCAACATGCCGCTGGTGCAGCTGGTCGAGCTGGGCTTCGTGATCGCGGTCGGGGTGCTCCTCGACACGTTCCTGGTGCGGACATATCTGGTGACGAGTGCGAGCGTGGCGCTCGGGCGGAAGGTGTGGTGGCCGGGCAGCCTCTCGCGCCCCCGGCCGGCTGCGGACCCGGACCCGGAGAACGAGCCCCAACGGGCCTCCGTCTCCTGACCGTTGGGCGGGCCGTCGGCCGGACCGCCGCAGGGTGCCCCTCCACTGCCGGAGGGGCACCCTCGTACGAGAGGATGCAGCCGTGGGGGACATGACGCGGGTTCACGAGAGGCCGTCCGCGCCGCGCGGCCTGGCCGCCTTCACGGGGGCCGTGCCCGGCAGCCGGCGCGCCCTGCGCGACGACGCGCTGTTCGCCGTGGGGCTCGCGGTGCTGTCCGCCGCGCTCGCCGCGTTCGTCGAGGACGGACGGCGGCCCGACCTCCTCGGGTGGAGCCTGCTGCTCTGCGCGCACGTGCCGCTGGTGTGGCGACGCGCCCGCCCCCTGCTCGTGCTCCTCGGGGTGGTCGCCTGCATCGTCCCGTACCACGCCGTCGACTACACCCACATGGCCGCCATCCCGGTGGGCATGGTCGCGCTCTACACCGTCGCCGTGTCCGGGCGCCCGCGCCGGGCCCTGCTCACCGGGCTCTTCATCGTCGGCATCACGATGACCGCCAACGCGAGCGTCTCCCCGCACCAGCTCGCGGAGGTGCTGCGGATCTCCGGCTGGATCGTCGCGGTGCTGCTGCTCGGCGTGTACGTACGCATCCACCGTCAGCACGTCACCTCCGTACTGGAGCGTGCCGAGCGGGCGGAGCGAACGCGCGAGGAGGAGGCGCGGCGGCGCGTCGCGGAGGAGCGGCTCCGGGTCGCCCGCGACCTGCACGACCTCCTGGCGCACAGCATCACCCTCGTCGGCGTCCAGACCTCCGTCGCGGCGCACGTACTGGCCGCCGATCCGGACCGCCTCGACCGGGCGGCGGTGGCCAAGGCGCTGGACGACATCGCCGAGACGTGCCGTTCGGCGCGGGGTGAACTCCGGGCCACGCTCGAGGTGTTGCGGGCGGGTACCGCCGAGGAGTCGCGCGGGCCGCTGCCGGGCCTTGACGGCCTTGAGGACCTGGCGGAGGCGGCGCGGACCTCCGGGGCGGCGGTCGATCTCGCGGTACGGGAGGTGGAGGCGCCGGCGGCCGTGGGCGCCGCGGCCTACCGGATCGTGCAGGAGGCGCTGACCAACGCGGTGCGGCACGGCGGACCCGGGCTCACCATCCGGGTGGGCGTAGGCGTGGCTGACGCGGCGCTGCGGGTGACGGTCACGGACGACGGGCGAGCTCCTGAGGATCCCGCGCACACCCCCGGGTTCGGCCTCGTGGGGATGCGGGAGCGGGCCCGGAGCGTGGGCGGCACGGTGGAGGCGGGGCCTCGGGAGGGGGGCGGGTTCGCGGTGTCGGCCGTACTGCCGCTGGTGCCCGTGGGAGGACTTCGATGACGATCCGTGTACTGCTCGCCGATGATCAGACGCTGGTACGGGCGGCGTTCGCGATGCTGGTCGAGTCCGCTCCGGACATGGAGGTGGTGGGGCAGGCGGGGACGGGGCGGGCGGCGGTCGATCTCGCCCGCTCGGAGCGGGCTGATCTCATCGTCATGGACATCCGGATGCCGGACCTGAACGGGATCGAGGCGACGCGGCTGCTCGCGCGGGACGAGGATCTGGCCGGGGTGAAGGTTTTGATGCTGACGACTTACGACACGGATGAGCATGTCGTGGAGGCGCTTCGGGCCGGGGCCTCGGGGTTTCTGGTGAAGGACACGAAGCCTGCGGAGCTGCTGGAGGCGATTCGTACGGTGGCGGCGGGGGAGTCCCTGCTTTCGCCGGGCCCGACGTCTCGGCTGATCGCCAGGGTCCTGCGGGCCCCGGAACCCCCGCCCACGGGGGCCGCGGGCCCCGAAGGGCTTTCGGAGAGGGAGCGTCAGGTTCTCGCGCTGGTGGCGCGGGGCCTGAACAACACGGAGATCGCTGACGCGTTGGGGTTGAGTCCCTTGACCGCGAAGACTCATGTCAGCCGGATCATGGGGAAGTTGGGGGCGAGGGACAGGGCCCAGTTGGTGATCGTGGCTTATGAGTCGGGGTTGGTGCGGCCGGGGGTGGAGGGGTCGGCGTAGGGGCGGTCCCTGCGGGGCTTTCCCCAATCCCGCCCCTTCCCGAGACCAAGGGGCTCCGCCCCCTGGACCCCCGAAAAGATGGCCTCAAACGCCGGCCGGGCTGAAAGGTAGAACCGTTACAACAACCCCGCCCCCGCCAGAAACTTCCCCACCCGCTCGACCTCCCCCGAAGACAACGGAACCTGCGGCTCCGCCGTAGCGGGGCAGGCGATCACGCCCCGTAGGTACAGCGCCGCCTTGAAAGCTCCGAGCGCGGACGAACTGCCCCCCATCCTCCCGGCGGCGTCCCCGACCCGCACCATCCCGAACAGCCCGCACAACCGCTCCTGCTCACCCCGGGCCCGCGCCCAGTCCCCCTCCCGGCAGTAGCGGTACAGCCGCGCGTATCCCTCCGGGTCCACGTTCCCCAGCCCGGGTACCACCCCGTCCGCCCCCATCGCGAGGGCGCCGTCCACCGTCGTCTCCGAACCCGTGAGCACGCTGAAGCCCGCGACGTCCGTCCGGGTCCGCGCCCCGAGGGCCACCTCCCGGAAGTTGCCCTCCTCCCCGCTGGAGTCCTTCAACCCGGCAAGGACCCCCTCCGCCGCCAGCTCCAGGACCAGTTCCGCGGTCAGTTTGGAGTGGACCGAGACAGGCAGGTCGTACGCGAAGACCGGCACCGGTGAGCCCGCCGCCACCAGGCGGAAGTGGCGGGCCACCTCCGCCGGGTGCGTGCGCGTGTAGAAGGGGGCCGTCACCACCACCCCGTCCGCCCCCGCGTCCGTCACCGCGCGGACGTGGTCCAGGACCCGCGCCGTCGCCATGTCGATCGCCCCTGCCAGTACGGGCAGTTGACCCCCGACATGACCCGCCACCGTCTCGATCACGACCTTCCGCTGGGCATCCGTCAGGTAGGCCGTCTCCGACGACGAGCCGAGGACGAAGAGGCCGTCCACGCCGCCGTCGACGAGATGGTCGACCAGCCGCGTCAAGGACGCCGTGTCCACCTCGCGGTCCGGTGTCAGGGGCGTGCAGACGGGCGGAACGACACCGTTCAGCGGGGTGGGCAGTGTCATGGAGTCTCCCTGGGGCTCGCGTCCGTGGCGGCGGACTGGATCACTAGCTCGTGCGTGGACTGGCCGTCCGGCACGGGGTGGTGGCAGCGGTAGCGGTGCCCGGAACCCTCCGTCGACGCGAAGTCCGGCATGGTGGACGCGCAGGCCTCGTCAGCCTTCCAGCACCGGGTGCGGAAGGGGCAGCCGCTCGGCGGTCGCGTGGCCGACGGCACCGGGCCGACCAGCGGGATCGGGTCGATGGGGTCCAGCAGGCCGGGGGTCGCGGAGAAGAGGGCCCGCGTGTAGGGGTGGCGTGCTCTGTCCAGGATCTCCTCGGCCGGTGATTCCTCCACGATCCTGCCCAGGTACATCGTGATGACCCGGTCGCTCATCCGCCGCACCGTCTGGATGTCGTGCGACACGAAGACCAGGGCGAGGCCGAGCCGCTCCTTGAGGTCCAGGAGGAGGTTGAGGATCTGGGCGCGCACGGACACGTCGAGCGCGCTCGTCGGCTCGTCCGCCACCACCAGCTCCGGTTCGAGGGCCAGCGCGCGGGCGATCGCCACGCGTTGGCGCTGCCCGCCCGACAGCTGGCCGGGCAGTCCGTCCGCCAGGACCTTGGGGAGGCCCACCAGCGACATCAACTCCCGTACGCGTGCGTCGCGTTGAGCGGGCGCCCCCATTCTGTGCACGTCCAGGGGGTCGCGGAGGATCTGGCGTACGGTCAGCCTGCGGTTCAGTGCCGTCGACGGGTCCTGGAAGATCATGCCGGTGTTCCGGCCGATCGCGGTCCGGCGCTCGGCCGGCTTCATCGTCCACAGGTCGCGTCCCCGGAAGGACACCGTCCCCGCAGTGGGCTGCTGCACTCCCACCAGCACCTTCGCGAGCGTCGACTTGCCGCATCCCGACTCGCCCACGACGCCCACCGTCTCGCCGGGCGCGATGGTCAGGTCGGCGCCGGTCAGCGCGTACACACGCTCACGCGAGAACAGTCCGCCCGAGCGGGCCCTGTGCACGACGTGCGCGTCGGACAGCGTGATGAGAGCGGTCACTTGAGGGCCTCGTTTCCCCTGGGCCGCGGCACCTGTGGCGGCAGCTGCGCCGGATGGTGGCAGGCGATGGAATGCCGGGTCCCGCCGGTGAGTTCGGGCGCCGTCGTGCGGCACACCTCGCTCGCGAGGGGGCAGCGGTCCGCGAAACGGCAGCCCGCGGGGAAGTCGGCCGGTGAGGGGACGACGCCCTTGATCTGGGTCAGGCGTTCCGCCGCCGATTCGAGCGAGAGGACCGAGCCGAGCAGGCCGCGCGTGTAGTGGTGCGACGGCGCTTCGACGAGGTCCGCCGTCACGCCCGTCTCGACGATCTGGCCGCCGTACATCACCACCACCCGGTCGGTGACGTCCGCGACCAGGGCCAGGTCGTGCGAGACGAGGATCAGCGCGAAGCCGAGCTCCTCGCGCAGGCGCAGGAGGAGCTGGATGACCTGGGCCTGGACCGTGACGTCCAGGGCCGTCGTCGGCTCGTCGGCGACGATCAGTTTCGGGTCGCGGGAGAGGGCCATCGCGATCAGGACGCGCTGGCGCTGGCCGCCGGAAAGTTCGTGCGGGTAGCTGCGCAGGGTGCGGTCCGGGTCGAGGCCGACGAGTTCGAGGAGTTCGACCGCCGTGCGGCGCCCGCCCCTTCGTACGACCTGCTTGAGCTGGGAGCGGACCGTCATCGCGGGGTTGAGGGAGGACAGGGCGTCCTGGTAGATCATCGCCATGTCGTGGCCGAGCAGTCGTCTGCGGACGCGCATCGGCATGCCGAGCAGTTGCTCGCCGTCGAAGGTCACCTGACCGCCGATGCGGGCACCCTTGGGTTCCAGGCCCATCACGGTCAGCGCGGTGAGCGACTTGCCGCAGCCCGACTCGCCCACCAGGCCGAGGACTTCGCCCGGCCGCACGTGGAAGCTGATGCCGTCGACGATGTCCACGCCGCCGTGGCGGGAGTCGAAACCGATGGTGAGATCGGAGACGGTCAGCACAGGAGTGCCCTCCGGCAGCGGGCGCGCGCGGGAGCGCAGGCGCTCGGCCGCCTCCGTCAGGCCCGGCAGCTCGAGGACCTTGCCGCTGCCCGGCTCGGGCGCTTCGAGGCGGTCCTCCTTGCGGGCCTCTCCCGGCACGTCGCGGGTCGCGGGCGCCGCCCACGCGTCCGACACGCCCTCGGAGAGGATGTTCAGGGCCAGGACCGTGACCAGCATGAGCAGGCCGGGGAAGACCGTCGCCCACCAGCCGCCGAGCAGCACCATGTTCTTGCCGTCGGCGATGACACTGCCCCAGGACGGGTCCGGCGGCCGTACGCCCGCGCCGATGAACGACAGCGAGGCCTCGAAGACGATCGCCTCGGCGACCTGCACCGTGCAGAACACCAGGATCGGCGCCGCGCAGTTGATGGCCACGTGCTTGATCAGGATGTGTGGGGTGCGGGCACCGACGATGCGTTCGGCGACGACGTAGTCCTCGCCGTACTGATCCATCACGTTCGCGCGCACGACCCGCGCGATCGGTGGGGTGAACAGGAACGCGATGGCGCAGATCAGTACGACGATGCCGCCGCCGAAGACCGCCACGAGGACGGCGGCAAGCGCGATCCCGGGGAACGCCATGACGATGTCCAGGCACCGCATCAGCGTCTCGTCGACGGCCTTGCGCGAGGTCGCCGCGATCGCCCCGAGCGCAGCCCCGACGATCAGGGCGAGCAGCGTCGCCCCGAGCCCGATCGCCAGGGACCAGCGCGCCCCGTACATCAGCCTGCTGAGGATGTCCCGGCCGAGGCTGTCCTGGCCCATCCAGTGGTCGCCGGTCGGGTGTCCCGTGCCGTCGGCCTGCGGCTGCTGGTCGAGCGGGTCGTGCGGGGCGATCAGCGGCGCGAGGAGCGCCACGAGGACGACCACGCCGATCACGCCCGCCGCGATGCGCGAGAGCACGGGCAGGCGGCGCAGGGAGCGCAGCCGGATGCCGGGCCGCGAGAGCCGCTCGGCCAGGGCCTTGCGCGACGTGATCATCAGGCGGTCCCCCTCAGGCGCGGATTGACCAGCAGATAGAGGATGTCGAGGACCAGGTTCACGACCACGAATCCGACGGCCGTCGTGATGACGACCCCCTGCACGACGGCCGGGTCGCCGTTCTTCACGGCGTCGATCATCAGCTTCCCCATGCCGGGGAGCGAGAAGATCGTCTCGATGACGACCGCGCCGCCGAGCAGATAGCCCACGCGCAGGCCGAGCACGGTCAGCGGGTTGATGAGGGCGTTGCGCAGGACGTTGCGGCCGACCACCACGACCGGTGGAAGGCCGCTGCCGATCGCCGTCCGCACGTAGTCCTTGTCGAGTTCCTCGACCACCGCCGTGCGGATGATGCGGGTGAGCCCGGCGGCCACGGGGAGCGAGAGCGCGAAGGCGGGGAGCGTCATGGTCTTGAGCCAACCGCTCAGTGAATCACCGGGGTTGACGTATCCGCCGGTCGGGAACCAGCCCGCCTCCACCGCCAGGTACTGGATCATGAGCAGCGCCAGCCAGAATCCGGGCGCCGCCACACCGGTCAGCGAGATGACACGGATCAGCTGGTCCGGCAGCCGGTCGCGGTAGATCGCGGCGGTCACGCCGAGCAGCAGCGAGATGACCACCGCGATGCCGAGGCCCAGGAAGGTCAGCTGCAGGGTGAGCGGAAGCGCGGTGGTGACCTGGTCCATCACCGGCGAGCGGGTGAGCACGCTGATGCCCATGTCGCCCTGGACCAGATCGCCGACGAACGCCACATAGCGCACCGGCAGCGGATCGAGCAGCCCGTTCTCCTCGCGGAAGTCCTGCAGCTGCTCCTCGGTCGGATTGGCGCCCTGGAAGAACGCCGACGCCGGGTCGACGTCCGAGAACCGCATCACGAGGAAGACGAACAGGACGATGCCGAGCAGCAGCGGTACGAGCAGGACCAGGCGGCGGACCAGGATTCTGAGGACCGCGATCACGTCGCCCACTTCGCCTGGAGCAGGTTGATGCCCGGATAGGGCTGGGCCTTGACGCCGGTGAGCTTCTTCGGGTCCCAGGCGGTCATCAGCTCGTTGTGGACGACCGGGTAGATCACCGCCTGCTCGGCGACGGTGTCGATGTAGTCCTGGACCATGGCCTTCTTCTTGGCCGCGTCCGGCTCGCGCGTCGCCTGGTCCATGTCCTTGAAGAGCTTCTTGGCCACGGAGTTGTCCGCCCAGCGCGCGTAGCCCATCCACAGGTTCTCGGGCCCGTAGTTGTAGTGCATGATCAGGTCGGGGTCGATGCCGAACTGGTTGGGGTTCGAGGCGGCCGCGACGACCTGGTAGTCCTTCTTCTGGTCCATCTTGGTGAAGACGGCCGTGGTCTCCTGCGGGTCAAGGGTCGTCTTGACGCCGATCGCGTCCCACGAGGCCTTGATGGTCGGCAGGCAGTCGACGATCCAGCTCACGTTCACCGCCATGAGGTCGATCGACAGATCCTTGACCCCGGCCTCCTTCAGGAGCTTCTTCGCCTTCGCGGGGTCGTACTCGTAGACCGTCTTCGCGGGCCGGTAGGCGGGGTTGGACTCGTTCAGGAACGACGTCGACGCCTTGCCGTGGCCCTTGAGCGCGACCTGGATCATCTTCTCGGTGTCGATGGCGTGATGCAGGGCCTGGCGCACGCGTACGTCGTCGAAGGGCTTGTGCGCGGTGTTGAACATCAGGAACAGGTTGTTCATCCCCGCCCCGCCCTCGACGGTGAGCCCGCCCTTCTTGAGCTGCTCGATGTTGGCGTACGGGATGTTGTCCGCGATCTCGGAGTCCGCGCTGCCGCCGGAGATCTTCGCGACGCGGGGGGCCGCGTCCACGATGGTCAGCCAGTTCATCTTCTTGAAGGCGGCCTTGCGGGGGCCGTTGTAGTCGTCGAAGGCCTCGAAGGTGGTGTTGGACTTCGGGGCGTGCGACGCCTGCTTGTACGGGCCCGAGCCGACCGCCTTGCCCTTGGTCGCGTCGTCCCATGCGCCAGGCTTGGAGAACACGTGCTTCGGCATGATCTTGGCGAGGGAGAGCCGGGCGAGGCCGTCCGGGAACGGGAACTTCAGGACGAGCTCGACGGAGGTCGCGTCGACCTTCTTGACCTCCTTCAGCCAGCTCTCGAAGAAGCCCTTGGCCAGGGTCTGGGTCTTGGGGTCCAGGATGCGGTCGAAGACGAACACCACGTCGTCGGCGGTCACGGGCTTCCCGTCGTGCCACTTGGCGCCGGGCCGCAGCGTGAACTTCCAGGTGGTCGCCTTGGCGTCGGTGGGGATCTCCGTGGCGAGCGCCGCGTACGGCTCGCGGGTGATGGGGTCGGTGTTGAGGAGCCCCTCGTAGATGTGTTCGTTGCCGGCCATCGCGAAGGCGGACGCGGTCTGCGTCGGGTCCCAACTGCCGTCGTTCCCATAGCCGATGACAGCGGTGAGGGTCGAGTCGCCGCCCTTGCCGCCGCCGTCCCCGGCCTCGTTCGTGGACTCGGGTCCCGACGAGCAGGCGGAGAGCGTGGTGGTGATGGCGGCGGCCGCGCCGAGTACACCGGTGTACTTGAGGAAGGACCGACGGTCCGGTGCGGGTCCGGTGTGACCGGTGGAGCCGATGCTGGTCTTCTGGTCGCTCACTGTGTCTCCCCTTGCTCCCTTGAGAGATCCCACGTCCTACGTCGTGGTGGCGTGGCGACCATAGGAGCGCCGCGAGAGCCGGTCAAGAGATCGCGCACGGATCCGAATCCGGCCTGCCCGCAACGATGTTGGTCCGGAGGTGGGACGTGGGATGTCATCCGTGCCTACGATGTGCCGCATGCCTCAGGAGCCAGTCCGCGAACGGCGTGTGGGCAGCCAAGTCCAGCGCGCCGTCATGCAGTTGATCCTCGACAGAAGGCTTCGGCCGGGCGCGCTGCTGCCCACCGAGGCCGAGCTGATGGAAGAGCTGGGGGTCAGCAGGAACTCGGTGCGCGAGGCGCTGAAGGCACTCCAGGCCCTGGACATCGTGGAGATCAGACACGGCTACGGGACCTATGTGGGCCAGGCGTCCCTGACACCGCTGGCCGACGGACTCACCTTCCGTACGTTGGTGCAACTGGCCGACGACACGCATGCGCTTGCGGAGATCCTGCAACTGCGGGAGGTTCTCGAAGAGGGCCTGGTGCGGCGGGTCGCGGTGCTGCTCACGGACGAGGAGCTGAGCCAACTGGAGGCTCTGGTCCGCAAGATGGAGGAGTCGGCGGACGCGGGCGCCGCCTTCCCCGAGCTCGACCGCGAGTTCCACGAGACGCTCTACCGCTCGCTCGGCAACGAACTGGTGCCGCAGCTGCTCGGCGCATTCTGGAACGTCTTCAACCGGGTCGCGGGCGTGCGGGGGTGGGCGCGTGACCCCGCGCCCGACGTGACGGTGAGCAGACACCGGGACATAGTGACGGCGCTGCGGGAGCGGGACGTGGAGCGGGCTCAGCGGGCGATGGCGGATCACTTCCGGGGGATCGAGGCGCGGGCGGGGCAGGAGTCGAGGGGCGTGGGATGAGGGGCGACGGTGGGAGCGGGATGAGACTGAGTCACTTCTGTGACCGGGTCACGTCGCTGGGGTACGGGGGTGACTACAACCCCGAGCAGTGGGGCCCCGGCGTCCACGGGGAGGACGCCGAGCTGATGCGCGAGGCGGGGGTGAACCTCGTGACGCTCGGGATCTTCTCCTGGGCGAAGACGGAGCCGGCCCCCGGCACGTACGACTTCGGCTGGCTGGACGGCCACCTGGACCGTCTCGCGGAGGCGGGCGTCGCGGTCAGCCTGGCGACGATGACGGCGTCCCCGCCGCCGTGGCTGAGCCGGCTGCACCCCGCCACCCTCCCGGTCACGGAGGACGGGGTCCGTCTGCACCCGGGCTCCCGCCAGCACTGGTGCCCGTCGAGCCCGGTATACCGCACGCACGCCGTACGCCTCGCGGAACGCCTGGCCACGCGCTACGGCGAGCACCCCGCGCTCGCGCTCTGGCACATCGGCAACGAATACGGCTGCCACATCTCACGCCACTGCCACTGCGAGGTGTCGACGGCGGCGTTCCGCAGGTGGCTGCGGGAGCGGTACGGGACGGTGGCGGCGCTCAATGACGCCTGGTCGACGGACTTCTGGTCGCAGCGCTACGGCACGTTCGAGGAGATCCACACCCCGCGCAAGGCCCCGTCCTTCCGCAATCCGGCCCAGCAACTGGACTACTGGCGCTTCTCGTCCGACGAGCTCCTCGCGTGCTATCTGGCGGAGAAGGAGGTCCTGACCCGCATCACCCCGCACGTCCCCGTCACGACGAACTTCGTCCCGGTGGCCAAGACGCTGGACCTGTTCGCGTGGGCGCCGCACCTGGACGTGGTGGCGTACGACTCGTACCCGGACCCGCACGACAAGGACGCCCTCCACCGGACGGCGTTCTCGTACGACGTCATGCGCGGCCTGAAGGGCGGGCAGCCGTGGCTGCTCCTGGAGCAGGCGCCGGGCGCGGTGAACTGGCGCGGGCGCAACGGCAGGAAACCGCCGGGCCGCATGCGCCTGGACAGCTGGCAGGCGGTGGCGCACGGCGCGGACTCGGTGCTGTTCTTCCAGTGGCGGCAGTCGCGCGGTGGAGCGGAGAAGTTCCACTCGGCGATGGTTCCGCACGGGGGCCGGGAGACGCGCATCTTCCGGGAGGTACGGGAGCTCGGCGCGGAGCTCGCCTCGCACCCCGAGCTGCTGGGCGCACGTCCCGAGCGGGCGGACGCGGCGCTGCTCATGGACTGGCCGAGCTGGTGGGCCCTGGAACTGGACGCGCATCCGAGCGCGGACCTCACGTTCCTTGAGGCGGCCCTGGCCCACCACAAACCGCTGTACGACGCGTCGGTGGCGTGCGACGTGGTCCCGGTGGACGGGGACGTGACCGAGTACCGCTTGCTCCTGATCCCCAATCTTTACTCGGTCACGAACGAGACCGGGGAACGCATCCGCGCGTACGTCCATGGTGGCGGCACCCTGCTCATGTCCTACTTCTCCGGAATCGTGGACGAACACGACCGCGTCCACCTCGGCGGCTATCCGGCTCCCTTCCGTGAACTGCTCGGCCTCCGGGTGGAGGAGTTCGACCCCCGCCCCGACGGCACGTGGTCGGAGGAGATCCGCCTGGAGGGCGCGGAGGCGGTGCGCACGTCGCCCACCGGCGCCCCGACGGCGACCCGCCACCCCTACGGCGACGGCGTGGCCTGGTACCTGGGCACGCGCCCCACTCCGAAGGAGATGCGAGAGCTGCTCGACCGGGTGCGCGCGGAGTGCGGCGTGCACCCCGTCCTCCCGGGCCTCCCCGAGGGGGTCCAGGCACGGACGCGGGTGACGGCGGCGGGGGAGCGGGTCCACGTGGTGCTGGATGAGCGGGACCTGAGCGTGGAGGTACGGCGCGCCCAGGGGCGTTAGTGAGGCGTTAGCCAGACGGCGACAGATCATCAGCGGCGCCGGTCAGTCTTGTTCCGTCGAACCCCGCACCACCCGACAGAACGGTAAGAACATGTCGCACGCCACCCTCCTCCACGCCCGCAAGGCCGCAGCCGCCGTGGTCATCACCATCGCCGCGTTCGGGCTCACCGCCTGCCAGGGCGGCGGCAACGACACCTCGTCATCGTCGGCCCCCGCTTCCGCGGCCAAGGCCGGCAAGTCCGGCGGTGACTCCGCCGGCGAGAAGTCGTCGGGGACGCGGGACGAGGCCGGGGAGCGCTGCACGGACCAGATGAACTACGCGGGCGACCCGCGGTCGAACGCCGAGATCAACTCCATCGGTACGGACACCGGCACCTGCCCCACGCCGATCAAGGACGACAAGCCGTCGGGCACGCCCGACAAGTCCGGCACGAGCTGCACGGACCAGATCAACTACGCGGGCGACCCGCGGTCGAACGCCGAGATCAACAGCATCGGCGCGGACACCGGCACCTGCCCCACCCCGGAGAAGGGCGACAAGCCCTCGGGCACGCCCAACAAGCCCGGTGTCAGCTGCACCGACCAGATCAACTACGCCGGCGACTCCCGGCCGAACGCCGAGATCAACTCCATCGGCGCGGACACCGGCTACTGCCCGCCGGTCAAGAAGTAGCGGGACGCGGTCACACGTCGAGGTTCTCGCGCAGCGCGTCGACGACGTGCTCGGGCGTGAACTCCAGGAGCCAGTCCAAGAACCGCGCGCTAGGTTTCAGGCATGCCCGAACTCCAGCGCCTGCGCGCCGATCACGCTCCCGCCCTGCTCGCCTTCGAGCGCGAGAACCGGGCCTACTTCGCGAAGTTTGTGCCCGACCGTGGCGATGCCTACTTCGCCGAGTTCGACGCGCGGCATGCCTCCCTGCTCGCCGAACAGGACGCGGGTACCTGCCACTTCCACGTGCTGGTGGGCGGCGAGGGAGACATCCTCGGGCGGGTCAATCTGGTCGACGTCGCAGACGGCGAGGCGGAGCTGGGGTATCGCATCGCCGAGAGCGCGACGGGCCGCGGGCTCGCCACGGATGCCGTACGTCAGGTGTGCGGGGTCGCCGGGGCCGAGTACGGGCTCACTGCGCTGCGGGCGGCGACGGACGTGGACAACAGCGGGTCGCGGGCCGTGCTGGTCCGCTCCGGGTTCGTGGTCGTGGACGAGGCCGACGTCGACGGGCACGGGCGGGTCGAGGTGCGCTATCGCCGTGCCCTGACCGCTGGTTGACACATGATCCGGCCCGCGCAAGGCTCGCGCCGATGGAGATCACGGATCTGAGCGAGGCCGAGCGGCAGGTGTGGGCGGCGTTCCCGCTGGGGCGGCTCGTCGACTTCCGGGAACGCACGAGGGAACCCGCCGATCTCGGCGCCGACTGGGGCCCTGAGCGGACCGTGCGGGCCGAGGTGCTCCGGGCGCTGCTCATCGACGGGCCCCGCCAAGAGGGCGAGACGCCCTGCCTGCGGCTCAACGGAGCCCGCATCACGGGCAAGCTCGATCTTCAGTACGCGGAGGTCGCGGGGGCGATCCATCTTTGGGCGTGCTACTTCGACGAAGAACTGGACATCTACGGCGCGCAGTTACGGCAGCTGAACCTGGGCTGGTCCGTGTTCCCCGGCCTCTACGGCGTCGGGCTGCGCATCGACGGTTCGCTGCGGATGACCGGCGTTCGCGTCCGGGGAAGCGTCCGGCTCGGCGGCGCGCGCATCTCCGGGGCCCTGTTCCTCGACAGGGCGCACCTGGGCGAGGAAGGGACGGTCACTGACCCCAGTGAGCCCATCCTGACCCTCAACCGCGTCACCATCGACGACGACCTGACCGCCGACAAGGGCTTCACCGCCCACGGCATGGTCCGCCTCGCGGGAGCGGTCGTGACCGGGACCATCACGTTCGATGACGCGGTGCTCAGCAACCCGGGCGGCACCGCCCTGCAAGCATCGAATCTGAGCAGCGGCACCGATCTGCACGCGATGCGGCTCACGGCGTACGGGCGGGTCAACCTGCCGGGCGCCCGAATCCCCGGCCAGCTCAACCTGGAGGGCGCCCGGCTCTCCAACCCGGGCGGCACGGCCCTGCGCGCGAGCGTCACCGGGGGCACGCTGTGGATGGACCAGGCCGCACCCGTCGAGGGCACCGTCACCCTGCGGGGCTGCCAACTCGATCTCCTGTACATAGCCCCGGAGACCTGGCCGGACCAAGTCCGCCTCGATGGCCTCACATACGGCAGGCTCGGCCCCCACGAGCCCGCCGAGCGCAGGCTCCAGGTTCTGGAACGGGACACCGAGGGCTACGTCCCCTTCGCGTACGAGCAACTCACCGCCGCCTACCGCCGCGTCGGCGACGACGCGGCCGCCCGCACCGTCCAACTGGCCAAGCAACGCCGCCACCGCACCACCCTGCCCTGGTACGCCAAGGCCTGGGGGTATCTCCAGGACCTCACCGTCGGCTACGGCTTCCGGCCTACGCGCGCCGCGGTCTGGTTGCTGTCGCTGCTGCTGATCGGCTCCGTCACGTACGCGGTGCGGGAGCCGGTGGCGCTGAAACCGAAGGAAGCGCCGGAGTTCAGCGCCGTCTTCTACACCCTTGACCTGCTGCTTCCGATCATCGACTTCGGGCAGGAGCACGCGTATGCCGCGCGGGGGGCGTTGCAGTGGTTCGGGTACGCCCTGGTCATCATGGGCTGGACCCTCGCCACGACGATTGCCGCCGGCATCACGAGGGCGATCAGTCGCCAGTGAGGTGGCGTTTCGCCGCGGGCCGGTGGGGGCTGGTCGCGCGGTTCCCCGCGCCCCTACGGGGCGCTCACCTCGGGCGGTCTCCAACGTTCCCCACAAACGCCGCCCACGCTTCGGCGCGGATCAGCAGGGCGGGGCCCTGGGGGTCCTTGCTGTCCCGTACCGGGACGATGCCGGGGACTCCGTCGGCCACTTCGACGCAGGCCTCCCCGCCGTCGCCGCTGCTGTAGCTGCTCTTGCGCCAGCGGGCGGCGCCGATGAAGTCGTACGCCACCTCGACGCAGCTGCCACCCTCGCCGTTGCTGTAGCTGCTCTTGCGCCAGCGTGCGTTGCTCAGGTCGTACTCGCGCATCGTCTGTAGTCCTCCGCCGCCGACTCGACCAGGGCGAGGGATGCCTCCGGCGACAGAGCGGCGCCCCTGAGCAGATCGTATGCGCGCTGTGCTCTCACCACCACCGCCGGTTCGTCGACGAGAGTTCCCGAAAACGACGTCTCTGTATAGGCCGTTGGCGGCGCGTCCTCGAATCCCATGAGCGTCAGCATCCCGCCCATCGTGGCGTGCGCCCCCGCCTCGTACGGAAGCACCATCACCAACACCTGCCGCTCCCGCATCAGCGACGCCAGGTGGTCCAACTGCTGCGCCATGGCGTCCGGCCCGCCCACCGGGATGTACAGCGCGTTCTCGTGCAGCACCACCCAATACTCGGGCCTTGTTGCGTCCTTGAGGATGCCCGCCCGCTCCAGCCGGGCGCCGACAATCTCGTCCACGTACTCGTCCGTGACGAAGGGATTGGCCGCGAGAGTCACCGCCCGCGCGTACGCGGCGGTCTGCAGAAGACCCGGAACCAGCGTGGGCGCGAACTCGCAGATCCGCGTGGCCAGCGCCTCAAGTTCCACGACGTGCGCGAAGTAATCCGCATACCGCTTGTCGTCGATCAGCTTGCGGCACATCCGCTCGAAAATACCGTCGGATTGCAGTACCTCATCGATCCGCTGCGCGACATCCAACTGCGGCTTCCGAATGGCCTGTTCGAATTGGCCGATGTACGCGCCGGACACGAAAACCTGAAGCCCCAGCGCCGACTGCGTAAGTCCCGCGTCCTCACGCCGCCGCTTCAGCTCCGCGCCGAAGAACTCCCAGGCCGCCTGACGTGAACCATTGGCCATGGCCAACCGCCTTTCGCTGCCCCGCAGTTGTAGGAGACAGACTCCTGTCGAGTCTAGGTGTATTCCGTCACCGTAGGGATGCGAAGAGTGAGATCCGACGGCAAAGGGGAGCCACCCGATGGGTGGGAACAAGGCGCACGCGCCACTATGCGTCGCAGAGGCGGAGGAGACCATGAAGGAATTGCGGACCGCGCTCACGAGGGCGGGAATTACGCTGCCGTCATTGCGGATCGACCCCACATCTTTGGCCCGGGAGGCTCCTTGTCCGCGCATTGAATTGGGCGGATGTGGTGTCGAGACGGCTGCTCGGCTCGTCGCCGCGCCGGGGGTCGCGCCATGAACCTGTACCTCCCCGTCGGCGCCTACGCCGTGGACACCAGTACCGGACAGGTCGGCAGGGTCATGGGGCACGAGGGGCCCTACGTCCAGCTCCGCCCCTTCGGCGGCGGGCGGGAGTGGGACTGCGCGCCGGACGCGCTCAGAACCGCCACCACGTCCGAGCGGCTGCGCGCCGCCACCGCCTATGCGAACGCACGAAGCCGGGGCGAAGTCCCGTGACGTAGGCGAAGTCCCGTGACGTATGGTGCGGGCGCATGGCCATATGGAAGTGGAGCAAACCCAAGGTCGAGTCGAAGTACCCGACACCGCTCACCATGCACCAGCTCTGGATGGTGTCGCTGAGCGCGCCGGTCAGCAGGGACAAGGACGCGTCCCGGACGACCCTGTATCCGTTCACCCGCGTCGACGACGGCAAGGCGCGGAAGTGGCTGGCCGAGCAGTGGGAGATCACCGCGCCCGAGCAGCTGCTCGGGCGGCTGAGCGGGCTGGCGAGCACCGGCTATCGCGCGATGGCCCAGCGGCGCATCGGCGTCGCACCGCTGGCCTGGGACATCGCGCTCTACGTGGACATCTCCCGGCGCGGTTTCGCCTGCGGGATGCTGAGCGAGACCGACACCTGGAACCGCCTGAAGAACGTCGTGCCGACGGTGGCGGGGACGTACTCCTCCTGGCAGGAGTACGCCGACCACTACCTCCTCGGGAGGAAAGTCTGGCGGGACAGCCTCCAAGGGACCGAGGACGCGGACTTTCCCGCGCCCCAGGTCGCCTCCGACACCCACCTGCGGACCCTCCTCGACCCGGCGAACCGGACGAGCCCGTGGAACCTCGCCCCCTGGGAGGCGATCAGCCGTCCCGACCAGGCGCGCCCCGGCCGCTAGGACCCCGGGACACTAGTGCTGCTGCGGCTTCTGCGGGGTCAGCTCGCTCGGGCGCACGATGACGTACCCCTCGCCGCGCAGCATCAGCTGCACCGCCTCGCCCGAACCGCCCCTGAGCATGGAGCCGACGGACTGCGAGCGGTGCAGCGAGGTGTCCAGGTTCGCGGTCCAGCCGACCACCGCGTCCGTGTCCACGTACACCGGCTGCTGCGGTGACACCGGGATCACCAGCGGATTGCCGTCGCAGACCAGGCCCAGCTGCCCGGCCCCCGTGAAGACGCTGTTGAAGAGGCCGCCGCCGGTGACGCCCGCGCCCTTCACCGTCTTTATCTCGTACGAGAGCGTCGCGTCGAAGCACAGGACGTTGCGGCCGTTGACGGTGAGGACGTCGCCCGGCTCGATGTCGACGATGAAGCAGTTCTGCGCCTCGTGCGCGAACCACGCCTCGCCCTGGCCGCGCACCGCCATCAGCGGAAGACCCTCACCGGTCATCGCCCGCTTCAGCATGCCGCCCACGCCCTGGCCCTTGCGCTCGAACTGGAGGTCGCCGCGGTAGGCGATCATCGCGCCCTGCCGTGCGTGCATCTCGCCGTTGACCGCGTACTTGATGGACTTGGCGTTCTGCAGTGTCATCCCGGGGACGACGGACTGCTGCGCCATGTGCTCCGTGGAGAACAGCTCACTCTTCATGCGGGCATTTTGGCAGGCGTGACTGATATGACCAGGGGTCCGGACGAGCCGGTGCACGCCGGCCACGGCTCCGTGCCACCGCGGTCACGGCTCCGGTGCCACCCCGGCCACGGCTGTCGGCCCCGTACGCGAGAATGGGGCCATGAGTCTGTTCCGTGATGACGGCGTCGTGCTGCGCACCCAGAAGCTGGGTGAGGCGGACCGCATCATCACGCTGCTCACCCGCAGTCACGGACGGGTCCGTGCCGTCGCGCGCGGAGTGCGGCGCACGAAGTCCAAGTTCGGGGCCCGGCTGGAGCCCTTCTCCCACGTCGACGTGCAGTTCTTCGCGCGCGGCAGTGAACTCATCGGCCGCGGGCTCCCGTTGTGCACACAGAGTGAGACCATCGCTCCGTACGGTGGCGGGATCGTCACCGACTACGCGCGCTACACCGCGGGCACGGCCATGCTGGAGACGGCGGAACGGTTCACCGATCATGAGGGCGAGCCCGCCGTCCAGCAGTATCTGCTGCTCGTGGGCGGTCTTCGGACCCTCGCCAACGGCGAGCACGAGCCGCATCTCATCCTCGACGCGTTCCTGCTCCGCTCCCTCGCCGTGAACGGGTACGCGCCCAGCTTCGACTCCTGCGCGAAGTGCGGAATGCCCGGACCGAACCGGTTCTTCTCCGTGGCCGCGGGCGGCTCCGTCTGTGCCGACTGCCGGGTGCCCGGCAGCGTCGTACCCTCGTCGGAAGCCCTCGGCCTGCTCGGCGCGCTGCTCACCGGGGACTGGGAGACGGCGGACGCGTGCGAGGCGCGGCATGTCAGGGAGGGCAGCGGGCTTGTTTCCGCCTATCTGCACTGGCACTTGGAGCGCGGGCTCCGCTCATTGCGGTACGTAGAGAAAACCACGTGAGCCACGCAGGCCACGTAACAGAGAACAGCTAGGTAGGAGAGAGCCCCCCATGGCACGACGCGGAATCCTCGGACGGTCCCGCCGTGAGTACAAGGTCCCCGAGCCGCACCCCTCGGGCGCCACGCCGCCGAAGATCCCCGGCGAGCTGGTGCCGCAGCATGTGGCGATCGTCATGGACGGCAACGGCCGCTGGGCCAAGGAGCGGGGGCTGCCGCGCACCGAGGGACACAAGGTCGGCGAGGGCGTCGTCCTGGACGTGCTCAAGGGCTGCCTGGAGATGGGCGTCAAGAACCTCTCGCTCTACGCCTTCTCCACCGAGAACTGGAAGCGCTCGCCCGACGAGGTGCGCTTCCTGATGAACTTCAACCGCGACGTCATCCGGCGCCGGCGGGATGAGATGAACGAGCTCGGGATCCGGATCCGCTGGGTGGGGCGCATGCCCAAGATGTGGAAGTCCGTCGTCCAGGAGCTCCAGATCGCCCAGGAGCAGACCGTCGACAACGACGCGATGACCCTGTACTTCTGCGTGAACTACGGCGGTCGCGCGGAGATCGCGGACGCCGCGCAGGCCATCGCGCGCGATGTCGCGGCGGGCAAGCTCGATCCGTCGAAGGTGAACGAGAAGACCTTCGCCAAATACATGTACTACCCGGACATGCCGGACGTGGACGTGTTCCTGCGCCCCAGCGGCGAACAGCGCACCTCCAACTACCTGATCTGGCAGTCGAGTTACGCCGAGATGGTCTTCCAGGACGTGCTGTGGCCGGACTTCGACCGGCGCGACCTGTGGCGGGCCTGCCTGGAGTACGCCGGGCGCGACCGCCGCTTCGGCGGGGCGATCCCGAACGAGGAAGAGATCGCCAACAGCTGAGGCACCGACGCAGACGCACTGTGGGCCCGCACCGAAGCCGGTGCGGGCCCACAACGCGTTCAGGTCACTTCACTTCCGCGCGCACTCCGCGCACGTGCCGAAGATCTCGACCGTGTGCGCCACGTTCACATACCCGTGCTCGGAGGCGATGGCCTCGGCCCACTTCTCGACCGCCGGGCCCTCGACCTCGACCGCCTTGCCGCACACCCGGCAGACCAGGTGATGGTGGTGGTCGCCGGTGGAGCAGCGACGGTAGACCGACTCGCCCTCATCCGTGCGCAGCACGTCGACCTCGCCCGCGTCGGCGAGGGACTGAAGCGTCCGGTAGACCGTGGTCAGGCCCACCGAATCGCCCTTGTGCTTGAGCATGTCGTGCAGGTCCTGCGCACTGCGGAACTCGTCCACCTCGCCCAGGGCCGCCGCCACAGCGGCGCGCTGCCGGGTGGATCGGCCTCGTACCGGGGGTCCCGCAGCCGTTGTCACAGGTGCCTCCTCAACTGAAAAACTCGCACGATCGCCCGCACATCTGTCATATCCCGTCGGGCCATTGTGCCAGCTCGCTCTCAGACGGTGACCTCGTCCGCCGGTCGCCGCGCCTCGGGAACGTCCTTGGTGACGTCCGCCGTGCAGGTCGCCTCCGCGGCACTCGTCGCCCGTGCCCGGCGCCGGGCCAAGGGGGTCGCGAGCGCCGTCAGGACGACGAAGACGCCGATCGCCATCAGGACGATCGTCGCCCCGGGCGGCACGTCCTGGTAGTACGAGGTGACCGTGCCGGAGAGGGTCACGGCGGTGCCGATGACCACCGACAGGATGAACGTCACCTTGAACGAACGGGTGATCTGCTGGGCCGCGGCGACCGGCACCACCATGAGCGCGCTCACCAGGAGCAGGCCCACGACGCGCATCGCGACGGTGACCGTCACGGCGGCCGTGACCGCGATGAGGAGGTTCAGGGCGCGCACCGGCAGCCCGGTCACCCGCGCGAACTCCTCGTCCTGGCTCACCGCGAACAGCTGCTTGCGCAGGCCGACCGTGACCAGGACCACAAAGGCGGCCAGCAGGCAGATCGCCGTGACGTCGGAGTCCGAGACCGTCGAGAGCGAGCCGAAGAGGTACGAGGAGAGGTTCGCGTTCGAGCCGGTGTCCGAGAGGTTGATCAGCAGGACACCGCCCGCCATGCCGCCGTAGAAGAGCATCGCGAGCGCGATGTCGCCGCGCGTCTTGCCGTACGCCCTGATCAGCTCCATGGTCACCGCGCCGACGACGGCGATGAGCGTCGCCATCCACACGGGGCTGGAGTTGAGCAGGAAGCCGAGGCCGACGCCGGTCATCGCGATGTGGCCGATGCCGTCGCCCATCAGGGCCTGGCGGCGCTGGACGAGGTAGATGCCGATGGCGGGGGCCGTGATGCCGACGAGGACGGCGGCGATCAGCGCCCGCTGCATGAACTCGGTCTGGAAGATTTCCATCATCATCAGGTCAGCAGTCCCGTGCGGATCGGCTCGTACTCGTCGGCCGAGTGCGGATGTACGTGGTCGTGGCCGGGCAGCGCGTGCTGTCCCGTGGCCTTGGGCGGCGGACCGTCGTGGGTCACGCAGCCGTCGCGCAGGACGACCGCGCGGTCGATCAGCGGCTCAAGCGCGCCCAGCTCGTGCAGCACGAGCAGGACCGTCGTACCGGCCGCGACCTGCTCGCGCAGGGTCTGCGCGAGGATCTCCTGGCTCGCCAGGTCGACGCCCGCCATCGGCTCGTCCATGATCAGCAGCTCGGGCTCGGAGGCGAGCGCGCGGGCGATCAGCACGCGCTGGTGCTGGCCGCCGGAGAGGGCGCTCACGGAGTCCTTGGCGCGGTCGGCGAGACCGACGAGCCCGATGGCCCGGTCGACCGCCACACGGTCCGCCTTGGACGTCCAGCCGAGCCTGGTGAGCTTCGTGCGCGAGAGGCGACCCGAGGAGACGACCTCGCGGATCGTCGCGGGGACGCCGCTCGCGGCCGTGGTGCGCTGCGGCACGTAGCCGATGCGGGCCCACTGCCTGAAGCGCTTCAGGGGGGTGCCGAAGAGGCTTATGTCGCCGCTGGTGAGGGGGACTTGGCCGATCACGGAGCGGACGGCGGTGGACTTGCCCGAGCCGTTCGCGCCGAGCAGCGCGACGACCTCACCGCGCCTCACGGTGAGGTCGATGCCGCGCAGCACCGGGCGCGCGCCGAGGGTGGCCGTGGCCGCCCTCACGGATATGACGGGCGGGAGGGACCCCGCTCCCTCCATGGCTTCCGTGGCTTCCATGGCGTGCGCCTCCGATGCTGCTGCTAGCGGTTCTTTCACTTCGCGCCGAGTGCCTTCTCCAGGGCGCCGAGGTTCGACTCCATGACCTCGATGTAGTCATCGCCCTTGGACTTGTCCGTAATTCCCTCAAGGGGGTCAAGGACGTCCGTCTTGAGGCCCGCGTCGTTCGCGAGGGTCTTGGCGGTCTTGTCGCTGGCGAGGGTCTCGAAGAACACCGTGGAGACCTTGTCCTTCTCGGCGATGTCCTGGAGCTCCTTGATGCGGGCGGGGCTCGGGTCCGACTCGGGGTCGACGCCGGAGATGCCCTCCTGGTCCAGGCCGTAGCGCTCGGCGAGGTAGCCGAAGGCGGAGTGCGTGGTGATGAAGGTCTTGGTCTTCGTGTCCTTCAGGCCGCCCTCGAACTTCGTGTTCAGCGCGTCCAGCTTCTTGACCAGGGCCTTAGTGTTCTTCTTGTACGCCGCCGCGTGGTCGGGGTCGGCCTTCTCCAGCGACTTGCCGACACCCTCGGCGACCTCGGCGTACTTCACCGGGTCGAGCCAGACGTGCGGGTCGGCGCCGGCTTCGCTCTCTTCCCCGTGGCCGTGCTCGTCCTCTTCGGCATGCTCGTCCTCGGAGTGCTCTTCGCCGCCGTGGCCGTGGTCGTGGCCGACCCCCGTGCCGTGCTTCTCCAGCTTGGTGAGGGTCGCGGCATCCACGGTGTTCTTCACGCCGGACTGGCCGATGGCGTCGTCGACGGCGGGCTGGATGCCCTTGAGGTAGAGGATGACGTCCGATTCGCCGAGGGTGGCGGTCTGCCTCGGGCTGAGCTCCAGGTCGTGCGGCTCGACACCCGGCTTGGTCAGGGTGTCCACGGAGACGTGGTCGCCGCCGATCTCCTGGGCGAGGTACTGCATGGGGTAGAACGACGCCGTCACGTTCAGCTTGCCGTCGCCGTTCTTGTCCGCGGCGCTGGAGGAGGAGCAGGCGGTCAGGGCCGTGAGGCCGAGAACCGTGGCGGACGCGAGGGCGGCGGTGGGTATCAGGCGACGTACGTTCATGACACTCATTTTCAACAAATCTGGAAACGATTGTCAACTAGCGGTCGTCGCGGAGGCCGGTCGGGACCCAGACCCGGAACCGATTTGATTAGGGGGGTAAGGCCGCCGGTAACCTGAGTCATTCGCTTCGCCCACCGTCGTAATGAAGAGAGCACCGTGGCCGCCGACAAGATCGACAGCATCGTCAGCCTGAGCAAGCGCCGTGGCTTTGTTTACCCGTGCAGTGAGATCTACGGCGGCCAGCGTGCCGCCTGGGATTACGGGCCGCTCGGCGTCGAGCTCAAGGAGAACCTCAAGCGCCAGTGGTGGCGTTACATGGTCACCTCGCGCGAGGACGTGGTCGGCATCGACTCGTCGGTGATCCTGGCCACGGAGGTCTGGCAGGCCTCGGGTCACGTCGCGACGTTCTCCGACCCGTTGACCGAGTGCCTCTCCTGTCACAAGCGCCACCGCGCCGACCACCTGGAAGAGGCGTACGAGGCCAAGCACAACCGTCCGCCGGAGAGCCTGGCCGAGGTCAACTGCCCCAACTGCGGCACCAAGGGCCAGTTCACCGAGCCCAAGCAGTTCTCCGGCATGCTCTCCACGCACCTCGGCCCCACGCAGGACAGCGGCTCCGTCGCCTACCTGCGCCCCGAGACCGCGCAGGGCATCTTCACCAACTTCGGCCAGGTCCAGCAGACTTCCCGCAAGAAGCCGCCGTTCGGCATCGCGCAGATGGGCAAGTCCTTCCGCAACGAGATCACGCCCGGCAACTTCATCTTCCGGACCCGCGAGTTCGAGCAGATGGAGATGGAGTTCTTCGTCAAGCCGGGCGAGGACGAGAAGTGGCAGGAGTACTGGATGGAGCAGCGCTGGAACTGGTACACCGGCCTGGGCCTGCGCGAGGAGAACATGCGGTGGTTCGAGCACCCGAAGGAGAAGCTCTCCCACTACTCCAAGCGCACCGCTGACATCGAGTACCGCTTCCGCTTCGGCGGCAGTGAGTGGGGCGAGCTGGAGGGCGTCGCCAACCGCACGGACTACGACCTGTCCGCGCACTCCAAGGCGTCGGGCCAGGACCTGTCCTACTTCGACCAGGAGGCCGGCGAGCGCTGGACTCCGTACGTCATCGAGCCCGCGGCGGGCGTCGGCCGCACGATGCTCGCGTTCCTCCTCGACTCCTACATCGAGGACGAGGCCCCGAACGCCAAGGGCAAGCTGGAGAAGCGCACGGTCATGCGCTTCGACCACCGCATCGCCCCGGTGAAGGTCGCGGTGCTTCCCCTTTCGAGGAACCCGGAGCTGTCGCCCAAGGCCAAGGGCCTGGCGACCGCTCTCCGGCAGAACTGGAACATCGAGTTCGACGACGCGGGCGCCATCGGCCGCCGCTACCGCCGCCAGGACGAGATCGGCACGCCGTACTGCGTGACGGTCGACTTCGACACCCTGGACGACAACGCGGTCACGGTCCGCGAGCGTGACTCGATGAAGCAGGAGCGCGTCTCCCTCGACCAGATCGAGGGCTACCTCGCCTCGCGCCTGGTGGGCTGCTGACGCTGCCCCCTCGGCCGTCGGCTGAGTGAAGGTTGAAAGAAGGCCCCGGTTCCGCATACGGAACCGGGGCCTTCTGCTGCACACTGTTCGCCATGCCTTCGATGACCACGAGCAAGGTCAGCAGATGGGACCAGCACGGGCGCGAGCATGTGGTGCACGTACGAAAGTCGGGCGTGCAGCGGCAGTTGAGCTGCGACACGTGCGACTGGAAGAGGCGGGTGCAGTTCCTGCCGTGGCTCAAGGCCGAGGAACACCTGGCGGAGGAGCATCAGGCGACGGTGGATCCGTCCACTCCTGGGACTTAGGCGTCAGTGGGCTTGGCGTCAGCGGGCGTAGGCGTCGGTGGGCGCAGGCGTCGGTGGGGTCAGCCGAAGCGCCGCACGAACCGGCGCTGCCACGGGGTCTCCACCGCCCGCGGCGCGTAGTGCTCCCGCACATAGGCCACCGCCTCGCCGCCCGGCACCCCGTCCAGTACCGCCATGCACGCCAACGCCGTTCCGGTGCGCCCCTGTCCGCCGCCGCACGCGACCTCGACCCGCTCGGTCCGCGACCGCTCCAGCGCCTCGCGCAGGGCGGTGGCCGTCGCCGCGCGGTCGGTGGGCAGGCGGAAGTCGGGCCAGCGCAGCCAGCGGGACTCCCAGGGGGCGACCGGCGGCTCCTTGCCCAGCAGATACAGCGCGAAGCCGGGCGTCGGGCCGTCCGGAAGCGGATGCCGCAGGCCGCGGCCGCGCACGAGCCGGCCCGAGGGAAGTCGCAGTACGCCCGGTGTCGTGGGGTCCCAAGTAGCGGTCACGGCGCGAGCGTAGTGCGGGAGTTGGGGCCGGGACCTGGTTTCTGGGGCACGGCCTCCAGGCGTTCGGCTGTCCGTCGTGCGGTTTCCCGCGCCCAGTGGCCGCTGGTCAGGGCGCCGAGGAGGAGGACCGCGAAGCCGCAGCCCGCGATGATCCACCAGGCGGGGCGGCTCGCCTCCGTGAAGGTGGCGGCGTACGAGGAGGACCCCACCCCGGAGGCGAGGACCGCGCCGATGACGGCGACGCCCAGCGTCTGGCCGATCTGGCGGCTCGTGGAGGCGACGGCGGCGGCGACGCCCGCCTGGGAGCGGGGCATCCCGGAGACGGCGGTGCTGGTGATGGGGGCGTTCACGAAGCCGAAGCCGAGGCCGAAGAGCACGTAGCCGAGGAAGAGCGTCGCGTTCGTGGTCTCCGCGTCGAAGGCGGCGAACAGGACGCCGGACGACGTCATCGCGACACCGGCGACCAGGAGGGGGAGGCGCGGGCCCCGGCTGCCGACCAGACGGCCCGACAGCGGGGCGCAGACGAAGGTCATCGCGGCCATCGGCAGCATCCACACGCCCGCGTGCAGCGCGTTCAGGCCGCGCACGTTCTGGAGGTAGAGCGTGGAGAGGAAGAGGAAGCCGCCGAGCGCCGCGAAGGCGCTGACCGCGATCACGGTGGCCCCGCTGAACGGGGCGGAGCCGAAGAAGCGGAGGTCGATGAGGGGGTCGGCGCGACGCGGCTCGTAGGCGATCAGGCCGATGAGGGCGAGGAGCGCGGCGCCCGCGAAGACGATGGTCAGCGGCGAGGTCCAGCCCGCCGACGGCGCCTCGATGATCGCGTACGTCAGGGCTCCGAGCAGCACCATGATCAGGAGCTGGCCCACGGGGTCGGGGCGGCGGGGCCTGGGGGCACGGGACTCGGGGACGTAGCGGATGGTGAGGAGGAGCGCCGCGAGGCCGACCGGCAGGTTGATCCAGAAGATGGAGCGCCAGCCGACGGAGTCCACGAGGAGGCCGCCCACGAGCGGGCCCGCAGCCATGGAGATGCCGACGACGCCGCCCCAGACGCCGATGGCGCGGGCGCGCTCGCGCGGCTCGGTGAAGGTGTTGGTGATGATCGACATCGCGACCGGGTTGAGCATGGAACCGCCGACCGCCTGGGCCATGCGGAACGCCACGAGGGACTCGAGGTTGGGCGCGAGGGAGCAGGCGACGGAGGCGACCGTGAAGATCACGAGCCCCACCTTGAAGATCTTCCGCCGCCCGACCCGGTCCGCCGTCGACCCCGCGAGCATGAGAAGCGCGGCGAGCACGAGGGTGTAGGCGTCGATCGTCCACTGCATGCCGGAGATGCTGGTGCCGAACTCCCGCGCCATCGAGGGCAGCGCGACGTTCAGGACGGTGTTGTCGAGGCTGACGATGAGCAGGCTCATGCAGCAGATCGCGAGAACGAGCATGCGACGGCGGTGCGTGAGCTCTTGCTGGGGCATGCGTTCGACGGTATCCCGGGGGGACGGGGGGCGCCCCGTCAGGGGCGCGGGGAACGGCGCGAGCAAGCACAGCGATCCCGCACTGTGCCGACGGCCGGTGGGGGGCGCCCGTCAGGGGCGCGGGGAACGGCGCGAGCAAGCACAGCGATCCCGCACTGTGCCGACGGCCGGTGGGGGGCGCCCGTCGGGGGCGCGGGGAACGGCGCGAGCAGGCACAGCGATCCCGCACTGTGCCGACGGCCGGTGGGGGGCGCCCGTCAGGGGCGCGGGGAACGGCGCGAGCAGGCACAGCGATCCCGCACTGTGCCGACGGCCGGTGGGGGCGCCCGTCAGGGGCGCGGGGAACGGCGCGAGCAGCCACGGCGCGAGCGGCCACGGCGGACCCGCTCCGGGAGTACAGATGGCGGGAGCGCCCCGCAAGGACCCGGCGGCCACAGAGGGTCCGCACCGCCCGGCGAAGGCAGGCGCAAGGGCACGGACGCGGATGAGGGACAATAAGAGGTCTGCCCTCGCTCACAGCTCGTCCCGGAGGAATCCCGCGCCATGGAGCCCCAGCTTCAGATCGGCCCGCACGCCGTGCGGCCGCCCGTCGTGCTCGCGCCCATGGCGGGCATCACGAACGCGCCGTTCCGGACGCTGTGCCGGGAGTTCAGCGGGGGCAAGGGCCTCTTCGTCAGCGAGATGATCACCACTCGGGCGCTGGTCGAGCGCAACGAGAAGACCATGCAGCTGATCCACTTCGACGAGACCGAGAAGCCCCGGTCCATCCAGCTGTACGGCGTCGACCCGGCCACCGTCGGCAAGGCCGTCCGCATGATCGCGGAAGAGGACCTGGCCGACCACATCGACCTGAACTTCGGCTGCCCCGTCCCCAAGGTCACCCGCAAGGGCGGCGGCTCCGCGCTCCCGTACAAGAGGCCCCTCCTCCGCGCGATCCTGCGCGAGGCCGTGAGCGGCGCCGGGGACCTGCCCGTCACGATGAAGATGCGCAAGGGCATCAACGACGAGCACATCACCTTCCTCGACGCGGGCCGCATCGCCGTCGAGGAGGGCGTCACGGCGATCGCCCTGCACGGCCGCACGGCCGCCCAGCACTACGGCGGCACCGCCGACTGGGACGCCATCGCCCGCCTCAAGGAGCACGTCCCCGAGATCCCGGTGCTCGGCAACGGCGACATCTGGTCCGCCGCCGACGCGGTGCGGATGATGAAGGAGACCGGCTGCGACGGAGTCGTCGTGGGCCGCGGCTGCCTCGGCCGCCCCTGGCTCTTCGCCGACCTGGTCGCCGCCTTCGAGGGCACGGGCGCGCCCAAGGCGCCTGACCTGCGCGAGGTCTCGAAGGTCATGATCCGCCACGCGACGCTGCTCGGCGAGTGGATCGGCGACGAGGCGCGCGGTGTCATCGACTTCCGCAAGCACGTGGCCTGGTACCTGAAGGGCTTCGCGGTCGGCTCGGAGATGCGCAAGCGGCTCGCGATCACCTCGTCCCTCGCCGAGCTGGAGGACGGGCTCGGCGAGTTGGACCTCGACCAGGCGTGGCCGGCCGGAGCGGACGGCCCGCGCGGCCGCACCTCGGGCAACAACCGCGTCGTCCTGCCGGACGGCTGGCTGAAGGACCCCTACGACTGTGCGGGCATCAGCGAGGACGCGGAGCTGGACACGTCGGGCGGCTGAACCCGCCGCAGGCGATCTCGCAGGCAATCCCGCAAACGATCCCGCAGGCGATCCCACGGGGGACCAGGGAGCGCCCGCGTTTCCCCCTGACCTCGTGATCGACAGAGATTTGGCCTGAACCCCTTTCCTGACCGGAGTGCGCGAACACCGCTCCGGCGATGGCCGCTGCCCCGCTCGGCGTACGAGCGGCCCGCGACCGTCTCGCCACGCGTCCGGATACTGACATCCGGCCGCCTGAAACGGCGTGATTCTCGCCACCCCTGATAGGCGTTGCGCTCAGATGAGCGGTTTCAGGGTGACTGCACTTCTCCAAGGGGTGGCACTCAGTGCCACTGCTCGATCATTCATGAGGTGAACTCACATCTGAGAATGAGCCGCTCATGTGAGCGAAACGCCCGGTCTACGGGCGTTGCGTCTTCAAGAGTTGAACGAATGATCGCTCCTCCAGCTACCGCTGAGTCACTTTCGATCTACTGGCGGACGGGTGGTTACGGCCGCATGACGCACAAGTGGACGTACCCATGCGCCTTCGATCTGGGTATGTTCCTCGCCGTCAGGGCAGCCACCGAGTCCTCGAGGAGTCGAGACCCGTGTCGGAAAACAAAGATCCCCACGTAGCGCAGAACGACGCGAACGACGCGAGCGACGCGAGCGATGCGGCCGTGAAGTTCGTTTACGACTTCACCGAGGGCAACAGGAACCTCAAGGACCTTCTCGGCGGCAAGGGCGCGAACCTCGCCGAGATGACCAACCTCGGGCTGCCCGTCCCTCCGGGCTTCACGATCACCACTGAGGCCTGCAAGACCTACCTCGCCAGCGGCGAGGAGCCGGTCGAGCTGCGCGACGAGGTGAGTGCGCACCTCGACGCCCTCGAGAAGACGATGGGCAAGAAGCTCGGTCAGGCCAATGACCCGCTGCTCGTCTCGGTCCGCTCGGGCGCCAAGTTCTCGATGCCCGGGATGATGGACACCGTCCTGAACATCGGGCTCTCCGACAAGTCGGTGACGGGCCTCGCCAAGCAGTCCGGCGACGACCGCTTCGCGTGGGACTCCTACCGCCGCCTCATCCAGATGTTCGGCAAGACCGTCATGGACGTGGACGGCGAGCTCTTCGAGGACGCCCTGGAGGCCGCCAAGGCCGCCAAGAAGGTCACGGTCGACACCGACCTGGAAGCCGCGGACCTGAAGAAGCTGGTCACGAAGTTCAAGAAGATCGTCAAGACCGAGGCGGGCCGCGACTTCCCGCAGGACCCGCGCGAGCAGATGGACCTCGCCATCCGCTCGGTCTTCGAGTCGTGGAACACCGACCGCGCCAAGCTCTACCGCCGCCAGGAGCGCATCCCCGGCGACCTGGGCACCGCGGTCAACATCTGCTCGATGGTCTTCGGCAACCTCGGCCCGGACTCCGGCACGGGCGTCGCGTTCACCCGCGACCCGGCCAGCGGCCACCAGGGCGTGTACGGCGACTACCTGCAGAACGCGCAGGGCGAGGACGTCGTGGCGGGCATCCGCAACACCGTCCCGCTCGCGGAGCTGGAGCAGATCGACAAGAAGTCGTACGACCAGCTCATGCAGATCATGGAGACCCTCGAAACGCACTACAAGGACCTGTGCGACATCGAGTTCACCATCGAGCGCGGCCAGCTGTGGATGCTCCAGACCCGCGTCGGCAAGCGCACCGCCGGTGCCGCCTTCCGCATCGCGACGCAGCTCGTCGACCAGGGCCTGATCGACGAGGCCGAGGCGCTGCAGCGCGTCAACGGCGCCCAGCTCGCCCAGCTGATGTTCCCGCGCTTCGACGACACCGCGAAGGTCGAGCAGCTCGGCCGGGGCATCGCCGCGTCACCCGGTGCCGCGGTCGGCAAGGCGGTCTTCGACTCGTACACGGCCATCAAGTGGTCGCGTTCGGGCGAGAAGGTCATCCTCATCCGCCGTGAGACCAACCCCGACGACCTCGACGGCATGATCGCCTGCGAGGGCATCCTCACCTCCCGCGGCGGCAAGACCTCGCACGCCGCCGTCGTCGCCCGCGGCATGGGCAAGACCTGTGTCTGCGGCGCCGAGGACCTGGAGGTCGACACCAAGCGGCGTCGCATGACGGTGGGCGGCACCGTCGTCGAGGAGGGCGACGTCGTCTCCATCGACGGCTCGACGGGCAAGGTCTACCTGGGCGAGGTGCCCGTGGTCCCCTCGCCGGTCGTCGAGTACTTCGAGGGCCGCATGCACGCCGGCGCCGACGACGCGGACGAGCTGGTCGGCGCCGTGCACCGGATCATGGCGTACGCGGACCGGGTACGCCGCCTGCGGGTGCGTGCCAACGCGGACAACGCCGAGGACGCACTCCGTGCCCGCCGCTTCGGCGCCCAGGGCATCGGCCTGTGCCGTACCGAGCACATGTTCCTCGGTGAGCGCCGCGAGATGGTCGAGCGGCTGATCCTCGCCGACGCGGACGGTGAGCGCGAGGAAGCCCTCAAGGAGCTCCTGCCGCTCCAGAAGCGCGACTTCGTGGAGCTCTTCGAGGCGATGGACGGCCTTCCGGTCACCGTCCGCCTCCTGGACCCGCCGCTGCACGAGTTCCTGCCGGACATCACCGAGCTGTCCGTCCGCGTCGCCCTCGCCGAGTCCCGCAAGGACTCCAACGAGAACGACCTGCGCCTGCTCCAGGCCGTGCACCGCCTGCACGAGCAGAACCCGATGCTGGGCCTGCGCGGCGTACGCCTCGGCCTCGTGATCCCCGGCCTGTTCACCATGCAGGTACGGGCCATCGCCGAGGCCGCCGCCGAGCGCAAGAACGCCAAGGGCGATCCGCGCGCGGAGATCATGATTCCGCTCGTCGGCACGGTCCAGGAGCTGGAGATCGTCCGCGAGGAGGCCGAGCAGGTCATCGCCGAGGTCGAGGCGACGACGGGCGTGGCGCTGAAGCTGGCGCTCGGCACCATGATCGAGCTGCCGCGTGCCGCGCTCACGGCGGACCAGATCGCCGAGGCCGCCGAGTTCTTCTCCTTCGGCACGAACGACCTCACGCAGACGGTCTGGGGCTTCTCGCGGGACGACGTGGAGGCGAGCTTCTTCACGGCGTACCTGGAGAAGGGCATCTTCGGGGTCTCGCCCTTCGAGACCATCGACAAGGACGGCGTGGGCAAGCTGGTGAAGGACGCGGTCAAGGCCGGCCGCGCCACCCGCCCCGACCTGAAGCTCGGCGTCTGCGGCGAGCACGGCGGCGACCCGGAGTCCGTCCACTTCTTCCACGAGGTGGGCCTGGACTACGTCTCCTGCTCCCCGTTCCGCATCCCGGTGGCCCGCCTCGAAGCCGGCCGTGCCGCCTCCGAGTCGGCGGGCAGCGACCACCGGTAGAACTCCGGGACCGACGCCGTGTCCCCGACCCTCACCGATGCGGCGTCGGTCCCGGTTCACCACGAAGGGGCAGTTCCCTGTGCGGGGGAGCTGCCCCTTCGGTCGTTCCCTGCCGCTACCGGCTCATTCAGCTCAACTCGCGGCCGGCGGCCCGGTTCGCCGCGATGTTCCGGGTCTTCCTGGTGCGGGCCGACTCGGCGACCACGGCGAGTACCGCCCGCGATTTCGACCACTCGGCGAGGTGGCGCTGCATCCAGTCGGTGACCTCCGCCAGCTCGTCCGGTGTCGGCACGTGGCCGTCCTTGACGGACAGGTAGAACAGCCAGTCGTGGATGCGGCGGCGGATGAAATCGCGGAACGACGCCGTCTTGAGCCGTTCGACCTCCGGCAGCAGTTCGTCCGACCACCGCCGGAACTCGTCGGGACCATTCACTTCGTACGCGATCTCGTCCACGAGGGCGACCACCGCCGTCTTGGCCCCCGACTCGTCCGGGTCGCGCAGGATCGTGGCCACGATCGCACGGTCCCGATCGCGGCTGGGCGAGGCGGCGGTCGCCGAGACGACGCGCAGGTACGCGGACGTTCGGGCGTGGTCGTCCGCGACGGCTTCGTCGACGTCCACGTCGGTGATGCCGGCTTCCGCCAGCAACTCGGCCACATCGGAATGCAGTGTCATGGGGTCATCCCTACTTGCAGGGTTTCTTGGCGGCCTCGGCGGCCTCGCGCTGTTCCTTCGCGGCCCGCTCCTCCGCCTGGCTCCGCCTGCCGAGCTTCCTGACGGCGGTCCTGATCTGCGGCTTGAAATGCTCCACCGCTTGTCGCTGCTTGCTCGAAAGCTCCGGTTGGTTGTGGAGGGGTTTGCCGTTCGGACCGATCCTGACCTCGCGGCCTCCGCCACCGGTGACATGCGCGTGCGCCGGCTTGTCGACGTCGTACTCGTGCACGACGATCTTCACGCCGTTCTTGCTGACGTCGAGGAGGGAAAGGCCGAGCGGGTCGATCCACATGAACGGGTTCGGGACGTAGTTGTGCGGCGCGAAGCCACCGGCGAGACCGATCGGGTCCGAGGTGAGGTAGCGGGCGGTCTCGGGGTCGTAGTGCCGGAAGTAGTTGTAGTGCAGCCCCGTCTCGGGGTCGTGGTACTGGCCGGGGAAACGCAGGGGCGTGTAGGCGGTCGCGTCTCGGTTCCAGACCGTGGTGCCCCAGAGGGTGGTCCTGGTGCGCCAGGCGATGTCGCCCTGCTCGTCGAGGAGTTCGGTCGGGGTGCCGACGAGGTCGGTGACGATGGCGTAGAAACGGGCGTCCACCTCTTCGTCGGTGAGGTGCTTGCGCTCGGTCTGGGCCAGGGGGCACAAGCCCTCATGGTCCCATGTGAGGGTCACCGATTGGGGTGCGTCCGGGGCGTGGCTCGTCTGTTCGCAGAGAGTCATGTCGTCCCAGGTGAAGTCGACCTGTTCGGCCACCCCCTGCTCCGTCACGCGCTGCTTGGACACGCGGCGGCCCAGGGGGTCGTAGAGGTAGCGCCACCTCGTGCCGTCGGGGGTCACCACGGACGTGAGGCGGTCCTCCGCGTCCCATTCGTAGTGCCAGGTGTCTGGCTTGCGGGACAGGCGGGTCTTCTGGCGCAGGGTGGTGCGGCCTGCCGTGTCGTACTCGTAGCGGACGTTGCCCGCCGCGGTGATACGGGTGCCGGTGTACGCGCGAGGGCCTGTCGCCTCCTGACCCGGCATGGGGGCCGGCCAGGAGGCGTCGGTCTGGTTGCCCGCCTCGTCGTAGGCGTAGCTTTCCGTCCAGCCTGCCGCGCGGACCGCGGTCACCCGGCCCGCCGCGTCCAGGTCGAAGCGCCGCGTGCCGTTGAGCCGGTCGTCCATGGCGGTCAGGTGGTCGTCCGCACGGTACGTGTACGCACGCTGCTGGATCCGCCTGCGGGCCGGGCCCATCAGATCCTGTTTCGCCAGGCGGCCCACGGCGTCGTACACGTTCGTCAGGGTCAGGACCTCGCCGACCGTGCGGGTGAGCTCCCGGCCCGCCTCGTCGTGCGTGAACGCCAGCCGCTTCCCGGACGCGGTCATCTCGGTGCGACGGCCTGCCGCGTCGTAGGTCCAGGTGCTCGTCGCGCCGGACGGTGTGGTGCGGCCGATGCGGCGGCCCACGGCGTCGTAGGTGCAGGTCAGGGTGCGGCCGTTGACCGTCTCCGAGAGGAGCCGGCCTGCCGCGTCCCTCTCCAGGGTCAGTGTCACGTCCGGGCTCACCGCCTCGGTGAGGCCGTCCGTCGCGTCGTAGGCGTAGCGCGTGATCGCGGCGCCCGCCACGTTCTTGGTGACCGTCCGGCCGAACACGTCCCGCTCGAAGGTGATCACGTCGCCCGCGGCCGTCGTACGGGACACCAACTGGCCGGCCGCGTCACGCGTGTACGTCAGGGTGCGGTCGTCGAAGTCCGTCTCCGCCACCAAGCGGCCCGCCGGGTCGTACTCGTAACTCCAGGTCAGACCCTGCGGGTTGGTGACCTTGCGGAGCTGGAGCTGGGTGTCGTGCTCGAACTCGTGGCGGGCGCCGTCGGGGTCCGTGCGGGCCGCGATCAGGTCGAAATGCGTGTACTCGTGCGTCGTGGTCGCGCCCATCGCGTCCGTGTGCGAGACGCAGTTCCCCTCGCCGTCGTACGTCCACGACTCCGACGAACCGTCCGCCTCCGTGCGCCGCGCCGGCCGGCCCTCCACCGTCCACTCAAGGCGCGTGGTCGCGCCCGTCGGGTCCGTGATCGTGCTCACGCGGCCGAAGGCGTCGAGGTCGTAGCGGGTCACCGCGCCCAGCGGGTCGGTGACCTCCAGCGGCAGCCCCGCCGCGTTGCAGCGCAGCTCGGTGGTGTGACCGAGGGGGTCCGTGACGGTGGACACGGCTCCGGTGGCGTCGTGCGTGAAGCGATGCGTCGTGCCGTCGGGGGCGGTCACGCTGGTGCGGTTGCCGTGCGCGTCCCATGTCTGGCGCTGGACGGCGCCGTCCGGGCCGACGATCTCGGTCAGCAGGGCGAGGTCGTTGTACTCCGCGGTGGCGCACGTGCCGTCCGGAGCACGTGTCGCGATCAGATTGCCGTGCTCGTCCCAGGTGTTCTCGGTGCGGCGCCCCAGCGCGTCTGTGCGGGCGAGCAGGTCGTTCCGGCTGTCCCACTCGCTGTGGACGGTGCCGCCCAGCGGGTCCGTCTCGGACAGGAGCTGGCTGAGGTCGTTGTAGCGGTAGACGGTGGTCCGGCCGAGGGCGTCGGTGTAGCGGGTCTCCTGCTCGTCGGGGCGGTACTCGATGGTGCAGGACAGGTGTCCCGCGGTGCTCTCGCCGCTGACGCAGCGGTCCTCGTCGTCGTAGGTGAAGCGGTACCAGGTGTGGTTGCTGTCGGTCCAGGACGTGATGCGGGCCCGGTCGTCGTAGTCCATGCGCAGCCGCGGTCCGGCCGAGTCGTGGACCTCGGCCAGGTTGCCGACCTCGTCGTAGCCGTACGCGGCCACCAGTGTGCCCCCGGTGCCGGGTCCGGGGGTGAGCAGCCGGAGCGCGGTGACGCGGTGGTCGTCGGTGTCCACCTTCAGGTGGTAGCCGCCGGTGTGGCGTATGGCCGTGGGTGCGCCGGTGGGGTCGTGGTCGATGTCGATGCGGTTGCCGTTGCGGTCGGTGATGGCTCGCAGCGGCAGGATCTCGTGACGTTCTCCGGCAGGGGGGTTCGTCTGTTCCCCGGCCGTGGGCTCCGCGGTGGGCGTGGCCGGGAGGAAGTGGCGGACGTGGCCGGTCTGCGGGTCCGCGACCGTGACCGTGCCCGCGTCGTCGATGCTCAGCGGCCTGCGGGGGCCGTGGGCGGGGAGCAGCGGCGCACCGCCGGGGGAGGGGTGGGGGTAGGACAGCAGCTGGCCGTCCTCGGTGACGTAGACCATGCCCTGGTCGTCGATCTCGACCCGCTCGTCCAGCGTCGAGGCCCACGAGTCGCCGTACCAGTGGCCCCATCGGTACGTGGACAGATGCGTGCGCTGGAGGACCAGGGGGAGCAGGCCCGGCAGGTCGACGTCGGTCAGCTCCATGAGCATCTCGCCGGAGATCATGTCGATGGGGTCGCCGTTCTTGCAGCGGCCCTTGGCCGGCTTGCCCTTGCCCGCCACCTTCTTCATGCCACCCGATAGGGCCTTGCGGAGCCCCCCTCCCGCGGAGCGCAGCCCGCGGGCTGCGGACTTGAGACCCTTGGCCGCTCCGGCGAGGCCGCGGAGGGAGGTCAGGGCCTTCATGCCGGGGATGCAGTCCAGGGCGGCGAAGGCCACGTCCAGTAGCCCTGCTTCCCCATTCGCGTATTTATGAAGGGTGTCGGCGAGGACCACGAGTGCGGCGACCAGGACGATCGCGGCGAGGATGGGCCCGCCGACGATCAACGCGATGACGCCCAGTACGGCGACGACGACCTTGCAGACGGCGACGATGGTGTCCCAGTTGTCGGTGACCCAGTCCCCGACCTCTTCCCACCACTTGCGGTTCTGGATGCCGGCGTCGGAGGCCTCCTCGAGCTTCTTCTTCGCCGTCCCGGCCGCGTTCTCGCGCATCTTGCGGGCGTCCTCGGCCATCTTCTTCGCGGCGTCGAGGTGACTCTTGGCGACGGAGACGTCCGACTTGGCGGCGGTCTGGGCCTTCTCGGCGGAGTTGGCGTTGCGGGTGGCGGCCTTGACCTTGTCCGGGTCGGGCTTGGGCACGTCCTTGCCGGCCTTGGAACCGCCGTCGTCGTCCTTGTACTTGTCGGCTTCCTTGCCCGCCCGGTCCACCCAGGAGTCGGCCGAGGTCAGGCGGGACTGGGCGGCGCTGAGACTGGTCTGGGCTTCGCGGCCCTGGGCGAGGGCTTTGTCGGCCAGGGCCTGGGAGCGTTCCAGCTCCGGCCAGTAGGAGGAGAGGGCGTCGCCCGCCATCTCGTAGCTCTTCTTGAGCTTCTTCAGCTTGCCCGGCGCGTCCTCGAACTCCGCCGTGAAGGACTCCGCCGTTTTCCCCGCCCAGGTGAGGATCGCATCCTCGCCCGCCATCCCCTTGATGTCGCGAAGAACCTTCGACACGTCATCGGCGAAGTCGTGCAGATTCTTCGCGAGATTACGGACTCTGTCCGGATCACCGGGCGTCGGATCCTTGTCCAAGTCAAGGACATGCCAATCCGCCGGACGATTCCCCGCCATCTTGCTCCCCCGTCACTTCACACACTTACGTCCCGAGACGCACCAGAAACCCATCTGGCAGTGCTCGCGCAACGGTATCCGGTCGAGCGGGTCGTCCGGCGGGCGCGGATGCCGCCCCTTCGGATGTCAGCGGCGTGCCTCGCGCAGCATGGCCGCCAGAGCCCGCCGGGTGGGACACTCGCGCCAGTTGCACTCGCAGCGGGGGCAGTTCAACGCGTGGGTCAGCATCGCGCGGTACGCCCGATCCGCATGATCCTCCGCCAACCCTGCGGTGCTCCCGCGCCCGCCGTGCTCCACCATGTCGTCTCCGTCCGGTCTCGCGCGCCCCGGGCCGCGCGCGGTTGCCGGAGCCTTACCGCAGGACTTCCGTGGAATCGGGGCCGATGGACGCGGCGGGGAGGCATGTGCGGGCGGGCTGTGGGTGTGCGGGCCCTGGAGTGCGCCCCCTCTGTGTGCCCGGGGTGAGCGATGGGGCCAATCGTCGCTATCCAGCGGGGACTTGAGTACGGCGCAGGCGCACGCCAGAACGCCTTGCACGTCGCCGCGTCCGCCGGCTTCGCCAGGACCGGCCGCGTGGCGCCGCAAGGCGGAAGCGGGAGAGGCGCGGCCTCTCGCCTCTTCGGAGCCTCACCCCTTGAGGGCCGCGTACCGCACCCCCGTGAGCCCCTCCGACGCCTCCCAGAGCCGTTCGGACGCCGTGTCGTTCAGTGTCCACTTCGCTCGCCAGGACCGTGCCGGTGCGCCCTGCCAGCCCAGCACCCTGGGTCCGGTGAACGAGTCGGGGCGGACGCCCGGTGCGGTGGACGCGTACAGCGTCGGCAGGGCGCCCTTCGTCGCGGGCTGGGCCGCGAGGCGGTTGCCCAGCCACATCACGCGCTCCACCACCTTGCGGCCCTCCATCTTGGGGGCCGCCGACTGGAGGTTCGTCTCCGCGTAGCCGGGGTGCGCCGCAGCGGCGACGGTGTCGGAGCCCGTGGCCGCGAGGCGCCGTGCCAGTTCGTGGACGAAGAGGAGGTTCGCCGACTTGGAGCGGCCGTAGGCGACCCAACGCCGGTAGTCTCGCTCGCTGTTGAGGTCTCCCATGTCGATGTTCGCCAGTGCGTGGAAGGCGCTGGACACGGTGACGATCCGGGACCCCGGTGTACGCAGGAGCCGGGGCACCAGCAGGCCGGTGAGCGCGAAGTGGCCCAGGTGGTTGACGCCGAACTGCGTCTCGAAGCCGTCCGCCGTCTGCCGGTAGGGCAGCGCCATCACACCCGCGTTGTTGACGAGGAGGTCGAGGCCGCCGTTGTCGTCGTCACGGTCGTACGACTCCGCGAACTCCCGTACCGACCCCAGGTCACCCAGGTCGAGGCGCCTGAACTCCGCCTGCGCGGACGGCACTTCGGCCCGCAACTGCTCCAGTGCGCGCGTCCCCCGCTCCTCGCTGCGGCAGGCGAGTACCACGCGCGCGCCACGACGGGCGAGTTCGCGCGCGGTGACGTAGCCGATGCCGCTGTTGGCGCCGGTGACCACGGCGGTGCGGCCGCTCTGGTCGGGGATGTCGCTCGCGTTCCAGCCCGTCATGACACAGCTCCCTCTGCTTGGGCGCACGCCTGTTCCTACCCGAGAGTAGGCAGCCCGAGCCTAGGGCAGGGACTCAGGCCGCGGCACCCCCGTCCATCACCAGATCCGCGCCCACCACCGACGCCGATTCGTCCGAGGCGAGGTAGAGCACGGCGGCCGCGACCTCCGCGGTCGACGAGACGCGGCCGAGCGGTGTCGCGCCCTTCATCCGCTCCGCTCGCTCGGCCTCGCTCTCGCCCGGACGCAGCGACATGGTGGTGTCGGACGAGCCGGGGCTCACCGCGTTGATCCGCACCCCGTCGCCGATGTGCTCGACCGCGGCGCCCTTGGTCAGCGCGGAGACGGCAGCCTTGGTGACGCCGTAGCCGATGGTGCCCGGCAGGCTGGTGTGGGCACCGAGGTTGGAGGAGATGTTGACGATGGCCCCGCCGCCGGGCTGTGCGCGCATCTGCCGCACCTCGGCCTGGAGCGCGAGCAGTACGCCGGTGACGTTGATGTCGAGCATCGTCCGCCAGTCCTCCTCGGGGAGTTCGGCGACCGGCTGCCCGGCCCGCAGGATGCCCGCGTTGTTGACGGCCACGTCCAGCGAGCCGAACCGCTCGACGGTGGCATCGACGAGCGCCGCGAGGTCCTCGGAGCGCGACACGTCGGCCGGGACGGCGAGCGCCGTGCCGCCCGCTTCCTCTATGAGGCCCACGGTTTCCTTGAGGGGGCCTTCGGTTCGCCCGGCGACGACGACGTTCGCGCCCTCGGCGGCGAAGGCGAGCGCCATGGCACGGCCGAGGCCGGAGCCGCCGCCGGTGACGAGGGCGGTGCGGCCGGCGAAGCGGGTGCGCGGTGCTGCGGTCATGAGGAACTCTTTTCTTGAACGATCGGTTCAGTATCAGGTCATGAAAAAAGAAGCCAGGAGGATCAAGGGAAGAAGGTGGCGGGGGAAGAAGGGGCGGGGGAAGAAGGAGCGGGGAAAGGAGGGGGGCTCAGTCGAGCAGGGTCAGCGCCTGCTCCGTCGCGTCCCGCACCCGCGCCGGGTCCTTCGACGCCTTGCCGACCACGCGCAGCCCCTGCATCAGGGTCAGCAGCATGCGCGCGATGGCGAGCGGATCGCGGTCCTCGGGCAGTTCGCCCTGCGCCTGGGCGCGGACGAGCGCGGAGTGCAGCAGCGTCTCCATGTACTCCCAGCTGCGCTCGACGCAGCGGGTCGCCGCCGCGTCGTGCGGGCCGAGCTCGGCCGCCGTGTTCGTGATGAAACAGCCGTTCAGGCGCGCCGCCTCGGAGGCGGCCTCGCGCCCGAAGCGGCGGACCACCGAGCGGACGGCGGGCAGTGCGGGGCCCGGCTGTGAGAGCTCCGCGAGCAGCCGCGGGTTCTGGGACTCGGCGTACCGCTCGAGGGCCTTCAGGTACAGGTCGTGCTTGTTGCCGAAGGTCGCGTAGAGGCTGGCGCGGCCGATGCCCAGTTCTTCCACGAGGTCGGCCATCGATGTCGCCTCGTAGCCGCGCCGCCAGAACAGCTCTAGGGCCGACTGGAGCGCGGCGTCCGGATCGAATTCCTTGGTCCTGGCCACGAGGAAAGACTAGAGCTGGCTGGAACGATCGGTCAAGTAATCTTCCTATGCCAGCCGGACCCGGTGCGTCTCCACCGTCACCGAGTCATCGTCCAGGCACCGCCCCGTCTCCAGGTCGAACCGCTGCTTCAGGAGCGGCGAGGCCACGAACGGCCGGCCCGCCGCCGCGCCGAGCAGGCCGCGCGAGAGCACCGCGGCGCCCGTGAACGGGTCGCGGTTGTCGATCGCGTACGCGCGGCCCGCGCGGTCGATGAAGAGCGCGGCCTGACGGCCGTCGGGGAGCAGCGCGGCGATGCCACGGCCCGGCTGGAGGTGCGCACGGTCGCAGACCTCGAACCAGTCGTCGTCCAGGCGGAGTTGAATGCTCATCAGGATGCAGCACCTTCCAGGTCGCGGGGGCGGGAGCCGATGGAGAGCAGCGGCAGGTCCGGCTTGATCTGGTCCCGTTCGGGGACGAAGCTCACGGTCGGGTCCGGGACGTCCGGCGCGTTCACGAAGGACACGAACCGCGCGAGCCGCTCGGGGTCGTTGATGGTCTCGGACCACTCGTCGCGGTAGTGCGCGACATGGTCGGCCATCAGGGCCTCCAGCTCGTCGCAGAGGCCGAGCGAGTCATGGACGACCACGTCCCGTACGTGGTCGAGGCCGCCCTCGATCCGCTCCAGCCAGGTCGACGTGCGCTCGAGGCGGTCCGCCGTACGGATGTAGAACATCAGGAACCGGTCGATGAGGCGCACCAGTTCGGCGTCGGACAGGTCCTGCGCGAGCAGGTCAGCGTGGCGCGGGGTCGCGCCGCCGTTGCCGCCCACGTACAGGTTCCAGCCGCTCGACGTGGCGATCACCCCGAAGTCCTTGGACTGGGCCTCCGCGCACTCACGGGCGCATCCCGAGACGGCCGACTTCAGCTTGTGCGGGGAGCGCAGGCCGCGGTAGCGCAGCTCCAGGTCGATCGCCATCCGGACCGAGTCCTGCACGCCGTAACGGCACCAGGTCTGCCCGACGCAGGACTTCACCGTCCGCAGCGACTTGCCGTACGCGTGCCCCGACTCGAACCCGGCGTCCACCAACCGCGTCCAGATGAGCGGCAGTTGCTCGACGCGCGCGCCGAACATGTCGATGCGCTGGCCGCCGGTGATCTTCGTGTAGAGACCGAAGTCCTTGGCCACCTCGCCGATCACGATCAGCTTCTCCGGGGTGATCTCACCGCCGGGGATGCGCGGCACGACCGAATAGGAGCCGTTCTTCTGGAGGTTGGCGAGGAAATGGTCGTTCGTGTCCTGGAGGGAGGCCTGCTCGCCTTCGAGGACGTAGCCGTCGGCGCCGATCGTCGGGGCCAGCGAGGCGATGATCGAGCCGACCGTCGGCTTGCAGGTCTCGCAGCCCTCCGTGCCACGGGCGGACTCGCGGCCGTGGGAGTCCAGGAGCCGCCGGTAGGAGGTGATCCCCAGGGTGTGGACGATCTCGTACAGCTCCTGGCGCGTCTGGGCGAAGCAGCCGCACAGGCCCTTGTCGACCTCGACACCCGACGCCTCCAGCTCGTCGTTGACCAGCTGGCCGAGCACCTTCACACAACTGCCGCAGCCCGTACCGGCCTTGGTGCACTTCTTCACCTCGGGCACGGTGGTGCAGCTGTGCTCGGTGACGGCGCCGCGGATGGAGCCCTTGGTGACGTTGTGGCAGGAGCAGATGACCGCCGAGTCGGGCAGCGAGGACGGGCCGATCGACACCGGGCCGCCCGCGCCCGCGGGAAGCACCAGCTGCTCCGGCGAGACCGGCGGCACGCTGCCGGTCATCGGCCGCAGCACGCCATACGCCTCCGCGTCACCGACCAGGACACCGCCGAGGAGCTCGCCGCCCGCGCCGATGACCAGCTTCTTGTACGTTCCCGAGCGCGAGTCGGAGTAGACGACGTCGAGGCAGTCCGGGGTCGCGCCGTGCGCGTCGCCGAAGGAGGCGACGTCCACGCCGAGGAGCTTCAGCTTGGTGGAGAGATCGGCGCCGGTGAAGCTCGACTCCTCCGCGGCGATCGCGGCGGCGACGGTCTCGGCCATCTCGTAACCGGGCGCGACCAAGCCGTAGACCCGGCCGTCCGACGCCAGGGCGCACTCGCCGATCGCGTACACGGCCGGGTCACTGGTGCGGCACTGCTCGTCGACGGTGATGCCGCCGCGCTCGCCCACCGACAGGCCGCTCTCGCGGGCGAGTTGGTCGCGCGGCCGGACACCGGCGGAGAACACGACGAGATCGGTGGCGAGTTCACTCCCGTCCGACAGCTTCATCCCGCTGACGGCGCCCTCCGTGCCGACGATCTCCTGCGTGCCGACGCCCGTGTGCACGGTCAGGCCCATGCCGGTGATGGTGCGCAGGAGCGCGGCGCCACCGCCCTCGTCGACCTGTACCGGCATCAGCCGCGGCGCGAACTCGACCACGTGCGTGTCGAGTCCGAGCCCGCGCAGCGCGCCCGCCGCCTCCAGGCCGAGGAGCCCGCCGCCGACGACGGCGCCGGTCGTGGCGTACGTCTTCGCGTACTCCTCGATGGCGAGCAGGTCCTCGATCGTGCGGTAGACGAAACACCCGGTGGTGTCCTTGCCGGGCACCGGCGGCACGAAGGGGAAGGAGCCGGTCGCGAGGACGAGCGTGTCGTAGGCGAAGGTCTGCCCGGAGCGCGCGGTGACGGTCCTCGCGTCACGGTCGACGGACTCGGCGGGGTCGCCGACGTACAGCTCGATGCCGTGCTTCTCGATGAACTCCGGGTCAGTGAGGGAGAGTTCGTCGGGCGTACGGCCCGCGAAGTACGAGGTGAGCTGGACGCGGTCGTATGCGGGCCGTGGCTCCTCGCACAGGACGACCACGCGGTGCGTGTCGGTGAGGCCGCGCGCGGCGATGGCCTCCAGGAAACGCTGGCCGACCATGCCGTGCCCGACCAGCACGATGGTGTTGTCGTGCGCGCTGTGGCGGGGGGTGTCCGTGGGCATCAGAGGCCTCCGTCGTGGGTGAGCAGGTGGAGCAGGGGGCTGCCGTCGGCGGGCAGCGGGTCGTCGGCCTCCCAGGCGCGGGCGAGCGCGCCGACGGCGGTCAGTTCGCCGAGCAGTACGCCGCCGACGAGCCGGTCACCGCGCACGACGACCTTGCGGTACGTGCCACGGGTGGCGTCCGCGAGCTGGACGACGTCGTCGTCGGGCCGGTGCTCGGGGTCGCCGAAGGCCGCCAGGTCCAGAGGAGCGGAGCCGGGACGTCCGTTGTGCAGGGTGAGGCGGGTGAGGGCGCGGGTGCCGGAGTAGGGGCGGGCGTCCCCCGGGGAGAGCAAGGTGTCCGCCAGGGCGTCGGCCTGTTCCAGCGCGGGCGCCGCCAGGCAGCGGGCCTCGCCGGAGTGCTCGGCGCAGTCGCCGATGGCGCGGATGTGCGGGTCGGAGGTGCGCAGCTCGTCGTCGACGACGATGCCACGGCGTACGTCCAGGCCCGCGGCCTGCGCGAGCCCCGTGCGGGGGCGGACGCCGCAGGCGAGGACGGTGAGGTCGGTGCCGAGTACGTAGCCGTCGGCGAGCTCCACGGACCGGACCGCGCCGTCGGACTGCCGCACGCCGCGCACCCGGCACTCGGTGTGCACCTCGACCCCGAGCTCGGTGAGGTGCCGGTGGACCAGTGCGCTCGCGGCCGGGTCGAGCTGCCGCTCCATGAGCCGGTCACCCTGCTGGGTGAGGACGACCTGCGCGCCGCGCACGGCCAGCGCGCGGGCCGCCGATACGCCGAGGAGGCCGCCGCCGATGACTACGACGCGGGTGCCCGTTCCTGGCCGTACGGCCTCCGACAGGGCCAGGCAGTCGTCCATCGTCCGGAAGGCGTGCACGCCCCGGGGCAGTTCGGTGGCGCCGGGTTCGAAGAGACCGCGGAGGGGTGGGAGTACGGGGTTCGAGCCGGTCGCGAGTATGAGAGTGCCGTACGGGACGACGCTGCCGTCCGCGCAGTGGACGAGGCGGTCCGCGCGGTCCACGCGGACGGCGCGGGTGCGGAGGAACTCGCCGGGGACGGGCGGGAGGCCGATGACCTCGGGGCCGAGGCGCCCGGAGAGGACGTCGGCGAGGAGCACGCGGTTGTACGGTGCGTGCGGCTCCTCCCCGATGAGGGTGACGTTTCCGGAGCCCCCGAGCCGCTGGGCGAGGCGGACACCGGCGAGGCCGCCGCCGATCACCACCACGCGTGAGTGCGGGCTCTGGGGGCCCGGGGTCGAAGAGGTCATGTACGGCAGAGTGCGGGGGCGGTGTTACCCGTCCGCATCCTGACTGTTTCCCGGGGGGAACGCTGCCCTCAGCGGGGGGTGGGGTGGGCTGTGAGGGGGCTGGCCCCTGGGCCTTCGTTGGCCTAGCTGGGCCTTCCCGGCCGGCCGGTCGGCCGTTTGCCCCGCGTCTTGCTCTGGCCGAATGGGCCCCTCCCTCCCGCCCGCCCGTTTGCCCCGCGTCTTGTCCTGGACGAACAAGCCCCTCCCGCCCACCCGCCCGATTGCCCCGCGTTTTGTTCTGGACGAACGGGCCCTTCCCGCCCGCCCGCCCGATTGCCCCGCGTTTTGTTCTGGGCGCGCTTGCCTTGTCGGTTGGGTGGCTGGGCTTAACGCCTGTTGAGGCAGTCCTCAAGCCCGCCTTAAGGATCAGCAGTATTCGCCTGACCAGCCATTTTTACCCGCGTCCCGCGCCTAGTCTGCGGCCGTGACCACCGACGTGACCGATTCCCGGCTTGACGCGTACCCCGCGCTGTCCGCGTACCTGCGGCAGACGGACGGGCCGCAGGTTCCGCCGATGCCACAGATGCCGCCGCGGCCCCGGGCCGCCGCCACCCCCGTCCCGCCGATCCGCGTCACCCCCACCACCCTGCGCAACGGAATCCTCGGCCTGGCGCTCGCCGTCACCGCGCTCTGGGCCGTCCAGGTCGAACCCTCGGCCCGGCTCGACGTGCTCTTCGCGACCGGTGCCCACCTCACCGGCCTGCTCGCCGGGTACGGCGTCCTCGTCATGCTCTTCCTGATGGCCCGCGTGCCCGCGGTCGAGCACGGGGTCGGTGCCGACCGGCTCGCCCGGCTGCACGCCCAGGGCGGCCGCTACGTCCTCACCCTGTGCCTGGGCCACGCCCTGCTCGCCCTGTGCGGATACGCCGCCCACGCAGGCACCGACCTCCTCAGTGCCGGTCTCGACCTGCTCGGCTACCCGGGCCTCGCCCTCGCCGCCGCCGGCACGTGCCTGCTCGTGGCCGTCGGTGTCACCTCGGCGCGTGCGATGCGGCGCCGCGTCCCGCACGAGACCTGGCGGGCCGTGCACTTGCTGACCTACCTCGGCGTGGCGCTCGGCTTCGTGCACCAGCTCGCGGGGCCCGACGTGGCGGGCAGCATCCTGACGGTGTGGCTGTGGTCGATGCTGCACGCCACGGTGGCCGTGCTGCTCGTCTGGTACCGCGTCGTCGTGCCCGTGCGGCAGGCGCTGAGGCACAGCCTGCGCGTCATCGACGTACGCGACGAAGGACCCGGCGTCGTGTCGGTCGTGATGCAAGGCATCGGGCTCGACGAACTGCGCGCCGAACCCGGACAGTTCTTCCGCTGGCGCTTCCTGTGCCGCAGGCTCTGGCGCACCGCGCTGCCGTTCTCGCTGTCCGCGCCGGTGCGCGACGACACCCTCCGGATCACCGTGAAGGCCATCGGCGACCACACGCGGCGGATGCGGCGCCTGAAGCCGGGGACGCGGGTCCTTGCCACCGGGCCCTTCGGCGCGCTGACCGCCCACCGGCGTACGCGGCGCAAGGTGCTGCTGCTCGCGGGCGGGGTGGGGATCACCCCGATGCGGGCGCTGTTCGAGACGCTGCCCGGCGGGCCCGGGGACCTCACGCTCCTCTACCGGGCGGGCAGCGCGGAGCAGCTCGTGCTGCGGGAGGAGCTGGAGGCGATCGCCCGGAGCAGGGGAGCGGGGCTGCACTATCTGCTCGGGCGCTCCGACGCCTCCTTCGATCCGCTCGCACCGCAGGCCCTGCGCAATCTGATCCCCGACCTCGCCGAGCACGACGTATATCTGTGCGGGCCGCCCGGGATGACCGCGTCGGCCACCGTGTCGCTCGTACGGGCCGGGGTGCCCCAGGAGCGCATACACGCCGAGTGCTTCACCTTCTGAGAATGATGAGTACGCGAACCCTGGAGAGGGGCTGACGTGGGACGTCACCGCAAACCCGTGGGCCCGGCCCTGGGCCCCACCCTGCAGGCCCGCCGCAAGCTGGCGACGGGCCTCGCCGGAGCAAGCGCGCTGGTCGCCACCGTCCTCGCCCTCACGGTCGACCCGGCGGCACCGCCGGCTCCCGATCGCGTACCGGCGGGGGTTCCGGCACCTCAGGCGGCGCCGTGACGAGGGAGAACGAAACCTCTGAGAACGGAACCTCTGAGAACGGAACCTCTGAAGTCCCTCAACTCCTCCTCTATTCGTGGACGGCGTGATCACCCCCTCCATAGGGTCGCGATCATGCCCGACATATCTCTGACCACCGTCGTCGTCCTCTGCATCGCCGCACTCGCGGCCGGCTGGATCGACGCGGTGGTGGGCGGCGGCGGGCTCCTCCTGCTGCCGGCCCTGCTCCTCGGCCTCCCGGCCGGGACCCCGGCCGCGCACGCCCTCGGGACGAACAAGGCCGTGGCCATCGTCGGGACGACCGGCGCCGCGGTGACCTACGTCAGGAAGACGCCGGTCGACGTGCGCACCGCCGTACGGATCGGCCTGGCCGCGCTCGCCGGGTCCATGGGCGGCGCCTTCTTCGCCGCGGGCATGAGCACCGAGGTGCTCAAGCCCGTGATCATGGTGGTGCTGGTCGGCGTCGGGGCCTTCGTCATCTTCAGGCCCGCCTTCGGCACCGCGCCCTCCGCCCGCCCCGCGTCACCGAAGCGCATCCTCGCCGCCATCGGCCTCGCGGGCCTCGGCATCGGGTTCTACGACGGTCTCATCGGGCCCGGCACCGGCACCTTCCTGGTGCTCGCGCTGACCGCCGTGCTCCACCTCGACCTGGTGTCCGCCTCCGCCACCGCCAAGATCGTCAACTGCTGCACCAACGCGGGCGCCCTCGCGATGTTCGCCTGGCAGGGCGCGGTCCTGTGGCAACTGGCCGCGCTGATGGCCGTCTTCAACCTCGCGGGCGGCATGTTCGGGGCGCACACCGCGCTGAAGAAGGGCAGCGGCTTCGTCCGGATCGTGCTGCTCACCACCGTGTTCGGGCTCGTGGCGAAGATGGCGTACGAGCAGTGGGTCGCGTAGCGGTGCGCGTGGCGGTGCGCGTGGCGGGGTTCGGCCCTCCGCCCCTGAGCGGGGGTCAGCGCACACCCGTCAGGTGCGCGAACACCACGACGTTGCCCTGATACCCCGTCGTCTTCGAGTAGCCGCCGCCGCACGTGATCACCCGCAGCTCCGGCCGGTCCGCCGCGCCGTACACCTTGGCGTCCGGGAACTTCTTGGCGTCGTAGACCTCGTTCGCGTCGACGGTGAACACCGCGACGCTGCCGTCCCTGCGCTCGATCTCGATGGTGCGGCCCCGGGTCAGACCGCCCAGGTCGTAGAAGACGGACGGGCCGTCCGCGTTGTCGACGTGCCCCGCCACGACGGCGGTGCCGGTCTCGCCGGGCGTGGTCCCCGACTCGTACCAGCCCGCGAGATTCGTCTTCTTCGGCGGCGGTACGTCAAGGCTGCCCTGCGGCGTCAGGCCGAGCCCCATGAGAGGCGCGTCGATCCGGATCGAGGGGATCCGGATCCGGTCGGGCGGGGACGGGGGCAGCGCCGCGGCGGCCGGGGCGTCGCCGGACCGGGGGTGGGCCGACGCGGCCTGCTCGGCGGACGGCTGCGGCGGGGGGTGGGACTCCGTGCCGTTGTGCAGCAGCCACGCGCCGGAGCACAGGGCGACGACGGTGACCGCGCCTATGGCGGAGTTGACGGCTTTCCTGCCGGGATTCTTCCCGCCCGGATTCTTCCTGCCGGGGTTCTTCCTCCCCGGACTCTTCCTGCCCGGACTCTTCCTGCGCGTCAATCGACTCGTCCCCCTCAGGGTTCGGGGAGGCCGGTCCCCACACCCCTCTCCGGGCCCACGAGGGACAGGCGGATCCGGAGAGGGAGGGGGCTGGCGGTACCGGTGGACAGCGGAGGGTGTCCGTCAGATCCTGTCGCCTCTCGCCCGGCGATGCAGGAGCCAGGTACCGCCCGCGGCGGCGACGGCAAGCGCCGCCACTCCCGCCGCGGTCTGCACGGGGTCGGGGCCGAGAGCACCGCCGACCCCCGTCTTCACATGGCCCTTCGGGGTCACCTGCTGCTCCTCGCGGGCGGCGGCGGTGGAGGTGATCGTCACGATCAGGTCGCCCGCCACCTGCTTGCCGTCCGCGCCGGAGCCGGAGCACTGCGCGGCGATCTCGTAGGTGCCGGGCTGGGCCGACGGGGGCACCTCGAACGTGCCGGTCGCTTTCTCCTTCTGCGTGTCCGGGGCGAGCGTGAAGGTGCCGGCGCCGACCGCGCTCGCGTCGCCCGTCGCGGTTCCCTCGCTGCCGCAGGCGGTGGTGTCCACGGTGACCGTGGAGCCCGGCATGACGGTGGACGGGCGGACCTCGAGGCCGCCGCCCGCGTCGCGTACGGCGGCCGCGGCGGGGGGCGCCATCAGGGCCGCCGACGCGACGGCGAGCGCGGCAGTGGTCAGCAGGCGGGCTTTGCGCATCGTGCTTGCTCCTCCGAGGGGCCATCAGAGGGCACGGCCCGCGGCACCTCCAAGTGCCGCTGCGTCGGTCGAACCCCGCGCTACCGAGGTAAGTGGCACTCGGCTGCGTACGCCTCCTGAAGAGCTGTCAGAAACTCTGTGGGGGAGCGGCTTCTGACGCTTCGGCGGGAACATTCCAGCAGGTCACTCGGCGTGTCGCCGAGCAGTGTCCGAAGAGGGGGCAAGGCGCCTGTGAATGGGTGACCCTTGAGCTGACCGGACGCCTCCCCGCGCCCCCTCCTTTCACTTTCCCCTCGTGCCCTTCCTGCCCTTCCTGCCCCTCGTGCCTTCCCCGAGGCCCGTGGTCCGACCTGACCCCGCCTCAGACGGCGTCCCGGGGAACGTCGGCGTAGAGCTCCGCCAGTGTCCCCATCAGCTTCTCGTCGACCGCGAAGCCGGTGTCGTCGATCCGCCGCACCGGCGCGATGCCGCGCGCGTTGGTGACGAACGCGGCCGTGTACGAGGAGAGGTCGGCGAGCGTGACAGGGGCCCGGCGCGTGGGGATGCCGGCGGCCGAGAGGCGAGCTTCGAGCAGCTGCATGGTGATGCCGGTCAGGCAGGGCGCGTCGGGCCAGACGACCTCGGTGCCGTCGTGGAAGCCGATGTTCGTGACGGCGCCTTCGCTGATCGTTCCGTCGGGGGCGGTGAGCAGCGCGTCGTCGAAGCCCGCGCGCCGGGCGAGCTCTCCGTGGCGGGCCTGCCCGAAGCCGCCGATGTGCTTGATGTGCGGGAAGGGCCGCTGATAGGGGACGGACCGCAGGGCCTGCGGGCTCTCGGGCATCTCGCCCGGCGCCCGGACGGTGACCGTCACGGACGGCTCGCCATCGGGTGCGTGGACGTGGACGCGTACGGAGGCATCGGTGATGTCGTCGCGGAGCACGTGCCGGATGAGCCCGCGCACGTACTCGCCGTCCAGCTCCCGGTCGAACAGCTCACGGGTGGCCGCGTCGAGCCGCTCCAGGTGCAGCCGGAGCCCACGCGTCGCACCGCCGCCCCTGACCTGCATCGCGGTGAAGTGCCCCACGCCGCCGAGCGCGGCCCACAACAGCCGGTCCGCGGTCACGTCCCGCCCGTCGATCTCAATGCGTTGCAGGGGCGGAGGAGTTGTCGTCATGGCCGTCACCGTACGACGCCTCCGTGAAACTCCCCGCACGTCCCGCTTGACCTCAACCTAGGTTGAGCAACGAGGGTCTTCTCATGACCCAGAACACGAATGCCGCTGATTCCGCGTCCACTGCCAGTTCCTCCACTGCCACGTCTTCCACCACCGCGTTCTCCACCGCGTCCGCCGCGCCCCTGCGCGTCGCCGTCATCATCGGGAGCAATCGCGAGGGCCGCTTCGGGCCGATCGTCGCCGATTGGCTGCTCGCGCGGATCGGGGAGCGGGCGGACTTCGAGGTGGATGTCATCGACCTGGCCGATTCCCACCTGCCGACCGCGCTGTCCTTCAACCCGTCGCCCGAGACCCTTGCCGAGCTCGGCAAGGTCACGCCGAAGCTGGCCGCCGCCGATGCCTTCGTCGTCCTCACCCCCGAGTACAACCACTCCTACCCCGCCTCCCTCAAGAGCCTCATCGACTGGCACAACGCCGAGTGGCAGGCCAAGCCCCTCGCCTTCGTCTCCTACGGAGGGCTCTCCGGCGGCCTGCGCGCGGTCGAGCACCTGCGCCCGGTCTTCGCCGAGCTGCACACCATGACGATTCGCGACACCGTCTCCTTCCACAACGCGGGCGGCCTCTTCGCCGACGACGGCACCCACAAGGACCCGACGGCCGCGAATGCCGCCGCCAAGTCGATGCTCGACCAGCTCCACTGGTGGGCGTGGGCCCTTCGCAGCGCCAAGGAGGCCCGTCCCTACGGGAATTGAGGGAGGGCAAGCTTCACGCCTCCGGCAGGCGCACCGTCGCCACCGCGCCGCCGCCCGGCGCGTTGCGCAGCTCCAGCCGCGCGCCGATCGCCTGGGCCTGGCCGAAGGCGATGGTCAGGCCGAGGCCCGTGCCCTGGCCGCGTTCGCTGGCGCCGGTCTGGAAGCGCCGAGGGCCGTCCTTGAGGAGATGATCGGGGAAGCCGGGCCCGTGATCACTGACCGTGACCACGGCCCCGGCCACCCGCACGTCGACGGGGCCGGCCCCGTGCCTGCGGGCGTTGGCAACGAGATTGGCAATGATCCGCTCCAGCCGCCGCGCATCGGTGCGGACGAGCGTGTCGCTCGATCCTGACCCTGAGTCCGAGCCTGGGCCTGGGCCTGCGCCCGGGGCCAATCCTGAACCCGAGCCCGGTCCCGATTCCGGTCCCGATTCCGGTCCCGGTCCCGGCCCCGGTCCTGAGCCGGATCCCGCGCCGGATCCCGAGCCGGAGCCTGGTCCAGAGCCCGCTCCCAAGCTTGAGCCCGAGCTTGATCCCGATCCCGAGTCTGCGCCTGAGCCCGGTCCCGATTTCGAGCCGGAACCGGAGCCTGCGCCTGAGCCCAGTCCCGATGCCGAGCCCGTGGCCGCGTGCGGGTCCAAGTGCGGGTTCGAGTGCGGGTTCCAGTGCGGGTTCCAGTGCGGGTTCGCGTCGTCCGGGCCGTTTGGCGTCGTGAAGTGCACCGTGCACCCCGACCGCCGCACGATCCCCTCCGTGAGCGCGCGCAATGGATGCGTGCCCAGGTCGGGGTGTTCCATCTCCGCGTCGAGGCGCGCCACTTCGAGCAGGTCCTCGGTGAGGGTGCGCAGGGCGAGCACCCGGTCGCGCACCAGCTCCGTGGGGCGGCTCTGCGGCAGCAGTTCGGCCGCGGTGTGCAGACCGGTCAGCGGGGTGCGCAGCTCATGGGCGACGTCAGCGGTGAAGCGCTGCTCGGCCTCGAGGCGCCGCTGCAGGGACGCCGCCATCGTGTCGACGGCGGCGGCCAGTTCGGCCACCTCGTCCTTGCCGGGCCGGCTGCCCGGCACGCGCGGATGGTCGATACGGGCGTCCAGATCGCCCTGGCTGATGCGGCGCGCGGTGGCCGCGGCGGTCCGCAGCTCGCGGCTGAGGCGGCTGGCGAGCGCGGCGCCGCCCAGTGCCGCCAGGATGACGACGACGGCTCCCGAAGCCAGCAGTTGCCGGTCGAACTCCGCCATCTCCGCGGCCTGTTCGGCCAGCGGCTCACGGACCGAGAGCACCCGGTCGCCGACCGGGCGCGCCGCCCACACGACGGGGTGCTCGGCGCTCATGTCGAGGTACGTGGTCCGGCGCCCGTCCAGAGCGGCGGTCCGCAGGGACGCCGGCAGATCGGGTGCGTCCAGGGCGGCGTCCGTACGGGCGTCTCGGGCGTCTCCTGCGGTGTCGACCTGCCCCGTCAGCTCGTACAGCTGACGTACCCGCACCAGCTGCGCGGTCGCCCCCGACCTGGCGCTCTCGGAGACCTGTTCGAGCCGTGCCTGGTGGACGAGGACCCCGATGGCGACGGCGACGACCGCGCAGCCGAGCGCGAGCAGTGCGGCGATCTTCCAGCGCAGACCGAGGGCGTTGAGGGCGGCGCGGACGCGTCGGCCGATGCCTCTCACCGTGGCCCGCCCGTGCCGCGCGAGGGCTGCGGAGTGGGCGTCGGTGACGGGGAGCCGTCGGAACCGGCGTCCTCCTTGTAGTTCTTGGTGTCGCTCACCGTCGACATCCGTACGCCGTCCCAGTGGAACCGCACGGCCTGCTGGCCGCCGTCCGCGCACGAGCTGCGCACCAGCAGGTCCTTGCCGAGCGTCTCGATGCTCACGCGCTTCCCGGAGGTGAACAGGACCGGATAGACGCGTCCTTCGCGTTCCGCGTAGACGGAGAGGACGCTGCGGCCGCTTTCCGTGTCGGCGGCCACGAGCAGCTCGGGGCGCCCGTCGCCGGTCAGGTCCGTCAGGAGCGGCGGCCGCAGTCCTGCTTGCCCGGGGCGGTCGATCTCGCCCCGGTCGGCGAGCGGCTTCATCCGCGGATCGGCCCGCAGGACCTCGCGGAAGTCCTCCGTGCGGAGCCCGCCCTTGCCCGGCTTCGGCAGCCCTTCCAGGGCTTCCGGCGGCGGCTGGTGGGTGGCGGTGTCGGCTCCGGGCGCCTCGGGGGACGCGCTCGACCATGCAGGCCAGAGGGGCCGGGGGCGCGGCTGCACGGACACGGACGGCGCGGGCTCACCGGCATCGAGCCCGTCCACGCTGCCGCATCCGGCCAGCACGACGGCCGCCGTGGCGGTGAGGACGGCGGCACGGCGCAGGAGGCGGCGGTGGGGACAGGAAAGGTTCATGGCTCCACCGACGGTAGGAAGCGCGCGTCACGGATAACGGGAGGTTGTGTAACAGACAGCGGTATGTGGGATGAAAACGCGCCATTCAGGACCTTCGACCTGGCCACTGGCCCCCGGCCCCGGCCGCCGCCGCCCCTGCCCAGCCCGACGTCCCCCCGGGCTCGCACGCTGCCGCTCCGGGCAGAATCGGCGTATGACCTCGACGTACGAAACCGGCTCCGGGCCCGGGCGGGCAACGGTGCTCACCGTGTTGACCACGACCGACACCGCGCAGAAGGCGGAAGACCTCGCGAGCGGTGCGGTGGCCGCTCGGGTCGCCGCGTGTGCGCAGATCGTCGGGCCCGTCACCTCCGTCTACCGGTGGGAGGGCGCCGTCGAGACCGCCCGCGAGTGGCAGATCCTGTTCAAGACGGCCGCCGCGCGGTACGAGGCCCTGGAGTCCTGGCTGACCGAGGCCCACGATTACGACACCCCCGAGATCATCGCGACGCCGGTCGTGCGGGGGAGCGCGGACTACCTGGAGTGGGTGGAGCGGGAGAGCGCCGGATGACGAAGGAGGGGGGCCGGCTGCCGTTCTTCGTGTACGGGACGCTGCGGCCGGGGGAGCGGAACCACGACGTCCATCTGCGCGGCAGCATCGAGGCGGAGTGGCCGGCCTGGCTCCCGGGGGCGGTTCTCTACGAAGGGCCCGGCTATCCGTACCTGGTGGAGAGCGCCGAAGGCGGCCCCGTGCACGGCGAGTTGATCACGGCCGCCCCTTCCGCGTACGACCGGCTCCTCGCCGACCTCGACGCGCTGGAGGAGTACGCGCCGGGCAACCCCCGCAACCTGTACGAGCGCGTGCGGCGCGAGGTGGTCCTCCTGGGCGGGGCCCCGGCGAGCGCGTGGGTGTACGTGGCGGCGCCGTGGGTGGCGACGAGGCTGCGTGCCTCGGGGGCGGTGATCGGGGGAGGGGACTGGATGTCCCGCCGGACCGGCCGGTGAGGCGCGGGCCACGCGGTCACGCCTCACCCGCAGGCCCGCGCTGCGACGCACTTGGCGACGCGCATAGCGATGCACATAGCGACGTGCCTAGCGACGTGCTTTGCGACGCGCTTTGCGCAGCTCAAACGCCTGCGCACTCGATCTGGTGGACTGAATCACCCGTGCGAGCGACCCACGCGCAGCGCATGATCACCAAGAGTTGCCGCTGTGGCACTCTCCGTGTGCACCAGTCGGTGCGCGAGTCGGTGCGTGAGCACCACGTCCTCAGCAGGAGTTGCCCCATGAGCCTTCGCCGTTCGCTGCCGGCCCTCGTCGGCGCCGTAGCCCTCACCCTCGGCCTCCCCGTGGCGGCCGCCGCGTCCGCTCACGCCCCGTCCGCTCCCGCCTCGTCCGCCGTCATGAACCCCTGCGGCTTCTACGAGACGGGCAGCGACGCGTTCTACAACCACTGCACGGGCGACGGCTCGAACGTCGTCATCAAGGTGGAGGTGGCCATGGCCCCCGACTACGAGCGCTGCGTGGGCCCGGGCAAGCTCTGGCTGGGTTCGGCGAGCAAGATCCAGGGCGCGCACTACGTGGGACGCACCTGCTGACCTTCGCTCTCGCCCATTGACCGCGGGCCGGGGGGTTCCCCCGGCCCGCGGTCACGTCCGAGCGCCGGCCCGGCCGTCGGCCCGTTCGAGCCGCACCGCGCACACCTTGAACTCCGGCATCCGCGAGACCGGGTCGAGCGCCGGATTGGTCAGGGAGTTGGCCCGGCCCTCGCCCGGCCAGTGGAACGGCATGAAGACCGTGTCCGAGCGGATCGCGGTGGTGATCCGCGCCGGGGCGACGGCCCGCCCCCGCCGCGAGACGACGGTCACCGGCTCACCCTCCCCGACCTCGAGGCGGGCGGCGAGCCGCGGATGCAGCTCCACGAAGGGCCCGGGAGCGGCGGAGTTGAGCTCGTCGACACGGCGCGTCTGGGCCCCCGACTGATACTGCGCGAGGACCCGCCCGGTGGTCAGGAGCACGGGATACTCCGCGTCCGGCTCCTCGGCGGCGGCGCGATGGACCACCGGCACGAACCGTGCCCGCCCGTCCTCGGTGGCGAAGCGGTCGAGGAACAGGCGCGGGGTGCCCGGGTGTTCGACATCAGCCCCGGGCGAGGCCGCAGCCGCGGCCGCGACCGCCGCCGCGGCCCCGTCCCCGTCCCCGGACGCCTCCTGCGCCGACCCGTGCTCGGGGCCTTCGCTCGCGGGGCAGGGCCAGAACACCCCCTCCCCGTTTCCTTCCTTCAGGCGTGCGTACGAGATCCCCGAGTAGTCCGCCGCTCCGCCCGCGCTCGCCCGGCGCAGCTCGTCGAAGACCTCCTCCGGGTCCGTCGGGAAGCCCTTCTCGTGGCCCAGGTGGGCGGCGAGACCGTGCAGCACGTCCAGGTCGCTCCGTACGCCGTCGGGAGCGCTCACGGCCTTGCGGCGCAGCAGTACCCGCCCCTCCAGGTTCGTCACCGTGCCCGTCTCCTCGGCCCACTGCGTCACCGGCAGGACGACATCGGCGAGGCGGGCCGTCTCGGAGAGCACCACGTCGGCCACCGCCAGGAAGTCGAGCGACCGCAGCCGCTCCTCCACATGCGCGGCGCGCGGCGCCGAGACGACCGGGTTGGAACCCATCAGGAGCAGTGCCCTGATGTCCCCGCCGAGCGCGTCGAGCAGTTCGTACGCGGACCGGCCGGGCCCCGGGAGTGAATCCGGGTCGACGCCCCACACCCCCGCCACGTGGGCCCGCGCCGCCGGGTCCGTCAGCTTGCGGTAGCCGGGCAACTGGTCGGCCTTCTGACCGTGTTCGCGTCCGCCCTGGCCGTTGCCCTGCCCGGTCAGGCAGCCGTACCCGGCGAGTGGGCGGCCCGCGTTGCCGGTCGCCAGGCAGAGGTTGATCCACGCGCCCACCGTGTCCGTCCCCTTGGACTGCTGCTCGGGTCCGCGGGCGGTGAGCACCATGGCGGCCTCGGCGTCGCAGAACATCCGCATGGCGTCCCGGAGTCGGGGCACGGGAACGCCGCTGATCCGCTCCACGTACTCCGGCCAGTGCGCCATCGCCGCCGCCCGCGCGTCCTCCCAGCCGCTGGTGCGCTCCGCGATGAACGCCTCGTCCGTCCGGCCCTCGGCCACCACCAGGTGCAGCAGGCCGAGGGCGAGGGCGAGGTCGGTGCCGGGGCGCGGTGCCAGATGCAGGTCGGCCTGCTCGGCGGTGCGGGTCCTGCGCGGGTCGACGACGATCAGCTTTCCGCCGTTCTCCCTCAGCTCCGTCAGGTACCGCAGGGCGGGCGGCATCGTCTCGGCGAGGTTCGAGCCGACGAGGATCACGCAGCCGGTGCGGGGGATGTCCGCCAGCGGGAAGGGCAGGCCGCGGTCGAGCCCGAAGGCCCGCTGCCCCGCCGCTGCCGCCGACGACATGCAGAACCGGCCGTTGTAGTCGATCTGCGACGTGCCGAGTGCCACCCGTGCGAACTTCCCCAGCGCGTACGCCTTCTCGTTCGTCAGACCCCCGCCGCCGAACACTCCGCACGCGTCCGCGCCATGTTCCGTACGCGTGCGGGAAAGGCCCTCGGCGACGCGGGCGACGGCCTCCTCCCAGGTGGCCGGTTCGAGCCGGCCCGTGGCGTGGGATCGGATGAGTGGCTCGGTCAGGCGCACCCGGGAGGAGAGCACAGCGGGCGCCGTACGGCCCTTGCCGCACAGCGCGCCCCCGTTCACGGGGAACTCGGGCCGCTCCACGACCTCCGTCCCGCCGGGACCGGTGGCCAGGCCCATCCCGCATTGCAGCGCGCAGTACGGACAGTGGGTCGGTGTCGCCTTGGTGTGCATACGCTCCAGCATCCGCCGGACGTGTTACACCCCCCGACGCGCTCGCGTTACACACACGGTAATCCGACCTCATAACCCCCCGCCCCCCACTGTGAGCGCCCCCGCAACCGTCAGGGTCACGGGCCGACCCACGACCGGCACTCGGCGGCCGAGCGGGAGCAGGCAAAGGCGCCCCGTCAGGGGCGCGAGGACGGCCCACGACCGGCACCCGGTGGACAAGCGGGAGCAGGCAAAGGCGCCCGGTCAGGGGCGCGGGGAACGGCGCGAGGACGGACCACAACCCGCACCTGGCGGACAAGCGGGAGCAGGCAGACGCGCCCCGTCAGGGGCGCGAGGAACGGCGCGAGGACGGACCACGACCGGCACCCGGCGGACAAGCGGGAGCAGGCAGACGCGCCCCCGCTCAAGGCCCAGGGGCCAGACGAGGCATGGCAAGCGCCCGGCCCACGCCCGGCTCCCGGGGCCCCAGGAACCGAGGATCCGGTCGAAACGTCGCGTCCACCGCCGCCTTGCCCGCCGCGAACAGCTCCCGCGCCCCGCCGTAGTACCAGGTCGCGTCATGCTTGGCGTCGACCCCGACGCCGTACGACGAGACGCCCGCCGCGCGGCACAGCGCGACGGCCCTGCGTATGTGGAAGCCCTGGCTGATCAGCACCGCCCGGTCCACGCCGAACACCTTCTTGGCGCGCACGCAGGAGTCCCAGGTGTCGAAGCCCGCGTAGTCACTGACGATCCGCCGCCCCGGCACCCCGCGCTCGGTCAGATACGCGCGCATGGCGTCCGGCTCGTCGTACTCCTCGCGGCTGTTGTCGCCGGTGACGAGGACGACCTCTATCCGCCCCGCCTCGTACAACTCGGCAGCCGCGTCCAAGCGGTGCGCGAGATACGGCGAGGGCTCGCCCTTCCACAGCCCGGCACCGAAGACGACCGCGACCTGCGTGCGCGGCACGTCGGCCGTCGTGCGCAAGCGCCCCTCCGCCGTCACGAACAGCCAGGTGGCGGGCAGCAGCGCCACCACGCAGAGGGCCATGAAGGTCTGCACGGCCCGCCGCTGCCCCCGCCGCGTACGCGGAACCCGCAGCCACCCCGGACGCAGCGACCCCGGACGCAGCCACCCCGGACGCTTCCACTGCACCCGCAGCCACCCCGGACGCTTCATCCCGTGCCCCCGTTCCCCCGTGCCCCGAGCCGGATCCCCCCGGATCCGATCACTGCCCCAACGGTAAGCGACCCCACCGACAACCCACCTAGGACAGCGCACTGACAACGCGCCACCGCCATCGGTGAGCCAGGCCGAAAGGCCCCGTCACCGGCACGCAACGCGACCGAAATGCGACGCGGTCATCCTCGGTCCATGACGCCGTCGAACCCTCTTCGTGACGAGTCCGGCAGCACCCCTCCCGAAAGTACGGCGCACATCATGAACCGGATCACCGCCCAGCTCGGCAACCAGCTCGCCCTCGTCACGCTCGACGGCAGGCGCCGCCCCGCCCCGCGCCGCCCCGCCCCGGCACCCGACCTCGTCGTGGTCGCCCACGGCAGCCGTGACCCCCGCGCCCTCGCCACCGTCACGGCGCTCCTGGCACGGGTCCGCGAGCTGCGGCCCGGCCTCACCGTGCGCCTCGGCCACATCGAGCTGAACGAACCCCTGCTCGGCGACACCCTCGCCGATGCCACCGGCTCCGCGGTCCTCGTGCCGCTGCTGCTCAGCCGCGGCTACCACGTCAAGCACGACATCCCCGAGGCCGCGGCCCTGGCGCCGCACCTCGACACGCGCCTGGCCGCCCCGCTCGGCCCGCACCCCCTGCTGGTCGAGGCGCTGCACGACCGGCTCGTCGAGGCGGGCTGGACGCCCGAGCCCGGCCGGGCGGGGCGCCGCACCGGCGGCGTGGTCCTGGCCGCGGCCGGCTCCCGCGACCCCGACTCCGCCACGGACACCCGGCGCACGGCGGACCTCCTCGCCCAGCGGCTCGGCGTACCGGTGGTTCCCGCGTACGCCACACCGACCGCGGCCGCCCCGCTCAGCGTGGCCGCCGCGGTGCGTTCCCTCGCCGCCCGTGGCCGCCACCGCACCGCCGTGGCCTCGTACTTCACGGCACCCGGCCGCTTCGCCACGCAGTGCGCCGACGCCGCCCCCTGGATCGCGTCGGCCCCCCTCGGCGATCACCCGTCGATGGCCCGCCTCCTCCTGCACCGCTACGACACGGCCCGCGCGACCTCCCCCGCCACCCACCTGCCGCCCCGTCAGCTGACCTCCGCCTGACGCCCGCACAGGGCCCTGAAGCCCTCTTTGTCACTGCTTGCGTTTACTGTCGGTGCATGGAAGGCACTGCACCGAACGCGTACGACGAAGAGGCGGCCTATGACAAGGCCGCCGTCGAGCGATGGGCCACCGAGCCCGACAAGAGGCCGGGGCGCACCGCCTTCCAGCGGGACCGCGCGCGTGTCCTGCACTCCGCGGCGCTGCGCCGCCTCGCCGGGAAGACCCAGGTGGTCACCCCCGGCACGCGCAGCAACGAGGCGTGGGACGCCAGTGCCCGTACCCGTCTGACGCACTCCCTGGAGTGCGCCCAGGTCGGCCGCGAGCTCGGCGCCGCCCTCGGCTGCGACCCGGACCTGGTGGAGACCGCCTGCCTCTCGCACGACATGGGCCACCCGCCTTTCGGCCACAACGGCGAGCAGGCGCTGAACGAAGTCGCCGAGAGCTGCGGCGGTTTCGAGGGCAACGCCCAGTCCTTGCGCCTCCTCACCCGTATCGAGCCGAAGCGCTTCGTGAGAAGCGAGGAGACGGACGAACTGGTCGGCGTGGGGCTCAACCTGACCCGGGCCGCCCTGGACGCCGCCACCAAGTACCCCTGGCCGCGCGGCGCTCACCCCACCGACCCGGACTCTCCCAAGTTCGGCGTCTATGAGGACGACCGGCCGGTCTTCGACTGGGTCCGCAAGGAGGCTCCCGGCCGCCGCACCTGCTTCGAGGCCCAGGTCATGGACTGGGCGGACGACGTGGCGTACTCGGTGCACGACATCGAGGACGGCCTGCACGCCGGGCACCTCGACCCGAACCTCCTGCACGCCGAGCCCGAGCGCCAGGACATCTTCGCCGTCGCCATCGGTCGCTACGTACCGGCGGACACCGACCCCGAAGAGCTCTCCGAGGCCCTCGACCGCCTCCTGGACCAGGAGTGGTGGCCCCATGGGTACGACGGCTCGGCCATCGCCCAGGGCCGCCTGAAGGACGCCACCAGCCAGCTCATCGGCCACTTCTGCCTCGCCGCCGAGACCGCCACCCGCCTGCGGTACGGCAAGGGGCCCCTCACGAGGTACGCGGCCGAACTCGTCGTCCCGCGCGAAGCCCGCCACGAGTGCGCGGTCCTCAAGGCCGTCGCCGACCGGTATGTGATGCAGCGCCCCGCCCAGGAGAGGCTGCGTGCCGATCAGCGGATCGTCGTCGCAGAGCTGGCCGAGGCGCTCACGGCCAGGGCCCCCGAAGGACTCGACCCGCAGTTCCGCGCGCTGTACGACACGGCGCCCGACGACCGCGCGGCCCTGCGCGTGGTCGTCGACCAGATCGCGTCGCTCACGGACGCCGCCGCGCGTTCCCTGCACGCGCGGCTCACGGCGAGACAGCCCTGACATATAAGGCCCTGACATATGCGGAATGAGCCGATCGACCACGGGGCGTGACGAAAACTGGCCGGATCGGGTCGCAACCCCTTCCCGCATCACGCTCCGTGCGGGACGCTCCCCTGACGGCAAGGCTTTGAGGAGGCATCAAGTGGTCGACGCGGATCAGACGTTCGTCATTGTCGGAGGAGGTCTCGCGGGCGCGAAAGCGGCCGAGACGCTCCGGTCGGAGGGCTTCACCGGCCGGGTGATCCTCATCGGCGACGAACGCGACCACCCGTACGAGCGCCCGCCCCTGTCGAAGGGATATCTCCTGGGCAAGGAGGAGCGCGACAGCGTCTTCGTCCACGAACCCTCCTGGTACGCGCAGTCGGACGTGGAGCTGCACCTCGGCCAGACCGTCGTCTCCATCGACCGCGAGGCCAAGGCCGTCCGCCTCGGTGACCGGGACGTCATCCACTACGACAAGCTCCTGCTCGCCACGGGTGCGGAGCCGCGCCGCCTCGACGTCCCCGGCACCGGCCTGGTCGGCGTGCACCACCTGCGCCGCCTCGCGCACGCCGACCGGCTGCGCCAGGTGCTGGCCGGTCTCGGCCGTGACAACGGCCACCTGGTGATCGCCGGGGCCGGCTGGATCGGCCTGGAGGTCGCCGCCGCCGCGCGGACGTACGGCGCGGAGGTCACCGTCGTCGAGCCGCAGGCCACCCCGCTGCACGCGGTGCTCGGGCCCGAGATCGGCCAGATGTTCACCGACCTGCACGCCGAGCACGGGGTGCGCTTCCACTTCGGCGCCACGCTCACCGAGATCGCGGGGGAGGACGGCCTGGTCCTGGCGGCCCGCACGGACGACGGCGAGGAGCACCCGGCGCACGACGTGCTCGCCGCGATCGGCGCGGCCCCGCGCACCGGGCTCGCCGAGGCGGCGGGTCTGGAGATCGCCGACCGCGCGCACGGCGGCGGTGTCGTGGTCGACGCCTCGCTGCGGACCTCGGACCCGGACATCTTCGCCGCGGGCGACGTGGCCGCCGTCCAGCACCCGCTCTTCGACACCAGGCTGCGCGTGGAGCACTGGGCGAACGCCCTGAACGGCGGTCCGGCCGCGGCCCGCGCGATGCTCGGCCAGGACGTGTCGTACGACCGCGTGCCCTACTTCTTCTCGGACCAGTACGACGTGGGTCTGGAGTACTCGGGGTGGGCGCCGCCGGGTACGTACGACCAGGTCGTGGTCCGGGGCGACGCGGGGAAGCGGGAGTTCGTCGCCTTCTGGCTGAGCGAGGGCCGGGTCCTCGCCGGGATGAACGTGAATGTGTGGGACGTCACGGACCCGATCCAGCGGCTGATCCGCGTCGGCGCGCGGCCGCCCGCCGAGGCCCTCTCCGACCCGTCCGTCCCCCTGGAGTCGCTGCTCGGGTGACGGGCCGGGCGGGAGTGTCACAGCAGGGCCGTAGTATTCCCACGTGGCAGGCAGGATCAATGACGAGGACGTGAAGGCGGTTCGGGACGCGGTCCCGATCGACGCCGTGGTCTCCGACTACCTCCAGCTGCGGAACGCGGGCGGCGGCAACCTCAAGGGCCTGTGCCCCTTCCACGACGAGAAGTCACCGTCCTTCCAGGTCAGCCCCAGCAAGGGTCTCTTCCACTGCTTCGGCTGCCAGGAAGGCGGCGACACGATCGCCTTCGTGATGAAGATCGACCACCTCACCTTCTCGGAGACGGTCGAGCGCCTCGCCGCCCAGGCGGGCATCACCCTGCGGTACGAAGAGGGCGGGTACAACCCCACGAGCCAGCGCGGCGAGCGCATCCGGCTCGTCGAGGCCCACAAGATCGCCGCGCAGTTCTACATCGACCAGCTGGAGGGCCCCGAAGCCGAGATCGGCCGGAAGTTCCTGGCCGAGCGCGGCTTCGACCAGGCCGCCGCCGCACACTTCGGCGTCGGCTACAGCCCCGCGGGCTGGGACCACCTCACCCGGTTCCTGCGCGGCAAGGGCTTCACCGACAAGGAGCTCGTCCTCTCCGGCATCTCCCAGGAGGGCCGCCGCGGCCCCATCGACCGCTTCCGCGGCCGTCTGATGTGGCCGATCCGCGACATCAGCGGCGAGGTCGTCGGCTTCGGCGCGCGCAAGCTGCGCGACGACGACAACGGCCCGAAGTACCTCAACACCCCCGAGACGCCGATCTACAAGAAGGGCCAGGTGCTCTACGGGGTGGACCTGGCCAAGAAGGAGATCGCCAAGACCTCCCGCGCGGTCGTCGTCGAGGGGTACACCGACGTCATGGCCTGCCACCTCGCCGGTGTCACCACGGCCATCGCGACCTGCGGCACCGCTTTCGGCGGCGACCACATCAAGATCCTGCGCCGCCTCCTGATGGACAACGGCTCGGCGCGCGTGATCTTCACCTTCGACGGTGACGCGGCAGGCCAGAAGGCCGCCCTGCGCGCCTTCGAGGACGACCAGAAGTTCGCCGCCGAGACGTACATCGCCATCGCGCCCGAGGGCATGGACCCCTGCGAGCTGCGTCTGGCCAAGGGGGACGCGGCGGTCGCCGACCTCGTCGAACCCCGCACGCCGCTCTTCGAGTTCGCGCTGCGCCAGATCGTCGCGCGCTACGACCTGGAGACCCCCGCGGGCCGCGCCGCGGCCCTGGACGAGGCGGCGCCGGTCGTGGCCCGCATCAAGAACAGCGGCGCGCAGCACGAGGTGGCCGTCCAGCTCGCCGGGATGCTCGGCATCCTGGACACCCAGTTCGTGGTCAAGCGCGTGGCCCAGCTCGCGCGTTGGGCCCGCGACCGGGGCGGCAGGGGCCCGGCCCCGCAGCAGCAGCGCCCGCACCAGAACCAGCAGTACGGGCCCTCGGCGCCGTCTGTGCCCTCAGGGCCCTCAGGGCCCGCACTCACCCTGCGCAGCCCCGCCCACCGCACCGAGCGCGAGCTGCTCAAGCTGGCCCTGCAGCGCCCTGAGCTGGTCTCCCCGGCCTTCGACGCGTACGGCGTCGACGAGTTCACCGCGCCGCCGTACGCGGCGGTGCGCCAGTGCGTCGAGGAGGCGGGCGGCGCCGAGGCCGGCATCCCCGAGCCGCAGACCTACCTCGCCCGCGTCCTGGACGCGGCGCCGGACGACACGGTCCGCGCCATGGTCACCGAGCTGGCCGTCGAGGCGATCCTGCGCAAGCAGGTGGACGAGATCTACGCGGGCACGCAGCTCGTCCAGGTCAGGCTGCGCGCCGTCGACCGCCGCATCCGTGACGTCCAGGGCAGCCTGACCCGCCTGAGCGCACAGGGCGACCCCGCACAACTGGCCGCGGTGCAGAACGAGTTGTGGATCCTCCAGCAGTACGCCCAGGCTCTCCGCGAGCGCGGCGCCGACGCACTCTGAGGTTATTCCGGCGGCAGGCTGGTTACCCGCCGGGTAACCGAGCGGTCACGCACCGGACTCAAAAAGTCACCGCACGCCCCTCGTGGCGGCCGTGTGTCGTACCCCACACTGGGTTGCGGTGCCTGAGTCCTCGGAGCGCGGCCGGCCCGCAGACAGCGGATGCGGATCCGGTACACCCGCGATTCCACACATCGTGTTCGGGACGGACAGCGGCGAGGCCGTCGAAGCCGATCCCGCTGTACCGCTGCCGCACGCCTCAGCAGCGATCATCATGGAGGTCGCCCCCGTGCAGACCCAGACCCTCAGCCAGAGCGAGACCGCCGTTGCCGCGGAAGCGGAGGCGGCGGCGGATACGGACGTCATCGCGGCCGTACCGCAGCAGAGCCGCGCCGCACGGCACCCGGAGGCGGGTCGCGAAAGCCCCGGGGTCCAGTCGGCCCCCGAACCCCCGGACGCCCCGGAGGCGCTCGAACCGGACAGCGGTGAGCTGCCCCTGCCGCCCGCGCCCCGCAGCCGCGCCGACACCGGCGGCCCCTCGTCCGACCTGTTCCGGCAGTATCTGCGCGAGATCGGCCGTATCCCCCTGCTGACCGCGGCGGAGGAAGTGGAACTGGCGCGCGGCGTCGAGGCCGGCCTGTTCGCCGAGGAGAAGCTGCGCCTCGCCACCGACCTGGACTCCCAACTCGCCCTCGATCTCGACAAGTTGGTGGTCGTCGGCCGGATGGCCAAGCGCCGCCTGATCGAGGCCAACCTCCGCCTGGTCGTCTCCGTCGCCAAGCGGTACGTGGGGCGCGGACTGACGATGCTCGACCTCGTCCAGGAGGGAAACCTGGGCCTCATCAGGGCGGTCGAGAAGTTCGACTACGCCCGCGGCTACAAGTTCTCCACGTACGCGACGTGGTGGATCCGTCAGGCGATGTCGCGGGCCCTCGCCGACCAGGCCCGCACCATCCGCGTTCCCGTGCACGTCGTGGAGCTCATCAACCGCGTCGTCCGCGTCCAGCGCCGCATGCTCCAGGAGCGGGGGTACGAACCGACCCCCGAAGAGGTCGCCGCGCACCTCGACCTGCCGCACGAGCGGGTCAGCGAGGTCCTGCGCCTGGCCCAGGAACCGGTGTCGCTGCACGCGCCCGTGGGCGAGGAGGACGACGTCGCGCTCGGCGACCTCATCGAGGACGGCGACGCGACGAGCCCCGTCGAGTCGGCGGCCTTCCTCCTCCTGCGCGAGCACCTGGAGGCGGTCCTCTCCACGCTCGGCGAGCGCGAACGCAAGGTGGTCCAGCTGCGCTACGGCCTCGCGGACGGCAGGCCCCGCACCCTGGAGGAGATAGGCCGGATCTTCGGCGTGACGCGCGAACGCATCCGCCAGATCGAGTCCAAGACCCTCAACAAGCTGCGGGACCACGCCTTCGCGGACCAGCTGCGCGGCTACCTCGACTGACCGTTCAACTGACCGGCTCAGTCGATCTCGGCCACCGCCTGCGCGAACTGAGCCGCGTACAGACGCGCGTACGCTCCCTCGGCCGCCAGCAGGTCGTCATGCGTGCCCTGCTCCACGATCGACCCGTTCTCCATCACCAGGATGGTGTCCGCGTCGCGGATCGTGGACAGCCGGTGCGCGATGACGAACGAGGTCCGCCCGTGGGCGAGCCGCGCCATCGCCTTCTGGATGAGCACCTCCGTACGGGTGTCGACCGAGCTGGTCGCCTCGTCGAGGACCAGGATCACCGGGTCGGAGAGGAACGCCCGTGCGATCGTGATCAGCTGCTTCTCGCCCGCGCTCACCCCCGTGCCCTCGTCGTCGATGACCGTGTCGTAGCCGTCGGGCAGCGTGCGGCAGAAGCGGTCGGCGTGAGCCGCCCGCGCCGCCTCCTCGATCTCCTCGCGGGTCACGTCCTTGGCCGCTCCGTACGCGATGTTCTCCGCGATGGTGCCGCCGAACAGCCAGGTGTCCTGGAGCACCATGCCTATGCCGGAGCGCAGTTCGTCGCGCGACATCTTCGCGATGTCGACCCCGTCGAGCGTGATGCGCCCGCCGGTGACCTCGTAGAACCGCATCAGGAGATTGACCAGCGTGGTCTTGCCCGCCCCTGTCGGACCGACGATCGCCACCGTGTGGCCGGGATCGACCTTCAGGGACAGGTCCTCGATGAGCGGCTTGTCCTTCTCGTAGCGGAAGGACACCTGCTCCATCTCGACCCGGCCGCGTGGCTGGTCGGGACGCATCCCGGGCACCGGGTCGGCCTCCTGCTCCTCGGCGTCGAGCAGCTCGAAGACCCGCTCGGCGGAGGCGACACCGGACTGCACCAGGTTCGCCATCGAGGCGACCTGCGTGAGCGGCATCGAGAACTGCCGTGAGTACTGGATGAACGCCTGCACGTCGCCGATGGACAGCGCGCCGGACGCGACCCTGAGGCCACCGACCACGGCCACGAGCACGTAGTTGAGGTTCGACATGAAGAACATCAGCGGCTGCATGGCCCCGCTGTTGAACTGCGCCTTGAACCCGGCCTCGTACAGCGCGTCGTTCTGCTCGGCGAACGCCTTCGCCGACTCCTCCTGGCGCCCGAAGACCTTCACCAGGTTGTGCCCGGTGTACATCTCCTCGATGTGCGCGTTGAGCTTGCCGGTGGACTTCCACTGCTGCACGAACTGCGGCTGCGACCGCTTGCCGACCTTCGTCGCCACGAAGAACGACAGCGGCACGGTGACGAGCGCCACCAGGGCGAGCAGCGGCGAGACGTAGAACATCATCACCAGTACGCCGACGATGGTGAGCAGCGAGTTCACCAGCTGACCCATGGTCTGCTGCAGGGTCTGGCCGATGTTGTCGAGGTCGTTCGTCGCCCGGCTGAGCACCTCGCCGCGCTGCCGCTTGTCGAAGTACGACAGGGGGAGCCGCGACAGCTTCGCCTGGACGTCCTCGCGCATCCGGAACACGGTCAGGTTGACCGCCCGGTTCACCAGCCGCGTCGCGACCGCCATCAGGAGCCCCGCGAACAGGAACACAACCAGGGCGAGCAGCAGCACCTCGCCGACGGCGCCGAAGTCGATGCCCTCGCCCGGCGTGAAGTCCACACCCTTGAGCATGTCGGCCATGCCGCCGTCGCCCTTGTCGCGCAGGGCCTCGATGGCCTGCTCCTTGGTGACGCCGTCGGGCATGTCACGGCCGACGATGCCCGCGAAGAGCAGGTCGGTCGCCCGGCCGAGGATCTTCGGTCCGAGCACGGTGAGCGCCACGCTGATCGTGACGGCGGCCAGCATCGCGTACAGCGTGGCGCGCTCGGGCCTGAACTGCGCGAGCAGCCGCTTGCCCGACCCCTTGAAGTCCATCGACCGGGAGTCCGGCCCCATCATCTGTCCGCCACCCGGACCGGCCATCACGCGGCCTCCGCTTCCGTCAGCTGGGAGAGCACGATCTCCCGGTAGGTCTCATTGCTCTCCATCAGCTCCTGATGGCGTCCCGTCCCCACGACCCGGCCCTCGTCCAGGACGATGATGCGGTCGGCGTCCCTGATCGTCGCCACGCGCTGGGCGACGATCACGACGGTCGCCTCGGCGGTCTCACGGCCGAGCGCGGCGCGCAGGGCGGCGTCCGTGGCGTAGTCGAGGGCCGAGAACGAGTCGTCGAAGAGATAGATCTCGGGGCGCTGTACGAGCGTCCGCGCGATGGCGAGGCGCTGGCGCTGCCCGCCGGAGACGTTCGTGCCGCCCTGCGAGATGGGCGCGTTCAGGCCCTCCTCCAGGCTTTCGACGAAGCCCTTGGCCTGGGCCACGTCGAGCGCGTGCCAGAGCTCCTCGTCGGTCGCGTCGGGGTTTCCGTAGCGGAGGTTGGTGGCGACCGTGCCGGCGAAGAGGTACGGCTTCTGCGGCACCAGGCCCACGGTCCTCGCGAGCAGCGCGGGCTCGATGGTGTGCACGGGCACGTCGTCCACCAGGACCTCGCCCTCGGTGGCGTCGATGAGCCGCGGCACGAGGCCGAGCAGCGTCGACTTGCCGCTGCCGGTCGACCCGATCACGGCGGTCGTCTCGCCGGGCCGCGCGACCAGGCCGACGGCCTTCAGGACGGGCTCCTCGGCGCCGGGGTAGCGGAAGCCCGCGTCGCGGATCTCCAGGTGTCCGTGGCGCCGCAACTCCCGTACGGGGGAGGCCGGGGGCACCACGCTGCTCTCGGTGTCCAGGACCTCCTCGATGCGCTCGGCGCAGACCTCGGCGCGCGGCACCATCATGAACATGAAGGTGGCCATCATCACGGACATCACGATCTGCATCAGATACGCGAGGAACGCGGTGAGCGCCCCGATCTGCATGCCGCCGCTGTCGATGCGGTGCGCGCCGAACCACACCACGGCGATCGAGGAGACGTTCACGACGGTCATGACGATCGGGAACATCAGGGCGAGCAGCCTGCCGGTGGCGAGCGACACGTCGGTCAGGTCGGCGTTGGCCTTGCGGAAGCGGTCCTTCTCGTAGTCGTCGCGGACGAAGGCGCGGATGACGCGGTTGCCGGTGATCTGCTCGCGCAGCACACGGTTCACGGTGTCCAGGCGCACCTGCATCGTGCGGAAGAGCGGGCGAAGGCGCTTCACGATCAGGCTCACGCAGATCGCGAGGACGGGGACGACGGCGATCAGGACACCCGAGAGCGGTACGTCGAGGCCGAGGGCCATGATGATGCCGCCGACGCACATGATCGGCGCCGAGACCATCAGCGTGAACGACATCAGGACCAGCATCTGCACCTGCTGGACGTCGTTCGTGGTCCGGGTGATCAGCGTCGGCGCGCCGAACTGCCCCAACTCCCGTGCGGAGAACGACTGCACGCGGTCGAAGACGGCGGCCCTGACGTCGCGGCCGAGCGCGGCGGCGGTGCGGGCGCCGTAGTAGACGGCGCCCACGTTGCAGACCACCTGGGCGACGGTGACGGCGATCATGATGCCGCCGAACGACAGGATGTAGCCCGTGTCGCCCTTCACGACACCCTTGTCGATGATGTCGGCGTTGAGCGTGGGCAGATAGAGCGAGGCGCACGTCTGCAGGAACTGCAGCAGCACCAGCAGGGCGATGGGTTTCTTGTACGGGCCGAGGTGGGTCCGCAGGAGTCGTATGAGCACGAGGTCTCTCGAGAGGCGTGGGCAGGGTTCCGGGCGGAGTCGCCCCCATACTCCGACACCGCACCCGCCCGTGCGCAACCGATTAAGCCATGACCCGGTAAAAGATTAGTCCGGGTCAAGAACTCGGCGCCCCCAAGCCTCAGACGTCAAGTGCCCCGGGGTGCGTCTGTTCCCGCACGGTCCGGTACTGCTGCCGTACCGCCTGCCCCACGGCGTGCTCCTCGCCCGGCTCGAAGACCTGCGCGGCCGCGCCCTGCCAGTACGGCAGCCGGCCGTTCAGCGCCCAGGCCGCCTGCCGCGCCGCACCGATCGCCGCGTAGTCCGCGGGCTGCGGCACCACGACCTGCGTGCCGAGCAGCATCGGCGCCGCCGCCTGCACCGCGGGCAGTTCGGCCGCCGCGCCGAGCAGGAAGACCCGGCGCACCTCCACGCCCCGCGACCGCAGCACGTCCAGCGCGTCCCCGAGCCCGCACAGCATGCCCTCGAAGGCCGCCCGCGCCAGATGCTCCGGCCGCATCGACTCGCGCCGCAGCCCGGTCAGGGTGCCCGCGGCGTGCGGCAGGTTCGGCGTCTTCTCGCCCTCCAGGTACGGCAGGAGCACAAGCCCGTGCGCACCCGGCGTCGACTTCATGGCCAGCTCCGAGAGCCCCTCCAGATCGGGCACCCCCAGCATCTCGGCCGCGCCGCGCAGCACCCGCACGGCGTTCAGCGTGTGCACCACGGGAAGATGCATGCCGGTGGCGTCCGCGAGCGAGGTGATCGTCCCGCTCGCGTCGACCAGCGCCTCGTGGTGCACGGCCATCACGGACCCCGAAGCGCCCAGCGAGACGACCGCGTCGCCCTGCTGGACCCCGAGACCGAACGCCGCCGCCATCGTCTCGCCCGTACCCGCCGAGATCAGCAGCCCCTCGGGCGTCGTCCCCGCCGCCTCGGCGGGTCCGATCACCTCGGGCAGCATCGCCTGGTGGCCGAGCGCGAGTTCGACGAGATCGGGGCGGTACGTGCCCGTCGCCGCCGACCAGTAACCGGTCCCGGAGGCCCCGCCCCGGTCGCTCGTGCGCCGCGCGGGCCGTCCGAGGAGCTGCCACACCAGCCAGTCGTGCGCCTGCATGAGAGAGGCGACGCGCCGCGCCGCCTCAGGTTCGTTCTTCGCCAGCCAGCGCAGCTTCGTCACGGGGTGCGCCGCCTGCGGGACGCATCCGACGGCCTGCGCCCAGGCCTCGCGGCTGCCGAGCCCGTCGATCAGGTCGGCGGCCGCGACCTGCGCCCGCCGGTCGTTGCCGACGAGCGCGGGCCGCACGGTGTTGCCGTGCTGGTCCAGGGGGACGACCGCGTTCTGCTGCGCGGAGACGCCGATGGCCTGTACGCCTTCCAGCAGCCCACCGCCCGCCGCCTCACCGAGCGAGAGCAGCCAGGCCTGCGGATCCACGTCCGACGGACGGCCGCCTCCATCGGGGCCCTCCGTCGGATGCGGGGCATAGCCCTGCTTGAGTACGGCACCCGTGTCCGCGTCACAGACCACGATGCGCGTGAAATCGGGCGAACTGTCCAACCCTGCGACTATCCCCATGCCTGGAATTCTGCCGCACCGCACGACGTGACCCGTACCCCAGCTCCCAGGAGCCGCCCCGGTTACGTGTTGGTGGTGCCCCAGTCGTCCTCACCACTGCCCTGCCCGCGCTCGCGCAGCGACCGAACCCGGTCGGCCACCGAGTCCGGGACCCGGTCCCCGACCTTCTCGGACACGGTGTGGAAGGCCTTGCCCGCCACGTCGCGGCCCTGCTGTGTCGCGGACTCCACGGTGTTGCGCACCGCCGGGTTCTGCGCGAACTCGCGGGCGGACTTCCTCAGCTTCTCGTAGCGCTCGCGGCCTGCCCGGGTACCGAGCACGTACCCGAGAGCCAGTCCCGCGACGAATGTGAGCCGGTAGCGCATGGCTGCCACCCTTCCCTTGCCTCGGCATCGATCGTCTGTTCGCTCATCTGTTGCCCTGTGCGGGCGGTGGGGATGCGGTGGGGATACCGATTGGCGGAGCACCCCCCTGCTTGCGCTAATGTATGTGTCGCAGCGACCGCCCGCCGCCTGGAGAGTTCCCAGGTAGCTGCGTTCGATGCAACGAGACGATCCCCTGTAGCTCAATTGGCAGAGCAGCCGGCTGTTAACCGGCAGGTTACTGGTTCGAGTCCAGTCGGGGGAGCTCGGTCTCCTGTAGCTCAATTGGCAGAGCAGCCGGCTGTTAACCGGCAGGTTACTGGTTCGAGTCCAGTCGGGAGAGCTGTGAGAAGGACCCTTGAGATTGCCCTCAAGGGTCCTTTTTCGTGCCTGGTGGAACCATCGGGGCAGCCCTGTGGTCCTCATGGTCGAGCGATGCCGACCATCCGAAGCAGGAGATCGTATGAGCGGCTATGCTGCGGCAGACGGCGCGCACAAATGTGCGCGACGCGCCGTTAGGGGCGGTAGCTCAGCCGGTTAGAGCAGCGGACTCATAATCCGTCGGCCGTGGGTTCGAGTCCCACCCGCCCCACCGAAGCGCTGGGGCGCAGGAACGATTCCACCTGCGTCAGCAGCGCAAACCTCCCCCGTCCTTCTCTTTGAAGTGACGTGCGGATGAGCATCAGCCCCAAAATCCGGGGCAGCAGGGGCTCATGAAGATATTGATCGTCCTGGTGGTCATCGGCCTGGCCGCGGCCTGGTACCTGCAGTCGCGGAAGCGGCGTTGAACGCGCACGCCGGATCCACGGCAGCCGCGCCGGTGGCCGTGCATCCGCCCGCGGGCACCGGAGGCCGCCGGGTGACGGTCCGAGGGGAGATCCTCGGCCTCGCGCACTCCGACGCGGACGTGGTCGAGTTCCTGCGCGTCGCCGGGCTGCCGGACGCCGAGGAACTCCTGGACGATCCCGGCTGGGTGAAATGGCGCGGCGGGGTGGCACACCACTACGAAGCGGCGTAGGCGCGGCTCCGTAGACGGCCTCCGTCTAGAGGGGGGCCTGCCAGGTGGCTGTCGTGCCCGTGCCGACGCCGTCCGTCGTGCCGTCGTCGTAGACCGTCAGGCGTACGCCCGTCCGGCCGTCCGGCAGTGTCGCCCTCGCGTCCACCGCCACCTCGATGCGGGTGACGTCGGGGCGGCGGGACGCGGTGGCCAGGGCGCGGCGCAGGGCTGCCAGGAGGTGACCCGCCGTCGGCTCCGTGACGCGGGCGTCGACGGCGCCGGTGAAGTGCACCGATGGCTGGACGCCGACCACCGCCGCCGCGCCCGCCGTCTCGCGGAGCACCTTGCCGCGGAACGTGGTCGGGGCGTCGGCCGGCGGCTGCTGGAGCGCGAAGATCGCCGTACGGACCTCCTGGATGGTGGACTCCAGCTCGTCAACGGCCTGGTCGAGGGTGGACTCCACCTGCGGCGACGTGTCCCTGCGCCGGGTCGACTCCAGCATCATGCCCGTCGCGAAGAGCCGCTGGACGACGAGGTCGTGCAGGTCGCGGGCGATGCGGTCGCGGTCCTCGAACACCGCGAGGCGCTGCCTGCTCTGCTGGGCGTCCGCAAGGACGAGGGCCAGCGCGGCCTGTGAGGCGAACTGGGTGGCGAGCAGGCGCTCCACGGAGGTGTAGGCGCGCTCGCCCCTGCGGCGGGGCAGTGCGAGCGTCCCAATGAGCCTTCCGCCCGCCTGCAGCGGCAGCATCATGCTCGGCCCGAAGTTGGTCCGTACGTGCGTGGTCATCCGGGGGTCGGTCGCGGAGTCCTCGACGAACACCGGCTCGCCCCCCAGCAGTTGTTCGAGGACCGCGCTCCCGGGCTCGATGGTCGTGCCGATCAAGTCGTTCTGCAGTGCGTGGGGGTGGGTGTCGGCCCCGCTCGGGGGCGTGAGGCCGTCCTCCTCCGCCGTCGCCGCCGCGACGATGCGCATGCCGCCCTGGTCCGTGGGCTGCAGGATCACCCCCGCGGAGGCGCTCGCCAGGATGCGGGCCTGCTCGGCGACCGTCATCAGCGCGTCGGCCGCCGGTTCGCCGGTGAGCAGGGCCGTGGTGACCGCGGCGGCGCCGTCGATCCACCGTTCGCGCTGCCTGGCCGCCTCGTAAAGGCGGGCGTTGCCGATCGCGATGCCCGCCTGGCTCGCCAGGACGCGGAGCAGTTGCAGGTCCTCCTCGGTGAAGCGGCCCGCGCGCTTCTCGGTGAGGTAGAGATTGCCGAACGCCTCGTCGTGGACGTGCACCGGAACGCCCAGGAAGCTGTGCATCTCCGGGTGCCCCTCCGGTACGCCGCACGAGCGGGGGTCCGCCGTCAGGTCGTCGAGGAGGAGCGGCTTCGGCTCGCGGATCAGGGTGCCCAAGAGGCCCGAGTGGCCGTCGGGGAGGGGCCCGATGCGCTCCCGCTCGGCCGCGGTCAGGCCCGCCGTGAACAGGTCGGTCAGCCTGCCGTGCCCGGGGTCGATGACACCGAGCGCGCCGTACCGGGCGCCGGCCAGCTCGGTCGCGCTCTCCACGATGTGCTGGAGCGTGGTGTGCAGTTCGAGGTCCGAGCCGACGCCGAGGACCGCGTCCAGGAGCGGCACCAGGGACAGGGGCAGGTCGTCGCCGTTCATCGCGCGGCGACCCACGCCTTCTCGACGGGGCCCGTCAACGTGACCACCAGGTGCCCGTGCCGAGCCCGGTCAGCCGGAGAGCGGGTTGAGGACCAGGGGCTGGATCTTGCCCTCCAGCATCGCCCCGAGCCCGAGCACGGCGCACACGTCCGGCCGTTCGGCGATCTGGACCGGCATCCCCGTCGCGTCCCGCAGCATCTGGTCGAGGCCGGGGAGCAGCGCGCTGCCGCCGACCATCATGATCCCGCGGTCGGCCAGGTCGGCGACCAGGTCGGGCGGGCAGTCCCGCAGCACCTTGCCGATGCCGTCCAGTACGGCGGTGAGCGGGGTGTGGATCGCCTCGCGGACGGCGGCGGTGTCCACGTGCACCGACCGGGCCAGACCCGTGGCGACGTCACGGCCGTGGATCTCGGTCGACTCGGGACCCTGCGGAGTGAGGCCGTTGCCGCGCAGGGCCAGCTGGAGCGGGCGTACCGACTGGCTGGGGAGCATCAGCTCGTGGTGGTGGCGCAGGTGCTGGACGATCGCGTTGTCGATGGCCTCGCCGCCGACCGGGATGCGCTGGGCCGTCACGATCGACCCGAGGGACAGCACCGCGACCTGCGTGGTCGCAGCCCCGCACACCAGGATCATCGTCGCCTCCGGCTGCTCCACGGGCAGCCCGCAGCCGACCGCCGCCGCGATGAGGGTGTCCACGAGCTCGACCCTGCGCGCCCCGAGCCCGACCATCGTCTCGACGGCGGCGCGCTGGGCCAGCGGGTCCGCGTCGTGCGGCGTGCAGGCGGCGGCGCGCAGCCGGGGCTTGCGGCGCAGGGTGCGGCGGAGCTTCTCGCCCAGGAGGTGGCGCAGCATGCGCTGGGCCATCTCGATGTCGACGACGGTGCCGCCGGAGACCGGCCGCACGACCCGGATGTATCCCGGGGTGCGCCCCGTCATCTGCTCGGCGAACTGGCCGACCGCGATGAGCGCTCCCGTCCGTGTGTTCACGGCGGCGGCGCTGGGTTCGTCGACGACGAGGCCCGCGCCCTTCACGAACACCCGGGTCCTCGCGGCACCCAGGTCGACGGCGATGTGGCAGCGGCGCAACTGCTCCAGACTGACGGTCATGGCAGATCCTCCCGAGAGCGCAGACCGTACGGGCCGTCGGACGACGGTCCTGTCTCGCATCGTGCGGTGGCCGCGGGCGGCGCGCGCGTTGGGCTGAGCCGGGTGGGGTGCCGCCGCACGGGTGGTCTTGATCGCGTCGCGGGCGGCGCAGTTAGCATCCCGTGTGACGCATACGCCCCCGGAAGAAGACGAAGCCGACGGCCCCCACATACCCGGAGCCGCCGGTGGCCCCCCGCTGTCCCCGCTACCAGTGGAGCCCCAGGGGCCCGTCGCGAAAAGGCGGATACTCGCCGATCTGACGCCTTTGCGTACGTCCGTCGACTACCGGCGGCTCTGGGCCGGCAACACGATCTCCTGGATCGGCCAGGCGATGACCTCGCTCGCGGTCTCCCTCCAGGTCTACGACATCACGCACTCCAGCTTCTCGGTCGGCCTCGTGGGGCTCTTCTCGCTGGTACCCCTCGTCGTGTTCGGCCTGTACGGGGGCGCCATCGCGGACACCGTGGACCGGCGCAAGCTCGGCCTCTGCTCGTCGCTCGGCTCGTGCGGGCTCTCCGTCGCCCTGGCCGCGGGGGCGTTCGCGGGCTTCCACCACGTGTGGTTCCTGTACTCCGTGGTGGCGCTGCAGGCGGTCTGCGGGGCGCTGAACTCGCCGGCCCGGTCCTCGATGATCCCCCGGCTCCTTCCGCAGGAGCAGTTGCCCGCGGCCAACGCGCTGTCGTCGATCACGACGACGGGGGGCATGATGCTCGGCCCCATGCTGGGCGGCCTCATCGTCGGCCTGTGGGGGTACCAGATCGCGTACACGGTGGACGCGGTGGCCTTCAGCGCGTCCCTGTACGCGATGTGGCGGCTGCCGGCGATGCGGCCCGAAGGCTCGGAGGAGGGGGTGCGCAGGAAGCGGGCCTCGGTCCTCGACGGCCTGCGGTTCCTCGCCACCCGGCCGAACCTGCGGATGACCTTCTTCACGGACCTGTGCGCGATGGTGTTCGCCCACCCGCGGGCACTGTTCCCCGCGGTGGCGGTGGTGTGGTTCGGGGGCGACGCGAAGACGGTGGGCCTGCTGGTCGCGGCGCCCGCGGTGGGGGCGCTGCTCGGCGCGGTGTTCTCCGGCTGGCTGGGGCGCGTCCGGCGGCACGGGCTCGCCATCCTCGTCGCGGTGGCCGGGTGGGGCACGGCGATCGCCGTCTTCGGCCTCACCCGGAACCTGTGGCTGGGGCTGTTCTTCCTCGCGGTGGCGGGCTGCGCCGACACCATCTCGATGGTGTTCCGGAGCACGATGCTCCAGGCGGCCGTGCCGGACGAGATGCGGGGCCGGCTGCAGGGCGTCTTCATCGTGGTGGTGGCGGGCGGGCCACGTCTCGGGGACTTCATCGCCGGGTCGGTTGCGGACCTGGCGTCGCCCGGGGTGGCCGTGGTGGGGGGTGGGGTCGCGTGTGTCGTCGGCGTGGGGTTGCTGGCCCTGCGGTGGCGAAGGTTCGCTCGGTACGACGCGAGGGCGCCGGAGGCGTAGTGGGGGCGTTCAGCGGTCGGGGAGCAGGCCGACCAGGCGGGACAGGTCGCTGATCGTCGTGTGGGCGCCGGCGGTGGTCAGGCGTTCGCGGGCCGCGGGGTTCGGTGCGTATCCGACGAAGGCGACGCGCAGGCTCCGGGCGGCGGCCGCCTCCGCCGTCGTGGAACCGACCATCACGCAGCGGTCCGCCGGGGTGCCCAGCTGCTCCAGCGCGCGGCGCGGGCAGTCGGGGTCGGGCATGAGGAGGGTGAGGTCCGAGGTGCGGCCGTGGATCTCGACTTCGGGGAGATGGAGCCCCTTGGCGCCCAGGTAGGCCACCACCGCCCGCGCCGAGGTGTCGGTGACGACGGCCAGGCGGAGGGCTCTCTCGGGCTGGGCCAGGGTGTGCAGGACGGACGCGACGTAGGGCTCCGGCTTCGCGGTGAGCGCGGCCTGCATCTCGATCTCCTCCAGGCGCGTGCGCAGTTCCCGGGCCAGCGTGCGGTGCCGGGCGACGGGGCGGAGCACGTCCATGGGGTGGACGCGGTCGGCCGTGCCGCCCGTCACGTGCTGCTCGGGCAGGAGGGGGGTGCCGGCCAGCGCCTCCTCCGGGTCACGCCGCTCGGCGATCAGTGTGGTGAGGGCGCGGGCGGCATGGCGGGCGGACTGTTCCGAGTAGAGCCGGGCGAGGGTCCCGTCGAAGCCGAGGAGGACGGCCTCGACGGTGTCGGGCAGCGGGACGGGGGGCTGTTCGGTGGACACCTCGCAGTACCAGTCGTCGGACTGCGGGACCGGATCGAAGCGGTGGGGCAGACGGCCCGAGCGGTTGAGGCGCTGGTGCAGGTCGTTGGAGACGATCACGACGGCGCGTCTGCCGTCGCGCCCGAGCAGATGACGCGGCCCGGACGGGATCGTGGGCGCCGAGACCGTCGGGTCCGGCTCATGGGTGAAGGTGACCCCGAGCCCGAGCACGGGGAAGGCCTCCAGCGCGGACGGAAGTTCGTTGACCGTGGTGGTCAGTACGTGCAGGACATGCACCTCGGGGGCCACGGTCACGTCCCAGCCGCGTGGGCGCGGACGCATCGCGAACTGATCGGGGGTGATGCCGCCCCGGATGAGGAGGTGGGAGATCTCCCGCCCCAGGTTCTGCCGTACGTCCTCCTGGCGTCCCGCAGGGCGGGCCAGGTACTCGAAGGTGACCGTGGTCGGCGGGGTGACCGGCTGGTCGTCCGCGGTCTCCCGCCGGACGCCGAGGTCGTCGAGCTGGTCGCTGGGGAGTTCCTCGTTCGGAGTGAGCACCTCGTCGTCGGTGTGCGGGAACTCGCGGAGCAGGGACTGCCGCAGGCGGTTGACGTCGGCGCGGGTGGCGCGGGCCGCCGGGCCGGGCACGCCTTCCAGCGGGGTGCCGCGCCACAGCTCCAGGGCGGCTCTGCTCAGATCGCGGGCCCGGGCGGAGTCTCCCGCGAAACGGGCGTCACGGGCGTCGTCGTGGAGCCGCTGGAAACGGAACAGGTCGACCGCGTCGGGACCCGTCGGGAGGGCCAGGGCGTATGTGCCGCTCCCTGCCACCACGGAGTCGGGGCCCAGCGCGTTGCGGAGGCGGGAGGCGTAGGTGCCGATGAGCCGGGGCGCGTCGGCGGGTCTGTCGCCCCCGCCCCAAAGGCCGTGCATCAGCTCGTCGAGAGGCACGTCCCGGCCGCGCCCGAGCAGCAGCATGCAGAGCATCGCCTGCTCGCGGCCGCTGCCGGTGGCGAGGGGCCGGCCGCCGCGGGCGACGCGCAGAGGGCCGAGCAGGGAGTACGTGCGCTCGTACGACGTGGGCGAGGCGAGCCGCGCGAGCCGCCGGAGGCCCTGGCTCCGGCGCTCCGGGTCGGTGGAGCCGAGGTCGGTGACGGCCGAGAGGAGCGTCTCGCCGATGCCGCCGGGCTCAGCGATGCCGCCGGGTTCCGTGATGCCGTCGGGATCACTGATGCCGCCGGGCTCGGTGACGCGGCGGCGGTCGGTTGTCCCGGGCGGGCTCAACATGCCGATCCCCTCCACCAGTTCGGAGGGCGCCGCCGCGTCCGTCCCGGCGGCCTCGCCGGTCCCGGCGTACATCTGGCGTACGAGGCGGCCGAGCGCGGCGAGGTCGGCCGTGCCGCTCTCCTCGCCGTAGGGGATCAGCGTGAAGCCGCACAGCACGGCGCCCCCTCGCGGCGGGAGCCGCACGAAGGCGGGGGAGAGGGCGCCATGGGTCATGCCCGCGGTGTGCAGGGCGGAGACCGCGCGGGCGAGGGGCGGGACCAGATCGAGGAGGAGAGGGGCGGGCAGCCCGTCGGGGTGGTCCGCCAGGAGCTCCGCGAGGTTGCGGCCCTCGATGAAATCCATGACCACGTACGGGACTTCGCCGTTCGCGTAGTCCCGTACGGCGGCCACCTGCGCGTGGCGGAACCGCGACAGCTGCCGCGCCGCCCGCGTGAAGTCGGCGCGGAGCCACTGCGGTGCCTGCGGGTAGCGTTGCACCACCACGGGCTCGCCGCCCCGGCGCAGATCCTCCGCGAGCCACACGCTGTCGCTCTGCCCGATCCGCCGCACCATCCGGTAGCGATCGCCGAGAAATCCCGCCCCCCGGCCCCCGCCCAGCTGCCGCACACTGTCCGGGGTGACCGTCGCGAAGGGCTCGCCCTGCGGTGTCTCCGCTTCCGAGACCCCGCCGGACGTCGCCGCCACCGCCCGCAGCTCGCCGGGTGCCGTACCCGCCCGCTCGTCGATCAGCCCGCCGACCCGGGCGAGCAGCTCCCGCGTGCGTCCCCGTGCGGTACGGGGGAGCGTACGGAGCAGCAAGTCACGTACGCCGGGCCGGAATTCGTACGACCCGGCGCCCTCGCCCGAAGCCAGCATCCCGCTGAGGATCACCTCCGCCAGATGCTGCGGACGCGGGCGCTCCTCCACCGCGGCCTGGACGAGCCGCATCACCGGCAACTGGGCCTCGCCCACCGCGAGATGCCCTGCCAGGCGGAACGCCTCGGGAGAGGCGGTGGAGCGGAAGCGGAGCACGAGGTCCTCGGGCGAGGCCGGCGTGACGTCGTCGGCGGACGTCTCGGCGTCGGGGGGCGCCGGAGCCGGACCGAGCCACCCCACCGCCCCCGGCAGCCGCGCCCCACCCGCGTCCGCCACCAGCGCCGCCCAGTTGGCGAGCCACGGACCGGCGGGTTCGAGGACCGGGACCGGCACCGCTGCGGCGGGCGGCGCCTCCGACGCGGCGTACGGAGTGAAGGAGAGCGCGGCGGACGGTGCCGCGGGGAACGGGGCCGAGAGTGAGCCCGGGGTCGTGGGCAGAGCCGTGGTGCGCCAGAGGCGTTCCGGGAGTGGCTGGATCACGGCCACGGGCTGGTGCGCTGCCCAGCGGCGCAGCGTGCGGTACCAGCGGGTGCCCGCCGCGCCGTCGCGCCACTGCGGGCCCATGCAGTCGCTGATCACCAGGGTGACCGTGCGGCCCGACGCGGGGGCGTGCGCCGCCTGGGGCGGGACCGTGCCGTCCGGCTCCGCGCGGTGCAGCTCCACCGTGCGGAAGATGCCGGACTGGGCGAGTGCCGTGTGCAGTTCGTGGACCAGGGGGCGCCAGATCGGCATGGTGGGGCCCGCGTCGTACACCAGGCACAGGCGCAGCCAGCGCTCCTCGGCGGGGCGCAGGACCGGCAGCCAGCCGCGCGGGTGGCCGCCGAGGCGGGCGATGCGGTGGGCCGTGGCCTCCTCGTCGATGACCTGGCCCACCGGGGAGGGGGCGCGGCGCTTCAAGGGGCGCAGGGCGCGTTGCAGGGTGAGGGGGTGCGTCACCATCGGGGGGACGGGGACCCGGACCGGGGTGTGGCCGGCTGCCGTCTGTGGTGCGTCGGAGGTGCTCGACGGGTTCTCGGGAGAAGCGCCGGCCGCCGCTGTGTCGCCGTCGGGCCGGGCGGGCAGCAGCAGCGGCACCCGGTCGTCCGATGCGGGAGCAGGCGCGGGGTCGGCCGGGTGCGGTGACGGCGACGGGCTCACCGGCGCCGGCGTGGGCTGCGTCGGCGCCGGGTCGGCAGAGGCTTCCTGCCGCGTCGGCCCGGCGCCGCCCATCTGCCCGGCGAGCCACAGCAGTTCGGCGAGTTCGGTCGCCGTGGGGCGTGCCCCGTCCGCCGCCTCCGCGAGGAGATCGGCGAGCCGTGCGACGGGGCCCCGGTGCCGGGGGGCGTCAGAGTGCATCGGGGTCGCCCATCTGCCGTGCGGGCCAGGGGAGTTCGGCGAGTTCGGTCGACGTGGGGCGTGAACCATCCGCCGCTTCCGTGAGCAGATCGGCGAGCCGTGCGACGGGGCCCCGGGGCTGGGGCGTGTCAGAGTGCATCGGGGTCGCCCATCTGCCGTGCAGGCCAGGGGAGTTCGGTGAGCTCGGTCGTGGTGGGGCGTGCCCCGTCCGCCGCCTCCGCGAGGAGATCGGCGAGCCGTGCGACGGGGCCCCGGGGCTGGGGCGTGTCAGAGTGCATCGGGGCCCGGGTCCGCGGCCTGCGTCAGGTACGGCATCAGTTGCCGCGCGAGCTCGTCGCGGGACGCCGCGTCGACACCCGCCGCGCCGGTCAGGTAGATCGCGTTCAGGAGCTGGTCGGTGGCCAGTTCGCCGCCTGTGCCGCGTTCCAGGAAGCGGGCGATGAGCGTGCGGGCGTAGGCGTCGGGCTCGCCGAGGTGGGCCCGGACGATCTCCTCCAGGTGCTCGTCGCGGGGCTGGCGCAGGCGCAGCGTGACGCAGCGGCGCAGGAACGCGGGCGGGAACTCGCGCTCGCCGTTGCTGGTGAGGACGACGAAGGGGAAGGCCCGGCACCGCACGCGGCCGCGCTCGACGGTCACCGGGTCGTCCGAACCGTCGGCCAGGAGGGCCGCCCTCGGGGTGTGCTTGGCGATCCGTACCAGCTCGGGGATCTCGTACTGGCCCTCCTCCAGGATGTTCAGGAGGTCGTTGGGCAGGTCGAGGTCGCTCTTGTCGATCTCGTCGATGAGGAGGGCGCGCGGACGTTCGTAGGGGAGGAGCGCCGTGCCGAGCGGGCCGAGGCGCAGGTGGTCCTCGACGCCCGCGCCGTCCCGCGACGCCTTGGTCCGCGGGGCGCGCCCCGCCGCGTACAGCCGCGACAGCGGGTCGTACTGGTAGAGGCCGTCGTGCAGGGCGCTGCGGCTCGTGATGTTCCAGCGCAGTACAGGGCCGAGGCCCAACTCCCGCGCCACCGCGTACGCCAGGCTCGACTTGCCGCTGCCCGGAGGGCCCGTCACCAGGAGTGGACGCCGCAAGTAGAGGGCCGCGTTGACCAGTTGTACGCAGGTCTCCGTGGCCCGGTACGTGTGCGCCCGGTGCACGCGGTCGGGGGAGGTCGCCGAGCCGTCGTCCGTGGGAGCGTCGAGGACCGGGCCGCCGTCGAAGGCGCGCCAGGGCGGCGGCGGAGGCAGCCGGGTGATCCCGTCGTGGGGCTCGTTCGTGCCGGTGTAGACGGGCCACAGGGACATGATCGGGGTTCTCCGTGTTCCTACGTGGGACTCAGGACGCGTACGGCGGGCTCAGGCGACGGGGGAGTGGCGGTGGGCGGCGGGTGTGTCGGGGAAGCAGCGCGGGTCGTCCCAGAGGAGCTGTACGTCCCTCGCCCAGTGGGTGTCCGGCTCGTCCGACGCCTCCGCGGTCTCCCGCAACGTCAGGATGGTGCGCGGGAGTTCGGTGGGCGGCTGCCCCTCGATGTGGGCGGCGATGCGGTCCAGGAAGTCGGAGCCCGGGCAGGTCGTGTCGTCGCGGTGGCCGGGGTCCTGGCAGCCCGTTCGCGGCCACAGGATGACCGGCACCGGCACGGTGAGCGAGACATCGAAGTGCGTCACGTCGGTGTCGGGGCCGCCGCGCCCGGTGCGTGGCGGTGCGGCGAACCCGGCCAGATCCGCGCCGTCGCGCCGCAGCCGGAACCGCAGCTTGTTCGGTTTCTCCTCGGTGCCGCACTCGACGCGGTGCAGGACGGTCGCCGGGCCGTCGTCCAGGTGCTCCCACTTGCGGGCGAGGCGGTGGCGCAGACCGCCCTTGCGGCGTGACCGGTCGGTCACGACCAGGGGGTACGAGCAGCCGAGCGGGGTCGGGTCGTCGGCCCCGCACTCCCATCGGGCCACCGGCCAGTTGAGCAGCGCGCGGGGCAGCACGAAGGCCAGCAACTCGTCCGTGCCGGGGGTGAGATGGGAGAAGGCGTCGTCGACGCGCTCCTGCACGTACGCGCGCACCTGCCCCGCGGGCAGGGTGTGCGAGCCCACGGGGTGGCGCAGCCCCTCGCGGTAGGCGGAGACCTCGACCAGGAGCTGGTCGTCGCCCGCGCCGCTGTGGTCGATCTCGACGAGGATGGGGGACCAGACCGGCGGCTCCCCGGGCTTCGGCGGGGCAGGGGCCGCGGGCGCTTCGAGCAGGCCCGCGAGACGGTCGGCGAGGCGCGTCACCGCGTCCGGGTCGTCGACCTCCCAGAGGATGTACCAGGCCGCCGACCACAGCGAGCCGAACCCCTCCGGCGGCACGGGCGGCCCGAGCGGGCCCACCGCGTCGCGGTACAGCCGCTCCGGGTCGCGGGCGGCGCCGGTGTCCGCCGCCCGGTCCACCAAGGCGCGCAGCCGTTCCTTCGCGGGGCGCCGATGGCCGGGGATGGGGACCAGGTCGCCGAGCGGGGGCCAGTAGCGCGCCATGACGGGGGTGGGCAGCATCCGTCCGTTGCGCACGCCGCTGGACGCGCGGGCGGCGGCCGACACCATGCCCACCACTCGGTTGCTGTCCGCGAGGGTCACCGCCGCGCCGCTGAACCCCGGCGCCAGGGACTGCCCGTGCGCGCTCCACGCCTCCAGCTGGACCCACTCGTCGGCGATCCGCTGGGCGGCGGTGGCGCGGTACTCGGCGAGGGTGCCCTCGCGATAGCCCTTGGGGAAGCCGTACACGAGGAGCCGGGGGCGGGGTTCGGCATACGCGTCGTCGGGCGCCGCGAACTCGGCGGGCCGTACCGGCACCGCGTGCGCGAGCTCAAGGACGGCGAGGTCTCCCAGGTCGCCGCCGTGCCCGTCCCAGCCGCCGTGCGCCTCGACGGCCGCGTTCACGACGCCGAGATCCTCACGGTGCGGGAAGGAGACGGTGACGGGCGCGCCGCCGTCGCTGCCGCGGACGACGTGCGCACAGGTCAGCACGTGCCGCTCGGACACGAGGAACCCCGCCCCGACCTCGCTCCCGCACGCGATGCGGGCGTGCCACGATGCGCTGCTCATGGGGCGGGGGTGGCCTCCGGCGGGGTCGCGGCGGCGGGCCCGTCCGGGGTCCAGGCGAGGCGCACCACCAGGTGGCCCTCCGCCGTGCCCTTGACGATCACCGCGCCCGCCTCCGCCGACATCCGCACGCCGAACTCGATCTCCACCGAGTCCGGGCGCAGGCTGCCGTCACGGAACACCCGCAGCGCGGACTCCGCGGCCGCGCGGGCTCCGGCGAGCGACTCCTCGAAGGTGCGGACCGCGCGGGCGGGGCCCTCGCCGCGCGAGATGAGGTGGGAGCCGTGCGTGTCCTCCACGTCGGCCATGACGACCCGCGTGCCGTCGTCGGTCGTGAATTCCACCAGATCGTCCACCAGTGCCCCCGTCGCCCCCGTGCCGCGCCTGCCAACCGCATTGTTACGGAAGGTCGTTGCGGCTGTCACCCGTGCCCCGGGCAACGGACGCGTACGGGTGAGACTGGCGGGAAGGTGCCCTGGCGGCTTCCCGCCAGCACCCGTCAACACCCCCGCAACACAAGCCCCCCGACACTTCTCGCAGCACCCGGGGACCACCCCCGCCCGGGTCCGACGAAGAGAGGGCACCCATGACCCGATCCCCCGCGTGGCGAAGAGCCGGGCTGCTGCCCGCGGTCGGCCTCGCGTTCGCGCTGCTGCCGGCCGGGCAGGCCGCCACCGCGGCTCCTTCCGACGTGCCGCAAGGGCGGGCCACCCCTGCCACGCCCGGTGCGCGCGCCGCCCACACGGTCACCCTGGTGACCGGCGACAAGGTCACCGTCACGGAACTCGGCGGCGGCAAGAGGACCGTCACCGTCGACCGGCCCGCCGGGGCCACCGGAGCCGTCCGGAGCGAGATCGCGGGGGACCGCATCACCGTCGTACCGGACGAGGCGCGGCCCTACCTGAGCGCGGGCACCCTCGACGAGCGTCTCTTCGACGTGACGGAGCTGATACGCCAGGGGCTCGGGGACGAGAAGGGCGGCGCGCTGCCGCTCATCGTCACGTACGACAAGAGCGCCCGCCGTGCCGCGGGACCGGAGACGCCCCGTGGCGCCGACAAGGTGCGCTCCCTGCCCAGCGTGGGCGGCCTGGCGGTGAAGGCGTCCGAGCCGGGCACGTTCTGGCGGGACGTCGCTCCGGGGCCCGCCAAGTCGGCGCCCAAGAAGGCTGGTTCGGGTGGTGGGCTCGCGGACGGCATCGACAAGATCTGGCTCGACGGGCGGGTCGAGGCCGACATGGCGCGGAGCAACGAGCAGATCGGCACCCCCAGGGCATGGGAGGCCGGGCTCACCGGCAAGGGCGTGAAGGTGGCCGTCCTCGACACGGGTGTGGACGCCGGTCACCCCGGGCTCAAGGGCCGGGTGGACGCCACCAAGAGCTTCATCCCGGGCGAGGAGGTCGCCGACCGCAACGGCCACGGCACCCATGTGGCCTCGACCGTCGGCGGCAGCGGCGCCGGGTCCGAGGCCGACAAGGAGAAGGGGGTGGCGCCGGGCGCCACGCTCTTTGTCGGCAAGGTGCTCGGCGACGAGGGCTCCGGCAGCGAGTCGCAGATCATCGCGGGCATGGAGTGGGCGGCCGAGGACGTCGGCGCCAAGGTCGTCTCCATGAGCCTCGGTTCGCAGGAGGCAAGCGACGGCACCGACCCGATGGCAGCCGCGGTCGACACCCTCACCAAGGAGACCGGCGCGCTCTTCGTCATCGCCGCGGGCAACACCGGCGCCCCTTCCTCGATCGGCTCACCCGGCGCGGCGGACTCCGCGCTGACCGTCGGCGCCGTCGACTCCGCCGACCAGGCCGCCTACTTCACCAGCCAGGGACCGCGCGCCGGGGACAACGCCCTCAAGCCGGATCTGTCCGCGCCGGGCGTCGACATCCTCGCCGCACGCTCCCAACTCACCGCGGGTGAGGGCTACTACACCGAGATGAGCGGTACGTCGATGGCGACGCCGCACATCGCGGGCGTGGCCGCCCTGCTGGCCGAGAAACACCCGGACTGGAGCGGGGCCCGCCTCAAGGACGCCCTGATGTCGACGTCCACGCGGCTGGACGCGTCGGCGTACGAGCTGGGCGCCGGGCGGGTCAGCGTGCCCGACGCGATCGACGCGCGGATCACCGCGAGCGGGAGCGCCGACCTCGGCTTCTACTCCTGGCCGTACGGTGACAACAAGCCCGTCACGAAGACGCTGACGTACACCAACTCGTCGGACACGGCGGTCGACCTGACCCTCGCGGCCGAGGGGGCGGCCGAGGGTGTCGCCACCCTCGCCGACAAAACGCTCGCCGTCCCCGCGCACGGCACCACGTCGACCACGGTGACCGGCGACGGCGCGAAGGCGCCCGTCGGCAACACCAGTGGCCGCATCGTCGCCAGCGCCGCCGGGAAGCCCGTCGCGCACACCGCGTTCGGCCTGGTCAAGGAGGAGGAGCGGTACACGCTCACCGTCCACGTCAAGGACCGTGACGGCGCCGCGACCGGCGCCCGCCTCGTCTACCAACGGCTCGCGGAGCAGGTCGACCCCGTCCCGGCCGATGTCGGTGACTCCGGGACCCTGGAGCTGCGCCTGAAGCCCGGCACGTACACCCTCTCCTCCTTCCTCGACGTGCGCGGCGGCAACGGCAAGGACTCGCTCGGCCTCGGCTTCCTCGCCGCGCCCGAGATCGTCCTCGACCGGGACCGTGAAGTCACCCTGGACGGGCGGAAGCTGCGGGAGATCGGCGTGGACGTCGGCAAGCGGACGGAGACCCGGCAGCTTCTGATGGAGTACGACCGCCGCGCGAACGGCGCCGCTCTGCAGGGCGCGGTCCAGGTTCCGGTCAAGTACGACAGCGTCTTCGCGGCGCCCACCGCCGAGGTGACCGACGGCAGCTTCGAGTACCGCACCGTCTGGCGCCTCGGCAAGCCGTCCCTGGACGTCAAGGGCCTCGGCGAGGTGGTCGCCCAGCCCGGCGGCACGGTCGGCGAGGGCCGGAGCAAGCTGCGGATCGTGGACGTGGGCGGCGGTACGGCGGCCGAGTACGCGGGCAAGGACGTCAAGGGCAAGGCCGTGCTCGTGCGGCGCGAACCCGGCTCGGAGGCGACGCCCGAGCAGCTGGGGCAGGCGGCCCAGGACGCGGGCGCGCGGGCGCTGTTCGTGACGGACGACGCGCCGGGCAGGCTCAACGCCTGGTTCGGCACGGACGACAACGCGGACCGGCCGCTGCGGATCGGCACGGTCAACGCTGCCGACGGGGCGCGGCTGCGGGCGGCGGCGAAGGCGGGCCGGACCGTGGAGACGACGGCGACAGCGCGCACCCCCTACGTCTACGACGTCTCGGAGGGCCACAAGGGCGCGGTGCCCCGCGACCTGACGTACGAGCCGTCGAAGCGTGAACTGGCCGTCCTGGACGCGAAGTTCCACGCGGTGAAGCCCGTCGCGGGTGGCGAGTTCCGCTACTCCCTGACCGACACCTTCGACGTCGGGATCGGCTTCCAGGAGAAGATCGACCATCCGGTGGAGCGGACGGATTACGCGTCCACGGGAGCCGGCCAGCTGTGGCACGAGTCGGTGTCGGTCGGTCCCGGCGCCCTGGAGGAACGGAGCGGCCTGGTCACGTACCGGGGAGGCAAGCGCGGCGAGCTGAACTGGTTCAAGCCCGTGTGGCATCCGTGGCTGGGCACGGGCCTCGGCTGGGGCCAGCAGCGGACCGGGAACGACCTGGAGTTCAACGTCCCCGGCTGGGGCGATTCGGGGCCTGACCACACGGGATTCGGTGACGTGTGGAACGAGGACTCGATGACGCAGTTCACCGAGGTCCACGCGGACGGGAAGCTGGTCGACCGGCGGCAGAGTTCGGCGGCGTACGCCTGGGACGCGAGCCCGGAGCCGACGACGTACAAGGTCGTGACGGACACGACGCTCGATCCCGAGCGGTGGCGGCTCGCCACGAAGGGCCACTCCGAGTGGACCTTCAGGTCGAAGGAGACGGCGAGCGACCGCAAGACCTTCCTGCCGCTGCTCAACCTCGGGTTCGACGTTGACACGGACCTCGCGGGCGACGTGCGGGGCGGCCGGAGCGTGCCGGTCGGGATCTTCTCCGAGTACGTCAAGGGCGCGCCGGACACCGGGACCATCGGCGGCGGCAAGCTGGAGGTGTCGTACGACGACGGGAAGAGCTGGGCCGGCGTGAAGCTGGACCGGGACGGCACGAAGGCGGCCTGGAGCGGGAAGCTGAAGGTGCCCGGCTCAGCGGAGTTCATCTCGTTGCGAGCCTCGGCCAAGGACGACCGGGGCGGTTCGGTCACCCAGGAGATCGTGCGGGCGGTCGGGGTGAAGTAGCGGAGGGCCGAACGCGGCGACGCCGCCTCCCCTGGGACGGGGGAGGCGGCGTCGCTGTGAGTACTTCTGGGTGACGTCAGACCAGCCAGCCGAGGAAGTGGGCGATACCGGCGACGACGTCAGTGATGATGTTCATGGTGGTGCTTCTCCTTGTGGGACTTTCAGGATGTGCCAACTCCCGGACCCCGTATGGGACATGGCCCGGGAACGCGATAACTACGGTCTGCAGCCCGTCGCTTGCGCACCGTAATCATCGTCAATCACGCAGGCCACATGCAATCTCTGGAGTGACGATCACCTGTTCCAGGGAACAACTGCTCCCCTGTTCGCATTTTCGAGATGCGGAGGGTGTGGAGGGGAGTGACGATGGGCCGGGCTGCGAACCTGGTTCCACCAACAACGCGACCAGTACGAGGAGTTCGGCCGCCGGTACCGCGCCGAGCTGACGGGCCCCGAACAGCAGGACGCCCTCCAGCACCTGAGGGAACTGGCCGCCACCGGGACGGTCACCCTGGTCACCGCGGTGAAGGACGTGGAGCACGGACATCTGCCGACGCTGCGGGCCGTGTTGCCGGCGGACGAGAACTGAGGCGCTTCGGGTGCGGCTGGTGCCCATCACGTGCGAGATGGGGCTTGTCGGGAGCACGTCGAGAAGTTGTTAGCCTGCGGGGCGAATAATCGACCCCAGGAGGCCTAGTGTCACCCGACCGCCCCACGATCGCCCTGGTCACCAGCAGGCCTCAGCTGGAGACCGGTCTCGACCGTGACCTCCCCGAGCTGGCACGCTCGCTCGGCGCGGCGGACGCCGATGTCGCCACCGTCTCCTGGGACGACCCGGAGGTCGACTGGGAGCGGTTCGACCTCGTCGTCATCCGGTCCGCCTGGGACTACAGCGAGCGCGTCGCCGAGTTCGTGGCCTGGGCGGGGCGGGTCGCGCGGCTCACCGTCCTTGCCAACCCGGCCTCCGTGGTGCGGTGGAACACCGACAAGCGATACCTCGCGGACCTCGCGACGGCGGGGGTGCCCGTCGTGCCGACCCGCTATCTGGCGCCCGGCGACCCCCTGGAGATACCCGACGACGGCGAGTTCGTCGTCAAGCCCACCGCCGGGGCGGGCGCGCGCTACGCCGCCCGGTACGAGAAGGGTGAGTACGAAGCCGCCGCGGCGCACATCGGGCGGATGCACGGCGAGGGCCTGACCGCGATGGTGCAGCCCTACATGCCGGGCATCGACGAGACCGGCGAACGCGCGCTCGTGCACGTCGGCGGGCGGTTCCTGCACGCCGTGCAAAAGGGTGCGGTGCTCGCGCCCGGCACCGCGTACGACGCCGACAAGATGCCGCACCCCGATCTGCGCCCCTGGCAGCCGACCGCGGCCGAACTCGACGTCGCCGAGCGGGCGCTGGCCGCGGTGCCGGGCTCGCCCGAGCTGCTGTACGCGCGCGTGGACCTCGTCGACGACGCGGACGGGGCGCCCTGCGTCATGGAGCTCGAACTCGTCGAGCCGAACCTCTTCCTCGCCCTGCACGCGGACTCGCTGCCCGTGGTGACCGAGGAGATACTCACCGCCGCCGGGTAACGGGGTGGACGTGGCGCAGGGGGCGTGAATACCCTGCGGCCATGTCCAGTCCCGAGTCCGACAGACTCCAGCCACCGGCCGGCATGACCGGTGGCTCTCACGCACGTCACCGGACCCATCGCCGCAGCGCGGACTGACATTCCCCTTTTCTCCCTGGCGCGGCAGCCGCACGGCTGAGCCGCCGCCTTGTCGACCCATGCCATGGGTGCGGAGTCTTCTCATGCCCTTTGCCCTCTACATGCTCGGACTTGCCGTCTTCGCGCAAGGCACGTCCGAGTTCATGCTCTCCGGTCTCGGCCCCGACATCGCCGCCGACCTCGGCGTGTCCCTCTCGACCGCCGGAACCCTCACCTCGGCCTTCGCCGTCGGGATGGTCGTCGGCGCGCCGGTGATGGCCGTACTCGGCCGACGCCGGCCGCCCAGGACCGCACTGCTCGCCTTCCTGGTCACCTTCCTGCTCGTCCACGTCGTGGGCGCGCTGACCACCAGCTTCGCCGTGCTGCTCGCGACCCGTGTCGTCGGCGCGCTCGCCAACGCCGGGTTCCTCGCGGTGGCCCTTGTCGCCGCCGTCGGCATGGTCGAGCCGAACGCCAAGGGGCGGGCCACGTCGGTCCTGCTCGGCGGCGTCACCCTCGCCTGCGTCGCGGGCGTACCGGGCGGCGCGCTGCTCGGGCAGTTCTGGGGGTGGCGGTCCGCCTTCTGGGCGGTGGCCCTCGTCTCGGTGCCCGCCGTCCTCGCGATTCTGCGGTCCGTGCCCGCCGGCGCCCCCGCCACCACCGGGACCGGCGCGCGCGGGGAACTGCGGGCCCTGCGCGAGCCGCGCCTCGTGGTGACGCTGCTGCTCGGGGCGCTGGTGAACGGCGCGACCTTCTGTACGTTCACCTATCTCTCGCCGGTGATCACGCAGGTCACCGGCTTCGCCGAGAGCTGGGTGCCCGCGCTGCTCGCGCTCTTCGGCGTCGGGTCGTTCGTCGGGGTCACGGTCTCGGGGCGGTTCGCGGACGCGCGGCCCTTGCCGTTCCTCCTCACCGGCGCGGTGGCGCTGCTCGCCGGGTGGGTGCTCTTCGCGCTGACCGCGGGCAATCCCGTGGCGGCGGTCGTCCTCGTCCTCGTCCAGGGCGCGCTGTCCTTCGGCGTCGGCTCCGCGCTGATCACCCAGGCGCTGTACGCGGCGGCCGGCGCCCCCACGCTCTCCGGCGGGTTCGCCACGGCCGCGCTGAACGTGGGGGCCGCGATCGGTCCCGTGGGCGGCGGCATCGCCCTCGCGGCGGGACTCGGCCACCGCTCGCCGCTGTGGGTCAGCGCGCTGCTCGTGGCGCTCGCGCTCGCGGTGGGGGCGGTGGCGCTCCTCCGCGGGAGGGGTCAGGGGCCGTCCGGGAACGACAGCCGCTGGAGCAGCCCCCAGGTGAACTCCGCGACGCAGCGCCGCGGCTGACCCTCTCGATCCGGCGCGGTGAAGGCGAGTCGCCAGCGCGTGGGTGCCGTGCCCTCCATCGGGCGGGCCGGGGCGAACGCGCGGGCGGCCTCGTCGACCGTGCACGACCAGGGGGTGAGGTCGTCGAGGGTGCGGAGCGCGGGGGCCGGTGCGCCGGGCGCCCGGATCAGCCACTCGTTCCACACCGCGCCGTTCGGGGCGCGCAGCACCTCGAAGCGCAGGTCGGGCCAGAGTGGCACCGGCCACAACAGGGCCTCGCACTCCAGGTCGCCGATCCGGCGGGTCACGGTGGCTTCGGGCGGGCCGAGGACCGAGCGGTAGCGGGAGGCGGCGCCGCGCGAGCGGGGCGAGCGGGACATCGCCTGCCAGCGGCGGTTGGCCTCGCGCATGTCCGCGACGGCGGCGCCGAGCTCGTGGCGGGCCGCCTCCACCAGGTCCGGGTGGTGGTCGGCCATGCGGCGCAACAGGACCAGCTGGAAGTCGAGCGGGGTGAACGCGGAGCTAGCGGACATGGGCTCCATGGTCGCGCACCGTCGCGGCTCCCGGGCGGCGCCCGCCGGGAAGGAAGAGGACGGAGTTGACGTACCGGGGCCTGCGCGGCGTGAGCACCCTGCGCAGGAGGCCCTGCGACACCACGTACGACGTGTCGTTCTGGTGCGCCTCCAGGTCGAAGTCGGCGAGCGGCAGCCAGGTGTGGTGGGGCAGGACCCAGCCCTCGTAACCGTGCTTCCGGGTGAGCAGCTCGACGATCGGCTTGATCGGCTGGATGCGGGACTCCAGCTCGATGAAGAGGGCGGGACGGTCCCGGGTCAGCAGATCGTGGGCGCCCTGCAGGACCGGGAGTTCGTTGCCGTCCACGTCGATCTTGATGAAGTCGACGTCACGCAGTCCGAGCCCGTCCAGGGTGAGGCAGGGCACCTCGACCGCCTTGGCGTGGATGTCCCTGCGGATGAGGGAGGAGACCCCGCGGTCCCCGCGGTCGCCCTGCGGCAGCCAGAGCCGCGCCGTGCCGGGGCGGTCGGTGGCCGCCGCCTGGATCACCCGGACGTTGCCGGGCGTGGAGGTCTCGAGGAGCCGCGCCAGATGCGGCACGGGCTCCACGGTCACCACGCGGCGCGCATGCGAGGCCAGGCGGCGCGACCAGGGCCCGTACCAGCCGCCGACGTCCACCGCTGTGCCGCAGCCGCGCGGACAGAGGTCGGCGAGGCGGGCGAGCTCCGGTTCGAAGCGGGGGTAGACGAGCCGGGCCAGGGCGCCGATGAGCCGGGCGGGGAGGTGCGGGGCGAGGCGGGCGGCCACGGTCTTGTGGGGGTTGGCCCCTTCCTCGTGGGGGTTGCCCCCGGTCTCGCCGGGGCCCGTCACGGGGAGATCCGCTTCAGGAACTGCTCGTGCTCGTCCTCCGATATCTGCTCTCCCGAGGAGGGCAGGAGCTGCGGTATGCCGTCGATGATCGGGTAGCGGCGGCGCAGCCGCGGGTTGTAGAGGACCTCGTCCGGTACGAGGGGTTCCGCGGGCTCCAGGAGATGCAGCGGGCCCTTGTCCAGTGGACAGGCGAGGATCTTCAGGAGCGGGTCTTCGGGGTTCATCAGCTGGTCAACTCCTTGGTCGGGGGCGTTGGTTGAGGTGGTGGCGCGTCATGCTTGGGCATGGCGAGGAGTACGGAGACCGCCAGCGCGGTGCCCGCGATCCGCAGGGCGAGCCGCAGCGGCTCGTCCGGCAGCGGCTCACCGAACGCCAGCGTGCCGAGTACCGCGGTGAACAGCGCCGTAACCGTCGTGCACACGGGGACGATGAGTGAGGCCCGGCAGCGCTGCAGCGCGGCCTGGGACATGATCAGGCCGAACGCGCCCGTGAACATCAGGAGGTACGGGTACGGGGAGGCCAGGAGGTCGAGCAGCGCCGAGCCGAGTTCCTGCGTGGTCAGGTAGCTGGACACGCCCTTGATGGCCAGCGAACTGACCCCGTAGAGCAGGCCGACGGCGACCCCGTACTCGACGCCCGTCGTCGGCAGGCGGTGCCGGTGCTTGGCGCGGCGCTCGGCCGATCCGTACAGCAGGACCCCCGCCGCGAGCGACGGCAGACAGACCGTGAGGACCAGTGCGACGGGCGCGCCGCGGCTCACGGTGTCCGCTTCCTCGTCCAGCGAGAGGACCACCATGAGCAGCGCGGCGAGGATGGCCCCGACGGCGTACCGCTCGCGCCCCGACGTCTGCTCGCCCAGCAGCACGGAGGAGAGCAGCAGCAGGAGCACGAGCCCGGAGACGAAGATGCCCTGCGCGGCGGCGATCGGCAGTGTCCGGTAGACGGCGAGCTGCGCGCCGAACCCGGCGGCGAGCGCGAGCGAACCGCCGATCCACAGCGGGCTGGACACGACCTGCCTGAGCAGCCGTGCCGGTTTGCGCACGCTGACCGACGGCATGGCGGTCAGGGCCCGTTTCTCCAGGACGAACCCGGTGCTGTAGAGGACGTTCGCAAGGAGGGCGGCGGCCACACCCCACCACATGCCTTACGTCCTTCGGGCGTGCAGCAGCAGGATCGACGAGGCGCTCGGCACGGCGCACGCGAGCCGGTCCAGGGCGCGCAGCGGACGCGGCACGCCGTGGAAGGGCGCACCGGCGAGGCGCACCACGTCGAAGCCGGACGCGGCGACGAACTCCCGCAGCGCGCGGGCGGTGTAGAGCCGCAGGTGACCGACGACCTCGCTCCCCGGACGGCCGTGGATGCCGCGCAGGCTGACCTCGGAGAAGACGGGCTGGACCCCCGCGAGCAGGAGCCCGCGGTTGTACCAGGCGGCGAGGTTGGGCGTGGAGAGCATCAGGTGCCCCCCTGGCCTCAGCACTCTTCTCAGCTCGTCCAGGGCGCTGTCGGGGTCGACGAGGTGCTCGATGACCTCGCTGAACAGGACGGCGTCCGCGGAACCGTCGGCGAACGGGAGCCCGCCGTCGGTGAGTTCACCGCGTACGACGTACGGCAGATGCGCGTGCGCCCGCTTGAGGGCGTCCTGGGACCAGTCGACGCCGACGACGCGATGCCCCGCGAGGAGCGGGGCGGCGGTCGCCGCCGCGGTGCCGTCGCCGCACCCGATGTCGAGGACGACGGCCGTACGGGCGGTGGCGGGGCCGATGGCGTCGGCGAGCATCCGGGCCTGGCGCAGGCTGCGGGCGTCGCCGGAGGCCACGGGGACGGAGGGGTCCTCGTAGAAGTCCCGCAGGTCGCGGGGCGCGGTGCTGGTGCTGGTCAAGGTGTCTTCCCCTCCTCCGTGGGCTCCGTGTGCTCCGTGGCGTGGAGGTAGTGCTCGAAGAGGTCGCGCAGGTGCGCCCCGTCGCCGCTGCTGAGCAGGGTCTTCGACCAGCGCAGGGCGACGTGCAGCCGGCCCGCGGTGGACGCCGTGGTCACCGTCAGGCCGCGGGGCAGCCGGGCGGGCGCGGAGAACCAGACGGCGTGCGCGCGTCCGGCGTCACCGAAGTCCAGGGAGTACGGGACGCGGCCGATGTTGCTGAGCAGCGTGGTGGACGTCCAGGGCGCGGCGGCTCTGCGCAGGCCGCGCGTCACGGCGGCCCTGAGGGTGACGGGCAGGACGGGCGAGGTCAGGAGGGCGGCCCCGCGGCCGAGTTGGGGCCGGGAGAGGGCCTTGAGCGCGCGGGTGCGGTCGGCCGTGCGGCGCAGGAGTGCCCCGATGTCTTCCGGGCCCCAGTCCTTGGACGTCAACTCGGCCGCGCTGAAGGGGACTTCGACGAGCCGGGTGCCGTTCCCGATGGGCATGTCCATGCTGCGGGGCCGGTCGTCGACGGGCATGGTGATCCGGAACGGCTTCGGTCGCGCGCCGTGCTCCCGGTTCCAGTGCGCGATCATCAGGGCGGTCGCCACCATGAGCTGGTCGTTCACGGTGAACGGCGCGCCCTTGGGCCGCCGGGGCACGGGCAGCTCGGCGACGAGCATGCCGTTGCCGGGCGAGGGCTCGGGTGTCCCGCGCGAGACACGGGCGGGAGGAGCCCACCCGGAGGGCGCGTCCCCCACGTCCGCCGCGCTCCGGGCATCGGCGGACGAGGGGGTACGCGACGGGGGAGCGGCGGGCGAGTTGTCCTGCCCGCCGTACAGCTCGGCGGCGGTGGCAAGGACCCGGAGGCAGGCGGGGCCGTCGAGGGCGGTGTGATTGATGGTGAGGAAGAGGACACTGCCGTTGCCGGCCCCGTCCGCCCCGCCGGAGGCCGCCGTGTCGCCGTCCCCCTCCTGGGCGATCACCTCAAGGCGGATCGGTGGCGAAGCCGACAGAGGCGGGGCCTCCGAGAGGGAGCGGGTGCGGGCCTTCTTGAGGGCGTCCCGCTCCGGCGGCGGGAACGTCACGACCTCCACGTCCGGCTCCGCCGTCAGCTCCCATTCGTAGCGACGGCGGTACCAAGGCCCCCGCGCCTCCCGCATCAGGATGCGCGGGTGGCGGCGCAGGGCCTCGGCGAACGCGGCCTTCAGGCGGGCCGGGTCCGGGGTGCCGGGCAGGTGGACCTCGATGTGTACCGTCTCCGGCTCCTCCTCCTGGAGGCAGTGCCTGGCGACCTCGTCGACGACGGGGAACGGCACGCGCTTCGGAGGCCGTTCGGGTCCGTCGGCGTGACGTGCCGGGTGATCGAGTGCGGTCATCGGTCGGTGTCCTCCCCGGAGGCGGACGGCGCCGCGGCTCCCGCGAGCCCCTCCGTGTTGCTTGGCCTGCGCCGCCTGAAGCGCGCGGTCCGCGTGGTCCGCGCGCCCGGCGGTGCCGGTTCCGGCTGGGCCGCCGCGGGGCCCCTGGCCGAGATGGTCGAACTGGTGGCCCGCGGGTCGCCGCCCGCGTCCTGACCGTCGCCCGCGTCCGAGCTCGCGTCGGAGCCGGGACCGCTCTCCCCGCGCTTGCGGCGCGGCAGCGGAGTCGTGCCCAGGTCCCGGTCAGGACCCGGCGACGGGGTGCCACCGCTCACCGGGGGAGGTGGCATCACCGGGGGAGCGGCGGGCGGCGGCTGGTGCGGAGGCGGCTCGTACGGAGCGAACTCGCCGCCGCCACCGGGACCCCCGGCTGTCGCGGTGGTCCCCTCCTGGGCACCCTTCACACTCACCAGGGCCGCGAACAGCGCGATCAGTGCGAGGAGTTGGGCGAAGGGGCTGAACGCGCCCTCGTCGGCCGTGCTCGGCTCACCCGCGCCGATGGCCGCCGCGATGCCCGCCCCGGCCATCGCCACGAAGGCGAGCGGCACGAGCAGCGCGTGCCGGCGCCAGGCGAGCAGCGCGAGCGCGGGCACCAGCAGGGCGAACCAGCCCGCGATCACCGCGGCCACCAGCGTCAGCGCGACCGTGCCCAGGATCAGACCCGGCGCCGGCGGCGCCAGGTCCGGACCGTCCGCATTCGGCTCCCGGCGCTTGATCAGGACCAGGGCGATCAGGGCGAGGATGCCGACGCCGCCGCCGATCAGGCCGATCTCGTAGATCCGCGAGGGTTCGTAGGAGAGCTTGACCGTGCCGCCCTCACCCTTGGGGACCAGGAAGCCCTGCTGCCAGCCGTCGAGCCGTACGGACGACAGCTCCTTGCCGTTCAGCGTCGCCTTCCAGCCGTCGTTGATGTTCTCGAAGGTCGAGAGGTACGAGGCCGAACCCGCGCCCACCGACACCTCGCGCCGGTCGCCGAGCCAGTCCTTGACGTCCAGGGAGCGGGACTCCTCGTCGATCGCTCCGGGCGTCCCCTGCGTCATCGAGACGTCCATGAGGGTGAGCGGACCGCCGTCCCCGGCCTCGACGGTGTGCTTGCCCGCGCCGAGCGACAGGGTCGTGTTCTCCGAACCCCGCGAGCAGAGCGTCACCTCGATGGGCCGCCGCTCGACCAGGTCCCGAACCGAACCCTTCGCGCTCGTCGCGTGCAGCTTGCCGTCGACGGCGAGCGTCGGACCTTCACCGCAGGCGAGCTCGAACTTCTTGGAGGCCGCGGGCTGCTTCGTCCGGAACTTGTCGAGCGCAGGGACGTAGACCTCGGTGAGGCCGACCGGCAGCTGCAGCTCCTTGTCCGCCACCGGGTTGTGGACCGCCAGCGGCGCGGTCTCGGTGATGGTGATGGTCAGCTCGTCAGTGGTGATCGGCGGGAACCGCGTGTTGCCGTTCTCGTCGACGCCGGCGATCGCCGCGCCGTCCGGCGAGCTGATCTCGACCTTCTGGGGACGCGTCGAGAGTCCGCCCGCGCCGGGCAGCACGACCTCGCCGACCGGCACCTTGCCCTTCCACTTCAGGTGCACCACGGGCCTGTCGCCGGCGATCCACGCCGTCGTCAGGTCGCCGTCCGTGAGGTTGCGCGGGGAGAGACCGCCGCCGAGCCTCGACGTGGAGTCGGCGCTCGCGATGATCTGGTCCTTCTGCTCGGGCGCCACCTTGTAGAGCAGCTCGTCGAGCTCGGACCCCGCCACGGGGAGCGCGCTCGCCTTCACCTCGTACTCGGCCTCGGCCGGCGTGGTGAAGCGGCGGTGCAGCCCCGACTCGGTGTTCACCGGCGAGAGTGCGCTCGGGTCGGAGGCGCGGTGCATCGAGTACGTCGTCGCGTCGGCGCCCTCGGCGGGCGTCCTGGACTCGGACCCGGTGTCCGTGGGCAGCTGGAGCAGCTTCGTCACCCGCACACCCGGGACGGTGATCTCCGAGAATCCGGCGCCGGTCAGGCCCTCGTGGCCGATCTCCGCGTCGAGGATGGTGACCTTCAGCCAGCTCGAGTCGCCCTCGGGCGCCTTGATGCTCTGCCGCATGCCGTTGGGCTTCAGCGAACTCGTGCGGCTGCCCTGCTCCGTCTCCACCCGCACCTTGGTGGGCGCGGCCCGCACGCCCTCCTGGGGCAGCGGCGTGACCCGGAGCATGGACGGAATCGACTCCTTGGCCCTGAACTCGGCCTTGATCCACGCGCCCTTCGGCTTTCCTGGGCTTCCCTCGGCCCATGACGTGGCCGGGTTGCCGTCGAAGGCGTTCACGGGGTCGTACTGCGGCAGGTGGAAGAGCCAGTTGCCGTAGCTGGACGCCGTCACGGACTTCGCACCGCGCAGCTGGGCCGTCGTCTGGTGCTCGATCCCGGTGGTGGGAAGGATCTGGTGCGGCTTCTTGCCCGGTTCCTGCAGGGCCTCGCTCGCGTTGCGTTCGTCCGCCGTGTAGGTGTACGAGGTGTTGGAGCTGACCAGTCCGAAGCGGGTGTCCGCGCGGCGCAGACCGTCACCGACCGCCTGCAGTCCGGGAGTTCCGACCCCCGGGTGGTTGTCGCCCGTCAGGACGGAGGGGCGGTCCCGCATCGAGGGATCGGCGGACAGCTGGAGCAGCGACTCGGGGCCACCGCTCACCACGGCCGTGTTCGAGACCGGCTTGATCCCGGCCTGGCCGGGACGCTCGGCGCCCGCGCCCGGGGCGTAGATCTCCACCGCGCGCTCACGCGGGTAGAGGCCCTCGACCTGGAGGGGCGTGTCCTTCGGGATGATCCCGCCGGTCTGTGTCGGACCGAAGCCGGTGACCCGCTTGAAGCCGGACTCCTCGAGGGTCCGCTTCACGGTCGCGGACGGCACGTTCCCGACCTGGTCGGGGTCGAGGTCATTGCGTACGACGACGTAGTACAGGCCCGCACGCGTCAGGTAGTCCTGCAGACCGGGGACCGCGCCGCCGGTCGTGAGCGCCTGCTCCACCGCGTCCATCGCGCGCCGGTTGCCGGGCGTGCCGAACGGGACGTAGTCCCGCTGCGCCCAGCGCGACTCGGCCAGCACGTCCAGGGGCTGGTCGATGGGCGAGCCCCAGGTGTAGATGCCGTGCGCGGTGGCGGGCACCACGAGTGCGCGGGAGTCGGGGGAGTACTTCTTCAGCCAGTCACCCGTCGCCTCCCAGTAGTTGGGCAGCTTCTGGAAGGAGCCGGGCTGGAGGATCGAGCCGTTCAGGTAGGGGAAGGCGAGCCCTGGCAGCACCAGCAGGGCCGCAATCAGCGGGGCGAACTTGCGCCCGCGCACCGGCCGCGCCCCGCGCGCCTGCGCGGCCACGCCCACCAGATGCATCAGGCCGAAGACCAGCGCGAGCGCGAGGCCCGTCTGGAACTTGTAGATGTTGCGGAAGGGGACGAGCCCGCCGTTCAGCCACGACTGCACCGTCTCGTGGAAGGGCGCGCCGAACGAGCCGCCGTATCCCGCGAGCGTGATCAGCGCGACCGAGAGCACGGTCAGGACGAGCCAGCGCCGCTCGGGCAGGTCGCGCCGCGCGAGCCCGGCGAGGCCGAGGGCGGCGGCGAGCGCCGAGCAGACCACGACGACCACGGACGTCGCGACGGTCCAGCCCGCGGGCAGCCATGCCTCGCCGAAGTGCAGGTAGGCGACCCAGTTTCCGGCGCCGCGCAGGGTCTCCGTGGCCGACATCGTGCCGGTCGTGGTGGCCGAGTTCTCGACGTAGGGGAGGAAGTTCTCGCCGTACACGCCGAGCACGAGCAGCGGCACCACCCACCATGCGGTGGCGAGGATGACGCCGGGCACCCACCAGGTGATCAGCTTCCGCTTGCGTGGCCCGTTCGGTCGTGACAGCAGATACAGGCCCACCGGCAGCAGCGAAGCGAGCGTCGAGGCCGCGTTGACGCCCCCCATGAAGGGGATGACAAGCGCCGAGCGCAGCGCCGCCGAGCGTGCGCTGATGCGGTCGTTCGTCAGCGGGAGCAGCACCCACGGGAGCAGGGCGCCGGGCAGCGCCGCCGCCGACGTCGACCCGACGACGACCGTGAAGGTCGGCCACAGGGCGTAGGCCACCGCGCCGAGCAGCCGGCTCGCGCTGCTGCCTATGTTCAGCCGCTCCGCGAGCCGCAGCGCACCCCAGAAGGCGGTCGCCACGATCAGCGAGAGCCAGAGGCGCTCCGCGAGCCACACGGGGAGCTGGACGAGGTCCGCGAGGCCGTAGAACGGCAGCATCGGGAAGGTATAGCCGACGTACTGGTTCTGGATGCCGCCGAAGCCGCTCTGGTCCTGCCACAGCTGGCCCAGGTCGGAGAGGAACCGCCAGGGGTCGACGGCGACCCCCAGCTTGGTGTCGAACGTCATCCGCCCCGGCTTCACGGCCAGGAAGAGGACGAACACCACGGCCCAGAACCCGAGCAGCCAGCGCTTGGAGCGCGGCCCTCTGCCGGGTTCGGGGGCGTCAGCCGTTGGCCGGACTGCCGCCGGAGGTGGGGCCTGGACCGTGGTCATGAACACCGCCTGAGGATGAGAAGGAGATTCCAGGTGGCGAACTCGCGTACACCCGGCACTTTGGTGATGCCGCTGGCCAGGAACGGCCAGTAGCGGGACCGTGCGGACACGACGGACACGTCTTCCCTCGCCCGCACTTGGCGCAGGGTCGGGCCGACGTGGTGAGCGAAGAGGTTCTCGCCGAGCGTGTGTTTGGCTGCTTTACCGGTACGCCGTTCATAACGGGCGCGCCCACGGGCGCCGCCCAGGTAGTGCCAGGGCGCCCACTCATGGCCGCCCCAGGGCGAGTACCAGTTGGTGAAGGAGACATAGATCAGACCGCCCGGCCTGGTCACCCGCACCATCTCGCTGAGGAACGTCTGCGGATCGTCCACGTGCTCGAGGACGTTGGAGGAGAAGGTGACGTCGGCGACGCCGTCCGCCAGCGGGAGCAGATACCCGTCGGCGACGACGGAGCCCTCCGGCGGCTTGGCGCCCAGCTCGGCCGGGTCCGGCTCGAACAGGAAACTCTGGGCGCCGCGGCGCCGGAACTCCTCGGTGAAATAGCCACCGCCGCCGCCGACATCGACGACGACGCGGTCCTTGACCGGTCCGTAGGCCTCGACCTGGTCGGCGGCGTCACGGGCGAGCAGGGTGTAACACCGCTCGGGCTCTTGCTGCTCGCGCAGGAAGGCCCGGAAGAGGGTGACGGAACGGCGCAGGGACGGATCCTTCACGCGGACCCCTGGGCTGTCTGGTGCGTGACGATCGCCTCGGAGGCCACCGCCTGGAACTCGCGCACGGAATTGGCCCACCGGTAGCTGGTGGCCCGTTCGCCCGCCGCCTTGCCGAAGGTCTCGCGGCGCTCGGTGCTCAGCGCCAGGGTGCACCAAGCGGCGGCGAAGGAACTCTCGCCCCGGGCGAGGAGCCCGGTCACGCCGTCCTCGATGGAGTCACGGACGCCCGGTACGTCGAAGCCGATGGCCGGGGTCGAGCGGGTCGCCGCCTCGGTGATCACCAGGCCCCAGCCCTCCACGGCGGAGGGGTGGAGGAGCATCCACGCCTCGCAGAGCAGCCGGTGCTTCTCCGCCTCGGAGACATGGCCCTTGAACTCGACGCCGGGTCCCGCGATCTGTTCCAGCCTGGCCCGCTCGGGGCCGTCGCCCACGATCACCAGACGTCCTCCGGTGACGGGCCTGACCCGCTCCCAGAGCCTGAGGAGCAGATCGATGCGCTTGTACTCGACGAGCCGTCCCATCGCCAGGAACATCGGCTCGTCCGAGCGGGGGTGGAGCGGACCCGGCTCCTCGACCCCGTTGTGGACTATGCGTATGCGCTCACGGTCGACGCCTATCGCACGCAGCGCGGTGGCCGTCGAGGGCGAGACGGCCACCAGGAGATTGCCGCGCTGGGCGCCGGAGAGCGACCAGTGTTCGAGTCTTCGGCCGAGCCGGGCCGCGGGGGCGAGGGCACCCTGGAAGCGCATCCCCCACAGATCGGTGTGCACGTGGTTGACCAGGCACAACGTGGGCCCCCGGTGCCACAGCGGCGCCAGGTACGGCATGCCGTTGCAGACCTCGACCAGCAGGTCGCAGTCGCCGACCTGCCGGGTGAAGGCGGAACGCGAGCGCAGATAGTGCCCGAGGTCCCCGCCCGCCGAGACGACGCGGTAGTTGCGGAAGGCGGCCGGGCCCCCGCACAGGAGGGTGACCTGATGGCCGAGCTTGCTCAGGCCGTCGGCCAGCCGGTCGACGAGCAGTTCGGATCCGCCCGCGGCCGGATTCGCCAGGTCGCGCCGGGCGAGAAAAACGATCCGGCGCGGCTGCGGGGGAGGTGCCGGTAGCCGTTGCGCGACCCGCGGGATTGCGGCGCGCAGCGGAGAAGGCACGTGCTGGGGCATGCGTGCTCCAACTCGTCAGGGTGCGGAACCGTGAGGTCGCTATGGGGGGTTGCACCGTTCGGGGGTCGCTTGCGGAGGTGCTGTGTTCTGACTGTGCGGGGGTGGTGCGGGGACTGTGCTGGGGTGGGACCGTTAGTTTTCGCCGCAGTGTTCGACGCGGCTACTCACCGAAGTGACAACTTTCGGGGTTTCAACTGCTGACGTCTCATCACATCGTGGTGGGTTGCAGGGCGGTTGGTGACGTATCGCTATTCGGACCGCTCGGCTCCGCTGCGGAACCCGGCCCTCCGGGCCCTTGCGCCCCACTGTCGGAACGCCGTCCGCGCAGGACGAGCACGCCTCCCGCGATGGCGAGCAGCGCACCCAGCACACCCGCACCGACCGGCAGCGTCTCGCCGAGGAGCTTCAGCCGGCTGCTGTCGTCGTCCGCGAGCTTGACCTGCGCCTTCTGGGTCTTCTCGGTGAACGCGATGCGCTTGCTGTCCAGCAGCTCCGTCGCGTCCTTGTCCGAGCCGGGCGCGCGCAGCGTCTTGCGGGGGCCGATCGCCGCGTAGATGATCCGGCCGGTGCGCTTGTCGGCGACCAGCTCGACGCCGTGGTTGGAGTACCACTCCTCGGCGAGCACGTTGCTGCGCTCGGGCTGCCCCACCAGACGTCCCGGCACGAGGCGGGTCCCGGTCTTGGCGGGCTTCACCTTGGCGGTGAAGCGGTAGCCCTCGTAGCCCTGGATCTTCTTCGTGCCCCGGAAGGTCAGCGGGACGGTCGCTCCGAGGGTGTTGTCCCACCAGACGTAGGAGCGTCGTTCCACGTCAAAGGGGAACTTGAGGTAGGCCTCGCCCTCGAAGTAGGGCTTCTCGTCGCAGCAGTGGACCGGCTTGTTCGTCTTGCGGTCGGTGACCCAGCGCTCCTGGGTGAACTGGAGCGAGTCGTGCGGGTCCGACGCGGGCAGTGACGCGTCCGGGTCGACGGACGTGACCACGTCCCAGACTGCGTGCTCGCTGTTGCTGTCGTCGACGTCGCCGCGTACCTGACGCGTGATCGTGAGGTTCTTGTTATGGACGGTCTTGATCTTCTTGGTGTCGAAATAGCTTCCTTTGCCCTCGAACACGGTGGTCGTGTCGATGTCGACGGGCGTGCGTTTCGCCCGTGGCTCGACGTACCACGCGAGCATCGGGGCCAGGACGAGCAGAAAAACGCCGAGTCCGAGCAGGATCAGCGAGAGGGGCGAGGCTGTGCGGCGCATCCGGCACTCCTGGTGGCGGGTGAGAAGTGTTACCGAGCCGTAGGGGCCGGAACGCTAGGCGGACCCTTGACGAAGTGTCAATGCGTTGATGAAACTGTGCACCAACCGGGTGGGGCCGGTGAGGGACTGTGTGCACGACATCCGCGCGACCTGGGTGGGGACGACCTCCAGCAGAGAGGCTGACCCTGACATGCACCGATTGCTCGCCGCCGGTCTGACCGTCGTAGCCGCCGCGGCACTCGCCGTGGCCGCCGCGTTCGGCGTCGTCGCGCTCCTGAACGCGACCCCGGACCAGCCCAACACCCCCCTCGTGCATTACGAGACTGCCCCGCGGGGACAGTGAGTGGCCGTGCCCGTGACCGAGAGCCAGGGGTCACTTTCCGTCCGCTCCGCCTGGCGCGACGTACCGCCCATGCAGGTGCGCCGGTTCGCCGCGCTCGCCCTGGACGAGGTGCCCGCCCTGGCCCAGGACATCCTGCGGCAGATCCGCTCCGAGTACCCCGGCCTGCCCGTCGTTCTCGACGACTCGGGCGAACCGATGGCGCTCATCGGCATACGCCGTGCCCTGGAGGGGTTCGTCCAGCAGATCGCGTCCGCCGAGGGCGGGCGCCCCTGCTACCCCCTTGAGGTCTTCCAGGAGTTCGGCCGGGGCGAGGGCCTGCACGGCCGCAGCCTCGACTCGCTGCAGGCGATCTACCGCCTCGGCGTACGGCTCGCCTGGCGCCGCCTGGCCGAGATAGGCCAGCAGATCGAGATCCCGCCACCGGCCATGTACGAGCTCGCCGAGTCGGGCTTCGAGTATCTGGACGGCCTGGTCGACCAGTCCGTCCGCGGGTACGCCGAGGCAGCGGCCCGGCAGGCGGGCGAGCGGCTGCGCCTGCAGCGCAAGCTGATGGAGCTGCTGCTCTCCGAGCGGCGCGGGGACCCCGGAGCGGCGGCACCGGCCGACTTCGGTCACGCCTCTGGTGCCTCCTCCGCCCCGGGACAGTCCGGGGCCCGAAGCGCCCGCAGCGCCCTCGACGAACGCGCCGCCCGCGTGGGCTGGCAGCTGCCCGAGCGGGTCGCCGTCGGCGTGCTCCTTCGCCCCGCGAGGGAGGCCGTGGCGCCCGCCGTCGGCCAGGGCGTCCTGCTCGACATGGAGACGGAACAGCCCCGCATGGTCGTCCCCGACCCAGACGCGGCCGGCCGCCCCGAGCTCCTGCGGCGCGCCATGGCGGGCTGGTCCGGCGCGATCGGCCCGCCCGTGCCGCTGGCCGACGCGGCGAAGTCGCTGCGCTGGGCCCAGGCCGCGGTCCGCCTGATGGAACGCGGACTGCTGCCCTCCGGCGAGGTCCTGCACTGCACCGAGCACACCGAGGCGCTGGTCCTGCTCCAGCCCGAGGAACTCATCGAGGATCTGGCCCGCCGCTGCCTGGCCCCGCTCGCGCACTGCGGTCCCGCGCACGGCCGCCGTCTTGCCGAGACCCTGCTCGCGTGGCTGGAGACGCGGGGCGGCGCACCGGAGGTCGCGGCCCGCCTGGGGGTGCACCCGCAGACGGTGCGCTACCGCCTGCGGCAGATCAGGGAGCTGTGGGGCGACGAGGTCGACGACCCGGACCGCCGCTTCGAGCTCGAACTGGTGCTTCGTGCACGGCGGTTGAGGGGAGAGCTGGGCAGGGCCGGCTGAGGCGCTCGGCCAAGGCTCCCGGAGCCGTGCTTGCGGGTAGCCTGCCGCAATGGACATAGCGGTACGCGCGCAGGCAGCACTCGGCGAGGGCCCCACCTGGGACTCCGCCGCCCAGCGGCTCATCTGGGTCGACATCCTGAACTCACGCGTCCACACGTACGACCCGTCGAGCGGGCACCGCTCGGTGCTGGCCACCGAGCAGCACGTGGGCGCCGCGAAGCCGCGCGCGGGCGGCGGTCTGGTGGTCAACCTCCGGGACGGCGTGGGCCTTTACGACTCCATGGCCGACGGGGGCGCCTTCCGTTGGCTGCACCGCGAGGTCGTGCCCGGCCGCCGCGGCAACGACGCGGCGGTCGCCCCGGACGGGGCGCTCTGGGCGGGCACGATGGCCTACGACGAGACACCGGGGGCCGCCAACCTGCTGCGCGTCACGGGGGACGGCACCGTCACCGAGGTGTTCGGCGACGTCTCCGTCAGCAACGGCATCGGCTGGAGCCCGGACGGCCGGCTCATGTACTACATCGACACCCTGACGCGCCGCATCGACGTACTGGAACCGCGCGAGGGCCAACTTCCGCCCTCCAGGCGCCCCTTGGCGGCCGTCGAGGCCGAGGCCGGCTACCCCGACGGGCTCACCGTCGACGCCGACGGCTGTATCTGGGTCGCCCTGTGGGACGGCGCCGCCATCCGCCGTTACACCCCGGCCGGCGCCCTGGACCGGGTGATCGAGCTCCCGGTGGCCCGCCCCACCGCGTGCGCGTTCGGCGGCGCGGGACTGCGCGACCTCTACATCACCACCGCCCGTACGGGACTTGAGGCGCCGCACCCCCTGTCCGGCTCGGTGCTCGTGCTGCCGGACGCGGGACAGGGCGTGGCGCAGGCGGCGTTCGCCGGGTAGGGGCCGCGCGCCCGGCGTGGAACAGGCGGTTTGCCCCAAAGGGGAAGCCGACACGGCTGGAACATTCGATTCCGCACACAACCTTCACGGCAGCGGCTTCCTCTGTTACCCGTGGCTCACTTAGCCTCCATGCCTCATGGACTACTGCCACCCGTGCCTCAGGCACCTCAACGGCGCCCTGGCCTGCCCGGGGTGCGGCACTCCGGCCGAAGCCTGCCGTGAGTACGCGGAGGCGGTCGCCGCGCAGGACGAGTCGCCGGGTTCCGAGCGCCCGTACGACGACGAGGCGCCGCGCGGCAGGAGCCGCCGCCGGGAGCGCGGGCGCCGGGCGGCGCACCGCCGAAGGCGCCGCAAGATCCTCCTGGTCACCGCGGGGCTCGCGCTCGCGGCCGGTGGCCTGAGCCTGGCCGAGCTGGGCATGGAGGGGCCATCGGACGAGCCGGCGGCGGCCTCCGCGCCGGACGCGGAGGCGAGCCGGTCCGCGTCCCGGAAGCCGACGGACCCGGACAGCGGGGCGGCCACGGGCGGCGGTGCCACGTCGGCGACGCCCTCGGCGTCGGCATCCGCGACGGGCAAGGAGTCCAAGAAGGCCAAGGACAAGGACGGCAAGGACGGCAAGGGCGACGAGGACGGCAAGGGCGGCGAGGAGACGGAGGAGGCCGGGCAGGAACCCGACTCGACCACCCCGGGCACGACCTCCGCGCCGGACGCACCGGGTTCCCCCGACGCACCGGGCACCCCAGGGACCCCACGCCCCAGCACGCCCCCGCCGAGCTCGCAGCAGCCGGACCCGACACCGGAACCGGAGCCGTCGCAGACGTGCGACCGCTTCCTGTGGTGGTGCACGTAAGGCCCGTCAGGCCGTGGCGTCCTCGCCGATCATCCTGCGCAGCAGCGCCCGCAGCGAAAGCCGTTCCTCCCTGGAGAGCTCGGCCAGCGGCTCCCGCGCGAAGTCCAGCGACTCGCGCAGGCTGCGGGCGACCTGAAGGCCCTCGTCCGTCGGCGCCGCGAGCTTCACGCGGCGGTCGGCCGGGTCGGGCCGCCGCTCGACGAGGCCGCGCGCCTCGAGGCGGTCGATGATCCCCGTGATGTTCGACGGCTCGCACTTCAGCTTCTTCGCTATGCGACGCATGGGCAGCGGTTCCAGCGAGAGCAGTCCAAGAACGCGCGCCTGCGCCCCGGTGAGGGCGTGCTTGCCCGCCGCGGCGTCGTACTCCTCGTAGTAACGCGCGACGACCGTGCCGATGAGCTCGACGACTTCGAGCGTCAGGGGGTCCGTGCGCGGGGTGCGGGAGCTGCTGGTGGCCATGGGCTCCAGGCTACCCCGATACTTGACATAGTGAAATATGTAGGAGCATGGTTGTTTCACAACCTGAAGCATTTCCACGATGTCAGCCTGTCGGCAACGGCAGTCTGAGCAGGAGGAGGACGCCCGCATGTCCGTCACCCCCGAGGCCCCCGGGTCCGCGCAGCTCCCCGCCGTCAGCCGCGAGTGGCACCTCGTGCGCCGCCCGCACGGCTGGCCGGTCCCGGAGGACTTCGCGCTGCGCGAGGCCCCCGTGACCGCCCCGGCCGACGGCCAGGTCGTGGTCCGCAACCTGCACTTCTCCGTGGACCCGTACATGCGGGGCCGGATGAACGACGTGAAGTCCTACACCCCGCCGTTCAAGCTGGACGAGCCCATGCAGGGCGGTGCGGTCGGTGAGGTCATCGCGTCGAACGCCGACGGCCTGGCCGTGGGCGACCACGTCCTGCACTTCGCGGGCTGGCGCGACTACGCGACCGTCCCGGCCAAGCACGCCGTGAAGGTGGACCCGCAGGCCGCACCGCTCTCGGCGTACCTCGGTGTGCTCGGCATGCCGGGCCTGACGGCCTACGCGGGACTCTTCGAGGTCGCCTCCTTCAAGGAGGGCGACGCGGTGTTCGTCTCCGGCGCCGCGGGCGCCGTCGGCTCCCAGGTCGGCCAGATGGCCAAGCTCAAGGGCGCATCGCGCGTCATCGGCTCGGCGGGCTCGGACGAGAAGGTGAAGCACCTCGTGGAGGAGCTCGGCTTCGACGCCGCGTTCAACTACAAGGACCCGCGTCCGGTCGTGGAGCAGCTCAAGGAGGCGGCCCCCGACGGCATCGACGTCTACTTCGACAACGTCGGCGGCGAGCACCTCGAAGCCGCCATCAGCCGCATGAACGTGCACGGCCGCGCCACCATCTGCGGCATGATCGCGGGCTACAACGACACCGAGCCGACGCCGGGCCCGCGCAACATGGCCATGATCATCGGCAAGCGCCTGCGTCTGCAGGGCATTCTCGTCGGGGACCACGAGAACCTCCAGCCGCAGTTCGTGCAGGAGGTCGGCGCCTGGATCCGCTCCGGCGAGCTCAAGTACAACGAGACGGTCGTCGAGGGCGTCGAGAACGGCGTCGAGGCCTTCCTCGGCATGCTGCGCGGCGAGAACACCGGAAAGATGGTCGTTTCCCTCGCCTGAGAGTGGTGAGCCGGTGAGGTGAGGGCGACGGGCGGCGGCCGAGCCGAGCAGGTGGCCGCCGCCCGTCGTTTTCCGTCATCCGATAAAGTAATTCCACATTGTCGCGACTGTGGGCGCGCATCGCGGAACATCTCAGGAGGAACCGGCACTTATGTCCATCCAGAAGATCGACGTCAAGTACACCGCCGTCGCCACCGCCGAGAACGGCCGTGACGGCCGCGTCGCCACCGATGACGGCAAGCTCGACGTCGTCGTCAACCCGCCGAAGGAGATGGGCGGCAGCGGCGCGGGCACCAACCCCGAGCAGCTCTTCGCCGCGGGCTACAGCGCCTGCTTCCAGGGCGCCCTCGGTGTGGTCGCCCGCAAGGAGAACGCCGACATCTCCGGCTCGACCGTGACCGCCAAGGTCGGCATAGGCCAGACCGAGGCCGGCGGCTTCGGCCTGGAGGTCGCGATCACCGCCTCCATCCCGAACGTGGACGAGGCCACCGCGCAGGCCCTGATCGAGAAGGCGCACCAGGTGTGCCCGTACTCCAGCGCCACGCGCGGCAACATCAAGGTGGAGCTCGCGGTCGCCTGATCGCTGCTTCGCGTATGTGACGGAGGGCCGCACCCCGGGCTGGGGTGCGGCCCTCCGTCACGTGACCGCGGCGGTGTGGACCGCCCGCACGAGCCGCTCCTCCTCCGGGGCCGGGCTGCCGGGGAAGGGGAAGCGGCGCCGCGTGTACCCGTAGGCGAGCCCGCTGCGCGGATCGGCGAACGCCTGCGAGCCGCCCACGCCCCGGTGCCCGATCGTCCCCGCGCCGAGGAACGGGTGCCAGGCCTCGGCGACGTTCTGGAACCCCACTCCGAACGATTTGTGGGCCCGCGCCACCAGGTCGAACCCGTTGGAATGGATCTGCCCGAACTCGGCCACGGTGTCCGGCTTCAGGAGCGGCTCCCGCCCGTCGAGTCCGCCGACCGCTGCCGCGTACATGACGGCGAGTCCGCGCGCGGAGGCGACACCGCCGACGGACGCGGGCCCCTTGGCGCGCACCACGCGGGAGTTGGGGAGCGACTCCAGGTCGGTGGGATGAGTGCCGTTGCGGTTGAAGGCGATGGAGTTCAGGGTGCCGGGCTGCGGCGGCTGCGCGTCCATGAGGGCGCGCTCCGAGGGGGAGGGGATCGCCGGCAGCACGGAGCGGAAGCGGGGCTCAAGGGCTTCCGGGAGCCCGAGGTGGAAGTCGAGGCCGAACGGGGCGCGGACCCGCTCCTCGTACACCTCCTGCAAGGTCCGCCCGGTGGCCCGGAACACGACCTCACCGGCCAGCGCCCCGACGGACAGCGCGTGATAGCCGAAGGCGGTGCCGGGACGCCAATAGGGCCGCTGGGCCGCGAGGCGGGCGGCGATGGCGCGGTCGTCGGCGATCTCCTCCGGACTGAAGCCGCTGTCGGCGCCGACGACGCCCGCGCGGTGGGAGAGAAGCTCCCGGAGCGTGCTGCCGCCCTTGCCCTCGGCCGCGAACTCCGGCCAGTAGTGCGCGACTTCGCGGTCCAGCCCCAAAGTCCCGTCCTGGACGAGCAGCGCCATGACGAGATGGGCCGCGCCCTTCGTGGAGGAGTAGACACCGAAGAGGGTGTCCCCGTCGGTATCAGGTCCCACCCACAGGTCGACGACCTGCTCCCCTCTTACGTAGGCGGAGAGCTGAGCGGCGTGATCAGGCTTCGCTCCGGACAGTGTCGCGGTGAACTCGTCCCGGACGGCTTCGTATCCCGGGGCGGTGGTGCCCTGGACCTTGATCTCATGTGTCATGCGTTCTTCCTCCCCAACCCCACCCCTTCCCGAAAACCCACTCGGCGTGGGGGCCGGATTCAGCCCCTCCGGCGTTTGAGGAGCGGGGCCCGGGGCGGAGCCCCCACGCGGCGGAGCCGCACATGTCACAGCCGGGAAGGGGTGCGATTGGGGAAAGCCCCGCAGGGACCGCCTAGCCTTGGCTCACACTCAGCAGCGCCCGCCCCACCTGCGGGAACACCCCCTTGGGGTGGTCCCGGAAGAGAGGCTCCGTGCCGAACAGGACGACCCGCGACCCCGCAGCGGCACCACTCACCACAGAAGGCTGACCCGCGGCATCCGCAGGCCCACCCGCACCGCCCTCCGCAGGACGCCAGTGCCCGGAGACCAGCGGATTCCCGGCCCCATAGGACTGATCCACCCGCACACCGCTCCCCAGCCCCTTGAACCACATGGGCGAGTAGACGAACGAATGCGACGGCGCACCCCCGGTGACAGCACCACCGGAGTTCACCACCCGCACCACTCCATTCGCATCCCCGTTCCCGGAGACCGCCTCAACGGAAAGCAGCTTCGCGTCCGCGTTCAACGAGGCTCCCTCCGCGCCACGCCCGACAAGGCCGCCGCCCCCGGCGAGGAACGAGTCGAGCCCGGCCTTCGCCCCGGCGTTCAGCTCCCCATAGGAAAGCCCGGCCGACACGAACAGCGCGTCCGCACCCGACTTCTTCCAGTCGAACCCGGCGTTGAGGACGTCCGTCGAGACGGGCACCACGTCGAAGTTCATCTCCCGCAGCGCGAACAGCTCCCCGGGAGTGACGGCCGCCGCGATCCGCGTGGGACGGACCACCGCGCCACCCTTCGTCTTCGTCGCGTCGAAGGCGACGTCGTACTTCTTCGCCGCGGCGGCCGCCGAGCCCCGCGCCGACGACGGCAGGATCACGCTGCCGTCATCGGCCCGCCGTACGGAAGTACCGCGCGCGAGCAGCCAGTTGAGCGCGGCCACCTCCCGCGCGTCGTCGAGCCGCAGCCGAAGGTCCCCGCGCGAGGCGACATGGCCGACCCGCGACGCGGAGTCCACGACACGCGTGCGCACACCGGAGAGCGAACCGCCCTGCACGGAGTCCACGGTCGCGCCCCACAGCCGCCCGAGGCTCCACCCCGAGATGTCGTACATGGCGGACACCTTGTCGCTGATGTCCCGCCCGTCGGCGAGCATCACGTTGGCGAGCCCGCGCTTGGGCTGACGCATGTCGATGACGTACGAACCCTCGGCATACGAGGTGCCACCGAGCCTGAAGTCCCGTGTGGCCCTGCGGACTTCGACGTCGTTGTCGAGCAGGTGCTCCACCAGGCGCGAGACGGCGGCCGCCGAGCGCTGACCCCGCTCGCCCTTCCCCTCGCCCTTCGACTGCTCCCGCGGGATCACGTACGCGCGCGGGAAGTCCGTCGTGTAGACGTCCTCCGGGCCGATGCCGGGCACGCCCGGCACGGTCTCCGGCGATACCTCCACCTGCGCCGCGCCCGCCGCGCCCCGCCGGAACGTCTCGATCTGGTCGGCGATCACCGAAGTGCGGTGTTCCTGCGTGTACTTGAGCGTCGCCGTCATGGCCGCGCCCGCGATGTCCACGTTGATCGCGGACCGTCGCCGCAGCTCGGGCACCGGAAGCTCGTCGTACTCGTCGTTGTTGACGGTCATCGGGAACTCGATGGTGTGCGCGGCGACCGTGCCGTGGAACGGCATGTACTGCGGGGTGAAGATCGGCGGCCAGTCGTCCCAGCCCTCCTCCTGGTCGCGGAAGGGGATGATCGCCGGCTCGACGCCGTCCTTCTCGGGGGTGTAGCCGAGGCCGTTGACCGCGGCCTCCATGCCGAGCGCGTTGGCGTAGGTGTTCTTCAGGAAGAGGTCGTACTCGTAGTTCTCGCCGTGCGGGGGAGTCGTCGGCTCGATCAGCGTGCCGTTGACGTACCCGTGCAGGTCGATCATGACCGCGGGCTGCTTGTCGATGGCGATCTGCCGCATCGCGCGCGCCTCGGGCTGCGAGGCGGTGATGAAGTCGCGGTTGAGGTCGAAGCCGTTGGCGTTGGCGCGGGTGCCCGCGATGCGGCCGTCGGGGTTGGCCGTGACGTTGAAGTAGAGGCGGTTGTGCGCCAGCAGGTCCTTCGTCTTGCCGTCCTTGGCCTTCGCGAGCTTCTCGATGAGCTTGAGGGCGGCGTCCGTGCCCTCCCACTCGTTGCCGTGGATGTTGTTGTTGATGAAGACCGGCGTCTTGTACGAGGACTTGACCGCCGGGTCCTTGGCGGCGGCCGCGGGCTCGTTCTCGATGAGGTCGCGCATCCGCTCCTGGCGGGCGGTCTCCTTGGCGGACTCGGGGGAGGTGACGGTCACCAGATACAGCTGGTGCCCGCCCGCCGAACGGCCCGCGATCTCCACGCTGACACGGTCGCCGACGCCCTGGATGTCATTCAGCTTCGGGGCGATGGAGTGGTAGGGGGCCAGACCCAGTTTTATCGACTTGTCGTCAGGGTTCGCGGGCGGCGGGGTGAGCTTCTGCTCGCGGGGATATCCGCGGTCCTTGCCGCGACCGGAGTCGAGACCGGGGGTTCCGGCTGTTCCCAGAGCCCGGTCGGCGGCGCTCTCCGGGCTTTTCGCGGCCCGTTCCGTACTGCTGAGGGGCGAACCCTCGCGGAGGATGTCGCGGCCGCCCGGACCGGGGTCGGCGGTCGCGCTGCCGGGGACGACGGTCGTGAACACAAGGGCGCCCGCCGAGGCGAGGGTGGTGAGCAGAACGGGTCTGGATGGCCGGGATATGCCCATACGTACCTCCGGGAAAGAAGTCGGTACGCGTGGTCTACCGGTTCAACCACCGCGCAACAAGAGGGCCTTCACCTCCCTTCGTCCCCACGCGTCCCGTGGACCGCGGCGCCGTGACCGGCGGATAGGCTGTGCCGCATGCGTGATCTGGGACGTGGCTTCGGCTATTTGATGAAGGGCCAGCGCTGGGTCGCCCAGCACGGCAAGCAGTACGGAGTCGGCCTGCTGCCCGGCCTGATCACCCTGCTCCTCTACGCGGCCGCGCTCGTCGCGCTCGCCCTGTGGGGAACGGACCTCGTCGGCTGGGCCACGCCCTTCGCCGACGACTGGTCCTCGCCGTGGACCGGCCTGTTCCGCGGCTTCCTCACGGGACTCCTCTTCGCGCTCGCGCTCCTCCTGTCGGTCATCACCTTCACGGCGGTGACGCTCCTGGTGGGCCAGCCCTTCTACGAGTCGCTCTCGGAGAAGGTCGACATCTCCGTCTCCGGGTTCGCCCCCGAGTCGGGCCTGCCGCTCTGGCGCGAACTGTGGATCTCCGCCCGCGACAGCCTCCGCATCGTCGCCCGCGCCCTGGTCTGGGGCATCCTGCTCTTCGCCCTCGGCTTCATCCCGGTCGTCGGCCAGACCGTCGTCCCGGTGATCGGCTTCTGCGTGACGGGCTTCTTCCTGGTCGAGGAGCTGACGGCGGTGGCCCTGCAGCGCAGGGGCGTCGAGGCCCGCGAACGGCTTGCGCTGCTGCGCGGCCGCAGGCAAATGGCGTGGGGCTTCGGCACCCCGCTCGCCGTGGCCTTCCTGGTCCCGTTCGTCGCCGTGTTCCTGATGCCGGGGGCGGTCGCCGGCGCGACCCTCATGGCGCGGGAACTGCTGGGTGAGGACAGCGGCCAGGCCCCGGACGACGACGATCCCCGGGGCGCGGCCGATCCGGCGGGCCCCGGCGGACCGCAGGCCGCTACCGGCGGGCGTTCATAGCCGTCGTCAGGATCTCCCGCACCTGCGCGATGATGTCGAGCCGGTTGCGCACGAACCCGGGATCGGTGATCGCGCCCGTGGCCGGGTCGGTGTTGCCCGCCCCGAACTGCAGGACCGGCGTGTGCACATGGCCGCCCGGCAGGCGGTCGTGCAGCCCGAGGCGGTCACGAAGCAGCGTCGCCCGGTAGGCGATCTCGTTCGACAGGTAGTTGCCGCCGCCGCCCTCACGCGCCGTCGAACCGGCGGTGGGTCCGTCGGGGCGGACCACGGGAGCACTCTGGCCCGCAGGGATCTCGGTCACCGACGTGTTGTCGTACACCGGGAAGCGGCCCGTCTCCGCGCTCACGATCTCCTTGTACGGGAGGGTCGTGGACGTCCACTGGGGCTGCGTGGCCGAGTCGGTGACCGGGACGGTCTCGGTGCGCGAGAGGTTCTCGTTGTCCGGGAAGCCGCCCCGCCAGGCCCCGTTGGTCCGCTCGATGTCGAAGCGTCCCACCCGGCCCTGGCTGATGGTGGTGAAGAGGTCGACGCGGGGGAGGTGGGCGCGCAGGGTGCTCTCGACCGTCCCCTCGGCGAAGTCGTCCCAGCGGACGGGGAAGACGGCGGTCTCCACGCGGGCTGGTCCGTCGGCGGTCTCGATGACGGCGCCGTCGAGCGCCAGGGCGGTGGCGCCCGACGGGTTGCTGATGCGGACGTCACGGTCGAGCGTGAAGGGGTCGAAGCCGGTGACGAGGATGCGCTTGAGGCGGTGGCCCGCGCGGTCCTTGTGCGGATAGCGGATGGAGTCGTGCCCGCGCGAGGCGTTCTCCAACGCCCGTATGAGCCGATCGTGCTGGGCCTCGCTCACCCCGAACCGGCTCGGCTCCCACTGCCGGAGCTCCCGCGTCATCCCGAGCCGGGCCCAGTACAGCGGCCGGTCGTCGTCCCGGCTCAGGTCCGCTGTCCCATCCGCGTCGGGGCCCCGCCCCTGCGCCCGGTCGACGGCACGCCGCCACAGCGCGTCCCCCTTCCGTGCGACGACGCGCTTGGCCTCCGCGTACGAGCGGGCGCGGTCGAGGGCGCGCGCGAACTCCGGTGCCACGGCGTCGAATCCGCTGCGGCGCAGGATCTCCTGCGGAGCCGCCCGGTCGAGGCGCTGTTCCTCGGCGGTGGCGGCCGGTGCGGTGGCCGCCGACGCGGGCACCGCGGCGAGGGAGAGCAGCAGGGTGACACCGAGCGCGGCGAGCCGCGGGGAGACGGTGGGCGTGAGTGACACGGGAGTCCTTCCGTGGCCGGTGGGGGTGGTCGCAGTATTCCGGCATGCGGACGGCGTTCGCCAGACCCCTAGCCGCCCACGGCAGCCCGATGCCCGCGCAGCGCCTCCAGGAACGGCTCCACCGCCGGTGGGGCCGCCCGGCCCCGCACGGTCGCCGCATACACGGCCCGGGGCGGCGCGTCATCACCGTGCACCGGGACCAGCGTGATGTCGGGGCGTACGGACTCGGCGGCGAGGGCGGGCACGAGGGTGACCCCGAGCCCCGCGGCGACATAACCCTGCTTGGCGGTCCACTCGGCGACGACATGGGCGACCCGGGGGCGGAAACCGTGCCGGTGCGCCTCCTCCAGGAGGGTTCCCCCGACGTCCGCGCTGCCGGAGACCCACTCCTCTTCCGCGAGTTGGGACAGCCGCACCGACGCGTGGCCCGCCAGCGGATGGGCCGGCGGAAGGGCGACGTACAGCACCTCGTCCAGGAGGTGACGCAGTTCGTACGCGCCCACGTCGCCGCTGAGCGCGCCGCCCGTCGAGGAGACGATCGCGAGGTCGAGCTCGCCGGCCCCGAGGCGGGCGAGCAGCCCCGGCGTCAGTCCCTCCTCGCGGGTGAGCGTCACACCGGGGTGGCGGGCACGGAACGCGGCGATGGCCCGTGGCACGAGCGCCGCGTCGGCCGTCGCGAACGCCCCGAAGCGCAGGGACCCGCCGGTCAGGTCGCGCAGCGACGCCAACTCCCTGTGCATGGTGCGCAGTCGGGTGATGGTCTCCTCGGCGTGCGGCAGGAGCGTGCGGCCGTGCGCGGTCAGACGTACGCCCCGTGGCAGCCGGTCGAAGAGCGGGGCCCCGCCCAGTGCGGCCTCCAGCGAGGAGATCTGCCGTGAGACGGCGGACTGCGTCCAGCCGAGGGAGCGGGCGGCCACGGTGAAGGAGCCGTGCCGCGCGACGTCGAGGAAGACGCGGAGCCAGACGGTGGAGAGGTCGGGCGGGACCGGGTCCTGGGCCATCCGTGCGGTATGCGGTTCGGGCATGGCACGCATGCTAGACATTCGCTTGTCGCATCACATGTCCGGCCCTAGCGTCGAGGCCATGGAGAAGGCCATGGAGAAGATCGCGTTTCTGGGACTCGGACACATGGGCGCGCCGATGGCTCGCCAACTACTCACCGCAGGACACCCGTTGACGGTCTGGAACCGGACCGCCGGGAAAGCGGAGTCACTGGTGGGGGAGGGCGCCCGGCTCGCCGACGACCCCGGTGACGCGGTGTGTGACGCCGATGTCGTCATCACCATGCTGGCGGGCCCCGAGGCGGTGCGTGCCGTCGCCGACGCCATCGTGCCGCGGCTGCGGGCGGGGACCCACTGGGTGGAGATGTCCACCGTCGGGCCCGGAGTCGTAAGGGAGTTGGCGGCGAGGCTGCCGGACGGCGTGACCCTCGTCGACGCGCCCGTCATGGGCAGCACGGACAAGGCGGCGGCGGGGCGGCTCGGCATCCTCGCGGGCGGTGAGGCCGACGGGGTCGAGCGCATCCTGGCCTGCTTCGGCCCGGTGACCCGTACGGGCCCGCTCGGCTCGGGAGCCGCCCTGAAGCTCGTCGTCAACACCGCCGTCATCGGGGGCGTGGCGCTCGTGGCCGAGGCGATGAGGCTGGCGGACGCGCTGGGCCTCGACGAGGAGACGGCCAAGGGGGCGCTCGCGGGCGGGCCGCTCGGGGGCGCGGTGAGCCGGGCCTTCGCCACCGACGTGCACTTCGGCAGCGACCTCGCCGTCAAGGACGTGGCGCTCGCGACCGAGGTCACCGGACTCCCCGCGATGGAAGCGGTCCTCGCCCACTACAAGGCCGCCGCCGCCGATCCGGAGGTCGTCCACGAGGACATCGCGCGGGCGGTCGCCCACATCCGTTCCCGGAGCACCCACTAGTCACGACCCGACAGGAGCAGCACGCACCATGAACATCACCATCGACAACCCCGCTTCCGCACCCCGGCCCCTGGGCCCCTACTCCCAGGTCGCCCGCGTCGAACTGGACGGCGGAGGCGCCCTGTTGTACCTCTCGGGGCAGATCGCCGGGGGCGACGACGTCGCCGCCCAGAGTCGCGGCATCTTCGAGACCCTGTCCGCCCTGCTGGCGGCGCACGGCGCGACGCTCGACGACGTCATCAACATCCGTACGTTCATGACGGACCTCGGCGACCTCCCCCGATACGCTGCCGTGCGCGCCCAGTTCCTCACCGCGACGCCGCCCACCAGCACGACGGTCGAGGTGCCCCGGCTCTTCCGGCCGGAGGCGCTCATCGAGATCGACGTCGTGGCGGCCGTACCGTCGGCCGTACCGCCGTCCGTCCCGGCGGCCTGATCACGCGCCTTGCCCGGAGCCGGCGCCCAGCAGCCCGAGGAAATCCCTGAACGCCTTCGCCATGTCCACCGATTCGGGGTCCAGGAGCCACTGGTACTGAAGCCCGTCCATCACCGCGACGAGGAGCGGCGCCGCCGCCTGGGGGGTGAGGCCGCCGGGGAGCCGCTCCCCGTACTCCGCGCGCAGGACCGCGGCGAACTTCTCCCGCACCGAGCCGTACCGCTCGGTGAAGTACCCCCGTGCCGGATGCCCGTCCGTGACGCTCTCGCCGAGCAGTGCGGAGAAGGTCTGGATGATGCCGGGACGCATCGCGTTGTACTCGACGAGCGAGCCGAGCAGGTCGAGGCGGATCTCGTTCGCCGGCACCGCGTCCCACTGGTCGCGGGCCTCCAGGACGGCGACCAGCAGCGCATCCTTCGTGGGGAAGTGGTGCAGCAGGCCCTGCTGGGTGAGCCCGACCCGTTCGGCGACGGCGCCCAGGCTCGCGCCCCGATAGCCCCGCTCGGCGATCACCTCGAGGGCGGCCCGCAGGATCTCCGCCCGCCGCTCCTCGCTCCTGGCCCTGGTCGCCATGGTGTCTGCCCCTCGCGTTCTCGGTGCTGCTCTCGGGACGACCGTACGTCATGCTCCCGATCAAATATAACGCACAGATAACGAAACCTACCGACCTACAGGTAGTCGAGGCAGGATGGAGGGAACGCACGGAACGGACATTCGACGACTCAGGCGACTTCGACGAGGAGGTACCGCCATGGCGGGAACCCAGGGCCCCGGGGCCACGCAGGCCAATCAGGCGCGCGAGGCGGTCGTGGAGACCGCGCTCGCCGCGCTGGACCTGGACGCCAAGGCCCGGCTGCTCGGCGGGCGTGACATGTGGTCGCTGCACCCGCTGCCCGAGATCGGCCTGGCGTCCCTCGTGATGTCGGACGGCCCGATCGGCGTGCGCGGCACCCGCTGGACCGCCGACGACCCCTCCATCGCCCTGCCGTCACCGACCGCGCTCGCCGCCACCTGGGACCAGGACCTCGCCCGCCGCGCGGGCACCCTCCTCGCCCAGGAGGCCCGCCGCAAGGGCGTCCACGTCCTCCTCGCGCCCACCGTCAACCTGCACCGCTCGCCGCTCGGCGGGCGGCACTTCGAGGCGTACAGCGAGGACCCGTATCTGACCGGCGTCATCGGCACCGGCTACGTCCAGGGCGTGCAGTCGGGCGGTGTCGGCACGACCGTCAAGCACTTCGTCGCGAACGACGCCGAGACCGACCGCTTCACCGTCGACAACAAGGTGGGCGCGCGGGCCCTGCGCGAGCTGTACCTCGCGCCCTTCGAGGCGATCGTCGCGGACGCCCACCCCTGGGGCATCATGACCGCGTACAACCAGGTCAACGGCTCGACGATGACCGAGCACCGCCATCTGGTGAACGAGGTCCTGCGCGGCGAGTGGGGCTTCGACGGCTACAACGTCTCCGACTGGATGGCCGCCCGCTCGACCACCGGCGCCATCGACGGCGGCCTCGACGTCGCCATGCCGGGGCCGCGGACCGTGTACGGCGACGCGCTCGCCGAAGCGGTGCGCGGCGGCCGGGTCAAGGAGGCGACGGTCGACGAAGCCGTCCGCAACGTCCTGCGTCTCGCCGCCCGCGTCGGCATCCTGCGAGGCGCCGAACCCGTGGTCACCGACCTGCCCGCCGAGATCGACGGCGAGGCGCTCGCCCGCGAGATCGCCCGCCGCGCCTTCGTCCTCGTGCGCAACGAGAACGACACGCTGCCGCTGCGGCCCGCCGCGTCCGTCGCCCTCATCGGCGCCGCCGCACGCGACGCCCGTGTCCTGGGCGGCGGCTCCGCCACCGTCTTCCCCGCCCGCGTCATCTCCCCGCTCGACGGCCTGACGGCGGCGCTCGGCGAGGACGCCCTGACGTACGCCGTCGGGGCCGACCCGAGCGACGAACTCGCCCCCGCGGACAAGGGGTTCGAGCTGCGCGCCATCTGCCGCGACGCGAACGGCGACGTCCTCGGCGAGGGCAACCTCCCCTCCGGCCAGGTCCAGTGGATCGGCGAGGACCTGCCCGACGGCGTCACCCACGCGGCGATGGCCTCCATCGAGGTCGTCGGCACGTTCACGCCCCGCGAAAGCGGCGAGCACTCCTTCGGCACGCGCGGCCTCGGCGCCTTCACGCTCCGCGTCGGCGGGGAGGTCGTCTTCGACGGGACCGAGGAGATGGGCCCCGCGTCCGACCCCTTCGAGGCGTTCTTCGGCACACCGGTCGAGCGGGCCAAGGTGGGCCTGACGGCGGGTGAGCCGGTCGAGGTGTCCCTGCTGCACCCGCTCGACAAGCAGTACAAGGCCCCGCTTCCCGGCGTGGTGTTCTCCTTCGTGCACCTGGGCCCGCGGCGCGACCCCGACGAACTGATCGCCGAGGCCGTCGAGGCGGCGCGCGGCGCGGACGCGGCGGTCGTGGTCGTCGCCACCACCGAACGGGTCGAGTCCGAGGGCTTCGACCGTAAGGACCTGCGGCTCCCCGGCCGCCAGGACGAACTGGTGCGCGCGGTGGCCGCGGCCAACCCCCGCACGGTCGTGGTCGTCAACTCCGGCTCCCCGGTGGAGCTGCCGTGGCGCGACGACGTGGCGGCGGTGCTGCTCGGCTGGTTCCCGGGGCAGGAGGGCGGCGCCGCGCTCGCCGACGTGCTCCTCGGCGCCCAGGAGCCTGGCGGGCGGCTGCCCACCACCTGGGGCTCGCTCGCGGACGCGCCGGTCACCCAGGTCACCCCCGCCGACGGTGAACTCGCCTACTCTGAGGGCGTGTTCATCGGTTACCGCGCCTGGGAGAAGGCGGGCGCCACCCCCGCCTACGCCTTCGGCCACGGCCTCGGCTACACCGACTGGACGTACGAGTCCCTCGACGTGGAGGGCACGACGGCCACCGTCCGCGTCCGCAACTCCGGCCCGCGCGCGGGCCGCGAGGTCGTCCAGGTCTACCTCGCCCCGACCGCGGCCGACGGAAACCGCCCGGCCCGCTGGCTCGCGGCCTTCGCGGGGGTCGATGCCGCGCCCGGCGAGAGCGTGGAGGTCCGCGTCGAACTCCCGCGCCGCGCCTTCGAGATCTGGGACGAGGACGCCAACTCCTGGGCTCTGCAGAGTGGTTCGTACGACATCCAGGCGGGCCGCTCGATCGACGACCGCAGGCTGAGCGAGACCGTCGTCGTCTGACGCCGGGCACCCGCGTCAGCGCACGGAGAAGCCGTACACCGTCTCCGACCCGAACACCTCACCCGGCCGCAGTACCGTGCCCGGAAACTCCGGCCGGTTGGGGGAGTCGGGGAAGTGCTGCGTCTCCAGGGCGACCCCGTCCCCCGGACCGAACGGCAGCGGCTCCTCGAAGTGGTCCGCCGTGTACAGCTGAAGGCCCGGCTCCGTCGTCGCCACGGTCAGCACACGTCCGGACGCCGGGTCGCTCAGCTCGGCCACCTCGACGGGCCGCGCGGTGAGCCCCTTGTCGAGCACGTAGTTGTGGTCGATCCCGGCCCCGACCTTCCGCGCCTCCCGGAAGTCGAACCGCGTCCCCTCGACGTCCTCGTACACCCCCGTGGGAATCTGCGCCCCGTCCGTCGGCGTGATGCGCTGCGCCGCGATCCGCAGCTCGTGGCCGCCCGCGCTGCCGCTGGTGGCGCCCGCGAGGTTCCAGTACGTGTGGTTGGTCAGGTTCACGACCGTCGGGGCGTCCGTCGTCGCCTCGTACGAGATCCGCAGCGCGCCCGACGCGTCCAGCGAGTACGTCGCCGACACCGCGAGCCGCCCGGGATAGCCCTCCTCGCCGTCCGGACTCACCCGGGAGAGCCGCACGCCGTGCTCGACCTCCGTCGCCTCCCACACCCGCTTGTCGAAGCCGGCCGTGCCGCCGTGCAGCGCGCTGGGCTCGTTGTTCCGCGCCAAGCGGTACGTCCGGCCGTCGAGCGTGAAGCGACCGTCCGCGATCCGGTTCGCGTACCGTCCCACCAGCGCCCCGAGGTAGGGCCCCGGGTGGTCGAGATAGCCCTGGAGGCCGTCGAAGCCGAGCGCCACCGGCCCGAGCCGCCCCGACCGGTCGGGAACTTCCGCCGACTGGATGATCCCGCCGTACGTCAGGACGCGTACCCGCACCCCGCCCCTTTCCAGGGTCCAGCGATGGACGGGCGTGCCGTCGGGGAGCGTCCCGAAGAGTTCACTGCGCATGATCGCGACCCTACGCCGGGAAGCGGTGACCTCAGGCCCCGGGAGCTGCGGGATGACTGGGATTCTTGGCCTTCACCTGCCGGTAGGCCAGCTCGGCGAGCCGCGACTGGCCGTTCTTGCTGGGGTGGAACCAGTCCCAGCGGCTCAACTGGTCGCCGTCGAAGCGGTAGTCGAAGACCGCCCCACCGTCGTACCGGCAGCGCAGGTCCTTGGCGCACACGTCCTTGAGCACGTCGTTGTACGCGACCACGCGGTTCTGCACGTTCGCCCGCCGCTGCGTCGCCGCCGCGTCCTGCGCGTCCGGATCCGCCAGCATCGAGGCGCAGATGCCCAGCTTCCAGATCTGCTTGCCCAGCGGGTTGGTGCGCCCCTGGGACCAGAGCCGCTTCAGGTCCGGCACAGAAGTCACGTACACCTGGGTCTTGGGGAGCTCACGCCGCAGCGTGCGCATCGCCTTCTCGAAGTCCGCGCGGAACTCGGCGACCGGCGTCATGGAATCCGCGGTGGGCCGGCACGCGTCGTTCGCGCCCGCCATCACCGTGATCAGCTCGGGCCGTTCGGCCGCGGCCTGCTCGACCTGCGCGGGGAGGTCCGCCATACGGGCGCCGGTCTTCGCGTAGTTCCAGCTGTGCCCGGCGGCCCGCTCCTTGCCCAGGAGCCGGGTGGCGAGGCTGCGCACCTCGGAGTCCGTGCCGGTCGCCCAGGACGCCTCGGGGCAGTCGGCGAGCACCGAACAGGCGTCGAAGCCGCGGGTGATGGAGTCGCCGACGGCCGCCAGGGAGTCTGGGCTCGTGTCCCAGGTCGGGGTGGGTTTGGGCGACGGCTTGTGCGCGGACGGTCCCTGGGGCGCGGGGGAGTCGCCACCGGAGGCGTCGCACGCCGTGAGCGCGGTGGCGCCAAGAAGAACCGCCGTCGCCATGGCGACGGCGGCACGCGAGCGGTGCCTTCGGTTCCGCATCCCGGGTCCCCCTCTGTTGCCGTAGACCGATCCACTGCCGTAGGCCGACCGCGCCCCCGCAGACCCCCGGCCGGGTGAAGCCTGGGCGATTCCTGGCCTTGGGACCGACCGTACGTCACACTCCTTGTTCCGCCGCACGGTAGCCTCGCCACCCAGTGGCACCCTGCTCTTCCGGTTCCGCTAAATTACATCACGTCACATCTGTCCCGTTTTCGGGAGTTTCCCGAATTCAGGGCGACAACGCTCGGCACGGGCGCGAGGCCGCTGGGGAAGGCGAACCTCGACCCACACTGGAGGTCCCGGTGACGACACGTGGAGTTCTTTACGTGCACTCCGCACCGCGCGCGCTGTGTCCGCACGTCGAATGGGCAGTCGCGGGCGTACTCGGCGCGCGCGTCAACCTCGACTGGATCAGGCAGCCCGCGGCGCCCGGCAGCTGGAGATCCGAGTTCTCCTGGCGTGGCTCGGTGGGCACCGCGTCCAAGCTCGCCTCGGCCCTGCGCGGCTGGCAGCTGCTGCGCTTCGAGGTCACGTCCGAGCCGTGCCCCACGGCCGAGGGAGAGCGGTACAGCGCCACGCCCGAGCTCGGGATCTTCCACGCGGTCACCGGCATCCACGGCGACATCCTGATCCCGGAGGACCGCCTGCGCGCCGCACTGGCCCGCTCCCAGGCCGGCGAGAGCGACCTGGAGGGCGAGCTGGCCAAGCTGCTCGGCAAGCCCTGGGACGACGAGCTCGAACCCTTCCGGTACGCGGGCGAGGGCGCCCCGGTCCGCTGGCTGCACCAGGTCGTCTGACGTCGTCTGACACGGCTCCCACGCGCACGACGAAGGGCCCCCACCGAGCGGTGGGGGCCCTTCGTCGCTTGCTGGTGACTGCTCAGACGGTCCTGAACGCGAGCACCACGTTGTGGCCGCCGAAGCCGAACGAGTCGTTCAGCGCCGCGATCCTGCCCTCGGGCAGCGCGCGGGCCTCGTCGCGGATGATGTCCGCGTCGACCTCGGGGTCGAGGTTCTCGATGTTGATCGTCGGCGGGGCCATGCGGTGCTTCAGCGCGAGAACCGTGGCCACGGTCTCCACGCCGCCCGCGCCACCGAGCAGGTGACCGGTCATCGACTTCGTGGAGGCGATCGCCATGTGGTCCACGTCGTCGCCGAACGCCTTGCGCAGCGCCTTGATCTCGGCGACGTCACCCTGCGGCGTCGAGGTCGCGTGCGCGTTCACGTGCACGATCTCGGCGGGCTTGAGGTCCGTGCCGTCGATGAGGTTCTGCAGCGCCGCCGCGATGCCGTTGCCGGACGGCTCGGGCTGCGTGATGTGGTGCGCGTCGGCCGAGATGCCCTGGCCGACGGCCTCCGCGTAGATCTTCGCGCCGCGGGCCTTGGCGTGCTCCTCGGACTCGAGGATGACCACGCCCGCGCCCTCGCCGAGCACGAAGCCGTTGCGGTCGACGTCGTAGGGACGCGAGGCGCCCGCCGGGTCGTCGTTGTTCTTGGACATCGCCATCATGTTGCCGAACGCGACGATCGGCAGCGGGTGGATCGCCGCCTCCGTGCCACCCGCGACGACGACGTCGGCGCGGCCGGTGCGGATCATCTCGATGGCGTAGCCGATGGCCTCGGCGCCCGAGGCGCATGCCGACACGGGGGTGTGCACACCCGCGTGGGCGCCCAGCTCGATGCCGACGTTGGCCGACGGCGAGTTGGGCATGAGCATCGGCACGGTGTGCGGGGAGACGCGGCGAACGCCCTTCTCCTTGAGCACGTCGTACTGGTCGAGCAGGGTCGTCACGCCGCCGATGCCGGAGGCGATGACCGCGCCCAGGCGGTGCGGGTCGACGGACGTGTCCTCGCCGGCCTTCGCGGTGTAACCCGCGTCGGCCCAGGCCTCCTTGGCCGCGATCAGCGCGAACTGCGCCGAACGGTCCAGCTTGCGGGCCTGCGGACGGGGAATGACCTCGCCCGGCTCGACCGCGATCTGGCCCGCGATACGGACCGGAAGCTCGGCCGCCCAGTCCTGCTCGAGAAGGCGTACACCGGAACGGCCCGCGAGCAGACCTTCCCAGGTCGAGGCTGCGTCGCCACCCAGCGGTGTGGTTGCGCCGATACCGGTGACGACCACGGTGCGATTGGTCGAGTTCACAGGAAATTTCTCCACGGTGTTGAGGGGATCAGCGGCGCCACCGCCGGGTGGCGACAGCAGAGCAGCCTGGTCAGGCGGCCTGGTGCTTGAGGATGTAGCTGGTCGCGTCGCCGACCGTCTTGAGGTTCTTGACGTCGTCGTCCGGGATCTTGACGTCGAAGCGCTCTTCGGCGGCGACGACGACCTCGACCATGGACAGCGAGTCGACGTCCAGGTCGTCGGTGAAGGACTTGTCCAGCTGGACGTCCTCGACCGGGATGCCGGCGATCTCGTTCACGATCTCGGCGAGACCGGCGACGATCTCTTCCTGAGTGGCGGCCATGTTGGCGCTCCTTCTATGTATCCAGAGGGTGTGGCGCCCGCCGCGGCAGCGGCAGGTTGGTTTACAGCCGTACGGATCGGATGATCCGGACGTGATGCCTAGGGGAGGGTAACGACCGTGGCGGCGTACACGAGACCCGCCCCGAAGCCGATGACGAGCGCGGTGTCGCCGCTCTTCGCCTCACCGGTGGCCAGGAGCCGCTCCATCGCGAGCGGGATCGAGGCTGCCGACGTGTTGCCGGTGGTGCGCACATCACGGGCGACCGTGACGTGTTCCGGCAGTTTCAGAGTCTTCACCATCGAGTCGATGATCCGCTCGTTGGCCTGGTGCGGGATGAAGACATCCAGGTCGTCCGCGGTGATTCCGGCCGCGTCCAGCGCCTGCTGGGCGACCTTCGCCATCTCGAACACGGCCCAGCGGAAGACCGCCTGGCCCTCCTGCGTGATCGCAGGGAACTTGATGTTGCCCTTGCTGTCGAGCGGCAGCTTCGAGACATCGCCGACGTGCAGGTCGTTCCACGACACGGTCTGCTTGATGGTCTCGGACTTGTCGCCCTCGCTGCCCCAGACGGTGGGACCGATCTGCGGCTCGGTGGCCGGGCCGACGATGACGGCGCCCGCGCCGTCACCGAACAGGAAGGCCGTCGCGCGGTCCTCCAGGTCGGTCAGGTCACTCAGCCGCTCGACGCCGATGACCAGGACGTACTCCGCGGAGCCGTCGGTGATCATGCCCTTGGCGAGCGTCAGGCCGTAGCCGAAGCCGGCGCAGCCCGCGGAGATGTCGAACGCGGCGGGCTTGCCCGCGCCGATCTTGTCCGCGATCTCGGTGGCGATGGCCGGGGTCTGCTTGAAGTGCGACACGGTCGAGACGACGACCGCGCCGATCTGCTCCGGGGTGATGCCCGCGTCGGCGATCGCCTTGCCGGAGGCCTCGACGGACATCGCGGCCACGGTCTCCTCGTCGGAGGCCCAGTGGCGGGTCGCGATGCCGGAGCGGGAGCGGATCCACTCGTCGGACGAGTCGATCGTCTCGAGGATCACCTCGTTGGGCACGACACGGGTCGGGCGGTAGCCACCGACACCCATGATGCGCGCGTACGGGGCGCCCTTACTGGGCTTGATCTTCGACATGCTCTCCTGGCTCCTTCTCAGGCACCCGCCGCGTCGGCGGCGGATGCGGTGTCGGCGATGAGCTCAGATGCGGCGTCGAGGTCGTCGGGGGTCTTCAGGGCCACCGTCCGCACCCCGGGCAGGGCGCGCTTGGCGAGGCCGGTCAGCGTGCCACCGGGGCACAGCTCGATCAGCGCCGTGGCGCCCAGCTCCTTGAACGTCTCCATGCAGAGGTCCCAGCGCACCGGGTTGGCCACCTGGCCGACCAGGCGGGACACGACGTCCGCGCCGGTCGCCACGGCCTGGCCGTCGCGGTTCGAGACGTACGTCAGCTTCGGGTCGGCCGGGTCGAGGGCCTTGGCGGCCTCTTCGAGTGTGGCGACCGCGGGTGCCATGTGGTGCGTGTGGAACGCGCCCGCCACCTTCAACGGTACGACGCGGCGGACGCCTTCGGGCTTGTCCTCGGCGAGCGCCGCGATCTGCTCGGCGGTGCCCGCGGCGACGATCTGGCCCGCGCCGTTCACGTTCGCCGGCGTCAGGCCGAGCTTCTCCAGGTGCGGGATGGTGACCTCGGGGTCGCCGCCGAGCAGCGCCGCCATGCCGGTCTCCGTGATCGCGGCGGCGTCGGCCATGGCCAGACCCCGCTTGCGCACGAGGCCGAGCGCGGCCTCCTCGGTGAGCACACCGGCGTACGCGGCGGCGGTGATCTCGCCGACGCTGTGTCCCGCGACCGCCCCGGGCCTGTTCGCGGCGAGGGCGTCACCGAGTGCCGCGGCGGACAGCAGTCCGGCGGCCACAAGGAGGGGCTGTGCCACGGCGGTGTCGCGGATCGCGTCCGCGTCGGCCTGCGTGCCGTAGTGGGCAAGGTCGAGCCCGATGGCGTCCGACCAGGCACCGATGCGGTCGGCCGCACCGGGGAGGTCGAGCCAGGGGGTCAGGAAGCCGGGCGTCTGAGCGCCTTGGCCGGGAGCGACGAGTACGAGCACTCTCACACTCTCTCTTGTGGACGGTGGTAGCCGCCCGTGGGGACAGGGACGAAGAACCGCTGGGGGAATTGTAGAGGCCCGACAAAATCCTAGGGTTGGAGATCTCCGTCGGCCAGACGTCCCAGGATCAGCGCGATCCGCAGCGTGAATGCGGAGCGCACATCGGAGGGTGACCAGCCGGTGACGTCAGTCACACGTCGCAGCCGGTAGCGCACGGTGTTGGGGTGCACGAAGAGCATCCGGGCGGCTCCTTCGAGACTGCTGGCCTGCTCCAGATAGACGCTGAGCGTCTCCAGGAGCGCGGAGCCTGCTTCCTCCAGTGGTCTGTAGATCTCCTCCACCAACTGCTCGCGCGCGGCGGGATCGCTCGCGATGGCGCGCTCCGGCAGGAGATCGTCCGCCAGGACGGGGCGCGGGGCGTCCTGCCAGGCGGCGCAGGCCTTGAGCCCGGCGGCCGCGGCCTGCGCGGACCGGGTGGCGGCCAGCAGGTCGGGGACGATGGGTCCGGCGACGACGGGCCCGGCCGCGTACGGGCCGATCAGACCCTTGGCGACGTGCAGTGGATTGTCGCTGCCGCCCGCGATGACGACAAGGCGGTCGCCGAGCACACCGGTCAGGACCTGCAGTTTGGCGTGGCGCGCGGCGCGGCGGATGGCCTCGACGGTGAGTTCGCTGTCGCCGTCGGGCGCGGTGCCGAGGACGACGCAGACGTGGTCGGGGGAGTTCCAGCCGAGCGCGGCGGCTCTGCTCACCGCCCCCTCGTCGGCCTCTCCGGAGAGGACCGCGTTCACGACCAGCGACTCAAGCCGGGCGTCCCAGGCACCGCGTGCCTCGGCGGCCTGCGCGTAGACCTGCGCGGTGGCGAAGGCGATCTCGCGGGCGTACACGAGGAGCGCCTCGCGAAGGATGGATTCGTCTCCCGGGGCCGCGATCTCGTCGACCGCGGACTCCATCACCTCGATCGTCGTACGCACCATCTCCACGGTCTGGCGCAGGGTGATCGCCCTGGTCAGCTCGCGGGGGGCGGTGCCGAAGACGTCGGTGGAGATGGCCTGGGGGGTATCGGGGTGGCGGAACCACTCGGTGAAGGCGGCGATACCGGCCTGCGCCACCAGTCCGATCCAGGAGCGGTTCTCCGGAGGCATCGCCCGGTACCAGGACAGCGTCTCGTCCATGCGCGCGATGGCCTGCGCCGCGAGGCTGCCGGATGACTGTTCGAGGCGCTTCAGCGTGGCTGAGTGCGCGTGCGCCTTCCGGTGCGCGTCCTGACGAGCGGCTTCCTCGTGGCGCGCGGCTTCCTCGTGGGCTGCCTGATGGGCGTCCTGGCGGGCTTCGTTCGCAGAGGGTTCGGGCACGGGGACAAGACTGCCTTATCGGGACGGGGGTGTGCGGTGCCGGGTCTAACGTGGGGTGTGTGATTGATGTACGGCGCTCCGGCGATCGGTACCGCGGCGGCGAGCCCGGCGCCGGTATCGAGACCTTCCACGCCTTTTCCTTCGGGCCGCACTACGACCCGGACAACCTCCGCTTCGGTGCGGTCCTGGCCTGCAACGAAGAGCGTCTGGCGCCCGGTGCGGGCTTCGACGAACACCCGCACAGCCACACCGAGATCGTGACCTGGGTGGTCGAGGGCGAACTGACCCACCGCGACACGGCCGGCCACGAGTCGACCGTCGGGCCGGGGGACGTGCAGCACCTGAGCGCGGCCGGCGGCGTCCGGCATGTGGAACGCAACGACGGTGGCGGCCCGTTGGTCTTCGTGCAGATGTGGCTGTCTCCCTTGGCACCGGGGGGCGACCCGTCCTACGAGGTGGTCCACGGCATCGCGGACTCGACTCCGTACGCGGTCCCGGCCGCGGGCGCGCTCCTGCACGTCCGCAGACTCACCGCGGGCGAACGCACCGCCATCCCGGACGCCCCCTTCGCGTACGTCCACGTCGTACGCGGCGAAGTCCACGTGGCCGACGACACCCTGACCCCGGGCGACGCGGCCCGCATCACGGACGGCGAGGGCCTGGAGGCAGTAGCGGGAACCGAGGGCCCGGCGGAGCTACTGGTCTGGGAGATGACGGGGGGCTGAAGGGTGCTGTGCTGCCCCCCCGAAGCCGCGGGGTACGACGCTAAGCCGCGGGGCGCGACGCAGAGCGGGACCCCGCACAGCGCGAGCGAACCCTTAGAGCTCGGAGAGCACCGCGTCCGTGAACGGAGGCCATGCCTCCACGGCCCACGGCCCGAACGCCCGATCCGCCAGAGCGACACACGCCGCCCCCGCGTCGGGATCGACCCAGAGGAACGTCCCGGCCTGGCCGAAGTGCCCGAACGTCCGGGGCGACGAAGAACTCCCGGTCCAGTGCGGCGACTTCGAGTCCCGGATCTCGAACCCGAGCCCCCAGTCGTTGGGACTCTGATGCCCGTACCCGGGAAGCACACCCTTGAGCCCCGGATACGCCACGGACATCGCATCGGCCACCGTCCGCGCGTCGAGCAACCGCGGCGCCTGCACCTCGGCGGCGAACTTCACCAGGTCGTCGACGGTGGACACCCCGTCCTTGGCGGGCGAAGCCCCTCCGTCGAGCGTGGTGGACGTCATCCCGAGCGGCTCGAGCACGGCCTGCCGCAGATACTCCCCGAAGGGAATGTCCGTCGCCTTGGCGATGTGATCCCCGAGCACCTCGAACCCCGAGTTCGAGTACAGCCGCCGCGTCCCGGCAGGCGCCGTCACCCGGTGCTCGTCGAACGCGAGACCACTGGTGTGCGCAAGGAGATGCCGCACGGTCGAACCCTCGGGCCCGGCGGGCTCATCGAGCTCGACCGCCCCCTCTTCGTACGCCACCAGCACCGCGTACGCCGCCAGCGGCTTGGTGACCGAGGCGAGCGCGAAACGGTGCCCGGTGGGTCCATGCGCCCCGACGACCGTGCCGTCCGCGCGCACGACGGCGGCGGCAGCGGTGGGGACCGGCCAGTTCTCGATCAACGCCAGGCTCTGCATGCGTACGAGCCTATGCGCCCTACAGGCTCAGCCGCATCGAGGGGTCAGGCTTGCGCACGAAGCCGAGCGAGGCGTACAGCGGCTCGGCCTCCGCCGACGCGTTGAGATCGACACTCCCCGCCCCGCGCTCCCGGAACCAGTCGAGCAGCACCTCCATGCACGCCCGCGCATACCCACGCCGCCGCTGGTCCGGGTCGGTGGCCACGCTGAACACATGGCCGATGACGCCCCGCGGATTGCCCGCCCGTCCGATGCGGTAGTCCAGCGTTCCCACCACCAGCGCCGCGAGCCTCCCGGGCCGGTCCGGGCGGTCGACGACGAAGGCCGCGAAGTCGCCGTCATGATCGGCCAGTCTGCCCCGGACGACGGACAGGGACTCGGTGTGCCAGCCGGTGTCGGACTCGGCGGCGCCCGCCGAACCGGTGGCGAATACCGAGTCGATCATCACCTGCCGCAACCTGATCAGTTCCTCGGCATCATCTGGCGTGGCACGACGCACAACACTCATGATCGGCACCGTAGCCACCGCGGAAAGCGGCGTCCCCCGATTTTCCGAGGGTTTGCTTCCGTCACATATTTCCTCCCGGTTCTGCTTGCTTAGAGCGCACTCCAAGGTTCTAGCGTGGTGGTCATGACGGTGATGGAGACCGAGACCACGCGCATCAAGGGCCCCGCGCAGGGCGTGACCGAAGCACCCCCGGGCGCCACCGGCGGCACCGAAATCCCCGCCGGCACCGGAACTGGCACTGGCACCGGGGCCGACGCCTGCGCCTCGGCACCCACCACGCACCCCCGCCCGAACGGGCAGGACCACTACACGATCAGCGAGGTCGTCGCCTTCATCGGCCTGACCGCGCACACCCTGCGCTGGTACGAGCGGATCGGCCTGATGCCTCACATCGACCGCTCCCACACCGGCCAGCGCCGCTACCGCAACCGCGACCTGGACTGGCTCACCTTCGTCGGCAAGCTCCGCCTGACCGGCATGCCGGTGGCGGACATGGTCCGCTACGCCGAGCTGGTGCGCGAGGGCGATCACACCTTCACCGAGCGCCACGAGCTCCTCGAACAGACCCGCCGCGACGTCCGCACCCGCATAGCGGAGCTGCAGGACACACTCGCCGTGCTCGACTACAAGATCAACTTTTACGCTGACGCCCGCCCGGCGCCGGAGAGGCACTGACACCCATGACCTCACAGACACCCAAGCCCCCCACGACGACCGGAGCCCTCGGCGGGACGCCCGAACCGATCGCGAAGGCGCAGCTCGGCACAGGCGGCCCCGAAGTCGGCGTCCAGGGACTCGGCTGCATGGGCATGAGCTTCGCCTACGGCCCCACCGACGCCGACGAGGCCCGGGCCACCCTGGAACGAGCCCTCGAACTGGGCGTCACCTTCTACGACACCGCCGACGCCTACGCCGCCGGTGAGAACGAGAAGTTCCTCTCCCCCTTCCTCAAGGCCCACCGCGACGAGGTCGTCCTCGCCACCAAGTTCGCCCTGGCCATCGACCCGAACGACTCGACCAAGCGGATCATCAACAACGACCCCGCCTACATCCGCGCCTGCGTCGACGCCAGCCTCCAGCGCCTTGGCGTGGACGTCATCGACGTCTACTACATGCACCGCCGCAACCCCCAGGTGCCCATCGAGGAAACGGTCGGCGTGATGGCCGAACTCGTCGCCGCCGGCAAGGTCAAGCACCTCGGCCTCAGCGAGGTCACCGGCCCCGAACTCCGCGCCGCCCACGCCGTCCATCCCATCGCCGCCCTCCAGTCGGAGTGGTCGCTCTTCAGCCGTGACATCGAGCAGGGCGTCGTCCCCGTCGCCGCCGAACTCGGTGTCGCCCTCGTCCCCTACTCCCCGCTCGGCCGCGGCTTCCTCACCGGCTCGTTCGTCAGCGCCGAGAAGGAACTCGGCAAGGACGACTTCCGCCGCCAGCAGCCCCGCTTCACGGGTGACAACGCCGCCGCCAACGCGGCCCTCCTGGAACCCATCCGCACCGTCGCCGAAGCCCACGGCGTGAGCCTCGGCCAGGTCGCCCTCGCCTGGGTCCAGCAGCAGGCCCAGGTCCACGGACTGGCCGTCGTCCCCATCCCCGGCACCCGCAAGCGCACCCGGGTCGAGGAGAACACCGCAGCCACCCACCTCGAACTCACCCCTTCCGACCTCGCTCTCCTGAACCCCATCGCCACTCAGGTAGCAGGCGACCGCTACGCCGACATGACCTTCACCTCGGCGGGCCGCGAGTAGCAACGGATCGGCCACCCCGAGGGGCAGAGCCCCGCCCCTCGGGCGCCTCGATCCCTCCGTGCCTCCCGCGGCTTCCGTGCCTCCAGCGCCTCCCGTTCCACGCGTTCACGCCAGCCCCAGGGCGAATACCGCGAACCCGGCCGCCAAGAGTCCGGCGAGGGCCCTTCGCTGGGGTGTGGCTCGCTTCCACGGGGACTCGAAGCCGCGGGTGTAGCGGCCTATCAGCAGGAGGAGCCCTGCGAAGACCGGGAGCCAGGCGATCCGGGCGGCTATCCAGGCCCAGGTGTCCGGGCCCGCCGTCAGCCCTGGCACCGTGCCGCCGAGGAACGAGCCGGGCACGGCCGCCGCGAGCATCGCGGTCTGGTGCCAGCAGAGGATCGTCATCGCCGACAGGTTGATGACCACCACCGGCGCCCACAGCGCGGGGCTGCGCATCAGCTTCCCGATGCGATCCCGCAGCAGGATCGCCGCACCGCTCTGCGCGGCTGCCAGCGCCAGGACCAGCAGCGACGGGGGGTGGGAGTTCGTCCGTGCCTCGCCCGGGACACCCACCATCGACGCCGGGTAGTGGAAGACGAACAGCAGGGCCGCGAAGAGGGCTGTCCCCCCGAGGAGCAGCAGCCACGCACCGCGCCTGCCCAGCTTCCTCTCGCCCCAACTGACGCCCAGTTGATAGGCGAACATCCAGCCCGGCAGCAGGTTTAACAGACTCAGCCAGGACGGCATCGCATCCCCGAACGGGCCGTAGCGCAGGAAGTCGATGACGGCGACCGACCCGAGCAGTGGCGCCGCGGCCCAGGCACCGAGCCGCTCGGCCGCCTTGACGCACCAAGGGGTGAGCGCGGTGATCACCGCATAGATCCCCACGAACCACAGCGGCTGTATCACCAGCGTGGACCCCGTGCGCAGGGTCGTGCCCGGCACGCCCATCGCGTACAGCACGGGGATCAGCGCGGCCCAGACGGCCGTGACGCCGAGGACAGGACGTCCCAGACGCGTCACGCGCCCGCGTAGCCAGCGTCTCGTCGACTCCCCGCGCTCCGCCGCCCGCCGGAACGACAGGACGGAGGCATAACCGCCCACCAGGAAGAAGATGCCGAGCATCTGCAACACCCAACTCAGTGGCGCGAAGAAGCCGAACGACGCCAGGGGGCTCGCGTTGTGCAGCGCGCCGCCCGCGTCGAGCGTGAATCCGCCGAGCAGCCAGTGCCCGGTCGGCACGGCTAGCAGGGCGAGCGCTCGCAGCCCGTCTATCGCCCGGTCACGATGCGCGGGCGTCTCGGCGTCGATCGCCGACGCCGTCTTGCGCAGGTTGGTCAGTGCGTTGAGGCTCATGGCCGCTCTCCGGTGGGGCGGGCCTCGGCGGAAGGCGCATCTTCGCCGATGCCGATGCCGATGCCGATGCCGATGTCAGGGGTGTCAGGGGTGTCGGGGGCAGCCGTCTCCGCGATGGCGGCGAAGGTCTGGAGGGAGTCCGTCCCCGGGGCGAAGTAGCCGGTGTGCCCCTCGGCTCGCTCCGCGGGAACGCGTCGGGCGCCGAACCCCGGACCGGCCGGGTCCGCGCCATGGCCGAGGCCGAACAGCTCGACGTTCGGCACGTCACCGATCCAGTCGCTGTCGTCCTTGGCCGCCCACACGCGGGCGGAGGTGCGCAGATCGGCCACGCTGTCCGCGCGCATGCCGGGGGAGCCGAGTACCACCAGGTCGGACGCAGGGAGTTGGGGGGCCGCCAGGCCGCACACCACCGAGCCGTAGCTGTGGCAGAACACGGCGGGGCGTGGGATGCCGACCGCCGTCAGACCTTGCACGAACCGTGTGAGCCGTGGCGCACCCGCCTCCGCGAGCCGCCCCGTCGCGGCGTCGGGGCCGAGGCCGACCGGGGTGGTGTACCCGACCCAGGCCACCACGGCCGTGTGGTCGCCCGCCGCGGAGTGCAGGGAGCGCGCCATCCCGGCCGGTGTGCCGTACCGGTCGTTCGAGCGGTCAAAGGTGCTCAGGTCAATGTCCGAGCCCGGCACGACAACGGATACGTGTCGGGCCTTGACCAAGTCCCCGTACACCTCGGCGACTTGACCTCGCCCACGTGGATCGAACGCGAGTATCTGCCGGCCGGGGCTCAGGAGCTCCTCGTATCGCGCGACGAGGGACCGGGAGCGCTCGTGGTCCTGCGGGGTGAGGCTCGGGTTGCTCTCGCGCGCCTGCTCACGGGCGCGCTCGTCCTTGAGGGCACGGGAGTTGGCCTCGAAGCGCAGAGCGGCCGGGGCACCGTCCAGGTTGCCGACGACCGAGGGATGCCGTGCGGCCAGCCTGTGCTGCTGCGCCTCGCTCAGCGAGTCGAAGAACGCGGCGACCCGGGCGGGGGCCGTGGCCGCCGGATCAGGCAGCCGGACCTCCCACGTATGGTCCGCACGCCAGGCCTGAGTGCCCGGCGGCGGGCCCGTGAGTGGCTGCTGCTCATTGCCGACCGCCCAGCCGGTCGTGCCCGCCACGATCGTCGTCGTGAGCGCCGCGGCGATCAGTGTCCGCTTGCTGCGGTTCTTCCAGCTCCCGCGGGCTTTCCAAGAACGAAGGCGCATGGCCCGTCTCCCTCCCCAACTCGTGGCACGCTCTGGCGTGACGAGGGGAAAAGTAGGGAGACGGTACCCGTCGACACCTCACACTGGGGAGCCAACTTGCAGGTCATACCGGGGTATGTGCGGCTCATACCGCGGTATGGGGAAAAGGGCTCTACTGCTCTCCGGGGGTGATCAGTCCCGACTCGTAGGCGAAGATCACGGCCTGTGCGCGGTCCCGCAGGTCCAACTTGGACAGCACCTTGCCGATATGGGTCTTCACGGTCTGCTCGGCGAGGACCAGGCGCTCGGCGATCTCCTGGTTGGACAGACCGCGCGCGATCAGCACCAGTACCTCGGTCTCACGCGCCGTCAGGCCGTTCAGCCGCAGCGACTGGTCGGTGCGCGGCCGCTGCTTGGCGAAGTCCGTGATCAGACGGCGGGTCACGGACGGAGCCAGCAGCGCATCGCCTGCCGCCACCACGCGCACCGCCGAGATCAGATCGGCCGGCGGAGCGTCCTTGAGGAGGAAACCCGAGGCCCCGGCGCGCAGCGCCTCGTACACATAGTCGTCCACGTCGAAGGTGGTGAGCATCAGCACCTTGGGCACGTGCACCACGCCGGGCGGCGGGTCCAACAGGGCGCGCGCCGCGTTGAGTCCGTCCATCTCCGGCATCCGGACATCCATCAGGACGACATCGGGGTGGGTGTTGCGGCTGACGTCGACACCCGCCTTGCCGTTCGGTGCCTCGCCCACGACGTCGATGTCGCTCTGGGCCGCCAGGAGTGCGGCGAAGCCGGCCCGCACCATGTTCTGGTCATCGACGATGATCACGCGGATGGTCATGCGGTGCCGGATTCCTTCTTGAGGAGTGGGAGTTGGGCCGCCACACGGAACCCGCCGTCGGGCAGCGGCCCGGCGTCGACCGTGCCGCCGACCAACCGTACGCGTTCGCGCATGCCGACGAGTCCGTGACCTGTGCCGCTGTGCTCCAACGAGTCGGGTGCCTCGGTGGGCGGGCCATTGACCACGAGGATCAGCAGATGCTGCCCGTCCAGGGTCACGGTGATGGTGGTGCGTGCTCCCGGCGCGTGCCGCATCACATTCGACAGGGCTTCCTGGACGATGCGGTAGGCGGACAGGTCGACGGCCGGGGTGACGTCGGCCAGCTCGGTGAGCACCGAAAGCTCAGGACGCGACAGATCGATGGGTATGCCGGCACGCACCGTGGCCTCCACCAGATGCGGCAGTCGGCTGAGCCCCGGCTGCGGGGACCGTTCGCCAGGGGTGTCCTCGCTGCGGAGCACAGCGAGCAACCGCCGCATCTCGGTGAGGGATTCACGGGCGCTCGCCGCGATGCTCCCGAACTCCTCGCGCGCCGCGTCCGGAAGGCCGTCGAGGCGGTAGGGCGCGGAGTCGGCCTGCACGGTGATCACAGACATGTGGTGAGCGACGACGTCGTGCAACTCACGGGCGATGCGGGCTCGTTCCTCCAGGAGTGTGCGCTGGGCGCGCTCGGCCTCGCTGATGGTCTCCTGCTCGACGAGTCTGCGCTGTGCGTCCCCGCGCTCGCGCAGCAGCGCACCGAGCAGCAACGCGACGCCGCTCAGCACGATCAGGAGCACGCTGGTGTCCTGGCTGCCCTCATCGCGGAACGCACCGAGGACGAGGCTCACCACGACGGTGACCAGCCAGATCCCCAGGAGGGTGCGACGGCTCTCGCGCAGGGACAGCAGGAGACACACGACCACGTAACCCACGATGATCATGGCCGTCCACGGGGCGGGGCGGTCGTCGCCCATGGACAGCGTCACGATCGCCCCGAGGACGTCCGCGACCACGATGATGCACCAGGCGGCCAACGGACGGCTGACCGCCAGCAGCAGCGGCGCGGCCTGGGCGACCCCCAAGGCGCCCGCCAGCCCGCCACTGACCCCGTAGTCGTTCGTCAGCACCTGGGTGGTGACCGGGATGAGCACCGCGACGAATCCCAGCGCGGTGATCAAGGGGAGCAGTCGCATCCAGCGCTTTGGCGCCCGCGCGAGGAGCGGTTCCGCCCGCCCCGTGGGCGTAGAGAAGAAGGCCCCTGCCCTGCCGAGCCCTTCGCGGACGCCCGCGGCCGCACGCCGAGAAGCACCCCGGCGCCCGTCCGGTTCGGTGGCCGGTGGGCGGGGATCCTGGCCCGGTGGTGTCGATGCGCTGCTCATGGCCTGATCAGCGTAGGCAAGAACCACGCCCCGCGCCGTCGTACCGCGGAGCTGACCTGCACCTCATACCCAGGTACGAACGGGGCCTCCCGCGATACCCAGGTATGACCCGGGCCGGGAGCCGACGCTTCCGCCGAACGCCAGCCCTGCCGTACGGCAACCCCGCCGGACGAGCCCCGCCGGACGAGCTCCGCCGGTCGACAGCCCCACCGGTCAGCAGCTCGGCCGGGTCACAGCTCCGCCAGCAGCTCGGCCTTCTTCGTGGTGAATTCCTCGTCCGTGAGCAGACCGGCTTGGTGCAGCTCACCGAGGTGCCGGATGCGCTCCGCGATGTCCGCGGGGTCGCGACGGGCCACCGGAGCGTTGGCGGGAACCGTGCCCGGCGTCAGGGCGGGGCCCGACGACCGCACCGCTGCGAGCACCGACGCCGCGAACGGCAGCGACTCGTGCACCGGACCGTACCCGAGGCCGAATACGACGGCCGCGGGATCCTGGTCCGCCTGCGCGGGCTGGGCGATCGGGGTCTCACGGCGCAGCAGCCGCAGATGGCCCTCGAAAACCTCGGGGGAGCGCCACTCGACGCCGCTCAGGTCCGTGACCAGGAAGCTCTGGTCGCCGGCCTTCCACTTCGCGGACGAAGCGCCCGTCCAGAACCACCGGAAGGCCACCGACTTGCCGTCGAAAGACGCTTTCCCGTCGTACGCCTTGAACTGCAACGGAGTCTCCGGCGCGGCCACCAGGTAGCGGTCCGGAGGCCCGCAATCGCCCTCCGCGAGCTGGGCCCGCAACTCGTCGGCGTAGTACTCGGCGAGCGTCTCCCGCTCGGCGGGCAGCACGAGTCGATACGGGTCGCAGCCATCCTTGAGCTGGCCCGCGGCCGCCTCCATCAGAGGATCGGCTCCCGGTCTCGGCACGGCGTGCAGGACGACCGTCCCGCGCTTGCCGGGAGTAAGTGTCACCGCCGCGATCGCCTCGTGGGGGATGCGGCGTTCGCCGAGCGCCTGAAGGAGCTTCGGCGTGCGGATCCCCCGTTCGAAGCGGATGAGCACGGAGTCGGACTCGAACTCCCAGGCGGCATGAAATCCGGCCAGTACGTCACCCATGCGGCTCATCGTAGGCGGCACGCGCGCCTCCGTCCCTCCTGCGGCGTGCCGCTGTTTTGTCGATTTCTACGCGCGTCAGGCCACTGTCGCGCCGGAAAATTCCTTCCGGCAGGTGTCATCCCCGCTCGCGCACTGCACCGAGCGGTATGAACCGATGCCGATGTCGGCGAAGTTTCTGAGGCTCTCCGTGCCCGGCTCGAAATAGCCGGTGTGGCCGATCGCGCCGCGTGCGGAGAGCACGCGCGCGCCGAAGTCCCGGGAGACGGGGTCAGCTCCGTGGCCGAGCCCGCCGACCTCCATGTTTGGCACATCCTGGATCCAGTCGTCGCCGTCCCTTGTGGCCCAGATCCGGGCACCCGTGCCCAGCTGGGTCGCCGTGTCCGCGCGCATGCCGGGACTGCCCGCGACCGCGATGTCGGAAACACGGGAGGGCAGCTGACGTGCGGCGACCCCGCACACCACCGAGCCGTAGCTGTGGCAGTACAGCGCGACGGGCGAGTGCCCCGGCAGGCCACGGACCAGGGAGTTCAGCCGGATCGCGCCGTCATCCGCACGCATGGACGTGGCTGCGTCCACACCGAGTCCGGCCGGAGCGGTGTAGTCGGCCCAGGCGATCACGGCGGTACGCGCGCGTGGGCTCGCGGAGTGCTCCGCGCCGTACAAGGCCTTGGCCATGCCGACAGGCGCCGAGTACTTGCGGTTCGTCCGCTCGAAAGTAAGCACGTTCGTGTCCACGCCCGGGACCACGACCGACACCCTGGAGGCCCGGTCGAGGTTGCCGAAGACCTCGGCGATGCGCCCCGCCCCCATGGGGTCGAAGGACAGCACCTGCCGTCCCGGGCGCATCATCACGCCGAAGCGCTTCATTCTGCGCTCCGCCTCCTGTTGCCCGAGAAGGGAGAGTCGCTTGTCGTGCATGCGCTCTCGCTCCGTCTTGCGCGCTTGCCCCAGGGCGATGTGGTTCGCGCGATATCGCAGCGTTACGGGGGCACCGTTCATGTTGCCGACCGCAAGGGGATAGCGGGTGGCGAGGCGGGTGCGCTGTTGCGCGTTGAGCGACGCGAAGAAATGGGCGAGCTTGCCCGCCGGGGCACCGGCGTCGGGCAGGGCCCGTCCACCGATGTGCCCGCGCTCCCAGGCGGAGAGCGAGGCCGCGAGCGGCGATGCGGCGTCCTTGTGGTGGCGTACCGCAGTCCAGCCCGTGGTCGCGAGCATGACGAACACGACGGCGAGCGCAAGCAGTGCGCGCCAGGCGCTGAGTTGAGGGGAGGAGTCGAAGGAAGTCACTACGGAACACCCTAGGAGAATCGTGATGCCTACCGTGCACCGGGTGAGGCAGATCACGTTTCCACTGGGGTAATTGAGGCATAGTGGGCGCACCTTGGGAGCTTTCGTCACGCTCCGTAGGTGCCTTATGCGCACTGCGCACCCATACATGCCGCTACTGACGGTGCATCAAACGATTACCCAGTGTGCTGATTTGTTCGACGGGTCGGTTCCGCGGGTGACCCGCCAAGGAGCGGGCGCGGCGTCACTTCGAGCGCCAGTTCTCCGTCAACGCGGGCCCCAAATGGTCGAGATATGTCTCGGTGATCGCGCGGATCGACTCCACGCTCGAGTCCTCGCCCGCGCCCCACAGTCGCCCGGTCACGCGCATCACCCCGCTGAAGGCGGCCACCACCACGCGCGGCCGGGGGTCGGTGTCCAGGTCGAGCCCCTCACGCTCGGCGATCACACATGCGATCTCCTCCTCCATCTCGATGGAGCGGCGCAGGTGGGCGGCGAGCAAGGAAGGGGTTGACTCGATCATCTGGTAGGTCCGCATGTGGAGTTCGACCGGGACGACCTCTTCGATGGAGCGGCCCATCGCGTCCCAGGCTCCGAGGACGGCACCGCGCAGCGCCACGAACGGGGTTTCGTCGGCAGGGCGTTCGCGCAGCGTCTCCACGAACCGCCGCTCCACCATCTCCTGCACGGCGAAGGCGGTCTCCTGCTTGTTGGCGAAGTAGCGGAAGAACGTGCGCTGGGAGACGTCGACCGCCTCGGCGATCTCGTCGACGGTCGTCTCCTCGAACCCCTTGGTCGTGAAGAGTTCGAGCGCCGCACGCAGGAGGGCGTCGCGGGTGCGCTGCTTCTTGCGCTCGCGCAGGCCGGGCCGAGAGGGCTCGACGGAGATGTCTCCGGAGGTCTCGGCCCGCGGTTTCGCGGGGTCCGTCGCTCGCTGCTCGGTCCTCACGCCATGGTCCTCTTTCCACCGTTCTGACCAGCTCACCTTACCTGTGAGCTACGTGACAGTTACCGACTTGTGAATTGGTTTGTCAACTGTCAGCGACTGACACTAGCCTCGAACGCATGACTAGTCAGATCACCGTCGACAAGGCGGACAAGGAGCCGGAGCCGTCGTCCGCTCCGGCCCCGGCCAAGGGGCTCCGCGGCCACCCATGGCTGACGCTCTTCTCCGTCGCGATCGGCGTGATGATGGTCGCCCTGGACGGCACCATCGTGGCGATCGCCAACCCGGCCATCGCCAAGGACCTCGGCACCTCGATGGCCGGAGTCCAGTGGATCACCAACGGCTACCTTCTCGCGCTCGCCGTCGCGCTGATCACCGCAGGCAAGCTCGGTGACCGGTTCGGCCACCGGCAGACCTTCCTGATAGGCGTGGCGGGCTTCGCCGTGGCCTCGGGTGCCATCGGGTTCTCCAGCAGCGTCGGCCTGGTCGTCGCCTTCCGTGTGCTCCAGGGACTCTTCGGAGCCCTGCTCATGCCGGCCGCGCTCGGCCTGCTGCGCGCCACCTTCCCCGCCGAGAAGCTGAACATGGCGATCGGCATCTGGGGCATGGTCATCGGCGCCTCGACCGCGGGCGGCCCCATCGTCGGTGGCCTGCTCGTCGAGCACGTCAGCTGGCAGTCGGTGTTCTTCATCAACGTGCCGGTCGGAGTCATCGCGCTCGTCCTCGGCCTGGTGATCCTCAAGGACCACCGCGCGGAGAACGCGCCGAAGTCCTTCGACATCCCCGGCATCGTCCTGCTGTCGGGCGGCATGTTCGCGCTGATCCTCGCCCTCATCAAGGGCTCGGAGTGGGGCTGGGGCGGATCAACGACGCTGCTCTTCCTCGCGGGTGCCGTGGTCCTCTTCGTGCTCTTCGCCATCTGGGAGACGAAGGTCAAGGAACCGCTCATCCCGCTGGGCATGTTCAAGTCCATCCCGCTGTCCGCGGGCGTGGTGCTGATGGTCCTGATGGCCTTCGCCTTCATGGGCGGCCTGTTCTTCGTCACGTTCTATCTGCAGAACGTGCACGGGATGAGCCCGGTCGACAGCGGGCTGCACCTCCTGCCCCTGACGGCCATGATGATCGTGGCCTCGCCGATCGCCGGCGCGCTCATCACCAAGTTCGGGCCGCGCGTCCCGCTCGTCGGCGGCATGGTGGCCACGGCCGTCGCCATGTTCGGCATGTCCACGATGACGACGGACACCGCGACGCTGCCGATGTCGCTCTGGCTCGGCCTGCTCGGCCTCGGCCTCGCGCCCGTGATGGTGGGAGCCACCGAGGTCATCGTCGGCAACGCACCGCTGGAGCTGTCCGGCGTCGCGGGCGGCCTCCAGCAGGCCGGCATGCAGGTCGGCGGTGCGCTCGGCACGGCGGTGCTCGGCGCGGTGATGGCTGCCAGGGTCGACGAAGACCTTCCCGGGAACTGGGCGGACGCCAAGCTTCCGCCCATGACCCCGGACCAGCTCGACCAGGCGTCCGCCGCCATCGAGATGGGAGGGGCCCCGGTCCCGCCGAAGGCGCCGGAGCCGGTAGCCGAGGCGATCACCTCGGTCGCGCATGACACGTTCGTGTCCGGCATGGGCCTGGCCTTCACCGTCGCCGGTGTCGTCGCGGTCATCGCGGCCCTGGTCGCCACGGCGACCAAGCGAGGCGCCAACGCCGACGCGGGCGCCGGAGTCGGGCACATCTAGCCGCGCTCACATCCAGCGGCGAGCACGCATCAGGGCGTGCCTCAGGGCACGCATCAGGGAAAGCCCCTCAGGGTCAAACTGGGGGGCTTTCGCCTATCTGGGTGACGCACATCCGTACCCCTTCCGACGGAGCTAGCGAGTGGGTCACAGTTCTGGCAAGTGATCCACACGACACGGGAGTTGATGCAGATGCGTACGACCATGCCCACGACCTTCGCCGCGGCCGCGCTCGCCACAGTGATCCTCACCCCCGCACAGGCCGGGGCCACGGCACCGGCCACACAGGCCGACCTCGCGACACCCGCGAAGCACGCCGGGGCCGCGGCGCCACCCACGCTGGCCGGATGCGGGCCGGGAGAGCTCTGCTTGTGGGGCAAGGCGAAGTTCAAGGGGGCCCGACAGACGTTTGAGCTGTCCGAGATCGACATCGAGAGCTGCGTAGCGCTGCCGGAGGGGGGCAGCGCTCAAGCCCTCGCCAACCGCACGGGCCGGCCGGTGACCACATACCAATCCGCGGAGTGCGGCGAGACGGGCGAGTTCGACACCTATCCGGGGGGTGGCACCTGGGTCCCCGAATCGCCCTACCGCGTACGGGCGTTCAAGGTCTGGGAGACCTGACCGGAGGCACCTGAGGCGCACCCTCGGTCGCAGCGGCACCTGCCCCCGCACCCGCCACGCCAGCCTCTGCCACGCCAGCACCCGCCACGCCAGCCCCTGCCACGCCATGCTCGGCCCCGGCAGGCCCCGTCCCGGCAGACAGGGCCGTCACCTGTGCCCGCAGGGCTCGCACCTCCGTCGTCAGCGCCTCGATCGCCGCCGTCTGGCGCCGCTCCTCGACGTCGTCCCGGTCGAAGCGCGAGATGAACCAGGCCGCGATGTTGGCGGTGACCACACCCAGAAGCGCGATGCCCGACAGCATCAGGCCGACCGCGAGGATGCGGCCGAGTCCGGTGGTCGGCGCGTGATCGCCGTAGCCGACGGTGGTCATCGTGGTGAAGGACCACCACACCGCGTCGCCAAGGGTCTTGATGTTGCCGTCCGGTGACTCCCGCTCCACCGAAAGAACGGCCAGCGAACCGAACATGAGGAGGCCCACGACAGCTCCGGCGACATATGTCGTCAGCTGGATCTGCGACGCCATCCGGGCCCGGCGCCCCACCAGCAGCAGAGTCGAGACCAGCCGCAGCAATCGCAGCGGCTGCAACATCGGGAGGAGGACAGCACCGAGGTCGAGCCAGTGCGAGCGGACGAACTGCTTGCGGTGGTCGGTGAGATAGAGGCGTACGAGATAGTCGGCGGCGAAAGCAGCCCAGACGATCCACTCCACCACCGTGCACGTGATTCCGACGCTCCTGCTCGCGTCGGGCACCACGATGGGCACGGCGTAGGCGACGGCGAAGGCCACCGCGAGCACGAGGAGCGGAGTTTGGGTGCGTCGCTCCCAGCGGAGCTGTGCCGGCCGGTGTTTTTCGGGCGCTTCCATGCGCGCATCGTAGGAAACGCCGGAGGGCGGCGGGAGCCACCGCCCCACCGCCCTCCGAACGTCCTACGTGCTACAGGTGCCGCACAGCGGCTGCCGTAATGCCTAGGCGTCGCCTCCGGCAGCGCCCGGGTCGGCTGCCGTGACGTCAAGCAGCTGGTAGCGGTCGATGGCCTGCTTCAGTACGGAGCGGTCGACCTTGCCCTCGCGGGCCAGCTCGGTGAGCACGCCGACCACGATCGACTGGGCGTCGATGTGGAAGAAGCGGCGGGCCGCACCTCGGGTGTCCGCGAAGCCGAAGCCGTCGGCGCCCAGGGACTGGTAGGTGCCGGGGACCCAGCGGGAGATCTGGTCGGGGACGCTCCGCATCCAGTCGGAGACGGCCACGAACGGGCCCTCGGCGCCGGACAGCTTCTGCGTCACGTACGGGGTGCGCTGCTCCTCCTCGGGGTGCAGGAGGTTGTGGCGCTCCACGTCGACCGCCTCGCGGCGCAGTTCGTTCCAGGAGGTCGCCGACCAGACGTCCGCCTTGACGTTCCACTCCGAAGCGAGGATCTGCTGGGCCTCGACCGCCCACGGCACCGCGACACCGGAGGCGAGGATCTGCGCCGGGATGGCGCCCTGATCGCCCGCCTTGAAGCGGTAGATGCCCTTGAGGATGCCGTCGACGTCCACATCGGCGGGCTCGGCCGGGTGCTGGATCGGCTCGTTGTAGACCGTGAGGTAGTAGAAGACGTCCTCACTGTCCGGGCCGTACATCCGGCGCAGGCCGTCCTTGACGATGTGCGCGATCTCGTAGCCGAAGGCGGGGTCGTAGGCGACGCAGCCCGGGTTGGTCGAGGCGAGCAGCTGCGAGTGGCCGTCCGCGTGCTGGAGACCCTCGCCGGTCAGCGTCGTACGGCCGGCGGTGGCGCCGAGGACGAAGCCGCGGGCCAGCTGGTCGGCCATCTGCCAGAACTGGTCGCCGGTGCGCTGGAAACCGAACATCGAGTAGAAGACGTACACCGGGATCAGCGGTTCGCCGTGGGTGGCGTAGGCAGAGCCCGCGGCGATCAGTGAGGCCGTGCAGCCGGCCTCGGAGATGCCGTCGTGCAGCATCTGTCCGGTCGGGGATTCCTTGTAGGCGAGGAGCAGTTCGCGGTCGACGGCCTCGTACTGCTGTCCGAGCGGGTTGTAGATCTTCGCGCTCGGGAAGAAGGCGTCCATGCCGAAGGTGCGGTACTCGTCGGGGGCGATCAGCACGAAGCGCTTGCCGATCTCCTTGTCCCGCATGAGGTCCTTCAGGATGCGGACGAACGCCATGGTCGTGGCGATCGACTGCTGACCCGAACCCTTCTTCGCGGTCGCGTACGTCTTGTCCTCGGGAAGCTGGAGGGGCTTCGCGCGGACGACGCGGGTCGGGACGTAGCCGCCGAGACCCTGGCGGCGGTCGTGCATGTACTGGATCTCTTCCGAGTCACGGCCCGGGTGGTAGTACGGCGGGGCGCCGTCCTCCAGTTGCTTGTCCGTGATCGGGATGTGCAGACGGTCGCGGAAGCCCTTGAGGTCGTCGACCGTCAGCTTCTTCATCTGGTGGGTGGCGTTGCGGCCCTCGAAGTTCGGGCCGAGCGTCCAGCCCTTGACCGTCTGCGCCAGGATGACGGTCGGCTGGCCCTTGTGGGCCTTGGCGGCCGCGTACGCCGCGTAGACCTTCTTGTGGTCGTGGCCACCGCGGCCCAGGTGCAGGATCTGCTCGTCGGTCATGTTCTCGACCATGGAGCGCAGGCGGTGGTCGTCGCCGAAGAAGTGCTCGCGGATGTACGAGCCGGTCTCGGTGGCGTACGTCTGGAACTGGCCGTCGGGCGTGGTGTTGAGCCGGTTGACCAGGACGCCGTCGCGGTCCTGGGCGAGCAGCGGGTCCCAGCTGCGGTCCCAGACCAGCTTGATGACGTTCCAGCCGGCGCCGCGGAACTGCGACTCCAGCTCCTGGATGATCTTGCCATTGCCGCGCACCGGGCCGTCGAGGCGCTGGAGGTTGCAGTTGACGACGAAGGTCAGGTTGTCCAGGCCCTCGCGGGCGGCGATGGAGAGCTGGCCGAGTGACTCGGGCTCGTCCATCTCGCCGTCGCCGAGATAGGCCCAGACATGCGACTTGGAGGTGTCGGCGATGCCGCGCGCCTCCATGTAGCGGTTCATCCGCGCCTGGAAGATCGCGCCGAGCGGCCCGAGGCCCATCGAGACGGTCGGGAACTCCCAGAAGTCCGGCATCAGACGCGGGTGCGGGTAGGACGAAAGCCCGTTCGGAGCCTTCGACTTCTCCTGGCGGAACGCGTCGAGCTGCTGCTCGGACAGTCGGTCGAGGAGGAACGCGCGGGCGTAGATGCCGGGGGACGCGTGCCCCTGGAAGAAGATCTGGTCGCCGCCGTCGCCCTCGTCCTTGCCGCGGAAGAAGTGGTTGAAGCCCACGTCGTAGAGCGAGGCGGATGAGGCGAAGGTGGCGATGTGGCCGCCGACCCCGATGCCGGGGCGCTGGGCGCGCGACACCATCACCGCGGCGTTCCAGCGGGTCGCGTTCAGGACCTTGCGCTCGATCTCCTCGTTGCCGGGGAAGAACGGCTCGTCCTTGGTGGCGATCGTGTTGATGTAGTCCGTGCTGCGCATCTCGGGCACGGCGACGCGCTTCTCGCGCGCGCGTTCGATGAGCCGGAGCATCAGGTAGCGGGCCCGCTCGCGGCCGCGTTCGTCGACCGCGGCATCGAGGGAGTCGAGCCACTCCTGGGTCTCTTCGGGATCGAAGTCCGGGACCTGACTCGGCAGGCCGCCAATGATGATCGGGTTGCGATCGGATCCGGAAGCCACGCTGTTCCTTCGCTGTTGGGGCTTTCGCCTGGGTTCTGCCTGGCTGTGAGACGTTCCCCATCGTGTACCGCGTAGACGCAATCGTCATCTCTACTGAGGGGTAACCGACGGGTCCGCCCGGCGGCCCTGGGGTAGGCTCGACCAAATCGCAACGATACGCCCATCCCGCCTAGCCGGTTCGTAAGACCGTTCGGACCTCAGTTCCGTCCGGTGTCGTACGAGCGAAGTCGAGCGAAGTGCGAGCGGAGAAGGATTTGGCAGGTGGGCCTTGAGTTGCGGCGACACGGCCGGGAACGTCACCGTTTCAGCGGTCTTGACGGCCGGGTACTTGCGCGATCCGGTCCGCCCGTGTGGACTACCGCCAATGTCCCGCGCACGCGCGTGGATGAAGGCATTCCCGAAAACATGATCAGGAGGCAAGCCGTGAGCGCGACCGCGGACCACGCGGAGGAGCGGACCAACCCTGCCGCGAGGCTGGGTTTCCAGCCCGAGCAGGTGGTCCAGGAGATCGGCTACGACGACGATGTCGATCAGGAGCTCCGCGAGGCCATTGAAGGGGTGATCGGCAGCGAGCTCGTCGACGAGGACTACGACGACACTGCTGACGCCGTGGTGCTGTGGTTCCGCGAGGACGACGGCGACCTGACGGATGCGCTGGTGGACGCCACCCAGCTGATCGAAGAAGGCGGCGACCTCTGGCTGATGACGCCCAAGACAGGCCGTGACGGCTATGTCGAGCCGAGCGACATCAACGAAGCAGCCCAGACCGCCGGCCTCGCTCAGACCAAGAGCATCAACGCGGGCAAGGACTGGACGGGCAGCCGTCTGGTCACGCCGAAGGCGGCAGCCAAGAAGCGGTGAAGCTGCCGCTCAGGCAGCAGGAAGTCGACTGAGCCAACCGCCGTGAGCCCCCACCGACGTAAGCCGGTGGGGGCTCACGCGTGTGTGTGGGGCGCGAGCGTCGTGTGGGGAAGCGCCGGCCCTGCGGGGTGAGGGAAAGTGCCCGCCCTGCGGGGTGATCGGACGAAACGCCCGTTGCGTAGGGTGGTCATCACCCGAACAGCCCCACCGAAGGGATGCGAACTCATGGCGCTCGCCGGCATCGCGACCGACACCAAGGCCCCGGACTTCGAGCTGAAGGACAATCACGGCCGGACCGTGCGGCTGTCGGACTTCCGCGGCGAGAAGAACGTGGTGCTGCTCTTCTATCCGTTCGCGTTCACCGGAGTGTGCACGGGCGAGCTCTGCGCGCTGCGCGACGAGCTGCCGAAGTTCGTCAACGACGACACCCAGCTCCTCGCCGTCTCGAACGACTCCATCCACACCCTGCGCGTCTTCGCCGAACAGGAGGGCTTGGAGTACCCGCTGCTCTCCGATTTCTGGCCGCACGGCGAGGCGTCACGCGCCTACGGAGTCTTCGACGAGGACAAGGGCTGCGCGGTGCGCGGCACGTTCATCATCGACAAGGAGGGCGTGGTGCGCTGGACTGTCGTGAACGGCCTGCCGGACGCCCGCGACCTCAACGACTACGTCAAGGCACTCGACACCCTGTGATTCCTCAGGGGTGACACCCTGTGATTCTTCAGGTGCAGAGCCTGTGGCGGCCGGGAACCGGTCACTAGGATCCACTCGTTGATCCGATGGCAAAGCACGACTGGGGCTCCCCGCCCCTGGACATCAATTTGGGAGGATTTGTGGGAGTCAGCCTCAGCAAGGGCGGCAACGTATCGCTGAGCAAGGAGGCCCCCGGCCTGACCGCGGTTCTGGTCGGCCTGGGCTGGGATGTCCGTACCACCACCGGTACGGACTTCGACCTTGACGCCAGCGCCATCCTGACGAATGCCGAGGGCAAGGTCAGCAGCGACGGCAACTTCGTGTTCTTCAACAACCTGAAGAGCCCGGACGGGTCCGTCGAGCACACCGGTGACAACACCACCGGTGAGGGCGAGGGCGACGACGAGGCGATCAAGGTCGACCTGGCCGCCGTCCCGGCCGATGTGGACAAGATCGTCTTCCCGGTCTCGATCTACGACGCCGAGACCCGCCAGCAGTCGTTCGGCCAGGTCCGCAACGCGTTCATCCGCGTCGTGAACCAGGCGGGCGGCGCGGAGATCGCACGGTACGACCTCTCCGAGGACGCCTCGACGGAGACCGCGATGGTCTTCGGCGAGCTGTACCGCAACGGAGCGGAGTGGAAGTTCCGCGCAGTCGGCCAGGGCTACGCCTCGGGCCTGCGCGGCATCGCGCAGGACTTCGGCGTCAACGTCTGAGCCGAGTAACGCCCTCCGCCTTGTCGTCCGGCGCCGCACACCACGAGTGCGGCGCCGGACGTGCTCAAAACTCCTGCTCCCGGGCACTGCTCCCGCACCATGGGGGACCGGGGAACTCTTGATCTCGAACCACGGGGAGGACACATCATGGGCGTCACGCTCGCCAAGGGAGGCAACGTCTCCCTCTCCAAGGCCGCACCGAACCTCACGCAGGTCCTGATCGGCCTCGGCTGGGACGCGCGCTCCACCACCGGAGCACCCTTCGACCTCGACGCCAGCGCGCTGATGTGCAACTCGGGCCGGGTCATCGGCGACGAGTGGTTCGTCTTCTACAACAACCTCAAGAGCCCGGACGGCTCCGTCGAACACACCGGCGACAACCTCACGGGCGAGGGTGACGGTGACGACGAGTCGCTCCTGATCGACCTCTCCAAGGTCCCGGTCAACTGCGACAAGATCGTCTTCCCTGTCTCGATCCATGACGCGGACAACCGCGGCCAGACGTTCGGGCAGGTCAGCAACGCTTTCATCCGCGTGGTCAACCAAGCCGACCACCAGGAACTGGCGCGGTACGACCTCTCCGAGGACGCCTCCACGGAGACCGCGATGATCTTCGGTGAGGTGTACCGCTATGGCGGGGAGTGGAAGTTCCGTGCCGTTGGGCAGGGGTACGCGTCGGGACTGCGGGGCATCGCTCTAGACTTCGGGGTCAATGTTTCGTAAAGCCGGGGACCGGCGCGGGGGAGACCGCTAAACGGGAGCCCGTACACACACGATTGGGTAGCCAGTGCTTCTGAAAACCTTCGGCTGGTCGTTCGCGGTTACCGCGCTCGGCCTGGTCGCGGCGGTGTTCTACGGGGGGTGGACAGGTTTCGGGATCGTGGCGATCCTGTCGATCCTCGAGATCTCGCTGTCCTTCGACAACGCGGTGGTCAACGCCGGAATCCTGAAGAAGATGAGTGCCTTCTGGCAGAAGATCTTCCTCACCATCGGTGTGCTGATCGCCGTCTTCGGCATGCGGCTCGTCTTCCCCGTCGCGATCGTGGCCATCAGCGCCAAGATCGGCCCGATCGAGGCTGTGCGCCTCGCGCTCAACGACAAGGACAAGTACCAGCAGTTGGTGACCGACGCTCACCCGTCGATCGCCGCGTTCGGTGGCATGTTCCTGTTGATGATCTTCCTCGACTTCATCTTCGAGGACCGTGACATCAAGTGGCTCGGCTGGCTCGAGCGCCCGCTGGCGAAGCTCGGCAAGATCGACATGCTGTCGGCCTGCATCGCGCTCATCGTCCTCATGATCTCCGCGATGACCGTCGCCACCCAAGCCCACCAGCACGGCGGCACACACGTGGACAAGGCGGAGACGGTGCTGCTCTCCGGCGTCGCCGGACTCATCACCTATCTCATCGTGGGCGGACTCTCCGGGTTCTTCGAGAACAAACTCGAGGAAGAGGAGGAGCGCGAGCACGAGCAGGAGGAAGAGGCCAAGAAGAGCGGCAAGAAGGTTCCTGCCGTCGTCATGGCCGGCAAGGCCGCGTTCTTCATGTTCCTCTACCTCGAGGTCCTGGACGCGTCGTTCTCCTTCGACGGCGTCATCGGCGCCTTCGCCATCACCAACGACATCGTCCTGATGGCGCTCGGCCTGGGCATCGGCGCGATGTACGTCCGTTCGCTCACCGTCTACCTGGTCCGCCAGGGCACCCTCGACGACTACGTCTACCTGGAGCACGGCGCGCACTACGCGATCGGCGCCCTCGCCGCGATCCTGCTCATCACGATCCAGTACGAGATCCACGAGGTCATCACCGGCCTCGTCGGCGTCGTCCTGATCGCCTGGTCCTTCATCTCCTCCGTCATGCGCAACAAGCGCATCGCGGCCGAGGAGGGCAAGGGCTCGGGCTCGGACGAGAAGACCGAGGTTCCTTCCGGCGTCTGACGCAGGGTCCGACCCGGCTCCGGAGTGTGACGCGGGGCCGAGTGAGGAACGCTTCTGAACGGGGCGGCCATCGAGGACGAGTCCTCCTGGCCGCCCCGTGGCATTCGTAACGGGCCCATGGGGCTCCGGCACTTTTTTGGGGGCGGCGATGTCCTTCTGGGACGGTCTGTGGCGTGGACGCTCGATGGACTACGAGTCGGGCAGTGCGGCGACCAACTCCATCGAACTCACGAAACGGCACCCGACGGTCTCGCTCAACAAACAGGGCGCGGCCACCGGCAATCTCCGGGTCAACCTCTCCTGGCAGATGCGTACGTCGGACATCATCGGCAAACCCAAGGGCGGCGGCCTGCTGCGGCACCCCTTCCGGATGTTCCAGCCCGACGTGGTGCAGGCGCACACCCAGGGCGTGGTCAACGTGGACCTCGACCTCGGCTGCTTGTACGAGACGGTGGACGGCGCCAAGGGCGTCGTGCAGCCGCTGGGCAGCTTCTTCGGGGACCTGAACGCGCCGCCGTACGTGAAGCTCAGCGGCGACGACCGGTTCGGTTCGCCGTCAGGCGAGACGATCTACGTGAACCTCGATCACCGTGAGTCGATCAAGAGGCTGCTCTTCTTCGCGTACATCTACGACCAGACGCCCGCCTTTGACCGCACGCACGCCAAGGTGACGCTCTACCCCAGCAACGGCCCGCGGATCGAGATCGACCTGGACGAGCGCCAGCCGCAGGCCCGCTCCTGCGCGATATTCACGCTGGAGAACGTCAAGGACGAGCTGGTCGTGCGCCGTGAGGTGAAGTTCGTGTACGGCTTCCAGGCCGAGCTCGACCGGTTGTACGGCTGGGGGCTGCAGTGGGGCCGCGGCTACAAGACGAAGGTCGGCGGCGCCTGAAGCGCCTCCCCGGCCCGGCCTGCCTCGCGCGCCCCGAGCGCCCCGCCTGCCCCGCGCCCTCAGCGTGCGAGGAACTGCGGGCCCTGGGGCGGCAGCCGGAAGTTCGGGTCGGGCATCGGGGCCACGGGCTGCGGATAGCCGTACGAGGGCTGCGGGACCGGCGCCGCGTGCGCGGGCGCGTGCTGCGGGTAGCCGTAGGACGGCTGCGGGGCGGGCTGGTGGCGCGGAGGCTCGGGAGGGTAGCCGTACGAGGGCTGCGGGGCCGGAGCGGGGAAGGGCTGCGGAGGCGGAGCCTGCGTGGCGGGCGCGGGCAGCGGTTGGCGCTGGGGGTAGGGCTGCGGGAGCGAGGCCTCGGTCGTCGGCTCGGGCACCGCCTCCGATTCGTCCACGGAGATGCCGAAGTCGCCGGCGAGTCCCTCCAGGCCGTTCAGATATCCCTCACCCAGGGCGCGGAACTTCCAGACCTCACCGCGGCGGTAGAGCTCGCCGCAGATCAGGGCCGTCTCGGCGCCCGTCTGCGGGGTGATGTCGAAGTAGGCGAGCGGTTCGGCCTCGGACGCGCCCGCGTCGTACAGCAGGATGCGCAGGGCTCGTACGTTCTCGAAGGCGACGTTCTCGGCGGACGCGACGAGCAGGACTCGGCTCACCGCGGGGTCCAGGCCCGCCATGTCCGTCTGAATCGTGTCGGTCAGGCCTTCGGAGAGGCCCTGACTGACGCGCTTCTTGCCGAGTCGCCAGACCTTGCCGGACGGGTGGCGCGGCTGGTTGTAGAAGACGAAGTCCTCGTCGGAGCGGACGCGGCCGTCGGCGCCGAGCAGCAGGGCCGACGCGTCGACGTCCGGGACGCCCTGCCCGGGGGTCCAGCGCAGCACGGCGCGGACGGCCGTGGCTTCGAGCGGGACGTTCGACCCCTTCAACATCGCGTGCGTCATGCGGTCATCCTGCCTTCCCGGGTTTGGACGGGACAACGCGGGGGTGACGGTGTGTGGCCTGTGTGTCTGTCATGGCCGAGTTACTTGAATTTCATGCCCGTGGGGAACCCTTGACACCCGTCCCTACGTACTATTACCGGCCACATCACGTCGGGTCGCGCCGACGAGTACAGGGGAAATCATGCGTCATTTCGGGCATATAGCCCCAGAGGTGCGACAGCGTCTCTTTCATCGGGAGCCGTGCGTCTTCACCGCGGACTCCTCCCCGCGCCTGCTCGCCGCCGCCCTGGGAGCCACGCTCTACAGCCCGGCCACGCGCCCCCGCCTCGCCGGTGACATCATGAAGCAGGCGGGACGTGGCGTGATCTCGATGGTCCTCTGCCTGGAGGACTCGATCGATGACGCGGAGGTCATCGGCGCCGAGGAGAACCTGGTCAGACAGTTCGCCGAGCTGGCCGAGCGGGACGGCGCCGAGCCGCCGCTGCTGTTCATCCGGGTCCGGGCCCCCGAGCAGATAGCCGACCTGGCGGCCCGCCTCGGACCCAGCATCCGGCTGCTGTCCGGATTCGTGCTGCCCAAGTTCACCGAGGAGCGTGGCGTCGCCTTCCTGGAGTCGCTCGCCGCGGCGGAGGCAGCGAGCGGCCGCAGGCTCTTCGCGATGCCCGTCCTGGAATCCGCCGAGCTGCTGCATCTGGAGAGCCGCTCCGAGACGCTCGCCGGGATCGCCCGCACCGTCGACAAGTACCGCGAGCGGGTGCTCGCGCTGCGCCTCGGCGTCACCGACTTCTGCTCGGCGTACGGACTGCGCAGACCGCCGCACATGACCGCGTACGACGTCCACATCGTGGCCTCCGTCATCGCCGACGTCGTCAACCACCTCGGCAGGGCCGACGGCACGGGCTTCACCGTGACCGGTCCCGTGTGGGAGTACTTCCGCGCCCAGGAGCGGATGTTCAAGCCGCAACTGCGCCGCAGCCCCTTCCTGGAGGGCCGGGCGGAAGAGCTGCGCCAGGCACTCATCGAGCACGACATCGACGGGCTGCTGCGCGAGATCGAGCTCGACCGGGCCAACGGCCTGCTCGGCAAGACCTGCATCCACCCCTCGCACGTGCTGCCCGTGCACGCGCTCTCGGTCGTCAGCCACGAGGAGTTCAGCGACGCCGAGGACATTCTGCGCCCGGACCGGGACGGCGGCGGGGTCATGCGCTCGGCGTACACGAACAAGATGAACGAAGTGAAGCCGCACCGCGCCTGGGCCGAGCGGACCCTCCAGCGAGCCGAGGTCTTCGGCGTCGCGCGCGAGGACGTCGGCTTCGTGGAGCTGCTCTCCGCCGGGCTCTCCGGGTGACCGCCGGGACCTCCCCGATGACTCCGGCCGAACGTAAGGACTGTGCGAGGACTGTGAACGACGACGTGGTGGAGCCGGCGACGGTGTGGTCAGGGACGTGGGTCGCCGAGCGGCTCGGCGTGGAATTGGCCGGGGACGCGGGGTTGAGCGACCTGCTCGGCCTCGCCCTGCGCCGCAACCCGAAGCGGGCGCACCTCCTGGTGTCCAACGTCCTCGGCAAGCATGTGCCGCAGCTGCCCTCCGTCGTGTACGCGGCCGGGCGCGACCTCGGTGTCCGGGTGCGCGCGCTCCTGGGTGACGCGGAGGCCCGGCGCGCGGTCGTGCTCGGGTACGCGGAGACGGCGACCGGCCTCGGGCACTGCGTCGCGGACGGCATCGGCCTCGCGCCCTACCTCCACTCCACGCGCCGCCCGGTCGACTCGGTGCGCCGGGCGGGCGGCTTCGAGGAGTCCCACTCGCACGCGACCTCGCACCTGCTGCTCCCCGAGGACCCCCGGCTGCTCACCAGGGACGGTCCGCTGGTGCTCGTGGACGACGAGTTCTCCACCGGCAACACGGTCCTCAACACCATCCGCGCCCTGCACGAGCTGTACCCGCGCGAGCGGTACGTCATCGTGGCCCTCGTCGACATGCGCTCCCCGCAGGACCAGGGCCGCCTGGCCGACTTCGCCCGGGAGATCGGCGCACGGGTCGACCTGATCACGACGGCGTCCGGCACCGTGAGCCTGCCGGACGGCGTCCTGGAGAAGGGCCAGGCGCTCGTCGAGGAGTACGAGGACTCGGCGCTCCCCGCCCCGCGCAAGGAGGGCGGCTCGGTCACCCGGGTCGACATCGGCTGGCCCGCGGGGGTGCCGGACGGCGGGCGCCACGGGTTCGCCCCCGAGCACCGGACGGCACTTGAGGCGGCACTGCCGGGGATGGCTGACCGGCTTGCGGAGGCGCTGGCTCCGGCGGCCCGTCCGGGGAGCGCCCCAGGTCCCGGCCGCGTTCTCGTCCTCGGCTTCGAGGAGCTGATGTACGCGCCACTGGCCCTGGGCGTCGCCCTTGAGGAGCGGCTGCCCGCCGGGAGCGCGGAGGTGCGGTACTCCACCACCACCCGCTCACCCGTCCTCGCGGTCGACGACCCCGGCTACGCCATACGCAGCCGCCTCGTCTTCCCCGCGCACGACGCTCCCGCCGACGGACCGGGCGACCGGTACGCGTACAACGTCGCGGGCGGCGGCTTCGACGCGATCGTCCTCGTGGTCGACTCCGTGGGCGACCGCCCCGAACTCCATGCCCCCGAGGGTCTGTTGGCGCAGCTCGCCGCGCACGCCCCGCAGGTGCTGCTCGCCGTCGTGCCCTCGTACATCCCCGAAAGGCCCTCCATGCTGCCCGAGCCCCTCCGCGGCCCCGCCTTCTCCTCGTACGCGGCCGAAGACGTCGGCTGGCTGCTCCAGGACCTCTCGGACGTACGTCTGGAGGCGCCCACCGAGGAGCGCGAGGAGGCGATACAGAGCGGTGGCGCGCACTACGCCGAGTCGCTGCCGGTCGAGTACCAGCCGAGCCCGCAGTACCAAGAGCTGTTCCGCGCGGCGCTCGGCACCTCCGCGGCCCGCATAGCGCAGGCCGTCGGCACCGTCACCGAGACCGTGCTCGCCGAGCGGCCGCCCCGCCCCGTCCTGGTCTCACTCGCCCGAGCGGGCACGCCCGTCGGCGTACTGATGCGGCGCTGGGCGCAGCACCGGCACGGCCTCGACCTGCCGCACTACGCCGTGTCGATCGTCCGCGGCCGCGGCATCGACGCCAACGCGCTGAGGTGGCTCGCCGCACACCACGACCCCGCCGACGTCGTCTTCGTCGACGGCTGGACGGGCAAGGGCGCGATCACACGTGAACTCGCCGAAGCGGTAAGGGAGTTCGAGGACTCCGGCGGCCCGTCCGGCTTCAACCCGGAGATCGCGGTGCTCGCCGACCCCGGCTCCTGCGTCCGCACCTACGGCACCCGCGAGGACTTCCTCATCCCCTCGGCCTGCCTCAACTCGACGGTGTCCGGACTGATATCGCGCACCGTGCTGCGCGCGGACCTGGTCGGACCCGATGACTTCCACGGCGCGAAGTTCTACCGCGAACTCGCCGACGGCGACGTCTCCCTGGACTTCCTCGACGCCATCACGGCCCGCTTCGACGAGGTGGCCGACGCCGTGGACGCCCAGGTCAAGGAGCTGCTCTCGGCCGACAGGGCACCGACCTGGGAGGGCTGGGCCGCCGTGGAGCGGATCAGCGAGGAGTACGGCATCCACGACGTGAACCTGGTGAAGCCCGGCGTCGGCGAGACGACCCGCGTCCTGCTGCGGCGCGTCCCCTGGAAGATCCTGGCACGCGCGGGAGCGGGAGCCGACCTCGATCACGTACGACTCCTCGCGGAGCAGCGTGGCGTGCCGGTCGAGGAAGTGGACGAACTCCCCTACACCTGCGTCGGACTGATCCACCCTCAGTTCACGCGGGGAGCCACCGGCACGGACGGCAAGGCGGTGGCCGCCAAGTGAGCACGCCTCGCAAGGTTTTGGTCGCCAGCGACCTCGACCGCACCCTCATCTACTCCGCCGCTGCCCTCGGCCTGACCATGCCCGACGCCTTGGCGCCGCGCCTGCTCTGCGTCGAGGTGTACGAGAGCAAGCCGCTGTCGTACGTCACCGAGACCGCCGCCGGTCTCCTCGACGAGGTGGGCCGCCGCACGGTCTTCGTGCCGACCACCACGCGGACCCGCGAGCAGTACGGGCGCATCCATCTGCCGGGCCCCGCACCGGAGTTCGCGATCTGCGCCAACGGCGGGCACCTGCTGGTCGACGGGGTGTCCGACCCCGCGTGGCGTGCGGACGTGGACCGGCGGCTCGCCGCCGAGTGCGCCTCGCTCGACGAGGTCCGCGCGCACATGGTGGGCACCGCCGACCCGGCCTGGCTCCTGAAGGAGCGGGTGGCCGAGGATCTCTTCGCCTACCTGGTCGTCGAGCGCTCCCTGCTGCCGAAGGAGTGGGTCAAGGAGCTCGCCGTGTGGGCGGAGGGGCGCGGCTGGACCGTCTCGCTGCAGGGCCGCAAGATCTACGCCGTGCCGAAGCCGCTGACCAAGAGCGCCGCGGTGCGCGAGGTGGCCCGCCGTATCGGCGCGGACGAGATCCTCGCCGCCGGTGACTCGCTCCTCGACGCCGACCTGCTGCTCGCCGCCGATCGCTCCTGGCGTCCGGGGCACGGCGAGCTGGCCGACACGGGCTGGACCGCTCCGGGGCTCACCGTGCTTCCGGAACGCGGCGTCGCGGCGGGGGAGGAGATCCTGCGGCGGTTCCTCGGCCGTGATCCGGCCGACGGCTGACCACCGGTCGTCCGCTGCCGCTAGCCTTGGCCCATGCCCCGATACGAATACCGCTGCCGTTCCTGTGGCGACACCTTCGAGCTGAGCCGCCCGATGGCCGAGTCCGCCGACCCCGCGGCCTGCCCCGCCGGGCACGAGGACACGGTGAAGCTGCTGTCCACGGTGGCCGTCGGGGGCTCGTCCTCGGCGCCCGCCCCCGCACCGGGCGGCGGCGGCGGCTGCTGTGGCGGGGGCTGCTGCGGCTAGCGGGCCGGGCGGTTTCCTGAGGGAGGGCGCTCAGCGCACGACGGTTCCGGGCCCCGCTCCCAGCAGCCCGAGCTCCGCACGCGTGGGCGCGCCTTCCCAGTCCCCGTGCGACGCCACGGCGAAGGCGCCCGTGGTCACCGCCCGGTCGAGGCGCCCCGCCAGGTCCTCCCCGTCGAGCAGCGCCGACAGGTAGCCGGCGACGAACGCGTCCCCCGCGCCCACGGCGTCCACCGCCCGCACCGGGCGCGCCGGGGCGTACAGCTCCCCGGCGGCGTCGTACGTGGTGGCCCCGTCGGCGCCGAGCTTGACCACGACCTCGCGGACGCCCCGCGCGAGGAGTTCCCCGGCCAGGGCGGAGGCCTCACCGGCGTCCTTCGTCTCCGGCAGGCACAGCGGCAGTTCGTCGTCCGAGGCGATGAGGACATCCACGTACGGCATCCAGCCGCGCATGACCACGGCGGACTCCTCCGCGCTCCACAGCCGCGAGCGGAAGTTGACGTCGAGGCAGACCGTAGTGCCGTGCTGCCGGGCCAGTTCGAGGGCACGGCGGCACGCGTCGAGTGCGGACGGGCCGAGGGCCGGGGTGATGCCGGTGAGGTGCAGGACACGAGGCGCGCCGGCCGAGGCGAAGGCGGCCTCGACCGCCGTCGCCGCGAGGCGTGAACCGGCCGAGCCCGCGCGGTAGTAGTGCACGCGGGTCACCTCGGGCAGCCGGGGTTCGAAGAGGATCAGGCCCGTGGGCGCGTCCGGGTCACGGGTGGCGGCGCTGACGTCGACGCCCTCGGCCCGCAGCGTGCGAAGGACCAGCTCGCCCGCCTCGTCGTCACCGACCGCGCCGGCCCACCGCGTCGCGTGGCCGAGCCGCGCGAGACCGATGGCCACGTTCGACTCGGCGCCCGCGACGGACACGTCCATCGAACCGCCCAGCTTCAGCGGACCGCTGCCGCGCAGGGCGACCATGCTCTCGCCGAGGGTGAGGACGTCGGCGGCACTCCCGTAGGCCATGGCGCTCATCGGCCGGCCCCCGTGACCGCCACGAACTCCGCCGCGCGCTTGCGCAGCGCGCCCAGGTCGCCGCCGTCCGCCGCGTCCCCGATCAGCGGGGAACCGACGCCGACCGCGACCGCGCCGAGCGCCAGATACTCCTTCGCGGCGGCCGCGTCCACGCCGCCCACCGGTACGAAGGGGAGGTCGGGGAAGGGGGCCCGCAGCGCCTTGAGGTACGCGGGGCCGCCCATCGCAGACGCGGGGAAGATCTTCAGCGCGGTGGCGCCGGCGGCGCTCGCCGCGATCACGTCGGTGGGGGTCAGCACGCCCGCTGCCACGGGCAGTTCACGCCGCAGGGCCTCGTCCACGCCCGCTCCCAGCCCCGGCGTCACGACGAGGTTCGCCCCGGCGTCCGCGGCGCGCCGGGCGTCGTCCGCCGTGAGGACCGTGCCCGCGCCGAGCCAGGCCTCACCGCCGAGTTCGGCGCGCGCCCGCCGCAGGACGCCCAGGGTGTCCGCGCCGCTGAGGGAGACCTCGACGAGCGGCACACCGGACTCGACGAGCGCCATGACCGTCCGGAAGGAGGCTTCCGCGTCGGTGCCGCGCACGATGGCCACGAGGCGCTGGGTCCGCAGGGCTGAACTGAAGGCAGTGGTGAGGTCCGACATGCCCCAAGGCTCGCACAGGGAGCTCAGCGTGCCTGCTCAGGGTGGTCAGCCCCAGAGTGATGAGTCCCGGAGCGGTGAGCCCCGGAGCGGTGAGCCCCAGGGTGGCGTGCCTGCCAGTACGGGTTGTCGTGCGGCAGGGCCGAGCCGACCCGCCCGTACATCCCGAAGATCATCAGCAGGACGCCCACCACGAAGCTGAACAGCACGTTCTGGATGCGGAAGGCGAGGAAGTTGAAGCCGGTGTCCAGGAGGGCGAGGTTGACGAAGCCGCTGAGGATGAAGGCGCAGCCGAGGAACATGTTGAGCGTCGACGCGAAGTTGCCACCGATCACCATGCCGACGAGCAGGAGCAGCCCGACGCAGATCGACAGGACGCTGAGCGCGCCGTTGGTGTTCAGACCGGCGACGGTGTCGCCCCCGGTGTCGAAGAAGCCGACCTTGTCGATCAGGCCGAGGATGCCGAACGCGATCAGGACGAGCCCCATCAGGCCCGCGCCGACGCGGTAGATCGTGCTGAGACGGTGGTCGACGGGCAGGTGTTCGTTCAGCGTGACGCGCCGCCGTGGCCGCCTCGTCCCTGAGTGAAGTACATGCGTGGCCATGTCCGCCTCCCGATGTCGGCGTACGTAGCTCCAGGATCCGCCCGCGGGCCACGGACCGCCACCGGCACCCCGGAAACCCGCTGCCCCTGGGGCCTCAGGCCCCCTGCCCGCGCTCCTCCCTGATCTGTGTGACCACGCGGCCCACCGCCTGCCGCACGCCTTCGGTCTCGGTCAGAAAGTGCCAGTAGTCGGGGTGGCGGCCCTCCAGGGAGGCCACCGCGCGGTCCAGGCGGGCTACGGACTCGTCCAGCGGGCGGGCGTGCCGCTGCTCCGGGGTCTGGCGTCCCGCCATGGCGAGGCGCTGGGCGTCGCGGATCGCGAAGCGGGTGCGCTCGATCTCCTGCTGGGGGTCCTTCGCCACCGCGTTCAGCCGCTGCAGCCGGTCGCCGGCGGCCGAGACCGCCTCGTCCGTCGAGTTCAGCAGGGCACGGACCGTCGAGAGCAGGGAGGTGGCGTCCGGCCAGCGCTGTTCGTCGCGTGCCTGGCGGGCCTCCTTGAGCTTGACCTCGGCCTGCCGCACGTTCTCCGCGGCCTGGTCCGGCACGCGCTGCAGGTCCTGCCAGCAGGCGACGGTGAACCGCCGCCGCAGCTCGCTGAGGATCGGTTCGACCTGGCCGCTGCGGGTGGTGAGGGCCTGCGCGCGCGTACGCAGCGAGACGAGGCGGCGGTCCGTCTCGGCGGCACGCTCGGGCAACCGCTCGGCCTCGGCCCGCACCGCTTCGGCGTCCCGCAGGACGCGGTCGGCGCGCTGCAGCGTTTCCGGCACGCCGTGCTGCCCGGCGCCTTGATTGAGCTTGGTCAGCTCAGGCCCGAGGGCGGCGAGGCGGGCGGCCAGATCATCGGCCTTGAGCCCCGCGCTCCGTACGGCATCAAGGGCGTTGCTGGCGGCGAGGAGGGTCTGGCGGGCCCGCTCGACGGCCGGGGCGAGCCGGGCGAGCTGTGTCTCCGCCTTGTCGAGCAACGGGCCGAGCCCCTGCTGGAACCGGTCCAGGTCCTGCTTGGCCTTGTCCAGCTCGGCCTTGGCCTCGGTGAGCTCGGTCCGCGCGCGGGCGGCGACGGATGCCTCCAGGTCGTCGCGGTCGAGATCGTGGGCGTCGACCGCGCTGATGTACTGGTGGCTGGCCTCGTCGATCCGCCGCCCGATGGCGTCGAAGTCGGACACGGCACGCTGGGCTGCGGGCGTGGAGTCGACGGCGACGATGGTCTCGATGGAGATCCGCAGGTCCCGCTGGGCGGTGTCCAACTCGTAGAAGGCCGCGGCCGCCGCGTCCTTGGCGGCCTGCGCGTCGGCCCGCACGCTCTCCCCGCGCCCGCCGAACCACCGCCGGGTGCCGCCGCCCGCGAAAGCGGCGGGAAGGGCGAGGGCGAGGAGGGGGAGGGGCAGGAGGGCGAGCGTCAGCGCGTCGCGCACAGGGCTCGGGCGGACGCCAGGGCGGGGACGAGGCCGCACGCTCCCGCAGCGACGTACATCCGCGTCCGGCAGTGCTGGTCCACTCGACGTGTCCGGTGTGTACGGCTGCGAAGGTGTCGCCGTCACTATCCCTCTCCCGTGCTGTCATCCGCCTTGCCCGGTGTCACATTCTCCCACCGGTTAATGACGAACACACGGGCCGGTTAGTTCGCGCTGCGCACCGGAACTTCGCCGTCTTCGCTGCGGGCGGACACGAGGTGCGGACCACCACCGCCGCCGAGGGCGGAAACATCCGTGCGCCCACCGGCCGGGGACCGCTCCCGTACGGGTTTGCGGCCCGGGGCCACAGGCAAGGTAGGCTGTCGAAACATCCCGGGCGCGTAGCTCAGCGGTAGAGCGCTGCCCTTACAAGGCAGATGTCGGCGGTTCGAAACCGTCCGCGCCCACAGTGAAGCCGTGCAGGCAGGCGGCATGACCGGCCCCCCCATCCTTGATCGGATGGGGGGGCCGGTTTCGTGTGCGGGGCCCTTCCGCGTCACGATTCCACCTGGGGGCTGGGCGTCCAGCCGGGTTCCGAGTGGCTGTCGTTCGTCGGTTTGACGGTTCCGGCCCTCAACTGGGCCTGGAGCGCCTCGATCTCCTGCCGCATGGCCTTCAGCTGCTCGTAGGTGTCGAAGAGGTAGCGGACCTTGGTGCGCAGTGTCAGCGGGTCGATGGGCTTGAGGGCCACGTCGGCCACGCCGAGCAGGAAGGCGGCCGCGGCGACGTCGCGGCTGACGTCGAAACCGGTCAGCAGGACGATCGGTATGGCGCGCGTCTGGTCCAGGCGCCGGACGTAGCGCACGACGTCGAGACCGCTCACGCCCGGCATGCGCACATCGAGCAGGATGAGCCCGACGTCCCCGCGCAGCACCACCCTGAGCGCGTCGTCGCCGTTGGTCGCGCTCACCAGCGGATAGCCGAGAGGGGCCAGCGCGCTCTCCAGCGCGAACAGGGTGTCCTTGTGGTCGTCGACGACGAGGATCACGGATTTGGTCTGCATGGACGGGGCCCCCTCTCTCAACAACCACGTTATGCCGAAGTCGAGTTGGAGAGTCCCTTCGTTACCGCAGGGCTAAACCTGGGCGCGGGCCGGCGGCAACAGGAGTATCAGAGGCACCGGCAGCACCAAGAGATGCCGCGAAGCGGCGCAGATTCAGTGATCCGACCGGTGCGTTTGCAAAACTCCGTCGTGAAGTTTTTCGCGGGCTAGTTCCCCTCCGCCTTCGCGTACTCCTGGGCCATGCCTCCCGCGAAGTCGTACACCACGACCTGTTCCTCGCCCACCACCCAGGCGTCGTGGCCCGGCGGGCACACGAAGACGTCGCCGGGGCCCACTTCGGCCTCGCCTCCGTCGTCCATGCGGACGTGCATGCGTCCCTTGACCACATAGGCGTTGTGGTGGATCTGGCAGCTCTCGGTGCCGGCCAGCGGGGCAACGGATTCGGACCAGCGCCAGCCGGGCTCGAAGGTGCCCACGGCGAAGTCCAGCCCCGTGAGATGAACGGCTTCGAGGTGACCGCGAGGAAAATCGCGCCGCTCGTCCGGCTTTTCGACCGCCTTGACCTCGATCATGACAACTTCCTCCGTCCGGGCCCTGCCCAATCTCCGGAGTCAGTTGGAGTCGCCGCGGGGCCCACGGCCGACGTCATCACCAGCCGACCCCTTTACTTTTATCGTCCGCCTGCCGGCCGGAGGGCGCCACCGCGGGGCTGCCGCCCGATCCGCGTGCGGTCGCGAGTGGTCGCGAGTGGAAAGACGGCAACGGATCGATCGGGTGGTCGTTCACAACCTTGGGGATGCCGGGTGAGTTGAAGAGACCGGCAGGGCCTGCGTGGGGCCCTCGCCGGAAAGGATTCCTCTCATGAAAATTTCCAAGGCCACCGCCGGTTTCCTCGGGGTCGGGCTCGCCATGGGGGCCGCTTCCGCCGCGAACGCCGCGCCGCAGCCGCCCGCGGACGGGGCCGGCGGCGGGACGCTGGTCGACTCCGTCGCGCGGCTCACGCCGAATTCGGCGGACGTGCAGAACCCTCTCGACGAGGTCGCCGTCGACCCGGCCACCGGGGAACTGCGGGCGAACAACCCCTCTGCCGTCACCTCCACGGTCGACGGCGCGGCGCAGGGCGCGGTTTCGCTGCTCGGCGGCCTTCCCGCCGGGACGCCACTCGGAGGCTGAGGCGGGGCAGCGCTCAGGGGGCGGAGAGGCGGGGCAGACGCGGGGCGCGCGGTGCGGTGTCCGTGTACGTCAGCCCTGTTCGCGGCCCGTGGGCGAATCGCCGACGCGGAACGGCTTCCTGGCCCGGGGCGTCCAGTTCCCGGCGTAGGCGTCCTTGCGGATCCGCCGGTAGACGCGGTCGGCGCCGGGACCGTAACCGAGGTCGTAGGCACCGCGGTCGGCGCGCGCATCGACGGCAGGTCGCGTCGGCGGGCACGGCCGCCCGGTGGCGACCGGTCAGTTCAGCGGCCGGAGCCCGGGTGTGTGCGCTTGTACCTGCGGTCCCAGCGTTCCTGACGTTCCTTGCGGATGCGGTAGTCGCGGTAGGTCTTGGGGAAGCCTCCGCCCCCGCCTCCGCCGCCCCCGCCGCCACCTCCGGCACCAGGGGCCGCGCCCGCGCCGCTTCCGCTGCTGCTCTTGCCCGAGCCTCCGCGGTCGTACTGCTGGACCATGTAGAAGACGAGCGCCGCAGCGGCCAGCCACAGAAGCGGCTGGCTGAAACCCAGGCCGACCAGTGCAAGGAGCAGGACGACCAACAGAACACTCATCGCAGCACCTCCTCGGCGTTGGGGGGAGTCAACGCCCGCCGTCACCCGGTGTCAATGACTTTCTCGTGGATGTGTTTGAGCCGTGCGCGAGCCGCCACCGCGTCCGGTCCCGTCACCTGTTCCCAGAAGCGGTGACAAGTGACGAACACCGCCAACTCCCTCTCCCGAGCCCGGAGTTTCTCGACCTCCGCCTGTTCGTCCGGACTCCAGCCGGGGGAGGCGGGGCGCTCCACCTTCCGCCAGCCGTGGTCGTCGCTGAAGCCGTCGAGGGGCGTGACCGACCAGGGGAGCCGCTTCAGCAGGGCCAGGAGTTCGGCCCGGACCTGGTGCAGTTCCTCCTGACCCGCGAGGAGGTCGTCCGGAAAGTCGTATGCAGGGGTTGCAGGCACTCCGTAATGCTACTCCTGTTCGAATTACGAGTGCGAGGGCTTCCGTGAGTGCGAGGGGCTTCCGTGGTCGACACGACTTCCCGTGCGCGCCCCAATCGCGGCAAGCTGTAAGCATGTGCCGCAGCATCAAGACGCTCCGTCCGCCCGCCATCCCCGAGGACGCCACCGAGGAGGAGGTCCGGGCCGCCGCGCTCCAGTACGTGCGCAAGGTCTCGGGGTTCCGTGCCCCGGCCGCGCACAACCGCGAGGTCTTCGACCGTGCCGTGGACGCGATCGCCGAAGCCACCGCCGAGCTGCTCGCCGGGATCGAGGTGCGCGGAGCCAAGCCGCGGGCCGCCGATCAGGACCCGGGGGAAGTCCCGGCGGCCTAGTTCGCCGCGGTCGCCGTCGCCGTGGCGGCGCCCGCCGCGGCCGTGCCCGCCGCGGTACGCGGCCGTCGGACCAGGAACGCCGCCCCCGCGCCCGCCGCGAACAGCGCGAGCAACGAGACGCCCGTGGCCAGCCACGTCGCGCCGAGCCACTGCGCGCCGAAGTAGCCGAGTGCGACGCTGTAACCGGCCCAGGCCACGCCCGCGAGGGCCGACCAGGGCAGGAACTCGCGGACCTTGCGGTGTGCGGCTCCCGCCGCGAGCGAGACGATCGAGCGGCCCGCGGGGGCGAAGCGCGCGATGACGACCAGGGCGCCGCCGCCCCGGGAGAGTGCCGTGCCGAGTCGTTCCTGCGCGGTGGTGAGGCGGCGCGAGCGGGCGATGGCGCGGTCCAGGCGTTCGCCGCCGCGCCAGGCGAGGCGGTAGACGGCCAGGTCGCCGAGGACCGAGGCGGTGGCCGCGCAGAGCAGCAGGACCAGGATGTCGGGGACCGCGTGCGGCACGCTCTGCGCGCTGGTGCCCGCCGCGGCGGCCGCCGTGGCCGCCGTGATGACCAGGACGCCGCTCGGCAGCACGGGCACGACGATGTCGAAGAGCACCGAGAGCGCGACCACCGCGTAGATCCATGGGCTGCTGGTCAGTGAGCCCAGATTCTCAAGCACCGAAATTCCCCGTAACTCCCCGGCCGACGACTTGACTGCCGCGACGTCGCGGGGGAGCGGCAGGGGCGGCTTGGTGACAGCTGTACAGCGTACGCCGCGCTCTCCCGCGGAGATCCACGGGGGGCTCATATGTTCGCTACATCACGTTCACCCGGCTGCCGCCCCCGATGGGGCATACGGCGCCGAAGTCCCGTACCAACATCATCAGCAACCCAGCGACCAGCAGGGTCGGCGGACGGTACGGAAGGAGCGGGGCGATGGTGGCAGGAATGCTCGCCGGGGCCGTGGCAACGGCGGTGCTCGCAGCGGGCGGCGGCGCGGCCGGTGAGGGCGCACCCTTTCACGAGGGAGCACCCTTCTATGAGATGAAGGTCGGGGGGCGGTTCGCCCCGCCCACGGCCTCCATGTACGTGTGGGCGGTCACGTACGACACGAAGCTCGTCCCCGCCGGATCCCAGATCGAGGTGGACCAGCAGGGCAGGCCGAACGACATGTCGGTCACGCTCCGCGTGAAGGGAATGCAGCCCGGTCGCGCGTACGGCGCGCACGTGCACCAGAAGCCGTGCGGCGTCGACCCCGAAGCGGCGGGCGGGCACTACCAGCACCGCAAGGACCCGGTCCAGCCTTCCGAGGACCCGGCCTATGTGAACCCGGAGAACGAGGTCTGGCTGGACTTCGCCACGGGCGCTGACGGCTCGGGCACGGCGACGGCCCGCCACGACTGGGAGTTCCGGGCGGGTGAGGCCCGATCCGTGGTGCTGCACCGCGAACAGGGCGGCGCGGGGGAGCGGGTGGCGTGCTTCACGGTGCCCTTCCTGCCCACCCACTGAAGCCCTCGGGGCGCCAAGGGGTCTGACCATGGGACGGCGCCCCTTCCTCGTACGCGTACGAGGAAGGGGCGCCGTCACCGGTGCGCCTGAGCGCGCGTCCGCGTCAGGCGGCCACCGGGGTCCGCTCAGAGGCGCCCTTGTCCGCGCTCTCGCCGCGCGAGGCGAAGAGCCGGTCGAGGCCGAGCGCGCCCGAGCCGGTGAAGACGAGCAGGAGCATGGCCCAGCAGAAGATCGCGGAGGCCTCGCCGCCGTTCTGCATCGGCCACAGGGCCTCCGGCTGGTGCACCTTGAAGTAGGCGTACGCCATCGAGCCCGACGAGATGAACGCGGCGGCGCGGGTGCCGAGGCCGAGGGCGACCAGGCCGCCGCCGATCAGCTGGATGACGGCCGCGTACCAGCCGGGCCAGGTGCCCGCGTCGACCGTGCCGCCGCCCATCGCGCCACCGAGCACTCCGAAGAGCGAGGCGGCGCCGTGGCAGGCGAAGAGCAGGCCGATGACGATGCGGAAAAGCCCGAGGGCATAGGGCTGGGCGCTGTTGAGACGTCCAGTCATGGTGGGGGACTCCTTCGGTTTTCGGGGACGGTAACCGAGTGGAGGCCCAAGGTTAGGTGAACCTAATCAATGCTTGCAAGTTCAACATCTGGCCATTCGGGCGATTCCACTTCCCCCGCGGACGGGATCACTCCGCTCGCCGACGGGATCTGCGCGACCCCCGCCGCCGTGCGCAGCACGGCCCGCGCCACCGCGTCCGCGTCCGACAAGGTCACCGAGTCGACGCCCGGCCGGGCCCCGGCGGCCGTCACCCAGTGCACGCCCTCGGTGGGCACACCGAACGCGAACCTCCGTGTGTGCGAACGGCCTTGACGGTCGATCAGGTGGTAGGGGCGGGGAGTGACGTCGACGCCTCCGGTTTCGTGGCCGTCGACGACGTGGGCGCGGCACTGCCCCGTCCTCAGGAGCCGGCCGAGCAGTTCGTCCGCGGTGCGCCGCACGTCCGGTTCGGGGAGCCGGGCCTCGATCACTGTGGTGACCGGCACAGCCGACCCCGGCACGTCGGGGGAGTGCGCGAGGTACGCCCCGTCCGCGGTGGGGCGCACGTCGAGACGCGGGCCCAGCACGTCGAGGACGCCCGCCTCGATGAGCGCGGTCATCTCCTCGATGCGGCGCCGGGGCGGGCCGATCGAGAGGTAGGCGTTGAGCGGCGTGTACCAGCGGTCCAGGTGCTCCCGGCGCGACGTCCCGGACAGGCCGCCGTGGTCGAGGATCAGGCGGAGTTCGTTGCGCAGGTCGCGCAGCACGTCCAGGGCGGACTTCAGCGGGCTGGCGACATTGCCGAGCGCGGCCTGCGCGGTGTCCTCGCGCAGATACCCGAGCAACCAGGCGCGGAAGTCGTCCGGGGAGCGGAAGGTGCGGCCGGAATGCGGCTGCGCGAGGCGGTCCCAGGACCAACGCGCGGTCTCGGGAATACCGAACTCGGCCAGTGTCAGATCCTCTTGAGGGCTGCGGTGCGGTGACGCGAGGAAGGCGTCCCGGAACTCCGCGGCACGCCCGGCGGGACGGACGAGGGCGGTGTAGTAGACCGTCTCGACCTCCTTGGCGACCAGTGGCCATATCTCGTCGAGGAAGTCCGGGGCTTCGCCGCTGTCCGCGCGCTTGCGGAAACGGGCTATGACGTCGGGGGTGAGGACGAGCGGCTGATGCCGTCCGTACGGGCCCTTCGCGTTGTCGCCGCGCGCTTGATACGGGATGCCGCGCCGCGACCCCGCGTACAGCTTCGGCTCGTGCCCCGATGGCTGGTAGCGGAGCCCGCCCCCCGGCGCCGGGGCGAAGCGTCCGCCGCGGGCCTGCGTCAGGAGCGCCATGTGGTCGAAGAAGTTGAGGCCGAGCCCGCGCAGCAGGACGTGCTCGCCGGGTGCGACGGCCGAGAGGTCCACGTCGGCGGGGTTGGCCGGCGGTATGTGGCGAAGGCCGTGGCGTGCGGCGTGCGCGGCGAACTGTTCCTGCGTGGTGTCGCCGGCCGCGGGGAGGTGCCCTTGGGCGAGGACGACGGCGCTGAGCCCGGAGAGTTCGCGGCCGCTGTCGAGGGCGAGGGTCTGGGGGCCGTCGCCCGGGCCGTCGAGCCGCACGGCCCGTGCCGCGTGCACCTCGACCCGGACCGACCCGGGGGCGGCGCGCAGGGTTTCGGCGAAGACCCACTCCAGGTAGCGGCCGTAGCAGGCACGCGTCGGGTAGTCGTCCGGGCCGAGCCCCGGCGCGTGCCCGGCGGCGGCCCACGCGTACAGGCTCGGCCCCGGCCGGATCGGCCCGGCGCAGTCGACGCTCTCGTCGGTGAAGAGGGTCACCTGGGAGGCGACCGTGTTCATGAGCAGTTCGGCCGGCTGGGCGGTTCGCCAGACGCGTCCGGGTCCCGGGGGCGAGGGATCGACGACGTGCACCGTCAGCCGTGCCCCCGACGGCAGGAGTTCGGCTGCCGAGGCGCAGAGGCGCTCCAGGACACTCGTCCCGCGGGGCCCCGCGCCGACGACGGCGACTGCGACGTCATGGTCCGGTGCGGCCGATGCGGATGGTGCGGACAAAGGCGTGACTCCCGGGCATAGCAGGGGGTGGTGGGGGGTGTGGGGGTGATGGGCGCGGTGGAAGCGGACGGTCCGCCTCATCATGCCGCCGCGGCCCCGGAAGTCGAACCCCGCAGCGGAGGATCACCGGACAGGTGTGGCCTGTGTCACGCGATGCGTGTGAAGCATCGGTGGCCTTTGAGTGGCTATGGGAAACAACGGGGCGTGCGAGGTAAATGGGGCGTGCGAGGTAAATGACGAGACGAGACGAGAGGCCACGGGCCCGCGGGCTCACGGACCCGCGGGCTCGCGGACCCGCGAGCCCGCGCCCCGCCGAGTCACGAAAGTCGGGACTCCTGGGTCGTCTTCAGGTGGGTACCCACGCCCTTCACCACCTGGGCCTGGTCGAGTCGTACGTGCGCCGAGCGGCCCCGCAGCGTCAGCGTCATGAGCTGGTTGCCGAACCAGGGCCCGCCCGTCTTGCGCCAGTTGATGGCCGCCGGCGCGGATCGGCCATGGCGCACGAAGCGGCGGCCCAGCGCCCGGCCCACCCTGCTCCAGCCGAAGTGGAAGCCCAGCTTTATCGACGCGGGGATGGAGTTGTGGACGGGGGAGCACGTCAGCTGCAGGACGCGGGACTCGGGGCCGCCGCCGTCCGGCCACGTGGGCTCCGCGATGTACGCGTGGTGGACGTCGCCGGAGAGCACGCACACCGTCGCCGGGGCGCCCGCCCCCGTGCCCGCCTCGGCGATCAGGGAGGTCAGCGCGTCGAAGGACGAGGGGAACGCCGCCCAGTGCTCCAGGTCCGAACGCCTGCGCAGGTTCTCGCCGAAGCGGGCCCAGCGCGCGCCGCGCTCGCCACGGCACAACGCGGCGTTCCAGCCCTCGGCGTCATGGATGAGGTGCGGCAGGAGCCAGGGCAGCGACGTGCCGATCAGAAGGTGGTCGTAGCCGCCCGTGGCGCCCGAGCCGTCTGCTCCGCCCACGCCGTCCAGCGCTTGCTCGCGCAGCCAGCGGGACTCGTCCGGATCGATCATCGCGCGGTTCTGCTCGTCCAGGACACGCGCCGCCCGTGTGTCGATCATGAGCAGGCGTACACGGCCGAAGTCCCGGCGGTAGCTCCACCGGGTCGCCCCCGGATCGGCGTCCGACGCGGAGGCGAAGGCGCGCAGCGCGTCCGTGCCGTCGGGGGCCGAGCGCAGCGTGGCGTACAGCTCGTCGCGTTCGAGCTCGGCGGGCGGCAGATTGCCGATGTGCTGGTAGACCCAGTACGACATCAGGCCGCTCAGCACGCGCTCGCGCCACCAGGGCGTCGCGCGCATCTCGGCGAGCCAGGCCGCGCTGGTGTTCCAGTCGTCTATGACGTCGTGGTCGTCGAAGATCATGCAGCTGGGCACGGTGGAGAGCAGCCACCGCACCTCGGGGTCGAGCCACGACTCGTAGTAGAGGTGGGTGTACTCCTCGTAGTCCGCGACCTGGTCGCCCGGCGGGTCGTTCAGGTTCCGGCGGGCCGCGAGCCAGCGCCGGGTCGCCTCGGACGTGTTGTCCGCGTACACCTGGTCGCCCAGGAGGAGCAGGACGTCCGGGCGGTCGGCCGGCGTGCCGGTGGCGATGCGGGCGGCGAGGGTGTCGAGGGCGTCGGGCCCGACGGGATCGTGCTCGTCGCTCGGCGGGGCGGCCCAGCGGCAGGACCCGAAGGTGACACGGATCGCCTCGTCGTCGCCGTCGCCCGGCGTGCGGATGGTGCTCGGCGGGAAGGGCGAGTCCGGCAGTGGCCACACGGGCGCGCCGCTGTCGCCGAGCCGCACCTCGTACGCCGTCTCCGTGCCCGGACGCAGCCCGGTGACCGGGATGAGCGCGTAGTGATGGCCCGCGATCTGAAACGTGTTCGCCGTGCCCTTGGCGCCGTCGGCGCACCGCACCTCGGCGGTGCACGGGCGGTCGGCCTCGACCCAGACCGTCGCCGTCGAACCGTCGACATACCTCAGCAGTGGACCCAGGCGCAGCCGTGCCACGATGATCACTCTCCTCCGTCGCCCCGTACGGTACGGAACGACGGAGGGCAGTGGGGAGGTTCCGCGGATTCCCGCTGGTTACAGGCCGGTGACCTCGCCGCTCATGCGAGCCGGTGACCTCAGCAGCCGTTGAGGACCGACGACAGCTTGGTCTTCTCCGCCGCGTTCACCGTGAGGCTGTAGTGGTGCTTCACGTCCACCCACATCCGGGCGTAGTAGCAGTGGTACGACGCGGTGGGCGGCATCCATTCCGCCGGGTCCTGGTCGCCCTTGCTCTGGTTCACGTTGTCGGTGACGGCGATCAGCTGGGGGCGGCTGAGATCGTTGGCGAAACCTTCCCGCTGGGCGGTGGTCCAGCCGCTCGCGCCGGACTTCCACGCCTCGGAGAGCGGGATCACGTGGTCGATGTCGACGTCGGAGGCGGCGGTCCAGGTACCGCCGTCGTACGGGGACTTCCAGGTGCCGGAGGTGGCCGCGCAGCTGGAGTCCTGCTGGACGTTCGTGCCGTCGCGCTTGAGGACGACCTCGCGGGTGTTGCAGGCACCGGACTGGGTGCTCCAGTGCGGGAACTTCTCCCGGCTGTAGCCGTCGGACGAGCCCTCGGCCTTCTCGGTGAGCTGGCCCAGGTAGGTGCGGGCGGTGGCGGCGGAGACCGGTGCCGGGGGAGCGGCCTGGGCGGGTGCGCCGGTGAGGAGGGCCGCCGCGGAGGTGAGGGCGGTCAGGGCGGTGATCGTGGCGAGACGTCGACGCGCGTAGACAGCGGACATACGAACTCCCTTGATGTGGGGGGATGTTGGCCGTTGGGGCGGCCATGCTGACGCGGTGGGGTTTCCTGCGGATGTGCGTCACGTGACAGGGTCGCGTCAATCAGGTGGTCAGTTCAAGAGTTCTGGCGCCGTGTCATGTGCGTTCATGCGTACGGGAGTTGGAATCGAGTGACCCGGGTCACATGCCAGGGGGTCGAAAGGTCCTGGTCCGGGGTGTTCGTACGTCCCGTACGATGGATGGCGCAGAAGGGGAGTAGCTCTTCGCCGGACCGTCGACATACTGCTCAGCTCGCCTGAGCCGGCGCCCGGAGGCAGGCCCCGTCATCTCGCGGTGCAACCGCGATGGACCGGGTCGGCCAGCGAGACCTTCGGCAAGCAGTACCCGACGTACATGACCGTGTACGTCCGTGTGTGCTGCCGTGCCGAGGTGTCGTACGTGATGTACAGATTGCTCTCGGTGGGGCAGCCCCGACCGATTGAGGAACCTTGATCAGCATCAGCGTGATGGCGCTCGTCTTCGGCGTCGTCTTCCTTGCCGAACTCCCGGACAAGACAGCGCTGGCCGGGCTCGTCCTCGGGACGCGCTACCGCGCCTCGTACGTCTTCGTCGGGGTCGCGGCCGCCTTCGTCGTCCATGTCGTGCTCGCCGTGGCGGCGGGCAGCGTGCTGACGCTCCTGCCGCAGCAACTGCTGCACGCGCTCACCGGCGTCCTCTTCCTCGGTGGGGCGGCGATGCTGCTCCTGAAGGGCGGCGAGGACGAGGAAGAGGTCCGTGAGCCCAAGGACCAGAGCTTCTGGAAGGTCTCCGGCGCGGGTTTCATGCTGATCCTGGTCGCGGAGTTCGGTGACCTGACGCAGATCATGACCGCGAACCTGGCCGCGCGGTACGACGACCCGCTCTCCGTGGGTCTTGGCGCGGTGCTCGCGCTGTGGGCGGTCGCCGGGCTCGGCATCGTCGGCGGAAAGGCGCTGATGAAGCGCGTGCCGCTGTCGCTCATCACCAAGATCGCGGCGCTGCTGATGCTGGGGCTCGGGGTGTGGAGCCTGTACGAGGCGATTGCCTGAGTCTTGCCTGGGCCTTGCCTGAGTCTTGCCTGGGCCTTGCCTGGGCCTTGCCTGGGCCGCTCACACGACCACCCGGGTGCCCGGCCTCGGGGCGCCTGTAAGGGGTGTGACCTGCGGTGCTGGCGTCTGCTGGCCCCTTTTTGTATCGTGGAGAAACAAAGTGGCTCCGCCCGTGTTCCCTGACCGGCGGGCGGGGCTGCCTTGATTCTTTTCCCGCTCCCCCGCGACATCTCTGCACCTCCCTCTGTGCTCTGGAGTACGCCGATGACGGCTGAGACCGCCTCTGTTCTGACCGCCCGGGCTCTCCTCCTGGACATGGACGGGACGCTCGTCAACTCCGACGCGGTGGTCGAGCGCTGCTGGCGGCGCTGGTCCGAGCGGCACGGGCTCGACTTCGACGAGGTCATCAGGATCGTCCATGGGCGTCAGGGGTACGCCTCGATGGCGGTGCTGCTGCCCGAGCGGCCCATGGAGGAGAACTACGCGGAGAACCGCGAGATGCTGGCCGCCGAGACCGCCGACATGGAGGGCGTCGTTCCGGTGCCGGGCGCCGCTGCCTTCCTGGCCTCCATCGAGGGACTGCCGCACGCGCTCGTGACGTCCGCCGACGTGCCCCTGTCCAACGGTCGGATGGCGGCGGCCGGTCTGCCGCTGCCGGACGTGCGGGTCACCGCGGAGAGCGTGAGCGCGAGCAAGCCCGACCCCGAGGGGTTCCTCAAGGGCGCCGCCGAGCTGGGCTTCGACCCCGCCGACTGCGTCGTATTCGAGGACTCCGGTGCGGGGATAGCCGCGGGTCTCGCGGCGGGCATGCGGGTCGTGGGGATCGGCCCCCGGGCCGGGGAGTACGGGCCCACCGTGCATGTCGCTGACCTGACGGAGGTACGGGTGGAGCCGGTTGAGGGTGGGGGACTCCGGCTGAGCTTCGGGTGATCTTCGGTCGCTCGGGGGCTTTGAACTGCCCCGGTTGCTGGGGTCTGGTTGGCCTGCCCCGGTTGCCCCCCGGCTGATGCTTCCGGCGCCTTGCACCTTCGCGGTGCAGGGCGCCTCGCCTTTACCAACGGCCCTGTTCTACGGCTCCCTCGTCTCCGCCTCGAGTGCCGCCCGCGTCTCCTCCCCGTAGACCCCACGGCCGTCGCGGTGGGTCGCGCGGGCGTACTGGTAGCGGGCCACCGCGTCCTCCACCTGCCTGTCGTACGTGCCGTGGGGCCCGTCCATGTACAGGTACAGCTGCTGCAGGCGTTCCTGGAGCTCCGCGACCTCAGGGCCCCTGTCGCCGCGGCGCAGGACGCGGTCGGCCTTGGGTGACGCCGGCTCCACCGAGCCCGTCGCCCGTGCCGTCGAGCGGCTCGGCGGCCGGGTGGACCGCGGCTTGGGCGAGGCCGAGCGCGACGCGGTGGGGGACGGGCTCGCCTTCGGCGAGGCGGACGACGACGCGGACGGGGACGGGGACGCGGAGGGTGCGGCGGACGTCGTCGAGGGCGCCGGTGCCTCCGTGGCGGACTCGGAAGGTCCGGTCACCGCACGGGTCGGCACGTCCGGCAGCGCCTGCTCCCGCTGCGGCTTGTCGGGCGAGAGCAGCACCGCGGCGAGCACCCCCACGGCCACCACCGCCACCACGGCGCTCACCGCCGCGTACAAGCCCCTACGGCCGCGCCGCGGCGCCGGTCCGTCGCCGTACGGCAGAGGGAGAGGGGAGGTGTTCTCGCCCGATACGGCGGAGGGTGCGGCCACATCGCCCGCCCCGCCCGGCGCGAACAGCCCCACGTCCGCCGAGCGCGGCGGAGCCACGGCTTCCGGCGGGAGAACGTGGGCGGGGGCCGGATCAGGCTCGGGTGCCGCCTCCTCCGCGAGGCCGGGCTCCGGCAACGTCACGTACGGACGGATGCGCAGCGGATCGAAGTCCTCCGCCGCGGCCGCGTCCGCCGACCTCGCGTCCCGCGCCGCGTCGGCGGCCCGTTCCGTACAGCCGCAGGCAGGCGCGCCGCCCGGTGCGCGCGACGCACCGCATTCAGGACACCGCCGGTCGCCCGGACCGCTGTCGAAGCGGTCCTCCGGGTCGTTGCCGGGCCCGCCGTCCCGCCCGCTGCCGTCGCCGTCCGGACGTCTTTCCGTGCTGCTCACTCTTCGTACCCCACCCCTAGAGAACTCCAGCGATTATGCAGACCCAGGCTTCAACAGGCCATAACGGGTCACACGGACCAGGATGGAGAGGGAGAGCCCTCGCAGGACACGCGGGAGTTTTCAGGAGGTGTCCATGACGCAGGACGTCAGCGCCCGCCCCGCGGGGCCGGAGCCAGATCCCGTCCCCGGCCCACCGGACGAGCACGCGCACGGCGGCGTACTGGTCTCCATCGGTGCGCTGCTGCTCGGCATGCTGCTCGCCGCCCTCGACCAGACCATCGTCTCCACCGCGCTGCCCACCATCGTCAGCGAGCTCGGCGGCATGGAGCACCTCTCGTGGGTCGTCACCGCGTACCTGCTCGCCGCGACGGCCGCGACGCCCCTCTGGGGCAAGCTCGGCGACCAGTACGGCCGCAAGAAGCTGTTCCAGATGGCCATCGTCATCTTCCTGATCAGCTCGGCGCTCTGCGGAATGGCGCAGAACATGCCGCAGCTCATCGGCTTCCGCGCGCTCCAGGGAATCGGCGGCGGCGGACTGATGGTCCTGTCGATGGCGATCGTCGGTGACATCGTCTCGCCGCGCGAACGAGGCAAGTACCAGGGCCTGTTCGGTGCGGTCTTCGGCGCGACGAGCGTCCTCGGGCCGCTGCTCGGCGGCCTCTTCACCGAGCATCTCAGCTGGCGCTGGGTCTTCTACGTCAACCTGCCGATCGGTGTCGTCGCGCTCGTCGTCATCGCCGCGGCCCTGCACATTCCGGTGCGTTCGACGAAGCACGTCATCGACTACCTCGGCACCTTCCTGATCGCGGCCGTCGCCACCTGCCTCGTCCTCGTCGCCTCGCTCGGCGGCACCACCTGGGGCTGGGGATCGCCGCAGATCATCGTCCTCGCCGTGCTCGGCGTCGTGCTCGCCGCGGCCTTCGTGGCAATCGAGCGCAGGGCGGCCGAACCGGTCATCCCGATGAAACTGTTCCGGGTCAGGACGTTCACGCTCTCCGCGATCATCAGCTTCGTGGTCGGCTTCGCGATGTTCGGCGCGATGACGTATCTGCCGACGTTCCTCCAGGTCGTCCAGGGCGTGACGCCGACGATGTCCGGCGTGCACATGCTGCCGATGGTGATCGGCATGCTGATCTCGTCGACGGCGTCCGGCCAGATCGTCAGCCGTACGGGCCGCTGGAAGGTGTTTCCCGTCGCGGGCACCGGGATCACGGCGCTCGGCCTGCTCCTGCTCCACCAGCTCGACGAGAACAGCGGCACGGGCGAGATGAGCGCCTTCTTCTTCGTCTTCGGCTTCGGGCTCGGCCTGGTCATGCAGGTCCTGGTCCTCATCGTGCAGAACGCGGTCCCGTACGGGGATCTGGGCGTGGCCACGTCCGGTGCCACGTTCTTCCGCTCCATCGGAGCCTCGTTCGGCGTCGCGATCTTCGGCACGATCTTCGCCAACCGGCTCGTGACCAAGCTCAACGACGCCGTGGCCGGGCAGCAGCTGCCGCCGGGCGTCAGCGCCGACTCCCTCAAGGCGGACCCGCGCGGCATCGCCGAACTCCCGGCGGCGGTGCGGCCCGGCGTCGTTCACGCGTACGCCTCGTCCATCACGGACGTCTTCCTGTACGCGGCGCCGGTGGCCCTGGTCGCCTTCGTCCTCGCCTGGTTCCTGCGCGAGGACAAGCTGCGCGGCTCGGTCACGGCGCCCGACCAGACCCAGACGCTCGCCAGCAATCCCGTCGAGCGTTCGTCGTACGACGAGGTGGCGCGGGCGCTCTCCGTCCTCGGCACGCGGGAGGGCCGCCGCCAGATCTACGTACGCATCACCGAGCGCGCGGGCTACGACCTGCTGCCCGGCGCCAGCTGGCTCCTGCTGCGGATCAGCCGCCACGGGCACGTCGAACCGGCGATGCTCGCCGAGCGCACCACCGTGCCCCTGTCCGTGATCACGGCGGCGTCCCGCCAGGTCGAGGAGCGCAGGCTCGCCCGGCGCCAGGGCATGGGCCTGACGCTGACCGACGAGGGCCGGGCGGCGGTCGCGAGGCTGGCCAAGGCCCGCGAGGAGTCCCTGGCCGAGCTGCTCGGCGACTGGTGGGGGCCCGACCGGCCCACCGACCTGGTCAAGCTCGTCGAGGAGCTCGGCGCCGAGATGTGCGGCTCCGACGCCGAACAGCCGCGCAACGGCAGGTCACCACAGCGCGGGGTGGCGGCCTGAGCGGCGCCGCCACCCCGCTCCCGGTTCGCGGAATCAGGTGGATGGGCGTCAGGTCAGCTTCAGCTTCTTGGCGTACCAGCACTCCGCGTACATGCGCTCGGTGAGCGGCGCGCTCTCCTCGTAGCCGTGCCGGGCGTAGAGCGCTCTGGCCTCGACGAGGTCGAGGCGGGTGTCGAGGATGATGCGCTCGGCGCCGAGCGCGCGGGCGGCGTCCTCGGCGGCGGCGAGCAGCAGGGCTGCGCCGCCCTTGCCGCGCATGTCCTCGCGCAGGAAGACGCGCTTGAGCTCGGCGGTGGGAGGAGCGGGCGGACCCGGAACGTCCGGCAGATCGTTCATGAGTCGCACCCCGGCCGTGCCCGCGGGCTCGCCCCCGTACCGGGCGACGAGGAGGGTGCCGGTGGGCGGGCACAGGTCGCCGCCCGTCTCCGCCGCGACCTCGCGCTCCAGCTCTCCGGGGTCGGTCCTGCGCCCCTCGTGGAGGAGGTAATAGCGGTCGCTCACCTCGGTGTAGTACGCGCGCCACAGTGCGGCGGCGACGGGCGAGTCGACGGCTTCGGGGGCGACGGTCCAGGCGGCGGTGGCCGGGGTGCCGTTCTCGATGCGGGTGGTCATGGGCCATTCTCGGGACGCGACTGCCGTGCCCCGCAAGCTAATTAGGGGGGCGCCGCGGCCTTGCCGGGTCGCTCGGTCAGGCGAGCCGGTCAGGTGAATTGCTCAGGTAAGTCGCAGAGGTAAGCCACAGAGGCAAGTCGCAGAGGTAAGTCGCTCAGGTGATCCGGCCAGGTGATGAGCCGGTCAGTCCTTGCGGCCGGTGGCGGCGATGCTGACGCCGAGCCCGATCATGGTGAGCCCGCCGACGCCGCCCACGGTCGAGAGCCGCCGCGGCGAGTGCGCGAACCAGCCGCGCGCGGTGGCCGCGACCAGACCCCACACGCTGTCGGACGCCAGGGCGATGGCGTTGAAGACCAGGCCGAGCAGCAGCATCTGCAGCATGACGTGCCCCTGCTCGCGGTCGACGAACTGCGGCAGCACGGCGGCGAAGAAGACGATGGTCTTGGGGTTGGCCACACCGACGGCGAACCCTTCCCACAACGTACGCAGCCCACTCTGGGCAGGGGCGTCACCGGTGAACGCGGCGTACAGCGAACGGCGTTGGCGCACCGCCTTGACCCCCAGATACACCAGGTAGGCGGCGCCCAGCAGCTTCAGCGCCGTGAACACGACGACCGAGCGCTCCACGACGGAGCCGATGCCGAGAGCGACGGCGACCACGAGCACGTACGCGCCGATCGTGTTTCCCACCACCGAGGTCAGCGCGGCACGCCGTCCCTGCGCCAGCGCCCTCCCGATCACGAACAGGACGCTGGGCCCGGGAATCACGATGAGCAGGAACGACATGGCCGCGAAGGCGAGTATCCGATCGGAGGACATCATGAGCCCATGGCACCACAGGTCCACCGCCCCTCGACATCGCTTTTCCGCGGGGCCCCGCGGAGCGTGGGCCAGCCCACGGCTAGCCCTTGGGCGCGGCCTGCTGCACGACCTCGAACGACCACACGGCGGCACTGCTCGACGCGGGCTTGGGCCGCTCCCCACCACCCGCGGCGCCACCCTGGTGCGCGGCCTTCATCGGTCCCTCCATCCACGCCTGGAAGGACTCCTCGTCACGCCAGCGCGTGTAGACGAGGTAGTCGTCGGTCCCTTCGATGGGGCGGAGCAGCTCGAACCATTCGAAGCCGTCCGAGTTCTCGACGGCACCGGCGCGGGACGCGAAGCGCTTCTCCAGGGTTTCCCGCTGCTCGGCGGGAACGGTCAGCACGTTGATCTTGACGATGCTCATGAGGCCATCCTGCCGCAGGGGCTTCCGGCCGCTGTGACCGACCTGAGGGGTGGGGGGTCGGTGTCGCGTCTGCTGTGTCTTGGGTGTCCACTGCGGGTCTTGGATGTCCACTGCGGCCACTGTGTCTGATGCGGCCACTGTGTCTACTGCGAGTGCTGCGACGCGGACGTCGGTTTGTCGGACGGGGCCGGGCGTCGGGGACGCCGCCCAGTGCTGCCGCCGGGTGTGTCGCGGCCAGGGTGTCGGATGCGAGGGAGCGGCGGTTCATGCCCCTAGCCCCTGTTCGGGGGGCGTTCGCTGTCCGGGTGGCGTTCGCTGTTCCGGTGGCGTTCGCGCCAGGATTCGGCCACCTCCTCCACGTCGAAAGGCTTCAGGCCCAGGGGTGGACCCGGTGGTGGCAGGCGCAGGGCCTCGGTGATCTTGGCGTTGAGGGCTGTCACCAGGCGGCGGGCCGCTTGTTCGGAGGGGGCGTCGGGGGCCGCGGCCAGAACGTCCTCCGCCTCCTTGCGCAGGGCCAGGGTCGGGGGGAGGTGGGAGAGGCCCTCGCGGGCCATCTTCTGCTTGATCCACCACTGTTCGTCGTGTGACGTGGTGTTCAGGCCGTCCGGCAGCGGCTTGCCGCGACCCTTCAGGGTGGCGAAGTCGCCCCGTTCCTCGGCCTCGCGGATCTGCTTGTCGATCCACGACTCGAAACTGACCTCAGGTGGTTTCCGTTCAGTCATGCGTCCATTGTTCCAGGCGACCGTGCGGTCACGTGAGGTGCGCCATAGGATGCGGCGGCGCGGGGGCGTGTGCGGCCGTCGCGTTTTCTGGACGCCGAGAGCTGGGGGAGCGTACGTGCTGGAGCTGACCATGGCCTCGTTGGCCGGGGCGGACGAGGGGGCGACCGCGGGCATGCTCATGGCTGACGCCCCGAGCGCGCCGGGTTCCGTGCTGCGGGTGGGGCGCGATCGCGGGGTGTGCCGCCTTGTGCCGCCGGATGACTGGCTGTTCGTCTCGCGTACGCATCTGGAGTTCCGCTGCGGGCCCGACGGAAGCTGGACCGTCACGTGGGTACGCGGGTCGCATCCCGAGCCCGCCTCGGAGGTGCGGCTCAGTGTGGGCGGGAGGCCGGCGCCCCTTGCGTACGGGGGGACGGCTCCGTTGCCCCGGGGTGAGTCCGGTGACGTCGTCATCCAGGACCGGGCCGGGCCTCGCAGCGTGCATGTCGGGTTTTATCTGGAGGGTTGAGCCGCCTGGTGGTGTGGTGGGTTGGTGGGCGTGCGTGCTTGCCGTTTGGCTGGTGGGGCTCAGTCCAGTACTCGGGCCAGGGCCAGGCCGTCGTAGCCCTTCGTGCCCACCGTCTGCAGCGCCGTTCCGCTCAACTTCGGGTGCGTGGCGATGAGTTCCAGCGCCTTGCGTGTTCCCTGCACGCCGGGGTCGGTGCTGTCCGCGTCGACCACCGCGCCGCTGCGTACGACGTTGTCGACGATGATGAGGCTGCCGGGGCGGGTGAGCTTGAGCGACCACTCGACGTAGTGCGGGTTGTTGGCCTTGTCCGCGTCGATGAACACCAGGTCGAAGGGGGCCGCCTCCTCGGACACGAGTGCGGCAAGTGAGTCGAGTGCCGGGCCCACCCGGACCTCGGTGAGCTTGTCGAGGCCGGCGCGGGCGAGGTTGCCGCGGGCCACGTCGGCGTGCACCGGGGAGTACTCCAGAGTGACCAGGTGGCCGTCCGCGGGCAGGGCGCGGGCCAGCCAGATGGTGCTGTAGCCGCCGAGCGTGCCGATCTCGAGGATGCGGTGCGCGCCCTGGATCTGGGCGAGGAGCTGGAGCAGCTTGCCCTGGTTCGGCGCGACGCTGATCTGCGGCAGACCGGCTGCGTCGCTGTCGTGCAGGGCCGCGGCCAGGGCCTCGTCGGCGGGGGCGAGCAGGTCGGTGAAGTAGGTGTCCACCGCGGTCCATTGCTGCTGGGGCATGGGGGCCTTTCCGGGGCAATCGCTACTCGTTAGGTTCGCTAATGATGTTAGTGGGGGTGGGGTCGATTGTCAGTGGGGGCTCGCATACTGAGGTCGATGGGTTGTGGTGGCGTTGGGAGGCCGCCCTTGGAGGGGGCGGGTGCGCGCGACCAGGACTTCACGGACTCCGTCGGCGTACGGCACGGGTGCCCACCACGATGCGCCGGCCCGTTCCGCTGAACTCGGGCGGCTGCCCTGCGGGGCTTTTCCCCAACCCCGCCCCTTCCCGAAAACCCGCTCTGGCGCGGGGGCCTTGGTTGCCGTCATCACCGGCTTCGCCGAGTTCGTCCTCAAGCGCCGGACGGGCTGAGAGGGGCGGGCGGGTTTCCACCTGGACGCGGGGCCTTGCGTGCCGTCGGTCACCGGCTTCGCCGAGTTCGTCCTCAAGCGCCGGACGGGCTGGGTGGGGGGCAAGGTGGGCCCCCGGCTCAGCTCAAGCTGAGCTGGTTTCCCTCAGGTCGGCCGGGCTTGCCTCCACCGCCGGGCCGGACCCCGGCAAAGGGCGGCCCGCGCTTTCTGTCGTGAACCAGACCGCGATGCCGCCCACCACGGCCGCCGCCATCATGTAGTAGGCGGGCATCATCATGTTCCCCGTTGCTCCGATCAGCGCCGTCACCACCAGCGGTGTCGTGCCTCCGAAGATCGACACGGAGATGTTGAAGCCGATGGAGAGCGAGCCGTAGCGGACCTTGGTCGGGAAGAGGGCGGGGAGTGTCGACGGCATCGACGACGTGAAGCAGACCAGGAGCAGGCCCAGCGCCGCCATGCCCAGGCCGATCGCCCAGAGCGAGCCCTGGCGGATCAGGAGCAGGGCGGGGACCGAGAGGAGCAGGAAGCCCGCGCAGCCCGCCGCGATCACCGGGCGGCGGCCCACCCGGTCCGTCAGCGCGCCCGCGAACGGCTGCACGCACATCATCAGCGCCATCACGGCGAGCACGACCAGGAGTCCGTGCGTCTCGTCGTACTTGAGCTCGCTCGTCAGATAGCTCGGCATGTACGACAGCAGCATGTAGTCCGTGACGTTGAAGACCAGGACCAGGCCCATGCAGAGGAGGAGGGCCTTCCACTGGCCCGTCACCATCTCGCGCAGGCGCACCTTCGGGCGGGACTGCTCGTCCTTGTGTGCCTTGGCGAGCTCCGCGGCGAACGCCGGGGTCTCCTCCAGCTTCATCCGCAAATACAGGCCGATCAGGCCCATCGGGCCCGCGATCAGGAACGGGATGCGCCAGCCCCAGGAGAGGAGGTCGTCGGTGGAGAGCAGGGCCGTCATCAGGGTGACCAGGCCCGCGCCGCCGATGTAGCCGGCGAGGGTGCCGAACTCCAGCCAGCTGCCGAGGAAACCCCGCTTCTTGTCGGGTGCGTACTCGGCGATGAACGTGGAGGCGCCCGCGTACTCGCCGCCCGTCGAGAAGCCCTGCACCAGGCGGGCAAGCAGCAGAAGGATTGGGGCGCCCACGCCGATCGACGCGTACGACGGGATCAAGCCGATCGCGAACGTGCCCGCCGCCATCATGATCATGGTGAGGGCGAGGATCTTCTGGCGGCCGATGCGGTCACCTAGCGGCCCGAAGACCATGCCGCCCAGCGGGCGGATCAGGAACGCCGCGGCGAAGGCGCCGAAGGTGGAGAGCAGCTGCGCCGTGGGGTTGCCCGAGGGGAAGAAGACCTTGCCGAGCGTCACGGCGATGTAGCTGTAGACGCCGAAGTCGAACCACTCCATCGCGTTGCCGAGAGCCGCCGCCTTCACTGCCCGCTTGACCAGCGCCGGGTCGACGACGGTGACATCTCCCGAGGCGGGCGCGGACGGAGGGGCCTGCGTCCGCGAGGTCTGCGGGGATACGGGTGCGAGGGGTGCGGCTGCCGGCAAGGGTTCGCTCGCCTGCCTCTCGGTTGACGACAAGGACAGAGCCGCCCGGCGAGGGGCGGCCCGCAGGCGACCATAGGTGTAGACGGCACCATTACGTTCAGTGCCCGGCCAACCGCGTACTGTCCGGAATGTGCCGCTATCCAGGGCGAATGGTTCCGCTTGTGACGGTGGCGAGAAGCCGTTCTTGTGATCTAAGTCGCGGCTCGCGCAAGGAACCGCCCGCGGGGGCCCGAATCGTCGTTCCATGGATGGGAGGTGGACGGGGTGTGGAGATCCAGTTGATGGTCGGACAAAAAGGGCCGGTTAGGAAGTCTGCGCAAAAGCCGGTAGAAAACGGTGTGGCCGACAGGTGAAATGGGGGTGCGGCGCGTCTCACCAGAGGGCGCGAGCCCTTCGGGTCCGACCGCACATCTCGGGGCCGACGGAGAACTCTCGGGACCGGCCGGACGTTGGGACCGAGCAGAGACGACGAGCGGGCGGGAGGGCCGACGGGGCGTGGCGAATGTCGAGCACGGAGGACCGGGAAATGCCTTTGGGACGGGGGCACCCGGCACACCGACAGCGCGGATCGGGGCGATCCGCGTCGCCCTCTGGCTGATCGCTGCAGTACTCGCGGTACGCCAGGCGGCCGTCGTCCTGCGAACGCCGAAAGGCGAGCGGCTCATCGATCTCGAGACCTGGATCGGCCCGGACGGCGTCCTGCATGTGAACGGCTCCTTCTACGACGCGGACAAGTTCACCGGCACCCCCTTCGCGGGACTCGTGCTCAAACCGTTCTCGCGCGCGGCCGAGCAGGCGCTCGGCTGGGGCTGGACGTTCGGCACGCTGATCCTGGTCGTGCTCCTCGGCATGGTCGCGGCTCGGGCGCTGCCGCAGCCCGTGTCCCGGCGCACCTCGCTGCTCGCCGCGCCCGTCGCGATCTGCCTCCTGATGCTGTCGCTCCCGGTGCGCAACACCCTGTACCTGGGCCAGACCAGCATCTTCCCCGTGCTCCTCGTCCTGCTCGGGTGCTTCGCGGTCCGCGGGGAACGCGCCAGCGGCGTCCTCATCGGCATCGGGGCCGCGCTCCAGCCCACGCTGCTGCTCTTCGCCGCCCTCTTCTGGTTCACCGGCCGCAGGCGGGCCACCGCCTCCACCGGCGCCACCTTCCTCGCCATCACCGCGCTCGCCTGGGCCGCGATGCCGCACGATTCGTGGACGTACTGGATACACCACCTGGCGGGAGCGGGCCTCGGCGCGAGTCCGGCCGGTCTCGCCAACCAGTCGCTGCACGGCGCCCTGCTCCGGTTCGGCCTCGAAGGGCCGCTGGAGATCGGGCTCTACGTGGCCCTGAGCGCGGTCGTCGTCTGGTTCGGCGTGCGCCGGGCCGTGCGCTACGCCAAGGACGGGCAACTGCTGCTCGCCGTCGCGATCACCGGCTGTGTCGCCGTCGCCGTGTCCCCGACGACCTGGCAGCACCAGCTCCTGTGGGTGCTGCTCGCGGTGGTCGGCCGGGCCGGCAAGAAGCAGTCGGACCGGTACATGTGGCCCGTCGCCGTCGTCCTCGTCTCGACGCTGCCGGCGAAGATGATGCTGCCGAACATGCCGGTCGTGGAGCCCATCCGCGACAACGTCGTCCTGATCGCCGCGCTCGCCGCCGCCACGGTGGTGCCGTTCCTGTCCCGTACGGACCCGCGGTACCAGGAGCCCGTCCCCACCGACTACGCCAGGCCCGCGCCCGCACGCTGGAGTTGGGTGCCGCTGCTCCCGTTCTGGCGGCGGGTCACCACCCGGCCGAACCTCCTGCTCGAACTGCTCCTGATCCGCGTCGGCTACTCCGCCTACCAACAGGCGCGGCTCGCCGCGACGGGCGGCACCAACTCGGGTGGACGCGCCACCGCCGAGCAGCACGGCGAGCAGGTCCACGCGATCGAGCAGTTCCTGCACATCGACATCGAGCACTGGGTCAACCACGCGGTGGTGAAGGTCAGTTGGCTCGAAGAGTTCTTCAACTTCTACTACACCTCGTTCCACTTCGTGGTGCCGCTGACGGTCCTCGGCGTGCTCTACGTCCGGCGTCCCGCCGACTACCGCTGGGCGCGCTCGGCCCTCGGCTTCGCCACGCTCCTCGCGCTCGTCGGGTTCTGGCTCTACCCGCTGGCCCCGCCGCGCCTGATGCCCGAGCTGGGCTTCATCGACACGGTGCACGGCGTGCAGGACTTCACCCAGCCGGACTACGGCACGCTGACCGCGCTCACCAACCAGTACGCGGCGATGCCCTCGCTGCACTTCGGCTGGTCGCTGTGGTGCGGTGTGGTGATCGTGGCCCTCGCGCCGAGGTGGTGGATGAAGGCCTTGGGCCTGCTGCATCCGCTGTGCACCGTCGCCGCGATCGTCGCCACCGGCAACCACTGGGTCCTGGACGCGGTGGGCGGCGCGGCCGTCGTCGGCGCGGGCTTCGGCATCGGCTACCTCCTGGCAGGACCCCGCGTCGCCAGGACCCTGAAGGTGGCCACGGGGGCGGAGCCGGTCACGGGCGCGGAGCCCGTCACGCGCGTGAAGCCGGTCATCGACATGACGAAGGACTCGGCGAAGGACCGTACCCCGAGCTGATCGTGTACGTGCCCGGTGCGGACACCGTGAGCCGGGTGAACTCGCCGTGCCGCTCCAGGCAGGCCCCCTCGGCCCGGAGCCACGGCGAGTACACCAGGCGAAGCGTCACCGGCCCGCGCGTGGGGACGCGCACCACCATGGCCGACCCGGTGGACTTCACGACGGTCGCCGGCCTCGACACCATCGGCACCGCGTCCTTCACCCGGAACACCCGCCAGTGCGCGTCCCGCCACACCGGCTCCAGCCACTTGGGGCCACTGGCGACCAGGGCCGCCTCGTCCTCGGCGAACCCGTCCGGCTTGCCCGACGGCAACACCACGTAGCCGACCGCCCACTTGTCCAGCCACGCCCGGTAGGTGGTGGCCGAGAACGACCCGTCGTAGAAGAGCCGCCCGCGTTCGATGTCGAGCTGCCGGTTCCAGCCGCGCGCCATGTTCACGTACGGCGCCAGGGCCGTGGCCTCGCGGTGGTTGCGGGCCGGGACCACCTCCACGCGGCCCCGGTCGGCGCCGAGCCGCTCCAGCTCCCGCACCACGCCCTCGGTGTCGGCGGCCCACTTCGGCACGGCCGTCGACACCGTCAGATCGTCCGCGGTCTTCTGCCCGACCCACGCCGTGGACAGCACGAGCGCCACGGTGAGCACGACACGGCGTACGCGGGACAGCGCGGGCATCAGCAGGGCGCCGAGCAGCGCGGCGGGCGCGAGCAACTCGGCGAGGCGCTCCACGTTCGTGCCGATCGGGGACGGGATGAGATAGGTGAGGACCGTCCCGGCCGCGTACACCCCCGCCCCCCACCGCAGTACGCGCCACTCGCGCGGAGCCGCCACGATGAGCGCGAGGCCGAACAGCACGGGCGGGAAGATCCGGTCGAACGGCATCAAGTGCTCGCCGGAGAAGGGGAAGAGCGCGGTGGTCACGCCCACGACCACCACCGGCGGCACCATCAGCGCCGCGGCCCGCCCCCAGTCACGTACGAGGAAGTAGGCGGCGCCCGCCACCACGAGGAAGAGGCCCGCCACCGGACTGGACATGGTGGCGAGCGCCGCGCACACCACGGCCGCCACCACACGCCGCTCGCGCACCAGCATCAGGCATGCCGCGAACCCGAAGGCGATGCCGAGGGCGAACGTCGTGCGCCCGGACGCGACGTTGCACCACACCGCGAGCGAGGCGAGCACCGCGGGCCACAGCGGGCGCCGCATCCCGGTGCGTTCGACGAGCGCGGCGACCAGCCAGGCACCGGCGACACCCGACACCACCGTCACGGTCTTCACGCCCACGGCGGCCATCAGGTAAGGCGAGATCAGGCTGTAGTTGGCGGTGTGCATGCCGCCGTACCAGAACAGGCCGTACGCGGCGGCCCCGTGCTCCGACGCGAACCGCGCCCACGCCTCCTGGGCCGCCAGGTCGCCGCCGCCGGTGGCGAGGAACGCCGCCCACACCGCGTACAGCGGAAGCGTGGGCAGCGTGGCGACGAGCGGAACCCGGTGGCGTCGGCAGAATTCCCGGAAGGAGGTCTTCCGCTCCGAGGGTGTGCTGCCCGACGGCGCGAGAGAGAGACCAGCGGAGACCACGGCACCGTTTCCGTTCGAAGTCTTGGAGAGGCAACGTTTGCTTCTCAAGACGCGCAACGCAACAGAAACGTTGGCTCCGGACGGTTCATGGCCGGATATGTGCCAGGGGGAGGCAGGGGCAGGGCGTGGGAGGTGTCGCCCCTGCCTCCCTGGCGGCGGGTCAGCCGGTGCTGACCTGCAGTTCCTTGACGCCGTTCAGCCAGGCCGAGCGGAGCCTGCGGGGGTCGGAGACCAGTCGCAGGTCGGGCAGCGCGTCCGCGATCGCGTTGAAGATGAGGTTGATCTCCAGGACGGCGAGGGACTTGCCGAGGCAGAAGTGCGGGCCTCCGCCGCCGAATCCGAGGTGCGGGTTCGGGTCGCGGGTGATGTCGAACTTCATCGGGTCGTCGAAGACTTCGGGGTCGTTGTTGGCCGAGGAGTAGAAGATGCCGACGCGGTCGCCCTGCTTGATCTTCGCGTCGCCGATCTCGGTGTCCTGGGTCGCGGTGCGCTGGAAGGAGACGACGGGGGTGGCCCAGCGCACGATCTCCTCGGCGGTGGTCTCGGGGCGCTCGCGCTTGAAGAGTTCCCACTGCTCGGGGTGGGTGAGGAAGGCGTGCATGCCGTGGGTGATGGCGTTGCGGGTCGTCTCGTTGCCGGCCACCGCGAGCAGGATGACGAAGAAGCCGAACTCGTCGGACGAGAGGTTGCCCTCGTCCTCGGCGGCGACCAGCTGGCTGACGATGTCCTTGGCCGGGCACTCCTTGCGAGCGGCGGCGAGATTCATCGCGTAGGAGACGATCTCCATGGCCGCCTCGGCGCCGACCTCCTCGGTGATCGCGTACTCCGGGTCGTCGTAGGCCGCCATCTTGTTGGACCAGTCGAAGATCTTCGTACGGTCGTCCTGGGGCACGCCGATGAGCTCGGCGATCGCCTGGAGGGGAAGTTCCACGGCGACGTTGGTGACGAAGTCGAAGGAGCCGTCGGCCGCGGCGTTCGCCAGGGCCGTCTCGACGATGGAGCCCGCGCGCTCGCGCAGGGCGTCCTCCAGGGAACGTATGGCGCGGGGGGTGAAGCCGCGCTGCACGATCTGGCGGACGCGGGTGTGCTCGGGCGGGTCCATGTTCAGCATGATCAGCTTCTGGACCTCGATCTGGTCGCGGCTGATCGTCTCGTTGAACCGGATGACCGCGGTGTTGAGGTTCGAGGAGAACAACTCCGGGTGCGTGGAGACGTACTTGACGTCCGCGTGCCGGGTGACGGCCCAGTAGCCCGAGTCGTCGAAGCCGGAGATGCGTGGCGGCTGGGCGATCCAGCGCACCGGTTCGGTCTGCCGCAGCTGGGCGAACTCCGGGTGGGGCACGCGCTCTTGGAGCAGGTCGGGATCGGTGAAGTCGAACCCGTCGGGCAGCGCTGGACAGGGCATCGGCAACTCCAGGAGTTCAGTTCTGGCAGCTCTGTAGCTGTCCTGACGGTCCATCAGGAGATGACCCGCAAGGTAGTAACGGGTTCTACAAGTGGCAAGGCCCGCGTCGGGGTCGCTTCCCCAAGCTCTTAAAGATCAGGGGAGGCCCCACTGTGTACGTCCTGCGCAAGGTGCGTGCAAGCCCCTTGCGGTGCCGGGGTCGCGCTCAGCAGACTGCTTGCAGAACTAGAACGCGTACTAGTTCTCCGCGTGGGTGCCGGGACACTCGCGCGGGATGCGGATGGAGAGGACGCCCATGGCCGCGGAACCTGTCATCGTCGAAGCCGTACGCACCCCCATAGGTAAGCGCGGCGGCGCGCTCGCCAATCTCCACCCCGCCTATCTGCTCGGTGAGACCTACCGCGAGCTCCTCGGCCGCACGGGCATCCACGCCGACTGCGTCGAGCAGATCGTGGGCGGCACGGTCACGCACGCCGGGGAGCAGTCCATGAACCCGGCACGCACGGCCTGGCTCACCATGGGCCTTCCGTACGAGACCGCCGCGACGACGGTGGACTGTCAGTGCGGCTCGTCGCAGCAGGCCAGCCACATGGTCGCCAACATGGTCGCGGCCGGTGTCATCGACGTGGGCATCAGCTGCGGCGTCGAGGCGATGTCGCGGGTGCCGCTGGGGTCGGGCTCCAAGCACGGTCCTGGCAAGCCGTTCCCCGAGGAGTGGAACGTCGATCTGCCCAACCAGTTCGAGGCGGCCGAGCGGATCGCCCGTCATCGTGGCCTGACCAGGGAGAACGTCGACTCGCTCGGCCTCATCTCGCAGGAGCGCGCCGCGACCGCCTGGGCCGAGGAGCGCTTCAAGCGCGAGACGTTCGCCGTCCAGGTCCCGACGACGGAGGAGGAGCAGGCCGCCGGGCAGGGCATGTGGCGCCTCGTCGACCGGGACGAGGGGCTGCGGGACACCACGATGGAGGGCCTCGAGCGGCTCAAGCCGGTGATGCCGACCGCCGTGCACACCGCGGGCAACTCCTCGCAGATCTCGGACGGCGCGGCGGCGATCATGTGGGCGTCGAAGCGGATGGCGCGGGCCCTGAAGCTGCGGCCGCGCGCGCGGATCGTGGCACAGGCGCTGGTGGGCGCCGATCCGCACTTCCATCTGGACGGACCGATCGACGCGACACGGGCGGTGCTCGGCAAGGCGGGGATGTCCCTGAAGGACATCGACCTCGTGGAGATCAACGAGGCGTTCGCATCGGTGGTGCTGAGCTGGGCGCAGGTCTTCGAGCAGGACCTGGAGAAGGTGAACGTGAACGGGGGCGCGATAGCCATCGGCCACCCGGTCGGGGCGACCGGGGCGCGGCTGATCACCACCGCCCTGCATGAACTCGAGCGGCGGGACAAGGAGTTCGCGCTGATCACGATGTGCGCGGGCGGGGCCGTCGCCACGGGGACGATCATCCAGCGGCTGTAGGCCGTTTCCGGAAGCCGAAAACGCCGGACGGACTGGAGTATCCAGCCTGTCCGGCGTTTGAGGACGAACTCGGCGGAGCCGGTGATCTCCGGTGCGCCGCGAGGGAGTTCGCTCAGTACGAGCCGTTGGCCTGCCAGTGGTTCCACGCGCCGACCGGGCTGCCGTAGCGGTCGTTCATGTAGTCGAGGCCCCACTTGATCTGGGTCTCGGGGTTGGTCTTCCAGTCTGAGCCCGCCGACGCCATCTTCGTGGCGGGCAGGGCCTGGACCAGGCCGTAGGCGCCGGAGGAGGCGTTCGTGGCCTTGGGGTTCCAGCCGCTCTCGTGCTCCACGATCTTGCTGAACGCCTTGTACTGAGCGGGGTCCGGGATCATCTTCTTCGCGATCGCCTGGGCCGAGGAAGGCGCCGCGGCGGGAGCGGCGGCCGGAGCCGCGGCCTTCGCCGCCGTGGGGGTGGCGGCCTGGGCCGCGCCCGCGCTGAACACCATGCCGGTCGTGGCGACGGCCACGGCGGCACCGGTGAGGGCCTTCTTCGGGGTGGCGATACGGCGGAGGAGCGTGGCGGACAAAGCGTGGCCTTCCGTGGGGGACATGGTGTCGCGGGCATGCCGTGGGCCACGGGGGTGTGGCCGGAAGAATGCGTCGGCGCCGTGGGCCTTGCGACCGGCGGCGCCGTGCGACTCGATCCAGAGAAGCAGGGCTGCCACGTCTCCGCAATGACCCTTTTTACTAGTGGATGTCGCATGTGTGCGGAAGGTCCCTCATGTGACGTGGCTCTCAATCCGCAGGTCAGCGCAGGTTTTGACGCGTACGTGCCACCAGGCTGCCGCTACGGCCCGCCCTAGTAGAGGACCAAAGTACTGTGGGCCGCCTCACCGCGAAGGACCCCGAAGGGCGACGGAGAGTCACCGGCCACTCACGGCTTCGGCCCCTCGAATGTGACCTGTGCCTCGAAGGCGGCCCGGCGAGTGGCCCGGCGCAGCGCCTTCAGGACGGCGGGGCCGAGGGCGAGGCTCAGCAGGACGGTCACGACGGCGCGGGGCAGGTCCCAGCCCAGCGAGGTCGCCAGGCAGTACGCGATGAAGCGGCCGAGGTTGTCGCCGACGGGGTCGCCGGGCACGAAGGAGACGCCGGTCGCGAGGCCGCCGAGGTAGGGCCACCCCTGCAGATTCATGACGGTCCCGTACAGGACGGACGAGACGGCCCCATAGGCGGCGAGCAGCCACAGCTCCCCGCGCCCGCGCAGGGTGTCCGGTCCCGGCAGCAGCCCCGCCCCCATGCAGACCCACCCCATGGACAGCATCTGGAACGGCATCCACGGCCCGACGCCGCCGGTGAGCAGCGCGGAGGCGAACATCGACACGGCACCGAGCACGAACCCGAACCCGGGTCCGAGCACCCGCCCGCTGAGCACCATCAGGAAGAACATCGGCTCGATCCCGGCCGTCCCCGCACCCAGCGGTCGCAGTGCGGCACCGGCGGCTGCGAGCACCCCCAGCATCGCGATGGCCTTCGCGTCGAGCCCGACATCGGCGATGGTCGCCACGACGACGGCGAGCAGCAGCGGAAGCAGCGCCGCGAACAGCCAGGGCGCGTCCTGCGCGTGCGCGCTCAGCCCTGACTCCCCGCCCGCGATCAGCGGCCACCCGAAGGCCACGACGCCTACCGCGCTGACGAGCGCGAGGGCGCCGATCGAGCGCGGCCCCAGGCGGATGGGACGGGCCTGCCGGGCCACGGGGGAGCCGCTCACGGGGTACCGCCCTCGGCGCCCAGGGCGTCCCGTACCTCGGTGACCGTCAGCCACTTCTGCGGGGCGAGGATCTTGGTGGTCTGCGGGGCGAAGGAGGGGGAGGAGACCACGATGTCGGGGGTGGGGCCGTCGGCGACGATCTCACCGTCGGCGAGGATCGCGACCCGGTGGGCCAGTTCCGCGGCCAGTTCCACGTCGTGTGTGGCGAGGACGATGGCGTGGCCGTCGGCGGCGAGGCCGCGCAGGAGCGTGACCAGGCGGGCCTTGGCCGCGTAGTCGAGGCCCCGGGTCGGCTCGTCAAGGAGGAGCAGCGGCGGCCGGGCGGTCAGGACGATCGCCAGGGCCAGGGTGAGGCGCTGGCCCTCCGAGAGGTCGCGGGGGTGGGTGTCGTCCGCGATACCGGGGAGCAGCTCGGTGACCAGCGCGCGGCAGGTGCCGGGCGCCGCCCCCGCGTCCTGGTCGGCGGCCGTGCACTCGGCGGCCACCGTGTCCGCGTAGAGGAGGTCACGTGGCTCCTGGGGGACCAGGCCCACGTGCCGGATCAGCTCGCGGGGGCCGGTGCGGTGGGGGATCGCGCCGCCGACGCGGACCGAGCCGGCCGCCGGTTCGAGCAGGCCCACCAAGGTGGCGAGGAGCGTGGACTTTCCGGCGCCGTTGCGGCCCATCAGGGCCACCGTCTCGCCCGCGGAGACCGTGAGGTCCACGCGGCGCAGGGCCTCCACCCGGCCCCGGCGCACGGCAAGACCCGTGACGCTCGCGGCGGCCGCCTCGGGTGCGTCGGCCTTCGTACGCCTGCGGAGCCGGGCCAGGCCGGTCGCGGGGCGCTCAGCAGGGCGCGCGGCCGTGCCGGCGTCCCGCGGTCCGGCCCCGGCCAGCCGCTCCCGCAGCGAGCCGGCCTGCCTCCTGGCGTCCCGCACCGTCAGCGGCAGCGGGGACCAGCCCACGAGGCGGCCGAGGCCCACCACCGGCGGGAAGACCGGCGAGACGGCCATCAGCGATGCGGGGTCGCCGAGCACGGGCGGCTCACCCGGCGCCGCGAGCAGCAGGACCTGGTCGGCGTACTGAACGACCCGCTCCAGGCGGTGCTCGGCCATCAGGACCGTCGTGCCCAGGTCGTGCACGAGGCGCTGCAGCACGGCGAGGACCTCCTCGGCGGCCGCCGGGTCGAGGGCCGACGTCGGCTCGTCGAGGACGAGGACCTCGGGGTGCGGCGTGAGCACCGAGCCGATGGCGACGCGCTGCTGCTGGCCGCCGGAGAGCGTGGCGATGGGCCGGTCGCGCAGATCGGCGAGGCCGAGGAGGTCGAGGGTCTCCTCGACGCGGCGGCGCATCACGTCGGGGGCGAGCCCGAGCGACTCCATCCCGTACGCGAGCTCGTCCTCGACCGTGTCCGTCACGAAGTGCGAGAGCGGGTCCTGGCCCACCGTGCCGACGACATCGGCGAGTTCACGCGGCTTGTGCGTACGCGTGTCGCGCCCCGCCACCGTCACCCGGCCCCGCAGCGTGCCCCCGGTGAAGTGCGGCACGAGCCCGCTCACCGTGCCGAGCAGCGTCGACTTGCCGACCCCCGAAGGCCCGACGAGGAGCACCAACTCGCCCTCGGGGACGGCGAGATCGACCCCGCGCACGGTGGGCCCCGCGACCCCTTCGTACGTCACGGAGACATCCTCGAAGCGGATCATGAGGGCTCCTTGGTGCGAGCGGGGGCGGAAGGGACGGGGGAAGCGGGGGCGGCGGAGTCGGCGGGCACCGGTGCCACGAAGGCGGGCAGCAGTCCGATGAGGACGGCCACCGCGGGCCACAGCGGCAGCGTCGGCGCCGTCAGGGGGACGACCCCGGGGTGCAGGGCCGCCGCGTCGTACGAGGCGGCCCAGATCATCAGGCCCGCCACCGCGAACCCCGACCCGGCGACGAGCCAGGCGCGCACGCCCCACGCGTCGGGGCGGTAGCGGGTGCGCACGGAGCGCCGGCCGCCGAGGCGGAGCCCGGCGAGGGCGGCGACGAGACCGACGGCGAGGACGGGCAGGCCGTACTCCGTGCCGTCCGCGGTGAGCAGGCCGTACGTGCCCACGCAGACGCCCATCAGACCGCCGAGCGTCAGGGCCGCCGTCGCCCTGCGCACCCCGGCCGGAACCGGCGCGCTGCGGCCGAAGCCGCGCGCGTCCATCGCGGCGGCCAGCGCGACCGACCGCTCGAGCGCGCCCTCGAGGACCGGGAGCCCCACCTGGAGCAGCCCCCGGATGCCCCTGTCCGCACGCCCGCGCAGGCGCCGCGCGGCACGCAGGCGCTGCACATCAATGATCAGGTTCGGCGCGAACGTCATCGCGACGACGATGGCGACCCCCACCTCGTACAGCGCGCCCGGCAGCGACTTGAGCAGCCGTGCCGGGCTCGCCAGGGCATTGGCGGCGCCGACGCAGATGAGCAGACCGGCCAGGCGCACCCCGTCGTAGAGCGCGAAGAGCAGCCCCTCGGCCGTCACCCGGCCCCCGATCCGCACCCCCTTCGCCCAGTCGGGCAGCGGCACTTCGGGGAGCGTCACGATGACGTGCGTACCGGGGATGGGGGAGCCGAGGACGACGGCGAAGACGAGCCGGATCGCGATCACGACGAGGCCCAGCTTCACGAAGGCCCCGTACGACCGCGCCCACGGGGCCGAGGTCCTGCGGGCCGCGACGACATACCCCGCGACCCCGATGAGGAGACCGATCAGCAGGGGATTGGTGGTGCGCGACGCCGCGACGCCGAGCCCGAGCGCCCACACCCACCAGGCGCCGGGGTGCAGCGCGTTGCTCCGGTGCGCCTCGGGGGCCAGACGCCTCCGCGGCGCACCGGGAGCGGTGCTCGGGTGATCGGTCATCGTGCGGTCAGCCGCGTCGGCGGCGTGCCTGCCAGACGGCGGCCCCGCCGAGCAGGGCGATGGCGGCCACGCCCGCGATCAGGCCGACGGAGGGGCCACCGGAGTCGCTGTCCTCGTCGCCCGCGGTCGGCTTCTTCTGCGCGCCCTCGGACTCGCCGTTGCCCGAGACCTGCTCGCCGCAGCCCGACTTCGGGTAGTCCGCGATGGCGCAGAGCAGGGCATTGCTGTCGTAACGCAGGGGCCGCGCGACCGCGGCGAGGGCGTCCGCGCTGGTCGCGTCGTCCGCGATCTGAGCGCAGGCCGTGCGCGGCTTCGGCGGGTTCTCCCCGTCGGGGGCGTCACCGGGCGTGCCGAAGTCGATGACCAGGGCGACCCGCTTGCGGTCGTCCTTGGCCGGGGTCCTGGCGCAGATCGCGTCGAAGTCCGCGGCTCCGCGCGGCTTCGCGGCGTCCTTGGAGTCGGCGGACACGGCGAACCGGAAGCCCTGGACGGCCCCGTCGTCGGGGCGTGCGGTGCTCGGCCCCTGGCTCGCGTAGGCCCACGTGGAGCCGTCCCGGTCCCAGAAGGACCAGTAGCGATACCCGGCGGCCTGGGCGGGGGCGGCGATGAGGACGCCGAGGACGCCGAGCAGGGCGGCGAAGAGCGCCCCGGTCACCAGGCGCCCCCACCGCGCGCGACCCCGCGTCACAGCTGCTGCTTCTTCTTGTTGCCGCTGTAGAGGAAGCCGATGCCGATGCCGGCGACCATGCCGACGCCGATGATCCACCAGATGCTCACGCCGCTGTCGTCGTCGTCCTTCTTCTCGTCGGCGGCCTGCTCCGTCGCCTGCGGGGCAGGGCCCTGCGCGTTGAGCTGCTTGACCAGGTCCGCGCCGCCGAAGTCACGCGGGTCCAGGCCCGAGGCGTGGGCGGCGAAGATCAGCTGGGCGTAGGCGGCGGGGCCGGACTTCTCGGCCCACTGCGCGGAGTTCTTCGCCAGCCACTCGGCCGACTTCTTGGCCTGCTCCGGCTGACCGGCCGCGGCGAGCGCGAGCACCGAGTCGGCGGTGTTGCCGAGGTCGGGCATGTTCTTGGCGCCGGGCATCGACGACATCAGGTGGTCGTCACCCTTGGCGAGGGTCTTCAGGAGGTAGCCCGTGCCGTTCGACGCCGCCTGCTCCGCGGTGTCGGCCTTCGCGCACTTCGGGGCTGCCTCCTGCTTCTTGGCCGCGTCCACGACCAGGCCCTTGCCGTGGGCGCCGAGGACGCCGGCCGCGGTGGCGTCCGCGTTCGGCGAGAGCTTGCCGGACTTGACGTCCGCGAGGCCGAAGGCGCCGCCGTTGGCGGCGGAGCAGCTCATGGAGAGGGCGGGCAGCGCGTCGTACGGGGACTTGCCGTCCTGCGACTTCACCGACTGCGGCTTCTCACCCGCCGCGGCGAGCGCGCCGATGACGATGCCGGTGGAGTTGGCGTCCGACTCCATGCCGGGGGTGTAGCCCCAGCCGCCGTCCTGGTTCTGCACGGACTTCAGCCAGTCGACGCTCTTGCCGACCGTCTTCTTCTGGCCGCCGAGCGCGGCGAGCGCCTGCACGGCCGACGCCGTGGCGTTGCTGTCGAACATCGTTTTGGAGTCGCAGGGTTCGCCCGCGTCGGCGCGGTAAGCGGCGTAGCCGCCGTTCGCGCAACTCTGCCCGGTGAGCCAGTCGACGGACTTCGCGGCGGGCTTCACACCGGCCGAGTCCTGGGCGAGCAGGGCGTACGACTGCCGGAACACCCCGTCGAACTTGGGGTCCGCGTCGCCGTACAGACCGGAGGGCAGCTTGGCGGAGGGCGACGGGGACGCGGTGTCCGCGAAGGCGGCCGGGGCGGCGGCCGAACCGAACACGGCGACGGCGGCCAGGACCGCTGCGCTGCGGCGAACGTTCATGATGCGGCGGGTGCCTCTCCCTGCGGGGGAGCGGGGCAGCGCGGGCGCGTGCGGGCACGGGCACCGGGCGGCTCCGGCTCCGTATACCTCGACGGTGCCGGTCATCGGCGGTTCCGATGACGCGAGCCGGTCACGTTCCGTGCGGGGCGATCCGGCTCTCCGGCGGTCCTTTGGACCGTGGATCACGGCTGCGGGTCAGCGCCGGATTCGCACCGGCTTCCCCCCGTACGGGCATGATGACGACGGGGCCACTCTACCGGCCCGTAGGGCAGGGGCCCCGAGGTGGCCGCCCCCCCTGGCCGGAGGTCACACCGCGCGGTACCGCACGGGATCGTTGCCCACCGCCTCGGCGCGCCCCAGCTTCACCAGGCGCCGCACATGGGCCTCGGCCTCGGAGACCGCGATGTTCCGCGAGCCGTAGCGGATCTGGGCCCAGGGGCGGTTCCACTCCATCTGCTCGGCGAGCTGCCAGGGCGTGAGGGGCTCGGCGAGGAGGGCGAGCAGGTCCGTCAGGCGCTCCTCGTGGTGGGCCAGGATCTCCCGGACGCGGGCCGGGGCGTCGGTGAACGCGTGCTGGTGGGCCGGGAGGACCTCGGCGGGGCCCAGGCGGCCGATGCGCTCCAGGGAGTCGAGGTAGTCGCCGAGCGGATCGGTGACCGTGTCGTCGTCGGGGTCCTCGTACAGACCGATGTGCGGGGTGATCCCGGGGAGCAGATGGTCGCCGGAGAACAGGCGGCCGTGGCCCGGCAGCCGCGCCGGGTGCTCCTCCTCCAGGTGCAGGCAGACGTGGCCGGGGGTGTGGCCGGGGGTCCAGATCGCGCGGAGCCTGCGCCCCGGCAGTTCGAGCAGCTCGCCGGGGGTGATGTCGCGGTCGGGGAGCGCGGCGGCCAGGCCGGGCAGCCGGGGCGCGCGGCCCGCGTCGCGTGCGGCGAGGAGAGGGGCCAGATGGTCGGCGGGGGCGCCCGCGGCCGTCAGCTTCTCCACCATGTAGTCGAACCAGCGGGCGGGTGGCCCGGTCCGGGTGCGGCGTACGACCGACGCGTCCGCCTCGTGCATCGCGATCCACGCGCCCGACGCCTCGCGGACCTTGGCCGAGAGGCCGTGGTGGTCGGGGTGGTGGTGGGTGATGACGACGCCGTGCACCGCGTCGGCGGACGTGCCGCAGGCGGTGAGGCCATCGGCGAGGGCGTCCCAGGAGGTGGGGTCGTCCCAGCCCGTGTCGATGAGGACGGGACCGGCGTCCGTGTCCAGGAGGTGGACGAGGGTGAAGCCCAGGGGGTTGTCCGGGATGGGGACCTTGATGCTCCACACGCCCCCGCCGTGCTCGGTCACCTGCGGATCGGTCACCTGCGTCATGGGGTGCCCTCATCTCTCCGTAACTAGAACCAGTTCCAATGATCGCCCAAGTCGACCGATTCGTCAGGCCACTTGGACAGGCCGGTCGCAAGTGAGGTGCCGGTCACACTCCGCCCCGGCTCCGCCGTGGACTCCTGGAACTAGAACTGGTATCAGTTCTGCATCAGCAAGTCCTGAAACAGCGTCAGAAAAGCGTGCCGCACACGGCGGAATCCCGCAGGAGGCAGTCAGCCATGACCGAGCTCGTGGAACACGGACAGCTGTTCATCGGCGGGGAGCTGGTGGACCCCCTCGGCAAGGACGTCATCGAGGTGGTCTCACCGCACACCGGCCAGGTCTTCGCACGGGTGCCGCACGCCGCGCCCGCCGACGTCGACCTCGCCGTCGCCACCGCGCGCAAGGCGTTCGACGAGGGGCCCTGGCCCCGGATGACCCTCGACGAGCGGATCGAGGTCATCACCAGGATCAAGGACGCGTTCGCCGTGCGGCACGAGGAGATCGCCCGTGTCATCAGCTCCCAGAACGGCACCCCGTACACGTCGAGCGTGATGGTGCAGGCCCTCGCCGCGATGATGGTCTGGGACTCCGCGCTCACGGTCGCGAAGAACTTCACGTACGAGGAGGCGCGTGACGGCGCCCTCGGCAAGATCCTGGTCCGGCGCGAGCCGGTCGGCGTCGTGGCGGCCGTGGTCCCCTGGAACGTCCCGCAGTTCACCGCGGCGGCCAAGCTCGCGCCCGCGCTGCTCGCCGGGTGCCCGGTGATCCTCAAGACCTCGCCCGAGACACCGCTCGACGCGTACATCCTCGCCGACATCGCCACCGAGGCGGGGCTGCCGCAGGGCGTGCTCTCGATCATCTCGGCCGACCGCGAGGTGAGCGAGTACCTCGTCGGCCACCCCGGCGTCGACAAGGTGTCCTTCACCGGCTCCGTCGGTGCGGGCAAGCGCGTCATGGAGGTCGCGGCCCGCAACCTCACGCGCGTGACACTGGAGCTGGGCGGCAAGTCGGCCGCCGTGATCCTGCCGGACGCGGACGCTGCGGCCGCGGTCGCCGGCATCGTCCCCTTCGCCTGGATGATCAACGGTCAGGCGTGTGTGGCCCAGACCCGCATCCTCGTGCCGCACTCCCGACACGACGAGTTCGCCGAGGCCTTCGCCGCCGCGGCCTCGGCGCTCAAGGTCGGCGACCCGCTCGACCCGGAGACCGAACTGGGCCCGCTGGTCGCCAGGCGCCAGCAGCAGCGTTCCCTGGACTACATCCGCATCGGCCAGGAGGAAGGCGCCAAGATCCTTACGGGCGGCGGCCGTCCGGCCGGGTTCGACGACGGGTGGTACGTCGAGCCGACGCTCTTCGGCGGCGTCGACAACTCGATGCGCATCGCCCGCGAGGAGATCTTCGGCCCGGTCATCTGCCTCCTCCCGTACGGCGACGAGAGCGAGGCCGTGAAGATCGCCAACGACTCCGACTACGGGCTCAGCGGCAGCGTGTGGACCGCGGACACGGAGCGCGGCATCGACATCGCGCGCCGGGTGCGCACCGGGACGTACTCGGTGAACACCTTCAGCCTCGACATGCTCGGTCCGTTCGGCGGCTACAAGAACTCCGGTCTCGGGCGGGAGTTCGGGCCCGAGGGGTACGGCGAGTACTTCGAGCACAAGATGATCCACCTCCCGGCCGGATATGAGGGGGCGGGTGCCTGATGGGTGACCGCTGGCACGTCGAGGTGGACCGGTCGGTCTGCATCGGCTCCGGGATGTGCGTGATCACGGCACCGGGCGGCTTCACGCTCGACTCCGCCCGCCAGTCCCACCCCGATGACCCCGAGACCGACGCCAACGAGAAAGTGCTCGAAGCGGCCGAGGGGTGCCCGGTGGAGGCGATCACCATCACCTTGTCCGGCAGCGGGGAGGTCGTTTTCCCGCCGGAGGACTGACGGGGTCCGCTCCCGCGGCGGAATTTACTTGTGTGACGCCGTCTGCGCCGAATTGTGTACGTTCTGCGGGCGTTATGTGTGCTCGAAAGTGTGCGAACAGGACTTTACCCATGCGTTCCGCATGCCCGATCGATGACATCCGTGACTGTCCGTCCCCTTTGCGGCCTGGAACTCTCTGAGCCAGACCACATGGGGAGGAGACGTTCGTGGACAAGCGGTACGAGGTCTACTGTCTGGCTGACAGGCACTTCTACGAGACTCCGGACCGCTTGTCCGTGGGCGGGAGCGCCCCTGAGTTCGAGACCGGGGCACGGCCGGTCCCGCAAGGGTGGCGGTCGGCCCGCCAGGGTGACTGGCTGACTTTCGTCCCCCTCGACGAGGACGGGCACGCACGGCCCGCGCCCCAGCAGGGCTGGAAGATCCATGTGTCCGCCACTCTGGAGAACGCCGACCGCATAGCCGCCGCGGTGCGGGAGCACTGCGTGCCGCGCGCCGTGCCGTTCAAGTTCATCGCGGGCCGGCACCTGCTCCACCTGCGCAACAGCAAGTACGCGGGACGCGACGGCAGCGGCAAGTTCGCCACGATCTACCCGGCCGACGAACAGCAACTGCACTCACTCCTCGTCGAGTTGGGGCGGATACTCGAAGGGTACGAAGGCCCCTACATCCTCACCGACCTGCGCTGGCAGGAAGGCCCGCTGTACGTCAGGTACGGCGCCTTCACCCGCCGCATGTGCGCCGACGAGCGCGGCGGCCTCGTGCCCGCGATCGAGGACGACCAGGGCCGACTCGTCCCCGACTCACGCGACCCGGCCTTCAAGGTCCCCGAGTGGGTGACGCTGCCGCCGTTCCTCGGACCGCAGCTCGCGGCGCGCAACAACACGACGGTCACCGACCTGCCGTATCGCATGGAGAAGGCGCTGCACTTCTCGAACGGCGGCGGGGTCTACGCGGGCACCGACACCCGGGACGGCCGAAAGGTCGTCCTGAAGGAGGGCCGGCCGCACGCGGGCCTGGCCTCCGACGGGGCCGACGCCGTGGCCCGCCTGGAGCGCGAACGGGGCGCGCTGGAGAAGCTGGCGGGCCTCGGTGTCGCGCCCGAGGTACGGGACTGGTTCGAACTCGGCGGCCACCGCTTCCTCGTCATGGACTTCCTGGAGGGCCGCACCCTCAACTCCTTCTTCGCGGACCGGCATCCGCTCCTGGTCAGTGAGCCGGACGCCGGCGCGATCGCCACGTACACGGCCTGGGCGCTGCGGATCCACCGGGCCGTCGAGGAGGCCGTCGCGGCCGTGCACGAGCGGGGTGTCGTCTTCAACGACCTCCATATGTTCAACATCATGGTCGCGCCCGACGAACAGTCCGTCTCCCTCCTCGACTTCGAGGCGGCGACGCGGGTGGGCGAGGGTGGCCGGCAGGTCGTGGCCCACCCCGGGTTCATCGCGCCCGCGGACCGCGAGGGCGTGGACGTCGACCGCTACGCCCTGGCGTGCCTGCGGCTCGCCCTCTTCCTGCCGATCACCACGCTCCTCGCCGTCGACCGGAGCAAGGCCGCGCATCTCGCGACGGTGATCGCCTCGCAATTCCCCGACGTACCCCGCGAGTTCCTCGACGAAGCCGTGGCGGAGATCGAGCGAGGCGGGCAGGACCCGGTCGACGCGAAGGTGACCGGACGCCGGACCGCGGGGCCGGCCACGCCCCTCGTCGACGTAGCCGACTGGCCCTACAGCCGGGACTCGATGGTCAAGGCCATCCTCGCCTCGGCCACCCCGGACCGCGACGACCGGCTCTTCCCCGGCGACATCGCGCAGTTCACCGACAGCGGCGGGCTCGGCCTCGCGCACGGCGCCGCCGGAGTGCTGCTCGCCCTCGCCGAGAGCGGCGGTGAACGCTACGAGGAAGGCGAGCGCTGGCTCCTGAAGCACACCGAGCCCGCGCCGCCCGGCACGCCCCTCGGGCTCGACGACGGCCTCGCGGGCATCGCCCACGTACTCGGCCGGCTCGGCCACCGCACCCGCGCCCTCGACCTGATGGAGACCGTCCTCCAGGAGAACTGGCAGCGGCTCCCCTCCGACCTGCACGGCGGCCTCGCCGGACTCGGCCTCGCCCTCGACGCCCTCGCGCACAGCACCGGCGAGGAGGCGCTCGCCCAGCACGCCCTACAGGCGGCCGAGGTGATCGGCGAGCGGCTGACCTCCTCCGAGGACCCGCCGAAGGGGCGGCCACGGGCCGGGCTGCTGCATGGCGCCACCGGCCCCGCACTGCTCTTCCTGCGGCTCTACGAGAGGAACGGCGACACCGCGCTCCTCGACCTGGCGGCGCGGGCCCTGCGCGTGGACCTGGCCCGGTGCGTCGCGCGGCCGGACGGCAGCCTCGGGGTGGACGAGGGCTGGCGCACGATGCCGTACCTCGGCGACGGCAGCGTAGGCATCGGGATGGTCATCGACGACTACCTCGCGCACCGGGACGACGCCGGGTTCGAGGCGGTACGGCCGGGCATCGTGGCCACCGCGCGCTCACGCTTCTGCGTGCAACCGGGCCTGTTCCAGGGGCGGGCCGGACTGCTGACGCACCTCAACCGCAGCACCGCGCCCGGCATCACGCCCGAGGACATCGCCGCGCAGATCGAGGGCCTCGGCTGGTTCGCGATGCCGTACGCGGGCCAACTCGCCTTCCCCGGGCACCAGATGCTGCGGCTCTCCATGGACCTGCACACCGGAACGGCGGGCTGTCTCCTCGCCCTCGCCGCCGCCCTGGGGGACGGCGGAGCACACGTCCCCTTCCTGCCGCCGCCCAGGCGGCCCCAGAGCCGGTCCCGCCACGCGGCGGGGTCGTGACACCACCCATAAGGACAACTACGTCCCCAAATGAAAGGGAAGACCATGGCGCTTCTCGACCTGCAGAGCATGGAGTCCGACGAGATGACCGGTGGTGGCCACGGTGGCGGCGGCAGCAACGTGAGCCTGCTGCTGTGCTGGAGCGACGCGAGCGTGCTGCTCTGTCTGTGACGCAGACCGTGCCTGAGCGGCACGGTTCGTGAGGGACCGGGCGGTGCCTCTGCCCAGAGGCACCGCCCGGTTCCCGCACGCCCCGGACACCCGGTATGGACAGCAGTCACGGACGGTCGTTGCGGCGGGGGGCCTCCTTCACCGGCGCCCGTCCCGACACCCGGTCGCTTCGTCACGGCTGCTCCGCCAAGGAACACGAGGACTGCGAGGGCCCGCACCGCATGGCGATCACGACCACACGTCCTCCGCGCCCCGGCCACGACGCGGGCCTGTTGAAGGCCGCGACCCGCCACAGCGCCGCACGCTGCGTGACACTCGCCCTGTGCGGTGTCGCGGGGGCCGGCGCGAGCCTTCTCCTGCCGTTCGCGATCGGCAGCGCCCTTGACGCCGTCATCGCGGGACACGCGGCCGGCCACTTCGGCGCCGACGCCACCCGCTGGATCCTCGTCTGCGCGGCGCTGATCGGCGCGAGCGCGCTCCTCGACGCCTGCGAAGGCGTCCTCACCGGAACCACCAACGCCCGTACGACGGCCTGGCTGCGGGGCCGTGTCGGTCGCCACGTCCTGGCCGTCGGCCCGCGCACCACCGCGCGCTTCGCCCCCGGCGACCTGGTGGCCCGCCTCATCGACAACGCGGCGCACGCGGGCGTAGCGCCCGCCACGCTCGCCGGGCTTCTCGCCGTCCTGGTCGTGCCCGTCGGGGCCGTGGCGGCACTCGCCCTGATCGACGGCCTGCTCGCCGTGGCGTTCATCGCCGGTGTCCCCGTACTCGTCCTGCTCCTCCGGGCGTTCACCCGCGCGACCTCCGACTGCGTGACGCGCTACCAGCAGGTCCAGGGTGACATCGCGGGCCGTCTCAGCGAGGCGGTCGGCGGGGCCAGGACCATCGCGGCAGCGCACACCGAGGACCAGGAGGCCAGGCGCGTGCTCGGGCCGCTGCCCGAACTCTCCCGGCACGGGCACCAGATGTGGCGCGTCCAGGGTCGCTCCCAGTCACAGGCCGTGGCCGTCGCCCCTCTCCTGCAGCTCGCGGTCGTCGCGGTCGCGGGCCATCTGGTGCTGCGAGACAGCATCTCCGTGGGCGAGTTGCTGGCCGCGTCCCGGTACGCCGTGCTCGCCACCGGCATCGGCATGCTCGTCGGCCAGCTGGGGGCGCTGGTGCGAGCCAAGGCCGCGGCGCGCCGCCTGGGGGAGGTGCTCGCGGAACCTTCGACCACTTACGGTGACGCGGAACTCCCGCCCGGCGGCGGTCTGTTGGAGTTACGAGGGGTCAAGGTGACCCGCGGCGAGCGCGCCGTACTCGACGGTGTCGACCTGACCGTCCCGGCGGGCCGCACGCTCGCCGTGGTCGGCCGCTCCGGCGCGGGCAAGTCGCTTCTGGCGTCCGTCGCAGGCCGTCTCGCCGACCCCGACGAAGGGGACGTACGCCTCGACGGGGTCCCGCTGCGTTCGCTCGGCCGCGAGGAGCTGCGCCGCGAGGTCGGTTACGCCTTCGAGCGGCCCGCGCTCCTCGGCACGACACTGGAGGGCACCATCGGCTTCGGCGCCCCGCGCCCGACGCCGTTCCGCGTCCGCGAGGCGGCCCGTGCCGCCCACGCGGACCCTTTCATCACACGCCTCCCCGACGGCTACGCCACGCCCTGCGCCGACGCGCCCCTCTCCGGGGGCGAGGCCCAACGCCTGGGCCTGGCACGGGCGTTCGCACGAGGTGGCCGGATCCTGATCCTGGACGACGCGATGTCGAGCCTCGACACGGTGACCGAACACCACATAGCCGAGGCCCTGCTCCACCACACCCCGCACCGCAGCCGCCTGATCATCGCCCACCGCGCGGCGACGGCGGCACGCGCGGACGTGGTCGCCTGGCTGGAGGGCGGCCGCATCCGGGCGGTGGGGACGCATGCGGAGCTGTGGGAGCGGGCGGAGTACAGGGAGGTGTTCGGCGCGTGAGAAAGCCTTCTGGCGCCTCTCGGCCGGGCGGTACGGCCTTTTCGGCCTTCTCGGCGCAGCCGGGCACCTACCGTCGCGGCCTGCGGTTCCTGCGGCGTCGGTGGCAGGTGGTGCTGCGGCTCGCGCTCTGGTCCGTCCTCGAGACCGGGCAGACCTTCCTCACCGGATACGCCCTCGCACGCGCCCTGGACGACGGGTTCCTCGCGGGGCGCGAGGCGGTCGGGCTCGGGTGGCTCGGCGGGGCCGGGCTCGGCGTGGTCGTGGCCGCGTACGGGACGGGGCGGGTGTTCCGTGCGATCGCCGATCTGGTGGAACCCCTGCGGGACACCCTGGTGCGGCAGGTCGTCGGGCGGGGCCTGCGCGAGGCGGACGGCGCCTCCGTGTCCCGGCTCACCCAGCAGGTGGAGATCGCCAGGGACACCTTCGCGGGCCTGGTCCTGGTGTCCCGCTCCTTCGTCTTCACGGCGGCGGGCGCGCTGATCGGCCTGTTCTCGCTGGCCCCGCTCCTCCTCCTGGTCGTCGCGCCACCGCTGCTCGCCGGAGTCGGCCTGTTCGTGGCTGGCCTGCGGCCGCTGGCGCGCCGCCAAGAGGAGTTCCTCGTCGCCGACGAAGGCATCGCGGGGCAACTGGGCGCGGTCGCCCCGGGGTTGCGGGACGTCGCCGCCGCGGGCGCGGAACAGGACGTGGCGGGGGACCTGGACCGGGGCATCGCCGCGGAGTACGCGGCGGCCGGTTCGCTCGCCCGCTGGGGCGTCCTGCGCACGGCGGCCCTCGTGACCGGCGGCCAGCTCCCGCTCGTCCTGCTCCTCGTGACGGCCCCCTGGCTCCTGACCAACGGGGTGACGCCGGGCGCCCTGGTGGGCGCGATCGCGTACGTCACCCAGGCCCTGCTCCCGGCCCTGCACAACCTCATCCACGGCCTGGGCACAAGCGGCTCCCGCCTGGCCATAGTCCTGCGCCGCCTGACATGGACCCCGGAGCCGGAGCTACCTGAGCAGCGGGACACGCACGAGGCTGCCCCCGCCGACGACACGACAGGGGCTGTCGCCGGGACGCCGAAACGCGGCAACACACCTTCGCGAGCCGAGGGACCCGCTTCAGGCGGGGCGCCTGCTGCGGACGAGGGGCCTGGCTCCGGCTACGGGTCTGCCGGGGGTGGGCCTGCCAAGGACGGGCCTCCCGGTGGAGTCCCCGTCCGGGGAGCCGCGTATGGCGGGGTCCCCGCGGCTCACGTGCCCCCCGCCCTCCAGCTCGATTCCGTCACCTTCGCCTACGGACCCCAGGCCGAGCCCGTCGTGCGCGGCCTGTCGCTCAGCGTGCCGCGAGGGGGGCATCTGGCGGTGGTCGGGCCCAGTGGGATCGGGAAGTCCACCCTTGCCGGGCTGGTGGCCGGGCTTTTGAAGCCCGGCAGTGGTGTCGTCCGCGTCGACGGGCGGGCCGTGCGGGGGCGTGAGGGCGTCGCGCGGCGGGTGCTGATCCCGCAGGAGGCGTACGTCTTCAGCGGCACGGTGCGCCAGAACCTGGAGTACCTGCGGGCGGACACCGTCGGTGACGCGGAGTTGCTGGCCGCCGCGCGGGCCGTCGGGCTCAGTGGCGTGATCGAGCGGCTCGGCGGCCTCGCGGCCCCGGTCGACCCCGCCGCGCTCTCCGCGGGCGAACGGCAGCTCGTCGCGCTGACCCGTGCTTACGTCTCGTACGCGCCCCTCGCCCTGCTGGACGAGGCGACCTGCCACCTCGACCCGGTGGCGGAGGCCCGCGCCGAGCGGGCGTTCGCGGCGCGGCCGGGCGGCACCCTCGTGGTGATCGCCCACCGCATCAGCTCGGCACGCCGCGCCGACCGGATCCTGGTGATGGACGGGACGCACACCGTGTGCGGACGCCACGAGGAGCTGCTCGACACCTCACCCCTCTACCGCGAGCTCTCCGGGAACTGGGGGCCGGCGAGCGGTCCGGCGTCCGGTCCGGCCAACGGGGCCTCATACCCAGCCCTCGACCCGCGAGATCCGAATGGCGTCGATCCTGTTCCGGGCCCCGGTCTTGCGGGTGATCGAGGCCATGTAGTTGCGCACCGTCCCGTTCGTCAGATGCAGGCGGTTCGCGATCTCGGCGACGGGCGCGCCCCCGGCGGCCAGCGAGAGCACCAGTAACTCGCGTGCGGTGAGGGGCATCTGAGCAGCCTTCAGGAACCCGAACCCCAAGGTCTCGTCCACGAACCGCCGGCCGGCGGCAACCTGTCTTATCCCGGCCAGTAATCGGTCCGGCGGGCTCGCCTTGTCCACGTAGCCGATGGCCCCCGCGTCCATGCAGCGGCGGAGCAGCCCCGGCCGGTTGCCGGACACCAGGACGAGGAGCGGGCAGCCGAGGCCGCCGAAGACGGGATGGGACTGCTCCCCGAACTCGGCGGACGCGTGGGCCGCGTCGCCGTCGGGGTCGACCACGCAGACGTCGGGACGCACCGCACCCGTACGGTCGCGGGCGTTGTGCCACGGTGCATGGGACACCTCCAGATCCGGCTCACGGGCGAGGCGTTCGGCCAGAGCCGATCGCAGCAGACAGGCGTCGTGCACGAGAAGTACCCGGATCACGCTTCGCTCCTCCAGGTTCCCGCTTCTGGTCCCGATGGCTTCGTACAGCACGTAGCCATTCATACGGCGCCGACGGCTCGTACGGACGCGGATAACTGGCCAAGCGGGACCAAGGAGAGGCTCAGGGGCGCAACTGCCAGGAGGGTGTGCGCCCCCCTTGCAACGGTTCGGGGGTTAGGTGTCGCGTGTTCCCGGGAAAACGGGGCGGCCCGCGCTAGACGGCCTCAGGGGAGGTCAGGTCGATCAAGCGGCACACCATCTCGATGTCGATCTTGACCTGCGCGATCGACGCCCGCCCCGAGAGCCAGGTGATCAGCGCCGAGTGCCAGGTGTGCTCGATGACCCGGACCGCCGAGAGCTGCTCGGGGGTCGGCGCCTCCGCGAGGCCCATCGCGTCCAGGATGATCGCCGTGGTCAGCCGCGAGACCGTGTCCACCTCGGGGCTCACGGAGCGGTCGGCGAACGTCAGCGCCCTGACCATCGCGTCCGCCAGATGCGGCTCGCGCTGCAGGGCACGGAAGGCCCGCATCAGCGTCTCGGCGCACCGTTCGGCGGGCGTCTCGCCGGCGGGCGGGCGCTTACGGATCGTCGTGTGCATGTGCTGGAGCTGGTCCTGCATGGTGGCGACCAGGAGATGCACCTTGGAGGGGAAGTAGCGGTACAGCGTGCCGAGGGCGACGCTGGAGGACTCGGCGACCTCGCGCATCTGCACCGCGTCGAACCCGCCCCTGCTCGCGAGTTGCGCGCTCGCGTGCAGGATGCGGCGGCGGCGCGCCTCCTGCCGCTCGGTCAGGGGCGGTGACGCCGGATCAGCTGCTGCGACTTCCGCTGCCTTGGCTTCCGCTGTCATATGTCCCGTTGTCCGTCGTCCCGGTCCGGTCATGTGGTGGGCCAGCATGGCAGGGCGCCTGCCGTGGCGCGAATCACCTGATCCGGGCCTTACAGCGCGGCTACCTGCCGGTAGATTCAATGCTCGTTCAGCGATCATTCAACGATCAAGTCTGAAACTTGTTCTAGATTACCGTCCCGGCGTAACCTCGCGGACAACCGCAGGCAGAAGGGGGCCGAGAGTGACCGCTGAGGCCATGGAGGCGGGCCCCCGGACGGGGCCGCACGCCGATGGTGACCGTCCGTTGCGCATCGCTCTCCTCACGTACAAGGGCAACCCGTTCTGCGGGGGCCAGGGCGTCTACGTACGTCACCTCTCGCGCGAGCTGGCCCGCCTCGGCCACAGCGTCGAGGTGATCGGCGCGCAGCCCTACCCGGTGCTCGACGAGGGCCTGGAGGGTCTGCGGCTCACCGAGCTGCCGAGCCTCGACCTCTACCGCTCGCCCGACCCCTTCCGCACGCCGAAGCGCGACGAGTACCGCGACTGGGTCGACGCGCTCGAAGTGGCGACGATGTGGACCGGCGGCTTCCCGGAGCCCGCGACGTTCAGCCTGCGGGCCCGTCGCCATCTGCGGGCCAGGCGGGGCGAGTTCGACGTCGTGCACGACAACCAGACGCTCGGCTACGGCCTGTTGGGCGACCTCGGGGCCCCGCTCGTCTCGACGATCCATCACCCCATCACCGTGGACCGCCGCCTCGAACTCGACGCCGCGCCCGACTGGCGGCGCCGCATGTCCGTGCGCCGCTGGTACGCGTTCACGCGCATGCAGAAGCGCGTGGCCCGCCGCCTGCCCTCCGTGCTCACCGTCTCCGGCACGTCGCGCCAGGAGATCGTCGACCACCTCGGCGTACGCGACGACCGCATCAGCGTCGTGCACATCGGCGCCGACACCGACCTCTTCTCGCCGGACCCCTCGATCCCCGAGGTGCCCGGACGCATCGTCACGACGTCCAGCGCGGACGTCCCGCTCAAGGGCCTCATCCATCTCGTCGAGGCGCTGGCCAAGGTCCGCGCCGAGAACCCCGCCGCCCACCTCGTCGTCGTCGGCAAGCGTGCCGAGGACGGCCCCGTGGCGCAGGCCATCGAGCGGTACGGCCTCGAAGACGCCATCGAGTTCGTCAAGGGCATCACCGACGCCGAGCTCGTCGACCTGGTCCGCTCGGCGGAGGTCGCCTGCGTCCCTTCGCTGTACGAGGGCTTCTCGCTCCCCGCTGCCGAGGCCATGGCCACCGGGACGCCGCTCCTCGCGACGACCGGCGGCGCGATCCCGGAGGTCGCGGGGCCCGACGGCGAGACCTGCCTGGCGGTACGCCCCGCCGATCCCGGGGCGCTCGCCGCCGGACTGAACCGACTGCTCGGCGACCCGGAGCTGCGCGCCCGCCTCGGCGCCGCCGGGCGTGAGCGGGTTCTCGCCAAATTCACCTGGGCCCGCGCCGCCCAGGGCACCGCAGAGCTGTACCGCGCGGCGATCGCCACCAACGCGGCCCCGCAATCCGGCCGCCCCCCGGCCACCACCCCGACGTACTCCGGGAGCCATCGCTGATGCTGACCGTCGACTTCACCCGCTTCCCGCTCGCCGCGGGCGACCGCGTCCTCGACCTGGGCTGCGGCGCGGGCCGGCACGCCTTCGAGTGTTACCGGCGGGGGGCCCAGGTGGTGGCCCTCGACCAGAACGCCGAGGAGATCCGCGAGGTCGCCAAGTGGTTCGCCGCGATGAAGGAGGCCGGCGAGGCGCCGGCGGGCGCGACCGCCACGGCGATGGAGGGTGACGCGCTCAACCTGCCGTTCCCCGACGCCTCCTTCGACGTCGTGATCATCTCCGAGGTGATGGAACACATCCCCGACGACAAGGGCGTACTCGCGGAGATGGTCCGCGTGCTCAAGCCCGGCGGCCGCATCGCGGTGACGGTCCCGCGCTACGGCCCCGAGAAGATCTGCTGGGCCCTGTCGGACGCCTACCACGAGGTCGAGGGCGGCCACATCCGCATCTACAAGGCGGACGAACTGCTCGGCAGGATGCGCGAGGCGGGCCTGAAGCCGTACGGCACGCACCACGCGCACGCCCTGCACGCGCCGTACTGGTGGCTGAAGTGCGCGTTCGGCGTGGACAACGACAAGGCGCTGCCCGTGCGGGCGTACCACAAGCTCCTGGTCTGGGACATCATGAAGAAGCCGCTGGCCACGAAGGTGGCGGAGCAGTTGCTCAACCCGGTCGTGGGCAAGAGCTTCGTGGCGTACGCGACGAAGCCGCACCTGCCGAAGACCGACGCGAAGACCGACGCGTGACGAGCCCGGAGCGGACGGAACACCTGGTCCTGCCGGGCGTCCTGACGGCGGATCAGGCCACGCGTACGGTCCGCGGGATTCTCGCGGTCCAGCGCGAGGACGGCGCGATCCCGTGGTTCCGCGGCCACCACCTCGACCCCTGGGACCACACCGAGGCCGCCATGGCCCTGGACGCGGCGGGCGAGCACGCGGCCGCCGCCCGCGCCTACGACTGGCTTGCGCGGCACCAGAATCCGGACGGGTCCTGGTACGCGGCGTACGCCGACGGGGATCCGCACGACGTGACGGACCGGGGCCGCGAGACGAACTTCTGCGCATACATCGCGGTGGGCGTCTGGCACCACTACCTCTCGACGGGCGACGACACGTTCCTCGACCGGCTGTGGCCGACGGTGGTGGCGGCGGTGGAGTTCGTCCTCGCGCTGCAGCAGCCGGGCGGCCAGATCGGCTGGAAGCGCGAGGACGGCGGTGAGCCGGTCAATGACGCGCTCCTGACGGGCAGTTCATCGATCCACCAGGCGCTTCGCTGCGCCCTGGCCATCGCCGAGCAGCGCGAAGAGCCGCAGCCGGACTGGGAGCTGGCGACGGGTGCGCTGGCCCACGCCATCCGCTGTCACCCCGAGCGCTTCCTGGACAAGGGCCGCTACTCGATGGACTGGTACTACCCGGTCCTCGGCGGCGCGCTCACGGGTGCGGAGGCCAAGTCCCGTATGGAGGAGGGTTGGGCCCGCTTCGTGGTGCCGGACCTCGGCGTGCGCTGCGTCGTCCCCAACAACTGGGTGACGGGCGGTGAGAGCGCCGAACTCGCCCTGTCCCTGTGGGTGTTGGGCGAATCGGACCGCGCCCTGGAGATCCTCCAGTCGATCCAGCACCTGCGCGACCCGGAGACCGGCCTGTACTGGACGGGCTACGTCTTCGACGACGGGGCGATCTGGCCCGAGGAGCTCACCACGTGGACGGCGGGCTCCCTGCTGCTCGCGGTGGCGGCACTCGGCGGCGACGAGGCGACCTGCGCGGTCTTCTCAGGCGAACGCCTCCCCGAGGGCCTGGCCCCGGAATGCTGCGGCGCCGCCACCGGGGGCCAGTAGCGACGACCGCGGCGGCGCCGCTGCCGGGGGGTGACAGCGGCGCCCGTGGCGGTACGCGCGGGCTCCTCCGCTCAGTAGCGGCGGAGGCGGCCTGCGATGGCGTGGCCGATGAAGACGTAGACCAGTGCCGCGAGGCCGTAACCGCAGACCACGCGGGCCCAGGCCTCGTCGAACGTGAACAGATCGTGTGACCAGCCGGCCAGCCAGCGGGCCACGTCGTGGATGAACTGGACGAGGTCGTTGGCGCGGTTCGCGTCCAACAGATACATGAGGATCCACAGGCCGAGGATGATGGCCATCACGTCCGCGACGATGACGATGACCCTCGCTGCGGTGCTACCACGTGCTTGTCGGGTGGACATAAAGACCGTGTACCTGCCCCGGCCCGGTTGAAACCCGTACGGGCTCGCCCGAGTGGCGGGCCCCGCCGACCGGGGTGAGGCTGCCGGGAGAGCTGTCCCCAGGCTGTCCACCCCCGGAGGTCCCCGTGTTGCCGTCCGCCGCGACCGTACGCCGGTCTCTCGTCGCCCCTGTGCTGTGCGGAGCCCTGATCGCGGGGGCGACCGGGTGCGGGGGTGACGACGCGGACGCGGCGTCGTCCGCCGCGGCGCCGTCGAGTTCGAGCTCCGCCGAGAAGCAGAAGTTCGCCAAGACGCGGTTCGTGGCGAACGCGGGAATCGCCGCCGGGGCGACGTACCAGTGGATCGTGAAGCCCTTCCGGGCGGGGAAGTTCAAGAAGGGCGCCGACGGGCGGAAGTTCGCCCTGGTCAAGGCGGGCCTCGCCGGGACCCTCGCCTACAACCGCCTGAAGGCGGCGTCGAAGAACGCGAAGGGCGACCCGACGCTGGCAAAGGCGGTGGCCCCGCTGACGGCGGGCATCGACGCCCTCAAGGATCTCCCGTCCAAGCTCCGCAAGGGCGACTCCACGGACTCGGTCGTGAACTCCTTCGACGACGTCATCAAGCAGGTGAAGGACGCGGGGAAGGGCGCGGGGGCGGAGGTCAAGGACAAGGTGCCTTCGGCAGGGGAGCTGGCGAAGGGATAGGCCCCCGGCGAAGGGGCAGGCCCCCGGCCGCGGGCGGCGGGACCGGACCTGTCACCGGCTCCGCCGAGCCGGGCCCCAAGCCCCGGACGGGCTGAGCTAAGCCAGCTCGGCCAGCGTCCGCAGCGTATGCCGATCCGGCGCCAGTACGAGCAGATCCGTGACCGGCCCCTTGCGCCACAACTCGAGCCGCTCCGCGATCCTTTCCCGCGGTCCCACGAGCGAGATCTCGTCGGCGAAGGCATCGGGAACGGCCAGTACCGCCTCTTCCCGGCGCCCCGCCAGAAACAGCTCCTGAATCCGCCGCGCCTCCGCCTCGAATCCCATCCGCGCCATCAGATCCGCATGAAAGTTTCGCGCGGAGTGCCCCATTCCGCCGATATAGAACCCCAGCATCGCCTTGACCGGAAGCAAGCCCTCCGCAGCGTCGTCGCAGACCTTCGCCCGCGCCATGGGCGCGACCATGAAGCCGTCGGGTGCCCCTTCCAGCGAAGCCTCGTACACGTCGGCCCGCATCGGCGACCAGTACAGCGGCAGCCAGCCGTCCGCGATCCGCGCCGTCTGCGCGATGTTCTTCGGGCCCTCCGCACCGAGCAGCACCGGCAGATCCGCCCGCAGTGGATGCGTGATCGGCTTCAGGGGCTTGCCCAGGCCGCTGCCGTCCTCCCCTCGGTAGGGGTGGGAGTGAAAGCGCCCGTCCAGCGCCACAGGCCCCTCGCGGTGCAGCACTTGGCGGATGACGTCCACGTACTCCCGGGTGGCCGTCAGCGGCGACTTCGGGAACGGCCGTCCGTACCACCCCTCCACCACCTGCGGCCCGGAGAGCCCGAGCCCGAGCATCATCCGCCCGCCGGACAGATGGTCCAGGGTCAGTGCGTGCATCGCCGTCGTCACCGGTGACCGTGCCGCCATCTGTACGACCGCCGTGCCCAGCTTGATCCGCGAGGTCTGCGCCGCGATCCAGGTCAGAGGGGTGAAGGCATCGGAGCCCCACGCCTCGGCCGTCCACACGGAGTCATATCCGAGCCGCTCGGCCTCCTGGGCGAGTGCGACGTGCCCGGGGTCGGGGCCGCGCCCCCAGTAGCCGAGTGCGAGTCCCAGGCGCATACGAGATCCCGATCCCTTCCGACTTTCTGACGGCTCGTCAGTTCCCTTCAGGATCGCGACTGTACGACAACGGCCCCCCGCCCGGAAGGGCGAGGGGCCGCGAGGTACGGGAGAGATCAGCCGCGCTGAATCCCCGTGGTGTCCTGCAGCACGCCACGACGGCCGTCCTGCGTCTGGGCCACCAGGCCCGGACCGCGCTGCTCGACGGCCAAGTACCAGGTACCGGGCGCCAGTTCGGCGATCGGCGTCGGCGAGCCGTCCTCCGCGTACAGCGGACGCGGCACCGGCACGGCAAACCAGAACGGCGAGAAGTCACCGGTGGCCTGCGCCTGCCCGGGAGGCGGCGTCTGCTGCTGCGGCTGCCCCGGCTGAGCACCGAAGGGCTGACCCTGCTGCGGCTGACCGGGCTGGGCGCCGTACGGCTGACCCTGCTGCGGCTGGCCCTGAGCACCCGGGTACCCGTACCCACCCTGCGGCTGACCGCCGTAGGGCTGGGGGGCGGGGCGGGGGGCGCCGACGAGGGGGGCCTTGAGCGCCGGAACCAGCGCGGTCGCGACCGCGGCGGCGGCCAGGACCAGGGCGGCGATCAGGCCGAGGATGAGGCCGACGCCGGCTTCGGGGCCGCCAGAGCCACCGCCCAGGCTGCTGTCGAAGAAGAAGCCGTAGGACTGGTCGGCGTCGAAGATCGCACCGAGCGAGCTCCAGGCGGCGGCGATGGTGAAGGCGACGCCCAGCTGGCCGAGGTCGAGACCCGCGACCTTGCGCGGCTGCGGCAGCGCACGGCCCACGACGATGAGCGCGGCACCGATGATCCCGAGCAGGTACACACTCAGCAGCAGGTTGCCGTTCTCCCAGGCGTTGGGGAGCTTGTCGCTGTCGCCGCCGTCGGCGTCAAGGGTGTTGAGGAACGAGGCGATGAAGAGCAACACCGCTGCCCCGATCACCACGCCGTCGCCTCGAGTGAGAGAGCGGATATTCACTTCAGGTCCTTCGTAAGTCGTCTCGTCGGTGGAGGCGTCGCTCGCCCCATGGTCGTGGTGCGGAGCGCGGGGATGGCCCCCCATCGTACGGAGGACATTATCGTTCACGTGGGTGGGGTGTCTGCTCGGCATAAAGACCAACCAACCCGTTATCCCCGGCCAACCAACCCGTTATCCCCGCAGGAAGCTCACGATTCCGTCGGAAATACCCCGCGCCGCCTTCTGCCGCCAGGCACCGCTCGTGAGCAACGCCTCGTCCTTCGCGTCGCGCATGTTGCCGCACTCGATGAAGACCTTCGGGACGGTGGAGAGGTTGAGACCGCCCAGATCCTTGCGCACGTCGAGCCCGGTGCCGTCGCCGACGTAGTTGGAGGGGGCACTGCCGGTCGCGCTCAGGAACTTCCCCGCGATGCGCTCGCCCAGGGCGCGCGACGGGACGACGATCCCGGAGGTGTCCGCGTCGCCGGACTTCACCGATGCGGGAAGGATCACATGGAAGCCGCGGTTGCCCGCGGCCGATCCGTCGGCGTGCACGGAGACGACGGCGTCCGCGTGGGCGTTGTTGCCGATGCGGGCGCGCTCGTCGACGCAGGGCCCCCAGGGGCGGTCGCCGTCCTGGGTGAACTTGACCGTGGCGCCCTGCTTCTCGAGCAGCGTGCGCAGGCGGCGCGAGACGTCGAGGGTGAACTGGGCCTCGCTGTAACCGTTGTTGGTGGAGGTGCCCGTCGTGTCGCACTCCTTGCGGTGCGTGCCGACATTGACGAGGCGGTTGATCTCGGCGGTGTGCTTGCCGTTGCCCGTGTTGTGACCGGGGTCGACGACGATGACCTTGCCCTTGAGCGGGCCGGAGGCGGCGGGGCGGGTGGAGGACTTCGGGGGCTTCGACGTGCTCGGCTCGTCACTCGCGTCGCCGTCGCCCTTGTCCCCCTTGCCGTCGTCCTTCTCGGAGGCGGACGGGGAGGGCGGGGCGGAGGACGAACCCTGCGCGGACTGGCTCGTGGAGGGAAGCGTTCTGGCCGGCTCACTGCCGCCGGGTCCGCTCGTGGCCTCGTAGATGAGCCATCCCGCGAGGGCAGTCGGCACCAGCGCGGCGAGCGTCACGGTGAGGGGGCCGCCGGTGAAACGGCGGGGCGGGCGTGGGGGCTGGCTGTCCGGACCTACGTACGACACGAGAGCGACTCTAACGGGGAGGTCAGATCCCCGCTCCCGTTCGCCGCAGGACGCGCAGGGAGTCGGTTGCCGAGAGCTCGGTGAACGCGCCGGACTCCAGGGCCCTGAGGTAGACGCGGTACGGGGCCTGGCCCGTCATGATGTCCGCCGGGTTCGGGAAGACGTCGTGGATCAGGAGCAGGCCGCCTTCCGCCAGGTGCGGGGCCCAGCCCTCGTAGTCGCCCGTCGCGTGCTCGTCCGTGTGGCCGCCGTCGATGAAGACCAGGCCGAGCGGTCCGCCCCACGCCTTCGCCACCTGCGGGGAGCGGCCGACGATCGCGATCACGTGGTCCTCCAGGCCCGCGTGGTGCAGCGTGCGGCGGAAGGTCGGGAGCGTGTCCATGTGGCCGACCTGCGGGTCGACCGTCTCCGGGTCGTGGTACTCCCAGCCCGGCTGCTGCTCCTCGCTGCCGCGGTGGTGGTCCACGGTGATGGCCGGGACGCCGGCCTGGCGGGCGGCGTCCGCGAGCAGGATCGTGGAGCGGCCGCAGTACGTTCCGACCTCCAGGAGCGGCAGGCCGAGGGCCGCCGCCTCCGTCGCCGCGGCGTACAGGGCGAGGCCTTCCCCGGTCGGCATGAAGCCCTTCGCCGCTTCGAAGGCGGCGAGGATCTCCGGCTTGGGGTGCGGGGCGGCCATGGGGGCCATGCGGGGTTCCTCCCGGTCGTCGATGCGGTGGGGTACGTCGGTGGGCCGCCCTATGCTGCCGTATGGTCCGGCCGTTCAGGGAGGCGGGGCCCGTCGGTCCCGAGTGCGAGGCAGCTTCCCTGAGCCACGTCCCGGCCGATCCGACGGTGCCGCATCCCTTTCCGGACCAGCCTCGGGGCGTGCTCCTGAGGAGGACTCGGAGCACGCCACCGAGTTCGAGACGCGTTTCGCCCTATGCCGGCACGTCACTCCCGCGCGGCAGCAGCAGATCGACCTCCACCGTCTCCCCCCGATGCGCCGCCGCCGAGGCAAGCGGCGCATGCCCGGCCGCCGTTGCCGCCAGGACGTACGAGCCGTCACCCGGGACGGAGAGCGCGTAGCGGCCGCCGTCGTCCGTGAGGGCGGAGCCCGCCTGGCGTCCCCGGCGGTCGATCAGCGTCACCTTGGCCCGCGCGACCGGCGCCCCGGAAGGGCTCAGGACGCGGCCGTGGAAACCGGCCAGCGCCTCCGTGGCCGCGCGCAGGTTCGCGTCCTCCTCGCTGCTGGCCCGCAGTTGGGTCTTGACCGAGCGGCGGGCGGAGGGGAGGAAGAGGGCGAAGACCAGGCCCAGGGCGACCGCGCCCGTCGCGATGAGGAACGACGTGCGGAAGCCCGTCATGGTGGGGATGGCGACGCCGCCCACGTGGTCGGCCGTGTTGGCGAGAACCATGCCGATCACGGCGGACGAGACCGACGTGCCGATGGAGCGCATCAGCGTGTTGAGGCCGTTCGCCGCGCCCGTCTCCGAAGGCGGCACGGCGCCGATGATCAGCGCCGGGAGCGAGGAGTAGGCGAGGCCGATGCCCGCGCCCACGACCACCGCGATGATGATCGTCTGCCAGGCGGCGCTCATCAGGCCGAGTCCCGCCCCGTAGCCGATCGCGATGATCAGCATGCCGAGGATCAGGGTGATCTTCGGGCCGTACTTCGCCGAGAGGCGGGCGTAGATCGGGGCCGTGAACATCATCGTGAGGCCCAGCGGCGCCACGCACAGGCCCGCGACGACCATGGACTGGCCCAGGCCGTAGCCGGTGGAGGCCGGGAGCTGGAGCAGCTGGGGCAGGACCAGCGAGATCGCGTAGAACGCCACGCCGACCATGATCGAGGCCAGGTTGGTGAACAGGACCGCCGGGCGGGCCGTGGTGCGCAGGTCCACCAGCGGCGCCTTGAGGCGCAGCTCCATCACGCCCCAGAGGACGAGCACGACCGCCGCCGCGCCGAACAGGCCAAGGGTCGTGCCGGAGGTCCAGCCCCAGTCGCTGCCCTTGGTGATGGGGAGCAGGAAGAGGACCAGGCCGGCCGAGAGGCCGAGCGCGCCGAGCACGTCGAACGTGCCCTGTGCCTTCACCGTGCTCTCGGGCACGAAGAGGACGGTCAGGAGCATCGACATGACGCCCAGGCCCGCCGCGCCGAAGAAGAGGGTGTGCCAGTCGGCGTGCTGCGCGGTCAGTGCCGCGAGCGGCAGCGCGAGGCCGCCGCCGACGCCGATGGAGGAGCTCATCAGGGCCATCGCCGAGCCGAGCTTCTCGCGGGGCAGCATGTCGCGCATCAGGCCGATGCCGAGCGGGATGGCGCCCATCGCGAAGCCCTGGAGGGCGCGGCCGACGATCATCACGACGAGGTTGTCGGTGAAGCCGCAGATCAGGGAGCCCACGACCATCACGGCGAGGCTCATGAGCAGCATGCGGCGCTTGCCGTAGAGGTCACCGAGGCGGCCCATGATCGGGGTCGAGACGGCCCCGGCGAGCAGGGTCGCCGTCATGACCCAGGTGGCGTTCGACGGCGTGGTGTCGAGCAGCGTCGGCAGGTCCTTGATGACCGGCACCAGGAGCGTCTGCATCACCGCGACGACGATGCCGGCGAAGGCGAGTACGGGGACGACTCCGCGGGTGCCGCGTTGGTGGGTCGTCGACTGCGTCATTACGTGGGGCCTCCGGGGGCGGTGCAAGGCTGGCAGGGGTACGTGCAGTACGAACTTGTTTCCCCGGGCGACTATTCCGACGGATGTCGTACGAGGGGAATTCTTGACCTGTTGTTAACCGGCCGGTTAAGCGGGGCGCCGGTGACCGGTCGCGGGCGGCATCGGGGGGCGGCGCATCTGACCCTGCGTCAGTCTTCCGGAAGATTGGAACGTGTTCTAGTGTGACGCCGTCCCGGAAGCTGCTACCGGCGAGGACGCGCATGGGCATCGGAATCACGCAGGAACAACGGGAGTTGGCGGCGGCGGTGCGCGGCTGGATCGCCCGCGCGGTGCCGCCCGAGGAGATACGCAAGCTGCTCGACGCCCCGCAGGGAACAGGGGGCAGGCCCGCGTACTGGGACGGGCTCGTCGAGCAGGGGCTGCTCGCGGTGCACCTGCCCGAGGAGTGCGGAGGCGGGGGCGGCGACCTCGTGGACCTCGCGGTCGTCCTGGAGGAGGCCGGGCGGGCCGCGCTCCCGGGGCCCTACCTGGCCGGCTCCCTCGCCTCGGTCGTGCTGCACCGGGCAGGCGCCGCCGACCTGGCCGCCGACCTGGCATCCGGGGCGCGGATCGGCGCCGTCGCGCTCGGTGCGGGCACGCTGACCGCGGTGTCCGTGGCGGACGGCTGCCTCCTCGACGGCAGCGCGCCGCCCGTGCTCTGCGGGGCCGACGCCGACCTCCTGATCCTGGCCGCCGAGTCCGCGCGCGGAACCGAGTGGCTGGCCGTCGACGCGGCCGAGCTGACCGTACGTACGCAGGAGAGCGCCGACCCCACGCGGCCCACCGCCGACGTGGCGGCGCACGGCGTCGAGGTCCCGGCCGGGCGGGTGCTCGACATCGACCCGGCACTCGTACGCGACCTGGCCTGTGCCCTGTACGCGGCGGACGCGTGCGGGGTGGCGGCCTGGGCGCTGGAGACCGCCACCGAGTACGCGAAGGTGCGCGAGCAGTTCGGGCGGCCGATCGGGCAGTTCCAGGCGGTCAAGCACCTCTGCGCGGACATGCTGGTGCGCCTGGAGCAGGCACGGGCGCTCACCTGGGACGCGGCACGGGCGGCGGGCGACCCGGCGCCGGGCGAGCCGCCGCACGACGTGCGCGCCCAGGATGTGCGGAGCCTGGTCTCCGCGCTCGCGGCCGGGGGTGCCCTCGACGCCGCGTACTCCTGCGCCAAGGATGCCATCCAGATCCTCGGCGGCATCGGCTTCACCTGGGAGCACGACGCGCATCTGTATCTGCGCAGGTCACTCGTCGCCCGGCAACTGCTCGGCACCGGCGACGCACACCGGCTGCGGGCGGTGCGGCTCGCGGAGGGCGGTGCGCGCCGGGAGCTGCGGATGGAGCTGCCCGAGGAGGCGGCGGCCTACCGGGAGCAGGCGCGCGCGGCCATCACTCCGGCCCGCGGCCTCGACCCGGCCGCCGCACGCAAGGTCCTCGCGCCCACCGGCCATGCCGCGCCACACCTGCCGGAGCCGTACGGCCTCGGCGCCGGGCCCGTCCAACAGCTGGCCGTACAACAGGAGTTGGCGGCGGCCGGGGTGCGCGTCAGCGATCTCGGGATCGCCACCTGGGTGGTGCCCTCGCTCATCGCGTACGGGACGAGGGAGCAGCAGGAGCGGTTCCTGGCGCCGACGCTCAGGGGCGAGGTGCTGTGGTGCCAGCTGTTCAGCGAGCCCGGGGCGGGGTCCGACCTGGCCGCGCTGCGGACACGGGCCGAGCGGGTCGACGGCGGCTGGCTGATCAGCGGCCAGAAGGTGTGGACGAGCGCGGCGCAGTGGGCGGACCACGGCATCCTGCTGGCCCGCACGGACCCCGATGCCCCCAAGCACAAGGGACTCACGTACTTCCTCGTCGACATGAAGCGGGCATCGGGCATCGACATCCGCCCGCTGAAGGAGATCACCGGGGACTCCCTCTTCAACGAGGTCTACTTCGACGACGTCCTGCTGCCCGCCGACGCGGTCGTCGGCGAGGTGAACGACGGCTGGCGGGTCGCGCGGCACACGCTCGGCAACGAACGCGTCCACATGGCCGACCAGTTGACCTTCGACACCGGCCTCGAGGCGCTCATCGAGCGCGTCGGCGAGCTCGACGGCGCCTGCCGCGCGCGCATCGGTGCGCTCGCCGCCGAGGCGCACGCACTCGCCTGCATCGGTCTGCGCACGACGATGCGGCAGGTGGCCGGGGCGGAACCGGGGGCCGGGGCCTCCGTCCGCAAGCTCGTGCAGACCCCGCATCAGCAGAAGGTCGCCGAGCTGGCCCTCGAACTGCTCGGCCCCGCGGGCGCGGTGCGCGAGGGCGCCGGGGAGCGGGCGCTGCACGGCTTCCTGATGTCGCGCTGCCTGACCATCGCGGGCGGGACCACGCAGGTGCAGCTGAACGTCGTCGCGGAACGGCTCCTCGGCCTGCCGAGGGACCCCGAGCCGCGCCCCACCATCTGAAGGAGACGGCTCGTGAAGGCGTACATAGTCGGCGTCGGCATGACGAAGTTCGAGAAGCCCGAGACGCGGGACTGGCAGTACTGGGACATGGCGAAGGAAGCGGGCGGCAAGGCGCTCGACGACGCCGGGATCTCGTACGAGCAGGTGGAACAGGTACCGGTCGGGTACTGCTTCCAGGCCTCGACGGCGGGCCAGCGGGCCGCGTACGAACTGGGCCTGACCGGTGTCCCCGTCTACAACGTGAACAACAACTGCGCGACGGCGTCGACCGCGCTGATGATGGCGCGGCAGTTCGTCGAGGGCGGCATCAGTGACTGCGTGCTCGCGCTGGGCTTCGAGAAGATGGCGCGCGGCGCCCTGGGAGGCGGCAGTGACGGCGGCGACTTCAAGACGTCCCCCGTGGCCCGGCACTACGGCGTGATGGCCGCACGGCACGGCTTCGAGATGACCCCGCCCACCGCCCAGATCTTCGGCAACGCGGCACGCGAGCACATGGAGAGATACGGCACGACCGAGGCGCAGCTCGCCGCCGTGGGCGCGAAGAACCACCGGCACTCGGTGAACAATCCGTACGCCCAGTTCCAGGACGCGTACACCGTCGACGAGATCCTCGCCGCCAAGACCATCCACCGCCCGCTCACCAAGCTGCAGTGCTCGCCGACCTCGGACGGGTCGGCCGCCGCCGTGGTGGTCTCGGAGAGGTTCGTCGAGCGGCACGGCCTGCGGGAGCGTGCCGTGGAGATCGCCGCCCAGGCGATGACCACGGACACGGGGGAGTCCTTCGACTCGGGCTCGTGCATCGACGTCGTGGGGCAGCCGATGTCGCGGGCCGCGGCGCGGCAGGTGTACGAGAGGTCGGGGCTCGGCATCGAGGACGTCGACGTCGTCGAACTGCACGACTGCTTCTCCGTCAACGAGCTCCTCACCTACGAGGCCCTTGGCATGTGCGGGCCGGGGGAGTCGGGGAAGCTCGTCGAGAGCGGCGCCACGACGTACGGCGGGCGCTGGGTGGTGAACCCCTCCGGCGGTCTGATCTCCAAGGGACACCCGCTCGGCGCCACGGGCATCGCCCAAGTGGCCGAGCTGACCTGGCAGTTGCGGGGTGAGGCGGACGCGCGGCAGGTGGCGGGGGCGCGGGTGGGGCTCGCGCACAACATCGGTCTCGGTGGGGCCGCGGTGGTGACGCTGCTGCGCAAGGGGTGAGGAAGGCGGGGCGGGAGGTGAGAAAGGAGGGGCGGGAGTGGCGGAAAGAGGGGCGGGAGTCGGCCCGGGGTCCTAGGACCCACGGCCGAGGATCTCTGCGGCGAAACCCCGATGCAAGGGGCATGCACTCCTGAGAGCATGGCTGTCATGGTCCAAACGCCCCCCGACACTTACATGCCCGCCACCCCACGGAAGTCCGCCCCCGTGTGGGCGGTGGTGCTCGCGGCCTGCGCGGGGCAGTTCCTCGTCGTCCTCGACGTGTCCGTGGTGAACACCGCGCTGCCCTCGATGCGGGCCGACCTCGGCATGAGCGCGGTGGGCCTGCAGTGGGTGGTCAACGCGTACTCGATCGCCTTCGCGGGCTTCATGCTGCTCGGCGGGCGGGCCGGCGACCTCTTCGGCCGCAAGCGGATGTTCCTGGTCGGGCTCGGGCTCTTCACGGTGGCCTCGCTCGCGGGCGGCCTCGCGCAGGCCGAGTGGCAGCTGCTCCTCGCGCGGGCCGTGCAGGGACTCGGCGCGGCGGTGCTCGCCCCCTCGACCCTGACGATCCTGACCTCCGCGGTGCCCGAGGGGCCCGCACGCATACGGGCCATCGGCACCTGGTCGGCGGTGGGCGCGGGCGGTGGCGCGGCGGGCGGCCTGGTCGGCGGAGTCCTCACCGACCTGCTCTCCTGGCGCTGGGTGCTCCTGATCAACGTGCCGATCGGCGCGCTCGTCCTCGTGGCGGGTGTGCTGTGGCTGACCGAGAGCCGCGCGGGCGGCAGCCGCAGGCTCGACCTGCCGGGCGCGGTCCTGGTGACGGGCGGGCTCGCCACCCTCGCGTACGGCATCGTCCAGACCGAGGAGCGCGGCTGGACGGCGGCCGAGACCCTGGTGCCGCTGGCGGTGGGCCTCGTGCTGCTCGCGGCGTTCCTGGTGGTGGAGGCGCGGGCGGCGGTGCCGCTGATGCCGCTGAAGCTGTTCCGGGTGCGGTCGGTGTCGGCGGCGAACGCGGCGATGTTCGTGTGCGGCGCCGGAATGTTCGCCATGTGGATGTTCATGACGCTGTACGCGCAGAACGTACTCGGCTACTCGGCGCTCAAGGCGGGCCTCGCGCTGATCCCGTCCTCGCTGACGATCGTCTTCGGGTCGAAGCTGGCGCCCCGCCTGATGCCGGTGCTCGGGGCGAAGAACGTGTCGCTGCTCGGCATCGTCGTGGCGGCGGCCGGGTTCGGCTGGCAGTCGACGATGACGGCCGACGGCGCGTACCTCACCTCGATCATGCTGCCCGGCATCGTGATGATGTTCGGCGCCGGCCTGGCCGCGACGCCGCTGGCCTCGCTCGGCACGTCCGGGGCGGCGCCGGGCGACGCGGGCCTCGTCTCCGGCCTCATCAACACCTCGCGCACGATGGGCGGGGCGCTGGGCCTCGCGGTGCTCTCGACCGTCGCGGCCTCGCGCATGGGGGGCTCCACGAGCCCCGAGGCGCTGACCGAGGGGTACGCGGCGGCGTTCAGGACCAGCGGCTTCATTCTGCTGGCGGGGGTCGTGGTGCTGCTGGTGTGGATGCCGCGGGAGAAAAAGAGCCCGTCCGGCGCTTGAGGACGAACGCGGCGGGGCCGGTGATCGAGGGTGACTGGGCCGCGGGGCCGGTGATCGAGGGTGACTGGGCCGCGGGGCCGGTGATCGAGGGTGCCTGGGGGCGCGGGGTCGGTGATCGAGGGTGCCTGGGGCCGCGGGGTAGCAGGGTCGCGGGCGGTGGGCTGGTCCAGGGGCGCGGGGTCATGAGCCCCCGGGCCGGGCCAGGGCGGCCCGGGGGCCAAGGGCCGTAGCCCGGGTCAGGGCCCGGGGCCGTAGCCCGGGACAGGGCGCAGGGCCATAGACCGGGACAGGGCGCAGGGCCGTAGACCGGGTCAGGGCCCGGGGTCATAGACCGGGTCAGGGCCCGGGGTCATAGCCCGGGACAGGGCGCAGGGCCGTAGCCCGGGACAGGGCCCAGGGGCCAGTCACAACCAGCCCCGCTGCCTCGCTTCCCGGACCGCCTCCATCCTGTTTCGCGTCCCCGTCTTGCCGATCGCCGCCGAGAGGTAGTTCCGCACGGTCGACTCCGACAGGTGCAGCTTCTCCGCGATGTCGGAGACCGTGGCGCCGTCCACCGAAGCCTTCAGGACGTCCGCCTCCCGGCCGGTCAGCGGGCTCGGCCCCGCGCTCAGGGCGGCCGCGGCCAGCGCGGGGTCGATCACCGTCTCGCCCCGCAGCGCCTGCCGGATCGCCTCCGCGAGGTCCTCCACCGGGCCGTCCTTGACCAGGAAGCCCACCGCGCCCGCCTCCATGGCCCGGCGCAGATAACCCGGCCTGCCGAAGGTCGTGAGGATGAGGACCCGGCACTCCGGGCACTCGTCCCGCAGATCCGCCGCCGCGTCGAGCCCGCTGCGGCCCGGCAGCTCGATGTCGAGGAGCGCCACGTCGGGGCGGGCGGTCAGCGCCGCGTCCACGATCTCGTCGCCCGCGCCGACCTGCGCGACGACCTCGATGTCCGCCTCCATGCCGAGCAGCAGCGCGAGCGCGCCCCGCATCATGCCCTGGTCCTCGGCGAGCAGGACTCTGATCATGGGGTGCGCTCCTCCAGGAGGGGACCGGAACCGGGACCGGGGCCGGGGCTTGGCTCGGTGACCGGCAGCTCCGCCGCGACCCGGAATCCGCCGCGCGGCGCGGGGCCCGACTCCAGCGAGCCGCCCACCGCCGCGAGGCGTTCGGCCAGGCCCTTCAGCCCGCTGCCGGGCGTCCCCGAGCCTACGCCGCGACCGTCGTCGGTGATCAGCAGCCGAGTCCGTTCGGCGGTGCCCGTCACCTCGATCTCGCAGCGGGTGGCCCGTGCGTGGCGTACGACGTTCGTGGCGGACTCCCGGACCACCCAGCCGAGCAGCGCCGCGGTCTGCGGGGCGAGCGGCGGGCCCGACTGGCGTACGACGGCCTCGATGCCCGCCGCGTCCAGGAGGTCGCGGGCCCGGTCCAGCTCCGTGGCGAGACTGCCCTCGCGGTAGCCGGTGACCGCCTCGCGGATCTCGGTCAGGGCCTGGCGGCCGACGGACTCGATGTCGGAGACCTGGCCGAGCGCCGCGTCCAGGTCGCGAGGGGCCAGACGGCGCGTCGCCTCCGCCTTCACGACGATCACCGAGAGCGTGTGGCCGAGCAGGTCGTGCAGGTCCCGCGAGAAACGCAGCCGCTCCTTCTCGACCGCGCTGCGGGCCAACTCCTCGCGCGTGGAACGCAGTTCCTTCACCGTCTCGGAGAGGGCGAGGATCGCGGCCGTCACCATGACGGAGATGAACGTGCCGTACGCGATGCCCGCCGCGTCCCAGCCGTCCTTCAGACCGCCGACCACCGCCGCCGTGATGCTCAGGGCGAACCCCGCGGGAACGAGCTGCCGGCCCCGGAGCACCGAACCCGTGGCCAGGCCGAGCAGGGGGAAGAACATCAGCCAGCTGTCGCCGTAGCCGATGGCGAGGGCCAGGGTGACCGCGGTCAGCGCGAGCAGGAGCTGCCTGGTGACGCGCGCCTCCCGCGCCCTCTTGTCGAAGGCGCGGAACACCACGCTGATGTAGAGGGAGTTGAAGACCAGCAGGCCGAGCCCGCCGAGCCAGGGATTGCCCGTCTTGCCCTGGAGGATGTTGGAGAAGGAGCCCATCCCCATCAGGAGCCAGGGCAGCATCGCGAAGCCGTTCGGCGGGCCGAGATCCTCGGGCCTGCTCCGGCCGGACTTCTCCCGCGCCCGCACCTCGGCCAGCTGCGCCCCGCTGCTGTGTTTCCAGCGCGCGAGGCGCGTGTGCCGCTGCCAGAAGCCCTTCGCCGCCACCTTCACCGACATCGTCTCTCCTGTCGCGCCGCGGCGCCTCGTCCCAGGCTGCCGACCCTACGGAGCCGGGGCGGAAAACCGGCAGATGTGGTTGTACGGACTCGGCCGGTACAAATGTCACGGGCCGGCCGGGGAGGTCCGCCGAGCGTCTATCTGACGTGACGTCAGGAGTCTTCACAACTACCGGACCCTCGGCTATACATGGGATCGCCGGACTGGAACGCGTTCTAGAACGGGCTCCTTCCGGCCCTGTTGCGACCTCGGTGCGACCGACGGTGCGGACGGCCGCACCGAGGTCTTCAGACCGGCCAAGGAGCTGCCACCCCATGCCCATCGATGCCGCGAAAGCACTGGCCGCGGAGCCCAGGTCGGCCGAGATCGCCTGGGATCACAAGGACATCCAGCTCTACCACCTGGGCCTCGGCGCGGGCGCCCCCGCCACCGACCCCGACGAGCTGCGCTACACCCTGGAGTCCAGGCTGCACGTCCTGCCCAGCTTCGCGACCGTCGCGGGCGCCGGCATGGGCGTAGTCGGGGGCCTCTCGTCCCCCGGCATCGAGGTGAACCTGGCAGCGGTCCTGCACGGCGGCCAGAGCATCACGCTGCACCGCCCGATCCCGGTCAAGGGCAAGGCCACCACCACCTCCAAGGTGGCCGCCGTGTACGACAAGACCAAGGCCGCGATCCTCGTCCTGCGCACCGAAGTGGCCGACGCCGAGGGTCCGTTGTGGACGAGCGACGCCCAGATCTTCGTACGCGGCGAAGGCGGATTCGGCGGCGAACGCGGCCCCTCCACCCGCCTGGCGGCCCCCGAGGGTGAGCCCGACAAGACCGTCGAACGCCCTGTCCGCGAGGAACAGGCGCTGCTCTACCGCCTCTCCGGGGACTGGAACCCGCTGCACGCCGACCCCGAGTTCGCCAAGCTCGCCGGATTCGACCGGCCGATCCTGCACGGCCTGTGCACCTACGGGATGACGCTCAAGGCCGTCGTCGACACGGTGCTCGGCGGTGATGTGTCGCGGGTGCGGAGCTACAGCACACGCTTCACCGGGATCGTCTTCCCCGGGGAGACCCTGCGGATCCGGATGTGGCGCTCCGAGGGCCGCGTCCACGTGGCGGTGACGGCAGCCGAGCGGGATGACGCGCCGGTCCTCGCCGACACGGTCGTCGAGCACACCTGAAGCTCCCCGCACGCCTGAAGCTCCCCACACGCCTGAATCTTCGTACGAGAGGAGCCGCACCATGCGCGCAGCCGTACTGCACGAGATAGGCCAGGACAAACTCGAGGTGCTCGACGACGTCGAGGCGGTGGGCTTCGGCCCCGGCAAGGTGAAGATCCGGGTGCGGGCCACCGGCCTGTGCCACTCCGACATCTCCGCGATGAACGGCGTGCTGCCGCAGCCGGCGCCCTTCATCCCCGGCCACGAGGGCGCGGGCGAGATCGTCGACGTCGGCGACGGCGTGACCGGCATCAGTCAGGGTGACAGGGTCCTGGTCTGCTGGCTGCCCGCCTGCGGCCAGTGTCCGGCCTGCAAGCGAGGCCAGAGCCAGCTGTGCCTGGCCGGTTTCATGAACGCGGGCACGCCCAACTTCAAGCGCCCCGGCGGGGACGTCTTCGGCTTCGCGGGCACGGGCACGTTCACCGAGGAGGTCGTGGTCGACGCGGGCTGCGCCGTGCCGATCCCGGACGACGTGCCCTTCGACATCGCGGCCCTGATCGGCTGCGGGGTGACGACGGGGCTCGGCGCGGCCATCAACACCGCGAAGGTGGAGGCAGGTTCGTCGGTCGCCGTCATCGGCTGCGGCGGCGTCGGCATCTCCGCGATCCAGGGCGCGCGGCTCAAGGGCGCGGCGCAGATCGTCGCCGTCGACCCGGTGGCATCGCGGCGCGAGGCCGCGTTGCGGTTCGGCGCCACGGAGGCGGTCTCCCCGGACGAACTCGCCGACGCCAAGCAGCGGATCACCGCGGGCGAGGGCTTCGACTATGTCTTCGAGGTCGTGGGCAAGTCCGCCACGGCCCGTACCGCGTACGAGACGACGCGGCGCGGCGGCACGCTGGTCGTCGTCGGCGCGGGCGCGATGGACGACAACCTCCAGCTCAACATGTTCGAGCTGTTCTTCGACGAGAAGAGGATCCTGCCGTCCATGTACGGCGGCGGCGACGTCCTGCAGTCCTACGAGCGGGCCATCGCGCTGTGGCGCGCGGGCCGGATCGACCTGGAGAGCCTCATCACCCACCGGGTGCCGCTCTCCGAGATCAACGAAGCGCTTGACCAGATGCGTACGGGCGTCGCGCTGCGTACGTGCATCGAGATCTGAGAGGACTTCGATCCCTGATGGCACAGCCATTGCCACGGCCACTGGACGGTTTGGCCGCGATCGTGACGGGCGCGGGCCGGGGGCTCGGCCGTGCGGAGGCCCTCGAACTGGCCCGGCTCGGCGCGAGCGTCGTCGTCAACGACTTCGGGCAGCCGGGCCGTGACGGCTCGGGCGAGGCGTCCGCGACGCCCGCCGAGGAGGTCGCCGCCGAGATCCGTGCGGCGGGCGGGCAGGCGGTCGCGCACCTGGGTGATGTCGCGGACCACGAACAGGCGCGCGGGCTCGTTCAGTTGGCGATCGACACGTACGGCAAGCTCGACATCCTGGTGAACAACGCGGGCATCCTGCGGGACCGGATGATCTTCTCGATGAGCGAGAGCGAGTGGGACTCGGTCATCCACGTCCACCTCAAGGGCCACTTCAACACCTCGCACTTCGCATCCGTGCACTGGCGCGAGCGGTCCAAGGCGGCGGGCGAGCCGGTCTACGGCCGGATCGTCAACACCTCGTCCGAGGCGTTCCTCGCGGGCTCGGCGGGCCAGCCGAACTACGCGGCGGCCAAGGGCGGCATCGTCGGCCTGACGACGTCGAGCGCGCTGGCACTCGGCAAGTACGGCGTGACGGCGAACGTCATCTGCCCCCGGGCGCGGACCAGGATGACGGAGGACGTCTTCGCGGGGTTCCAGGAGCCGGGCGCGGGCGAGCTGGACGCGCTCGCCCCCGAGCATGTGGCGCCCCTGGTCGGCTATTTGGCGTCACCCGCGGCGGCCGGGGTCAACGGCCAGCTGCTCGTCGTGCACGGCGGGATGGTGGCCGTGGTGGAGCGCCCCAAGGTGGCGGCGAAGTTCGACACGGCGAAGGACGTCTTCACGTACGAGGAGCTGGACGAGGCATTGTCGCCCTATTACGCGGGGCGGCCGGAGGGGGAGACGTTCGCGGCGTCGGAGGTGCTCGGGCTGAAGCGGGGATAGATCCCCGACCCCGCCCCTTACCTCCTCGAACGCCGGACGGGCTGGGTTTCCAGTCCGTCCGGCGTTCGAGGACAAGGCCCCCGCGCCAGAGCGGGTTTTCGGGAAGGGGTGGGGTCGGGGAATGAATCAGTTCTCGTCGCCCGGACGACGGTGCCGCCCCCGCGGCGCTGCCGGAGCGTCACACTCGGCCACAGGCCCCCGATGCCTACCGGCACCGGAAGTACCCGCCGCCTCCCGCGGCTCGGGATTCCGCTCGGATTCCGTACGTATCTCGGTTCTGGTCAACACACTCACCCCGTAAAAGCTGTAACTCTGTAAAGAAGATCGTTCGGTGCAGCCGGGCGAGTCTAACCAACGCCCGCGCGCCCGTTGAGGGGCGCCTGCTGCAACGGAACGGGCCGCGCGGCGACCGCCGCGGGCGCCGCCGCCGGAGCGGGAGGTTCCAACTCCGCGACCCCGCACGGAACCGCCTCCGTCACATACGGCAGCCGCAGCGCGCCCTCCCGCGTCCACCACCCCGAACCGGCCAACCACCCCTCGGGCGCCGCCAGTTGATGCAGGCGTCGCTCGGCGGGCCGCCACAGGCCGAGCCAGCTCCCCGCCGCCCCGTCGATCCGCAGCGCCACCGCACAGTTCTCCGGCATCAGCGTCTGGCCGGGCTGTATGGCGAACGGCGTCACCGCGAGGTCGGGCAGGCGCAGGCACTCGGGGAAACGCACCGGGCGCGTGCCGCCGAGCACCCCCCAGCCGAGCCTGTCGTGGCCCGGCGCGTCCGAGCGGATCAGGAGCAGCCCGCTGTCGGGGTCCGCGAGCAGCAGCCGGTCGTCGCTCTCGTCGGCGATCTGGAGAAGGGGCGACACCTCGCCGCCCCGCTCCAGGTCCACCGCCACGGCCTTCACCCGGCCGCCCACCTCCCGGTCCAGGGCCAGCATCCGGCCTTCCCCGTCCAGCCAGACCCCGCCCGAACAGTGCCCGGGGATCTCCGCGACGTGCTCGGGACCGAAGGCGCCGCCCGCCACGAGCCACAGGGCGGTCGACCCGGCGCCCACCGCGAGTGCGTACGCGTGACCGGCCGCCGGTGAGGGCGGGAGCAGCGTCAGCCGGGACTCGCCGCACTCCACGGCGCCCAGCGGGATCTCGCCGGTCTCCGGCCCCGTCGGGTACAGGAGCGCGAAGACGTGCCGGCCGTCGACGACGCGGTGGATCAGGACCCGGCCGTCGGGCATCGGGAGCACCTCGGTGCCGGGCTCCTCGGGCTGGTTGCCGGGCAGCGGCACCGTGTACGGCTCGGGGGAGTCGAGGGTCCAGCGCTCGGGGAACCAGGAGCCGCCGTCGAGGGCGAGACGGGCGGCGTACGCGCCGTCGGCGGTGATCACCGGGGGTGTCGCGGGCGCCGGGGCGGAGATCGGCGCGGTCATGGGTTCGGGCTCAAGCGTGGGCGCTGTCATGGGGGAACCTCCGGGCCATGAAGCTAGTTTTCGCACGCGCTGCCGTGGCACCTGTGGGCGCCCGCTTCACACAGAAGGGTGGCGATGTACCGATTCGCCTGAGGGGGCGGGGGTGGTTGTGCAGGGTGAGGAGGACGCGCTTAAGGTAAGGGCGACCTAAGTGATTGCGGGCCTGCGGAAGCGGCAGCAGCACACCCCCTGGAGCCTGGAGCACCGATGGCACCGCTTTCCCCCTCCCCACGGTCCCCACGGTCCTCACGGTCCGGACGTCCCCGCCGCCACCGGGCCACCGCCGCCATCGCCCTGGCCGCGGCCGGTGCGCTCTCCCTCGCGGCCTGCGGGTCCGGCGAGGGCTCCGGCAAGTCCGGCGACGGCACCGGCAGCAAGGCCGTCGCCCAGGGTGGCGAGGACTTCTCCAAGGCCGCCGAGCAGACCGCGAAGATGGGCACCAAGGCGAAGCCGGGCGAGTTCCCGCGCACCATCACGCACGCACGCGGCAAGACCGAGCTGACGACGCGGCCCGAGCGGGTCGTCGTCCTCGACGTCGGCGAGCTCGACAACGTCGTCTCGCTCGGCATCAAGCCCGTCGGCTACGCCCCCACCGAGGGCGACGACGGCATCCCCGGCTACCTGAAGAAGGACGCGGGCCACCCCAAGGACGTGGGCACGATCAACGCCCTCAACCTGGAGGCGATCGCGAACCTGAAGCCGGACCTGATCCTGGGCAGCGAACTGCGCGCGGCCAAGCTCTACCCGCAGCTCTCCAAGATCGCCCCGACCGTCTTCTCCATCCGCCCCGGCTTCACGTGGAAGGAGAACTACCTCCTGAACGCCGCCGCGCTGGACAAGACGGCCAAGGCGAAGAAGGAGCTGGCCGCGTACGAGGAGAAGGCGAGGTCCCTGGGCCGCGACCTCGGCGACGACAAGCCGACGATCACGATGCTCCGCTACATGCCGGACCGCGTACGCCTCTACGCGAAGGCGTCCTTCATCGGCACGATCCTCGACGACACCGGCCTGCCCCGCCCCAAGAACCAGCAGGTCAACGACCTCGCCACGGAGATCAGCACCGAGAAGATCGACGAGGCCGACGCCGACTGGATCTTCACGGGTGTCTACGGCGACGCGAAGAAGACCGGCCGCTCCGAGGCCGAGAAGAACCCCCTGTGGAAGAAGCTGGACGCGGTGAAGAAGGGCCGGGCCAAGAACGTCCCGGACGAGACCTGGTACCTGGGCCTCGGCGTGACGGCGGCGAACTCGGTCCTTGACGACCTCAGGTCCACCCTGGCCTCGTAAGGGGCGCGGGGAACTGCGCGCTCAGCCACAAGAGAGCCGCGGACGGGCGCTCAGTAGCAGTCCGTAGCGGTGCGTGACGTACGACATGCCGAGCGCAGCGGGAAGGTAGCCTTTCTCCGTGCCCCGTCTGTCTGAAGTCATCGCCGCCCTCGACGTCCTGTGGCCCGCCGAACTCGCCGAGAGCTGGGATGCGGTCGGCACGGTCTGCGGCGACCCCGACGCGGAGGTCTCCCGGGTCCTGTTCGCCGTCGACCCCGTCCAGGAGATCGTCGACGAAGCGGTGAAGCTGGGTGCCCAGCTCCTGGTCACGCACCACCCGCTCTACCTGCGCGGCACGACGACGGTCTCGGCCGCCACCTTCAAGGGCCGGGTCGTCCACGACCTCATCAAGAACGACGTGGCGCTGCACGTCGCGCACACGAACGCGGACCGCGCCGACCCCGGCGTCTCCGACGCCCTCGCCGGCGCGCTCGACCTCCGGATCGTCCGCCCCCTCGTACCGGACCCCGCCGATGCGCACGGCCGCCGGGGCCTCGGCCGGATCTGCGAGCTCGAACACCCGCTGACGCTCCGCGAACTCGCCGCCCGCGCTGCCGAGCGGCTGCCCGCCACCGCGCAGGGCATCCGCGTCGCGGGCGACCCGGAGCAGCTCGTCCGGACCCTCGCGGTCAGCGGCGGCTCCGGCGACAGCCTCTTCGACGACGTACGCGCGTCGGGCGTGGACGCCTTCGTCACCGCGGACCTGCGCCACCACCCGGTGTCGGAGGCCCGCGCACAGACTCCGCTCGCGCTTCTCGACGCCGCGCACTGGGCCACCGAGTGGCCGTGGTGCGAACTGGCGGCGACGCAGCTCGATCAGATCTCCGACCGTCACGGATGGGGACTTCGCGTCCACGTCTCCAAGACGGTCACCGACCCCTGGACCGCCCACGCGGCCTCGACTACCGACACAACAGGAGACCCCAATTAACGCCGCGCCCGCCGACCAGATCCGACTCCTCGACGTCCAGGCACTCGACGTACGCCTCCAGCAGCTGGCGCACCGGAAGAAGTCCCTGCCCGAGCACGCCGAGATCGAGTCGCTGAACAAGGACATCGCGCAGCTGCGCGACCTGCACGTCGCCTCGACGACCGAGGAGAGCGACTGCGCCCGCGAGCAGACCAAGGCGGAGCAGGACGTCGACCAGGTGCGCCAGCGCGCCAACCGCGACCAGCAGCGCCTGGACTCGGGCGCCGTGACGTCCCCCAAGGACCTGGAGAACCTCCAGCGCGAGATCGCGTCCCTCGCCAAGCGCCAGGGTGACCTGGAGGACGTCGTCCTCGAGGTCATGGAGCGCCGCGAGTCCGCCCAGGAGCGGGTCTCCGAGCTGGCGGAACGTGTCTCCTCGGTCCAGGCGAAGATCGACGACGCGACCGCCCGCCGTGACGCGGCCTTCGAGGAGATCGACGGCGAGGCCGCCACGGTCACCAAGGAGCGCGAGGTCGTGGCGGGTTCGGTCCCGGCCGACCTGCTCAAGCTCTACGACAAGCTGCGCGCCAAGGAGGGTGGCATCGGCGCGGCCAAGCTCTACCAGCGGCGCTGCGAGGGCTGCCGCATCGAGCTGGACATCACCGGGGTCAACGAGGTGAAGGCGGCGTCCCCCGACACGGTCGTGCGCTGCGAGAACTGCAGCCGCATCCTGGTCCGCACGTCCGAGTCCGGCATCTAGATCCAGGGAGCCCTGCCCGTGCGGGAGTTCATCGTCGAGGCCGACGGCGGGTCACGGGGCAACCCGGGTCCCGCGGGCTACGGCTCGGTCGTCATCGACGCGGCCACGGGGGTAACCCTGACGGAGGCCGCCGAGTACATCGGCGTCGCGACGAACAACGTCGCCGAGTACAAGGGCCTGGTGGCCGGCCTGAAGGCGGCACACGCCCTGGACCCGGACGCCTCGGTCCATGTCCGGATGGACTCCAAGCTCGTCGTCGAGCAGATGTCGGGCCGCTGGAAGATCAAGCACCCGGACATGAAGCCGCTCGCCGCCGAGGCCGCGCGGGTCTTCCCGCCGGACCGGGTGACGTACGAGTGGATCCCGCGCGCGCAGAACAAGCACGCGGACCGGCTCGCCAACGAGGCGATGGACGCGGGCAAGCGGGGCGAACAGTGGTCGGCCTCGGACTCGACGGCGGATCTTGACGCGCGGGCCGCGCGTTCTGCGGCGCAGGCGCAGGTGCCGGAACCCGTTCCCGAGGCAGGGGCGGACGTGGACGCCCGAGCCGCGGGCAACGTGGCCGCGCAGGCACCACCCGTCGGCTGGGCGGCGCCCGCTGACCTGGGCGCCCCCGCGACCTTCGTGCTGCTGCGGCACGGGGAGACCGCGCTGACGCCCCAGAAACGCTTCTCCGGCAGTGGCGGTTCGGATCCCTCCCTCTCCGAGGTGGGCCGGGAACAGGCCGAGCGTGCGGCGGCCGCGTTCGCTGCGCGGGGCACGATCCAGGCCATCGTCTCCTCGCCGCTGAAGCGGTGCCAGGAGACCGCGCAGGCAGTCGCCGCCCGCCTCGGCCTCGACGTACGCGTCGACGAGGGGCTGCGCGAGACGGACTTCGGGGCCTGGGAGGGCCTCACCTTCGGTGAGGTGCGGTCGCGCGGGCCCGAGGAGCTGGACGCGTGGCTCGCCTCTCCTGATGCCGCGCCGCCCGGCGGGGAGTCCTTCTCCGCGGTGGCCCGCCGGGTGTCCGCGGCCCGGGACCGCCTCGCCGCGGAGTACGCGGGCCGCACGGTGCTCCTGGTCACGCATGTCACCCCGATCAAGACACTGGTCCGCCTGGCCCTGGGTGCCCCGCCGGAGTCCCTGTTCCGCATGGAACTCTCGGCGGCGTCGGTCTCGGCGGTGGCGTACTACACCGACGGCAACGCGTCGGTCCGCCTACTGAACGACACGTCGCACCTGCGGTAGGGCTTGCCATGCCTTGCCATGCCTTGCCTCGTCTCGCCTGTGGGTCGGTGGGGGCCGGCCGCGCAGTTCCTCGCGCCCCTTAGCGGGCGTGCCGTCATGGTTTCCCGCGGGCCGGTGGGGGCTGGTCGCGCAGTTCCCCGCGCCCCTTACGGGCGCGGTGCCGTGCGCCCCGTAAGGGGCGCGGGGAACGGCGCGATCGGCCACGGTGCACCCGCAGGTGTCAGCGCCGGGATGCGGTTTCGTGCCCCATGAGGGGCGCGGGGAACGGCGCGATCGCGGCCCCCACCGACCCGCACCCCGCGGCGGGGCACATGCACAAGGCCCCCGGCCCGACTCATCGGAGGGAAGCCGCCTCCCGCGCCAAGGCCTCGACGCGAGGCCAGTCCTTCGCCGAGACCGCGTCAGCGGGAAGCATCCAACTGCCGCCCACGCAACCGACGTTCGGCAGGGCGAGGTACGACGGCGCGGAGGCTAGGCCGATGCCGCCCGTCGGGCAGAAGCGGGCCTGCGGCAGCGGACCACCGAGCGACTTGAGATAGGCCGTACCACCGGCCGCCTCCGCCGGGAAGAACTTCATCTCGTGCACCCCGCGCTCCAGCAGGGCCACCACCTCGGAAGTCGTTGAGACCCCCGGCAGGAACGGCACCCCGGACGCCTTCATCGCGGCGAGCAGCGTGTCGGTCCACCCCGGGCTGACCAGGAAGCGGGCCCCGGCGTCGACGGACTCCGCGACGCCTTGGGGCGAGATGACGGTGCCGGCACCGACCACCGCGTCCGGCACCTCCGCCGCGATGGCCCGGATCGCGTCGAGCGCGGCTGGCGTACGCAGCGTCACCTCGATCGCGGGCAGCCCGCCCGCCACCAGCGCGCGCGCCAGCGGCACGGCGTCGGCGACGTCCTCCACGACGACTACGGGGACGACGGGAGCGAGATCGAGCACGGAGCCGGAAGCCGCGGCGGAGGAGGCGGAGGGGGAGGGGGAAGTCATGGGAGCATCCTGCCTCGCGTCACGCAGCATGCGCAAAGGGTGTTGCGCATGCTGCAACCACTAGGCGGCCGGGCTAGTGAATCTCCCGAACCACCACGTCGAGCGCCCACGCCTTGCCCGCCTTCGAGGGAGCCTCGGCCTCCACCACGTGCCCGAGGTCCCGCAGCGCCTCGACCAGCTCGGCCGGGTTCTTCGGCTGGGTGCCAGTCTCGAGCAGGGAGCGGACGATCCGCCCCTTGGTCGCCTTGTTGAAGTGCGAGACGACGGACCGCTTCTCGACGCCGTCGACCATCTGCGCGTGCAGCACCCTTACCGTCGCCGTCCGGTCCGCGACCTCGCCCTTCGGCTTCCACGCGGCCGCGTACGCCGACGAACGCAGGTCCAGTACGAGCCCGTCGCCCGCCGCCTCGGGCATCGCCGAGGCCATCGGCGTACGCCAGTAGGCGCCCAGCGCGCCGAGGCCGGGCAGCTTCACGCCCATCGAGCAGCGGTAGGAGGGGATGCGGTCGGTGACGCCGACGGCGCCCCACAGCCCGGAGAAGACGAGCAGCGACCGTGCCGCACGGCGCTTGGCGGCGGCGTCCAGCGTGGCGAGGCCCAGCGCGTCGTACAGGACACCCGTGTAGATCTCGCCCGCGGGGCGCGCGCCCGCCGTGCGCAGCTCGGCGTTCTTCGCGACCTCGCCGCGCAGGCCCTCGCTCAGACCGAGTACGTCACGGGCCTTCTCCTCGTCCGCCACGCAGAGGTCGACCAACTCGTCGAGCACCGCCTGCCGCGCGTCCGCGAGCGCCGGCAGGGAGAGCGACTCCGGCTTCAGGGGGGCGCCACGGCCGGAGGACGCCTTGCCTTCGGAGGGCGGCAACAGGACGAGCATGGGTCTGGTTCTCCTTCGGAGGGCAACGGGTGGGGGTGCGGGCCCTGCGCCAGGGTAATCGTCACCGGAAACGTCGAGCGCCTGCGCCTGCGGCGGGCGGGGCGTTGTGGCTGCGGCGACGGCGCTGACCTTCGCCGCTTCCTGGCGGGTCTCCCGGCCACCCGGCCGAGTACCCGGCAGCGGAGGCCCCCGCCCGCCCGTGCCTGCGTCCGGCGATGGTGCTGGCCTTCGCCGTTCCCGGCGGTCTCCCGGCCACCCGGCCGAGTACCCGGCAGCGGAGGCCCCCGCCCGCCCGTGCCTGCGGCGGGCTGACCGTCGTGGCTGCGTCCGGCGATGGCGCTGGCCTTTGCCGTTTCCCGGCGGGTGTCCCGGCCACCCAGACCCGGCAGCGCAGGTCCCGCCCCCGGACGTGACCCCTTCACCGTGCCGCCTCGCCCCTCCCCGCCTACGCTCGACCCATGCCCCGTCGTCATCTCCGCGTGACCGGCGCAGCCGAAGCTCCCCTGTGGGGTGTGCTGCGTGAGCTGCGTACGAAGTTGGACGTGCCCGAGGGATTTCCCGCGGACGTCCTGGCCGATGCCGAGCGGGCCCTCGCCTCTCCACGGCTTCCGGCGCACGACGCGACCGACATCCCCCTGTTCACCATCGACCCGCCCGCCTCCGTCGACCTCGACCAGGCGATGCACCTCGCCCGGCGCGACGGCGGCGGATTCCGGGTGCGGTACGCCATCGCGGACGTCGCCGCGTACGTCACGCCCGGTGGGCCGCTCGACGCGGAGGCCCACCGGCGCGTCACCACCCTCTACTTCCCCGACGAGAAGGTGCCCCTGCACCCCACCACGCTGAGCGAGGGCGCGGCCAGTCTGCTCCCGGGGCAGGACTGCCCGGCCGCCCTCTGGACGATCGACCTCGACGAGGAGGGACGCGCCGTCTCCACCGACGTGCGCCGAGCTCTCGTACGCAGCCGCGCCAAGGTCGACTACGAGGGCGTGCAGCAGGCCATCGATGGCGGCACCGCGGAGGAGCCGCTCGCGCTGCTCGCCGACATCGGCCGGCTGCGCGAACGGCTGGAGGTCGAGCGGGGCGGCATCTCCCTCAACGTGCCCGAACAGGAGATCGTCGAGCGCGGCGGCACGTACGAACTCGGCTTCCGCGCCCCGCTGCCCGCAGACGGATGGAACGCCCAGATCTCCCTCCTCACCGGCATGGCAGCCGCCGAGCTGATGATCCGGTCGGGCGCCGGCATCCTGCGCACCCTGCCCACAGCCCCCGACGGCGCCGTCGGCCGCCTGCGCCGCACCGCGAAGGCCCTGGACGTCGACTGGCCGCACCACGTCCCGTACGCCGAACTCGTCCGCTCCCTGGACCCGCGCCTGCCCCACCACGCCGCGTTCCTCCAGGAGTGCACCACGCTGCTGCGCGGCGCCGGATACACCGCGTTCAGCGGCGGCGACGTCCCCGAGCTGACCACCCACGCCGCCGTCGCCGCCCCCTACGCCCACTGCACCGCCCCGCTGCGCCGCCTCGTCGACCGCTACGCCTCCGAGCTGTGCCTGGCCGCGGTCGCCGGTGACGAACCGCCCGAGTGGGTGCTCGCCGCGCTGCCCGAGCTGCCCAAGGAGATGGCGGACGGGACGCGGCGCGCCAACACCGTGGAGCGCGAGTGCGTGGACCTCGTCGAGGCCGCGCTGCTCAAGGACCGGGTGGGCGAGCTCTTCGACGCGGTGGTGGTGGACGTCCATGAGCGTGAACCCGCCGTCGGGACGGTCCAGTTGACCGACCCCGCGATCGTCGCCCGCATCGAGGGCGGCACCGGCGGCCTGCCGCTGGGGGAGCGGCTGCGGGTGTGGCTCACGCAGGCCGATCCAGGGGCGGCGAAGGTGCGGTTCGCGCCTGCGTGAGCTCCAGGGCCCGCCCCAGCGCGGCTCGCAGCTTCGCCGGCTCGTCGGAGTGCAGCCGTACCGTCGTCACCGGCCTGCGCCCACCAAGGAAACCGACCGCCATGACGGGCTCCGTCAGCTCCAGCGTGAGGGAGGTCTGCGCGGCGACGGGAATGTTGAGCACCCCGTCGGCGGCCTCGTGCGTGAAGCGCCGCTCACCGCGCACGGCGGCGATCCGCTCCAGCGGTATCGTCACGTCCCGGTGGGCGCCGTGGCGTACGCGGAGTGCGTCGGCGGACAGCACGTGCGGCCGGGTCACGGAGGCGGCGTGGATGCCGAGCATCAGGATCACGCCGTAGACGTCGATGACGAGGGTGATCGCGTGGAGCGTGGGCCAGTTCCGCAGCAGTAGGGCGAGCCCGATGGTCTCCACGACGGAGACGAACACGAAGCCGTAGAGCATCGCGGCCTGATCCCGGGCGTGCCCGAAAGCGAGATCCCCCTCCCGCACCCCGTGCCGCCGCCGCGCCACCCACAGCACCAGGCTCGACAGCGCCCGCACCTCGTGCCCGACGATCCGCCGCACCGGCTCCGGCACGACGTCCCTGACCGCCGCGCGCCCGCCCCGCCGGTACACGATCAGGAGCCCCGCGCACTCGACGAGCAGCAGCGCCAGGGCCACCGCCTCCATGCCGACCAGTGCGTGCGCGGGGATCACCGGCCCCGCCAACAGGCATACGACAAGGACGAGTTCGAGGGGTACGACGACCCAGGCGAGCGTCCGCACGAGCCTCGTCATCGCGCACCCCGTTCCAGGAGCAGCCGCATCCCACGGCGCACGGCCTCGGCCTGGGCGGGGGAGAAGTCGGAGAAGAAGGCTTCCAGGAACCGGTCGTCGCCGCGACCCCGCCCGTCGGCCACCGCCTGCACGCCCTCGGTGCCCAGCTGCTCCAGGAGCGAGTCGGGCAGCGCCGCGGCGAGCGCCTGCGCCGCCTCGTCCACGGCAGCCTGCGTACGCGGATCGGCGAGGTCGGCGTCGGCCAGGGCGTCGAGCAGCGCGTACACCTCGTGCGCGCGCTCCACCGCGTCCGGGGTGGACAGCGCGGGGTGCAGCGCGGCCATGAACCTGTCGCGGTCCTCCGGGGGCGCCGTCGTGTCGATCAGGGCGAGCAGTTCCCGGTCCTTCGCGGCCATTGCGGACTCGGGGCCCTCGCGGCCGGCGTCGGAACGGGCCATCTCGGCGAAGAATTCGCCCAGTTGAGGCGAGACGGGCCCCTCGGCGGACAACCGCCCGTGCTCCGCGTCGTCCAACAGCACCCGCAGCCGCTCCCGCCGCTCGCGGATCGCGCTCTCCTGCCGCGCGAGGTCCGTGTCCAGCTCGGCGAGCACCTCGGCCAGTTCACGCCCCGCGTCGTCCGCGAGCACGTCCCGCACCTCGGCGAGCCCGAGCCCCAGCTCGGTCAGCCGCCGGATCCGCGCGAGTACGACGGCGTGGCGCAGCCCGTACTCCCGATAGCCGTTGGCCCGGCGCTCGGGCTCGGGCAGCAGCCCGAGGTGGTGATAGTGCCTGATCGCCCGTGTGGTCACCCCGACGATCCCGGCGAGCTCGCCGATCCGCATCCCGCCCGCCCCGTTCACGAGGCCGCTCTCATCCCGTTCATGAGCCCAGTAGAAACGTTGACGCTGCGGCAAGGTCAAGCAACGACGGCCCAGGACCCGCCGGGCGGGCGAAGCCTGCCGCCCGCGCGTGTTCCTGTGCCACGATCGAGGGAACAACTCCCGATCTCTTGGACGGCGGATCAAGCGATGTCCCAGTCTGGCGAGCGACCGAGGAAGGGGCGTGACATGACTGCCATGGCACACGAGCCGCTCACGCAGGCAGAGGTCCTCCTGGAGGGTTTCCTCGCGCTGGACACCCCGGAGGGTTTCCGGGCGGAGCTGATCGAGGGGGAAATCGTCGTGACGCCGCCGCCGGACGGGGACCACGAGGACTGCATCAACCTGATCATGAAGCAAGTGATCAGGCGCTCCAGGACCGATATGGACTACTCCGGGAACAAGGGGCTGAAGCTGAAGAGCGGGGGTGCCTGTCCGAAGAACCACGCCATCCCGGACGGCACATTCGCCCCCACAGAACTCCGCCTCTTCCGTGGCGCCGAGCCCTGGATGCCCTGTGAAGGCGTGGCCCTGGTGGTCGAGGTGACGTCCACCAAGCCGCAGGCGGACCGCGAAGCAAAGCGCCGCTGCTACGCCCGCGGCGGCATTCCGCTCTACCTGCTCATCGACCGTGAGGGCTCCTCGCTGACGCTGTTCAGCGACCCGGAGGGGGACGACTACCGCCAGCACTGCACCCTCCCCTTCGGCAAGGCGGTGGCCCTCCCCGAGCCGTTCGGCTTCGAGCTGGAGACGGCGGAGTTCGACTGAGGGTCCGCGGGGCCGGAGCTGCGGCACCCGGCGGGTAGCATGGTCGGCACGGCAGACGAGCCGGGCGGACGGCCGCGTGAAGCTTCCCTCACCAGGGAATCTTCCCGAGGAACGTCCGGGCTCCACAGGGCAAGGTGGTGGCTAACGGCCACCCGGGGTGACCCGCGGGACAGTGCCACAGAAAACAGACCGCCGGAGGCTTCGGCCGCCGGTAAGGGTGAAACGGTGGTGTAAGAGACCACCAGCGCCTGAGGTGACTCAGGCGGCTAGGTAAACCCCACCTGGAGCAAGGTCAAGAGGGGCCCTGGAGACAGGGCCCTGCGCGGATGATCGAGGGCTGCCCGCCCGAGTCCGCGGGTAGACCGCACGAGGTCCGCAGCAATGCGGACCCTAGATGGATGGCCGTCTCCCCGGCCGCCGCGAGGCGACCGGGCGACAGAACCCGGCGTACAGCCCGACTCGTCTGCCGCTATAGCTCTGACCTGGCCTTATGCTTGGTCGGGGCCTTTTGTCGTGTCTGGACACATACCTCCTCTAGCTGCGACTTCCCGAAAGTTCCCGTGGAGGCGTGCACACGTTGTGCATTTGGCGCGGGGCCTGGGATGGCCTCGATGAGTGATGTTGCCGAGTCGCTGGAGGGGGCTGGCGAGTGTCGGGGCGTCGACCTCGACGCCCTGTGGGTTCGGTCTCTGTGCGCTTTGGTCGTTGCCCGGCGTCGCCGCTGCCTGGTGAGCTCCCACAAGCTGTCCGGAAGGCCAACTCCACGTTGCCCGCCCCATAAAGAGGCTAACCGAACGATCACCACTTAGGACATCGTCTTAATACGCCTTCGAGGTCCGAGTTGCTGAGCGTGTGTGGACGCGCCGCGTCACTTTGTTGAACAGCGCGCCTTGAGCGCGCATAGGTAGAGCGCTGAGGCGAGGTGTCCTCCCGCTCTGTGTCTGATCAGTGCTGCCAACTCGCCTACCGTTGGCTTTATTTGTATGAAAATCTGACTGTTCTGTGGCATGGTCATGGCCTCAGTCGATCGTTTGGGATCGGCGCAGAGGTAGGCGGTCACGGAGGAAGGCACTTGGTGAGGCACGAGAACAGCCGCAAGGACGACGCCCCTGCTCCCCTCCACAGTCCCTCTCGGGCAGCCTCGTTCGTGATGGTCCACGTAGGTCAATCGTCCGGAACGCAGCGCAACCTGCAGTACGGGATCGAAACCCGGTCGTGGGGGTTCCCTGCGTGGAAGCCCGAGTACCGGTCCGCGCGCCCGCGCTTCGCCGTGCTGGCCACGGGAGTGGGCCCGCGCGTACAACTCGACGTATGGAGTGCCAAGAAGATCACTCTGTACCTGTTCGAAGTACGTGAGAACTTCTACGAGGCAGAAGCCCCTCACTGGCCGGACGAGGAAGCCGAAAACGCCATCAAGTACCCGGTGCGCTTCGGCATCGAGCCATTGGCTGTGCTCCACGACGTCCGTCTGGATGAGGACGGGCCGCTTGGAATGGCCGCCAGTGACGCCATACGTGTTTCGGGGACTCAACGAGGCATAGGCATGGTCGTCGACATGGATCCGCAGCCGTTGCTCGATGAGGCCGGAATCCCAGCCAACTGGTCCCAACAGCAGACGGTGGCCCTGAACCACACGCCCGGGTTCACCGCGGAGCAGGTGAAGCTGCCCAAGCAATCGAAGCGGCCCTCCGGTGGAGCGGGCTTCGTCTCCGACCCCAAGAAGCGCAAGGCCATCGAACTGCACGCGGAGGACATGGCAGTCGCTCACTACGAGGGGGAGGGCTGGATGGTCGAACGCCTTGGCAAGCCGTACGACCTCCACTGCACGCGTGGCAAGGAAGAGCGCCGCGTAGAGGTGAAGGGGACAACGGGCGCGGCCACAAGTGTCGACCTGACAATCAACGAGGTTGAGCATGCCCGGGACCCGCAGAACACCGTGGACCTATTTGTGGCCAGTGACATCAAGGTGGACTTGCGGTCCGACAACTACACAGCGAGTGGCGGCAGGGTGTTGCACCTCCATGACTGGGCGCCGGCTGAGGCGGACCTGAGGCCGCGCAGTTTCGAGTACCGCCTACCGCTCGCCTGACTGCCCAGATGCACCTTCGGGGTTTCCGGGGCAAGTCCCGCTAGCCCTCGTGCCTTCGAGTCCACCGCCCTTGTGGGGATTTCCCGTGCCTCTTCTTCGTATGTCCGCACGTGCGCTGTTCGATCAGTGCAGTGACGGAGCCCTCTTTGAGCGGCTTGCCCAGAAATACCGCTCCGTGCTCTGTCAGAACCCGTCGTCCAGTGAACGCCGCTCGTGGGAGAGCAGTCTCCCGGCCCTGGCAGAGGTTCTGTGCGATGCCGGGCTTGATGGCATCGAGGTACTGGTCGAGCACCGATTACCCCTTACCAGCCTGCGCGCAGATATCGTCCTTGCCGGTTCCCACCCCGCGACGGGCAGACCGTCCTACGTCATCGTCGAACTCAAGCAGTGGAGCGAAGCACGTCTCGTTCCTGGCACTGACGATTTATGTTTAGTGGCGAGAATGGAAAATCGACCACCAGTTCTACATCCCGTGACTCAGGTGCGCCGCTACTGCGATTACCTGCAGGACTTCACCAATGTGCTGAGTGATCAGGAGGATGCCGTCGCGGGCGTAGCCTATCTGCACTACGCAGCCGATCGGGATGTCAGTGAACTATTTAAATTACCAGACGCGAAGGCCCAACTCTTCACGGATGCATCCCGCGGAGAACTTATCAAATATCTGCAGACCCGTCTTTCTGCCCTGGATGGTTCGCCAGAGGCTGACTACCTCCTGAATAGCCCCCATGCTCCCGGTCGTCAATTGATGCGTGCCGCTGCTGCCGAGATAATCGACGGCGGCGAGTTTATCCTGATGGATGAGCAAGAGGTGGCGGCTCGTTTGGTGAAGCGGGCGGCGGACCTGTCGCGACAGTCAGACCAGAAGGAGGTCATAGTGATATCCGGGGGTCCTGGTTCGGGTAAGAGCGTCATTGCGTTACACCTGATGGGATACCTCGGGAGGAATGGGAGGAGCGTTGTCCACGCCACCGGATCCAAGTCCTTCACTACCACTCTCCGGCACGTCGTTGGCAGTAAGAACAGCAGAATTTCAAAGCTCTTCCGATACTTCTTCGACTTCACAAGTGCTGAACGAAACGGGCTGGACGTCTTGATCTGCGATGAAGCCCATCGCCTTCGCCAGCGGTCTACGAAGCAGGGCGCGTACGCCGGGCATCGGAGCGGTCGAGGCCAAGTGGAGGAACTCATCGACGCAGCCAGGGTCCCTGTCTTCTTGATCGACGAGCATCAGGTCGTAAGGCCCGGGGAGATGGGAAGTGTCGAGACCATCGATGAGGCTGCTCACGCGCGCGGGTGCATCGTTCGCCATGTCGATCTCAATAACCAGTTCCGGTGCGGCGGGAGCCGTGCCTACGAATATTGGGTTCTCCGTCTTCTCGGCCTTGAGCCCGGTGGTCCGATTCAATGGCAGCCCGAGGAAGATTTCGAGTTGCTCGTCGCTGAATCGCCCCAGTGGATGGAGAATTACCTAAGCGGCCAGCAGGAATTCGGATACACCTCGCGTATGACGGCAGGGTTCTGCTGGAATTGGAGCGATCCACGGATCGATGGCAGTCTCGTCGACGACGTAGTTATTGGAGAATGGCGCAGACCCTGGAATCTTAGAGGTGAGCAGCCCGTGAGAGGGGTACCGGTTTCCTCGCTGTGGGCCACTGATCCGTCAGGATTCGGACAGGTCGGGTGCATTTACACGGCCCAAGGGTTCGAGTACGCCTGGAACGGAATGATCTTCGGTCCCGACTTGGTGTGGCGCGGGAATAAGTGGCTTTCTGTCCCTGGGGAGAGCAAGGATTACACCGTTAAAAAGGCGGATCCGGAAACCTTCGGTCACCTTATTCGAAATACATATAAAGTGCTACTCACGCGGGGGATGGTCGGGACCGTCCTCTATTCAACTGATCCCGAGACTCGGGCCATGCTGGCTAGCCTGGTTCCGGATCGGATAAAAGCGGGGCCCGTGAGCGGGAGACCTTCGCCAGCCACTGGGTCCGCCGGTGCCCCTCCCAAAGAGCCGGGTGATATCTGACCGGGCATAGTCCCAGCATCCTGCGTCACGCATGTGGAAGGCCTGAACTGGAACATTCAGTGCCGCCTGGCCTGTGCGGCGACAAGAGAGCGGCACTGCCCGTGCGTAGGAGAGACGCGGCATCGGTACCGCAGGGCAACGGGCAATGGACGGGGTCATTGATGTCGGACAGCGGATGGGCTGTCGGCGGCGGAACTGTTCCGAGCCGCCGAGCCCGCGCCCGTGCCGACGTGCGTGTTCTGCTCACCACTCCAGAGTCGCTCGAGGCGATGCTGGTGAGCGCGAACGTCGATCACACGTCCTTCTTCTCCGGACTGCGTGCCGTGGTCGTCGACGAGGTGCACGCATTCGCCGGGGAGGACCGGGGCTGGCATCTGCTCGCGGTCCTGGAGCGGCGGCTCGGGCGCACAGGACGCAGGGCCGGAACGTCACGCAACTGCCTTTTCCTAGCGCTGGACCGCGGTGGACTCCTCGGCGCGGCGGCTCTTCTCATGCAGTGGTCGCGTGGCTGGGTGGAGCCCGTCGTCGCGCCGCCGGAGCCGCGGATCGGCAGGACGGATCCGAGTCTGCTCACCGAACGGATCGACGGGCCGAGGCGGTTGCTCCTGGCCGGCCGGAGCTGGCAGGTCACGTACATCGACTGGAAGCGCAAGCGGTGCTTCGTCGAACCCGTTGACGGCGGCGGCAGAGCGAAGTGGAGCGGTGCCGGGCTCGACTTCGGTATCTCCTTCGAGCTGACGCGCGCGGTACGGGAGGTGCTCCTTGGGGCGAACCCGCCGGTGGACCTCACCGCGCGTGCCGAGAAGTACCTGGCCGAAGCACGGGAGCACTTCATGGAAGAGGTACATCCCGGAGGGACGGTGATCATCCGCGGCTCGGGTGGATACGTGAAGTGGTGGACATGGGCAGGTCACCGGGCGAACGCCACGCTGGCGGCCACGCTGGCCGAGGTTGCCGCACCTGCCCAGCAGGTCAACGACTGCTGGGTCCGATTGCGAGAGGACCTCAGCCTTGCCGCTTGGAGACATGCTTCGGCCGACGCCCAGGACCATTTGTGCCTGCCGGAAGTCGATGAACGGGCCGTCAAGGGGCTGAAGTTCGCGGAGGCTTTGCCACCCAGGCTCGCCGAATCGACCCTGGCGAGGCGCCTGGCAGACCTGGGGTCGGCGACGCACGTACTCACTGAATCCGTGCGATTCGCTGTTTGGCAATGAGCACCAGGCCACTAGGGAGTCGGTCAAGCCGGAATCATCGGGCGGCCTGTCTGAACCTGGGCTGAAGTACCCCTCTCGGGGCCGGAAGGGGGTACGCAGAGGAGCCTCTTGCGTAGCCAGCAAGGTAGCCACTCAGATGGCCGCCCTGTGTGTTTGTGCAGGTCATAGCGCTGCGATCACTTTCCCCGGCGTACAGCCCGACTCGTCTGCCGCTCAAGCCCGGGACCGGCCACGGCCGTTCCCCGCCCGGCTTGCCGCCGGTCCGCCGCCGATGCGCGGTCGCGCCTCAGAACACCGAAAGTCCCGTCAGTGTCGTGAAGCGGTCCAGTGCCGCCACTCCCGACACCGAGTTGCCCCGCTCGTCCAGGCCCGGGCTCCAGACGCAGAGCGTGCAGTGGCCGGGGACCACGGCGATGATGCCGCCGCCCACGCCGCTCTTGCCGGGCAGGCCCACGCGGTAGGCGAAGTCGCCGGCGGCGTCGTACGTCCCGCAGGTGAGCATGATCGCGTTGACCTGCTTGGCCTGGCTGCGGCTGAGCAGGCGGGTGCCGTCGGCGCGGATGCCGTGGCGGGCGAGGAAGCCGGTGGCGAGGGCGAGGTCGGCGCAGGACGCCTCGACGGAACACTGGCGGAAGTACTGGTTGAGCAGGACCGGGACCGGGCTGGCGATGTTTCCGTACGACGCCATGAAGTGGCCGAGCGCGGCGTTGCGGTCCCCGTGCGCCGACTCGGAGGCGGCGACGCTCTCGTTGATGGCGAGCCCGGCGTTGCCGCTCTCCGCGCGCAGGAAGTCCAGGAGGGTGTCCGCCGCGTCGCCCGTCTGGGTCTGGAGGCGGTCGGTGACGACGAGCGCGCCCGCGTTGATGAAGGGATTGCGCGGGATGCCGTTCTCGTACTCCAGCTGCACGAGCGAGTTGAAGGGGTTGCCGGAAGGCTCGCGGCCCACGTGGTCCCATAGGGCGTCGCCCTCGCGGGCCAGGTCGAGCGCCAGGGTGAAGACCTTGGTGATGGACTGCGCGGAGAACGACTGCCGCCAGTCGCCCACCCCGTACACCGTGCCGTCGGGCTCCGCGACGGCCATGCCGAACCGGCTCGGGTCGCAGGCGGCGAGCGCCGGGATGTAGTCGGCGGGCCTGCCGCGCCTCGGCGTCCTCTCGATCTCGGCCGCGATGCGGTCGAGGACCGGCTGGTAGGTCTGGGGCGTCCGGGGCGAGGTCATGATCGCCATTTTGCACCCGCGTGAACGGCACCGCGGGGCGCGGGGCGCCGGGCGCGGGGCGCGGCCGGAATTGGCCGTAGCATGTCAACAAGTGTGCAGGTCGCTCTTGTTACCTCCAGTAAGTCGTGCCTCAATGCGGTAGAGGGTGCTGACTGGCCGTCAGTTCGGTTCGCTCACTTCACTTCAGATCAGGTCAGGTCAGGTCGGTCAGGTCAGGTCACCTGAGTTCCCCCCGCATTCCCCCCACCTGAAGGCAGGCCCCCCATGAGGCATGACATTCGCGCAACAGGCAGGCCGCAGCGCAGATTCGGCGCCGACAGGCTCGACAGGCTCCGCAGGCTCGGCACCGGGTCGGCGTTGGGCGTCGGGCTGGTCGCCGTGGGGGCCATGGTGATGGCACCCGCCGCCACCGCGGTCACCCCGGAGACCGCCACGATCTCGTTCGACTGCGGGACCTGGGGCTCGGGCTCGGCGACGCTCAAGGCCACCCAGGACGGGACCGCCGCGACCATCAGCGTCTCCACCTCGGCGATCAGCGCCCCCATCGACATCGCGGCCGGCTCGGTCGACTCGACGCTCACGCTCACCAAGAACGGAACGGACAGCACCACCTTCACCGGCAGCTCCAACCCGGCCATTCCCGCGGGCGGCGAGGTGTCCACCGGACCGCTCGACGGGACCGTCGCCACCGGTGACAGCCTGGAGGGCAAGTCGCTTCAGGTCGTGGTCCTCGGGATCAGCGTGACCTGCAACGCCACGTCCGCGCAGGCACCCGGGCCGTTCGTCTTCTGACGGTCACCTTCTGACGGTCGTCTACTGGTGCCCGTCGGCTTCCCCTGCCAGCGGGCGCCAGTACTGGTCCTTGCCCTCGTCCCGTACGACGTACCCCAGACCCTGCATCGTCTCCGCGAGGTCCCGGACGTCCTCCGCGGCCTTGTTCTTCAGCGCGGCCTTCCGTGCCGCGAGGACGGCGTGTGCCTCGGCGGGCAGACCGGGGGCGCCGGGGATCCAGCGGTGGAACAGGGCCGCGTGCGGGTCGGCGTCCTGCCATGGGTAGCCGTGCGAGCGGAACGCACCGGCCAGGGCAGCGGCCGGCGTCTTGTGGACGCCCCGGGTGATTTCCCGTGACGTCTCGTCCAGGACCACCAGTTCCTTGCCGTCCAGGAACACCGCGGAGACGCGGGCGCGTTCGACGGTGCGCGTCCGTTCGTGCTGCTCCGTCACCAGCTCCTGGTCGGTCAGGCGCAGCTTCAGGGTCTCGTCGAAATCCGTGCCGGCGAGGAGGAGGCCGGCGACCAGGCCGACGCCCGTCACGACCGCCGTATGCCACGGCCTGTCCAGCGAGCCGACGAACGTGATGCCGTCCCGCCAGGGCAGCACCGGCAGGTCCGTCAGCCAACGGGCCAGCGGCGGCAGCGCGATGCCCAGCAGGAGGCCGAGGACCGGCATGCCGATGATGATGGTCAGCAGGTCACCGCGCGGGTAACCGAGGACCGTCGTCCGGTCCTTGCGGAGCGGGACGGGGCGGCCGAGACTCTCTTCGCTGGTCATGTCCCCGACGCTAGGCGTGCGGGTGGCCGCGGGGGAGCGGCCGAAAGTCGATGGGCGGCAGACTTCGGTCGGTGCCCGATCGGTCTTCGGACGGTCTCCGGGCCCGATCGGTCTTCGGACGGTCTCCGGGCCCGATCGGTCTTCGGACGGTCTCCGGGCCCGATCGGTCTACGAACGGTCTCCGGTCGGTGGGCGGTCGGTGTCCGGTCGGCCCGGTGGTGTCGCAGGATGCGTGCCGGGTTGTGGGCGTCCACAAATGCGTTGCCGCCCGCCCGGCCCCCCTCCTACTGTGCCGATCATGCTGCCCACCGTGGACACCGACGAGCAATGGGACGTCGTCGTCCCCGACGAGGCCGTGATGCGGCCCGGAGTCGAGGACCTCTGCCGCAGGCTCGGCCTCGCCGGAGCGCCCCTCGACCGGTTCACGGAGGGGACACAGCCCGTCTACGCCGTCGGGGACGACCTCGTCCTGAAGCTCTTCCCCGGCGCCGTCGCAGACGACGGCCTCGTCGAGGAGCGGGTGTTGAGCCATCTTCAGGGCCGGCTGCCCGTCCCCACACCTCGGGTGCACGCGTCCGGGGCGTACGAGAACGGCTGGTGGTACGTGCTGATGTCCCGGCTGCCCGGCGAGGACCTCGCCGCCGCCTGGCCGCGCATCCCGCGTGCCGACCGGGAGCGTCTGGTCACCGAGGCCGGTGAGGCGCTCGCCGCGCTGCACGCCCTGGACCCCGGGCCGCTCGCCGACGTGCTCGGGCCCGGCGACTGGGGGGCCTTCCTCGACAAGCAGCGTGCCGGGGCCCTCGCGCGACAGCGGGAGCGCGGGCTGCCGGAGAGCTGGCTGGAGCAGATCCCCGGCTTCCTGGACGCCGTGCCGCTGCGGGCCGACGCGCCACGCGTACTCCTGCACACCGAGTTCATGCGCCAGCACCTGCTGGTCGGCCCCGCCCCGGGGGAGGGGCGGCTCGGGCTCACCGGGCTCTTCGACTTCGAGCCCGCCATGATCGGCGACAGGGCGTACGACTTCGTGGGCGTCGGGCTCTTCGTCACGCGCGCGGAGCCGGGACTCCTCGGCCGCTTCATGCGGGCCTACGGCCACACCTTCGAGCCGCGCGAACTCCTCGCCCACACCTTGCTCCACGTCTACAGCAGCCTGCCCTGGTATCTGCGGGAACTGCCCGCCCCGCCCGAGCCGACGCTCGACGCGCTGGCCCGGACGTGGTTCGACGGCGGAAACGGCTGAACCCCGGTGGCCCGCCCTCAGGCCACCGGCACCAGGGTCAGGTACGCGAGGCCGAGCACCCGGCGGTAGCCCCTCAGCCAGGTGGACCGCTGGCGGTCGGCCTTCGCGCGGGTCTCGGCGGCCAGCGGGTGGCCGGGGTTCCCGGCCAGCCATTCCTCCACGTCCGTGCGGTAGCCGGACTCGAAGTCCTCCCACTCCTCCGCGCTCGCCGTCTCCACCCACAGGGGGCGGAAGCCCGCTGCGATCGCCGCGTCCACGAGGTCGCCGAGGAAGAGGTGTTCGCCGGTGTGGGCCCCCGGCCACATCCCGGCGAGTTCTTCGGAGGTGGGCGCGCGCTGCCAGAAGCCCTCGCCGAGCACGACGCGGCCGCCGGGATTGACCAGGCGGCGCAGGGCACGCAGCGCCTCCTCGGTGTGGCCGGGCGGTTCGGCGGAGCTGAGCGCGTGGCTCGACCCCAGGCACAGCACCAGGTCGGCGGGGCCGCGGGCGGTGTCCGTCGCGGACTCCTCGACGAAGGAGACGCGCTCGGCCAGGCCGCGCTCCTTGGCGGCGGCGCGACCCCTGGCCAGGTCGTCGGCCGACAGATCGACGCCCACGCCGGTGGCGTCCGGGGCGGCCTCAAGGACGCGGAGCAGCAACTCGCCCCAGCCGCAGCCGAGATCGAGGACGGAGCCGGCGCGCGGCGCGACACGCTCGACGAGGCGAGCGGCCCGCGCCTCGGAGAGCGGCCCGTGGAAGGTCAGGCCGGTGAGGCGGGGCGGCAGGTTCTGCGTGGTGGACTCGGTCATGGCCGAGGACGCTATCCGGTCAACTCCCCTCGCGACCAGCGACTTTCGCCGCGATGAGCCGGGCGACCTCGTCCGGCGACGTGTCCGTCGTGTCGATCACCTCGCCCGCGCGTCGCAGCCACGGCAGCGCCTCCTCGTAGGGAGTGACGTGACCGAGGCGCCAGGGGGTGATCGCCGGGATGTCGGACTCGATGCGCCGGATCAGCGTCGCGGAGTCGGTGTGCAGGATGAAATGCCGTACGGGCACGCCGAGTTGGTCCAGGCCCTCGCGCAACTCCGCCCAGTACTCCTCGACCAGGACGGTCTGCGGGATGACCAGCGTCCCGCCCTTGTACGCGAGCAGGTGCCGGGCCGTGTCGACGACGAGGGCCCGCCACGGCGGCCAGTGCTGGAAGTCGGCCTCCTCCTGGAGGGGGCCGAGGACGTGGTGCAGCATGTAGCCGACCTCTTCGGCGTCGAAGAGACGGGCGTCGGGGATCAGGCGGACCAGTTCGTCGGACGTGGTGGTCTTGCCCGCGCCGAAGCTTCCGTTGATCCACACAATCATGGGGGCCAGGCAATCACGTACGCCGTGAAGCGGCCGTCAGGTCTCGTCCGGTGCTGAGACGCTCTCCCGCTCCCGTACGTTCTTCGCCCGCGAGCCCACCGAGACGAGCACGCCGAGCGCCGTACCCGCCAATGCCGCGGGCACCATCCAGCTGCGGTTGAAGGAGTGGCCGAGCGAGCTGTCGAGGGAGTAGGCGCCGGGGCCCGTGACGGCGAGAGTGGCGGCGACCATGCCGAGGAACGCCGGGTACTCGTAGCCGCCGGCCTGGCTGAAGAAGCCGTTGGGGGCGTGCACCGCGGTCGCCCCGGCCATCGCGCCGGCCGCCGCGGAACCGGCGGCGGGGGTCGCGAGGCCCAGCGCGAGCAGCGTGCCGCCGCCCGCCTCGGCGAGCCCGGCGATGACGGCGTTCGCCTTGCCGGGCGCGAAGCCGATGGACTCCATGAAGGCGCCGGTGCCCTCGATGCCGTGGCCGCCGAACCAGCCGAAGAGCTTCTGGGCGCCGTGGGCGGCGAGGACACCGCCGGTTCCGACGCGGAGCAGCAGAAGGCCCAGGTCACGTCGGTCGAAGCAGGAACGGGTCATGGCGCTGTCTCCTGGGATGGGTGCCGGGTGCTCGTCACCTCCCACCGTCCGTCAGAGCTTCGCCGTGCACCCCGCTCGAGCGGCCGTACGGGTGACCCCGTCCGGTGGCGGGGCGGGGCGGGCGATGTGACGGTGAGCGCATGAGCATCCAGGTAAACCGCCTCGCCGACCCGACGGTCCAAGCCTTCGTCACCGCCGTGAACGCCCACGACGAGGCCGCGTTCCGGGCCGTCCTCACACCGGACGTGACCATGTCCGACGACGGCTCCGACCGGGACGTCGCCGACTGGGCGGACCGCGAGATCTTCTCCTCCAACGGCCACATGGAGGTGGAGAGCGAGGCGGACGGCGGGCGCGCGCTGATCGTCTCGTACCGCAACGACACGTGGGGCGAGATGCGGACGAAGTGGCTGTTCACCGTCGACGGCGGGAAGGTCTCCCGGTTCGAGACGGGGCAGGCCTGACGCCCAAGGCCTGATGCCCAAGGCCTGATGCCCAAGGCCTGATGCCCAAGGCCTGATGCCCAAGGCTTGATGGACAAGGCCTGAAGCCCCTGAGGTGCGTCCTGGAACAGCACCCCCGCGTGACGTGTTCCGCGTCAGGTCTTGCCTTCGCGTGCGCTTCAACTCCTACTGTCCACCGGCATGGAGACGACACGCAGGACACTGGGGCGCAGCGGCATCGAGGTGAGTGCGCTCGGCCTCGGCTGCTGGGCCATCGGCGGCGAGTGGTCGGGCCCCGGCGGTGAACCGTACGGCTGGGGCGCCGTCGACGACGAGGAGTCGGTGCGGGCGATCCGGAAGGCCGTCGATCTCGGCGTGAACTTCTTCGACACCGCCGACAACTACGGGACCGGGCACAGCGAGCGCGTCCTGGGGCGCGCGCTGGGGGCGCGCCGGGACGACGTCGTCATCGCCACGAAGTGGGGGAACCTCTTCGACGAGGAGACCCGGACCGCGATCGGGGGCGCGGACGACTCGGTCGCGTACGCACGACGTGCGCTGACCGCCTCGCTGAAGCGGCTCGGCACGGATCACGTCGACCTCTACCAACTGCACATCGGCGACGCGGACCCCGAGAGCGCCGAGCGGCTGCGCGACGCGTGCGAGGAGTTCGTGCGCGAAGGGCTCGTCCGGGCCTATGGGTGGAGTACGGACGACCCCGCCAGGGCGGCGCTGTTCGCCGAGGGCCCGCACTGCACGGCGATCCAGCACCGGTGCAATGTGCTGCAGGACGCCCCCGAGATGCTGGCGCTCTGCTCGGAGCTCGGTCTGGCGAGCGTGCTGCGCAGCCCCTTGGCGATGGGGCTGCTCACGGGGAAGTTCGGCGGCGGGCGCGTGCCGGCGGCCGGGGACATCCGCAGCGCGCCGCCCTCGTGGCTGCCGGGCTTCGGGACGGGCGGGGGCGCGGATCCCGAGTGGCTGGGGCGGGTGGACGCGGTGCGTGCGGTGCTTACCGGCGGCGGACGGACTCTCGCGCAGGGCGCGCTCGCCTGGCTCTGGGCCCGGAGCCCGCTGGCCGTGCCCGTCCCGGGTTTCCGGACGGTGGCGCAGGTCGAGGGGAACGTGGGCGCGCTGGAGTACGGGCCGCTGACCGCGGGGGAGTCGGAGGAGGTCGCGCGGATCCTGCGAGGGGAAGAGGGTGAGGAGGGGGAGTGACCCGTCCTCCTGTGGACGTATCGCAGGGCAACCGTTCCGTGGCCTCGGCCATTCCCGCGGCTGTGCGCGGGTCCCCGCCGGTGGTCACGGAGCGGCTGCCCTGCCCCCTCCCCCATTCACTGTGGCAGGTGTAGCAGGTGTAGCAGGTGTAGCTGATGTGGCGGACGCGCCGTCAGTGGCAGTTCTTGTAGCCGGGGTTGCTGTTCGTCCAGGAACAGGAGTCCTTGAGCGAACCGCTCGGCTTGATGAGGCGGGCCTTGTCGCTGGTGTTGTTCCAGACGTACGAGCCACGACCCCAGTAGCGGACGCCGGACGCGTTGGTGCCCTTGCCGGTGCGGACCTTCACCGTCTTGCCCGCGCCGATCTTGTAGCTGCCGAAGGTGTACGTGTAGCCGGTGTTGTCCTTGAGCTTGTAGCCCTTGAGCTGGACCGCCGAGCCCGAGTTGTTGTGGATGTTCACCCACTCGGCGTTCAGCGAGGAGTTGGAACGTGAGTCCCGGCCCGGGCTGTCGAACTGGATGTACCCGAGGTGCAGTCCGCCCTGGTGTGCGGCCGCCGTCGCGGGGGACGCGGCGAGCAGAGGGGCCGCGAGTGCGGCCGCGGCGAGGACGGCCGGGGCCGCGGAACGTATGCGCAAGATGTGCTCCGAGTGTGCTCTGAATGTGCAGTTCGCGTGGAGGGCACGCCGAGCATACGGGGGTTGATGCGCGTAATTGACGCGGTATTTCCCATTCCGTTTGTGGAGATGCGGGCCGACCGTGAACGAAGGGTCACGGTCGGCCACGAGGGGCTGAGGGGGCAGGCGAGGCCCTCGGCGCTAACCCCGCCCGATGAACGGCATGTTCGTCGCGAGCACGGTGGCGAACTGGACGTTCGCCTCCAGCGGCAGCTCCGCCATGTGACGCACCGTCCGCGCCACGTCCGACACGTCCATCACCGGCTCGGGCGCCAACTCGCCGTTGGCCTGGAGGGTCCCGGCCTGCATCCGCTCGGTCATGTCCGTCGCCGCGTTGCCGATGTCGATCTGGCCGCAGGCGATCCGGTAGGGGCGGCCGTCCAGGGAGAGGGACTTCGTCAGGCCGGTCAGCGCGTGCTTGGTCGCCGTGTACGCGATGGAGCGCGGCCGCGGCACGTGCGCGGAGATCGAGCCGTTGTTGATGATCCGGCCGCCCTGCGGGTCCTGCTCCTTCATCTGCCGGAAGGCCGCCTGCGCGCACAGGAACGCGCCGTTGAGGTTCGTGTCGACGACGTGCCGCCACGCGTCGTACTCCAGTTCGTCCACGGGTACGCCGCCGGGGCCGAACGTGCCGGCGTTGTTGAAGAGGAGGTCGAGCCGGCCGAAGCGGTCGCGCACGGCTGCGAACAGCGCGCCCACGTCCTCGGGCCGTGAGACGTCGGTGCGCACGCACAGGGCGTCGGTCTCGGCGGGGGCGTTCGCCTCCGCGGATCCCTCGGCGTGCGGGACGGGCCGCACCGCGGCGCCCTCCGACACTCCCGCGGCAATCGCCGCCGTCTCCTCCAGCGTCTCCTTGCGGCGCCCCGCGAGCGCCACGGACCATCCGGCCCGCAGCAGTTCCACCGCCACGGACCGGCCGATTCCGGATCCCGCGCCGGTCACCACGGCGATCCTCTTCTGTTCGGTCGGATGCCCGGTCGGGTGCCCAGTTGGCTCAGCGTTCATGGCCCCGCAGCGTACGGGAGGTGTGTCTATAGGGTCATCATCCGCCCGCCATTTGGGTGTTGTGTACGCGACAGTCGCGCGTCTTCCCCCGCCACTTGCATGCCCAGGACACCAATCGTCAGGGGAGGGCCATATGACACCCACAGGCCAGCAGGACACAGCCGAGCTTCGAGCCGCCGCGCGCCACCTGGGCCGCCGGCGCTTCCTGACCGTCACCGGCGCCGCGGCCGCGCTCGCGTTCGCCACCAATCTGCCGACAGCGGGCGCCGCGGGCGCCGCCGAGATGGACGCGCGGAAGATCGCCGACGATCCGTTCACCCTCGGCGTCGCGTCCGGCGACCCGCAGCCCGACTCGGTCCTTCTCTGGACCCGTCTCGCCCCGTCCCCGTACGAACCGGGCGGCGGGCTGCCGAACCAGCGCGTCGTCGTCGAGTGGGAGCTTGCCCACGACGCCGGTTTCCAGCGTGTCGCCAGACGCGGCTTCGAGATCACCCACCCCGAGTTCAACCACACGCTGCACGTCGAGGTGGGGTTCCTGGACGCGGGGCGCACCTACTACTTCCGGTTCAAGACGGGGAAGTGGATCAGCGAGACGGGCCGGACCCGCACCGCGCCCGCGGCCGGCAGCACGGTGAGCTCCCTGAAGTTCGCCGCGGTGTCCTGCCAGGCGTACCACGACGGCTACTTCACCGCGCACAAACACCTGGCGAAGGACGACGTCGACGTCGTCTTCCACCTCGGCGACTACCTCTACGAGTACGCGGTGAACTCGGCCGGCGGCCACCGCAACTACACCGACCGCGTGCTGCCCGACGTCTTCAACCGCGAGACGCAGACCCTGGAGGACTACCGCCTGCGGTACGCCCTCTACAAGTCCGACCCGGATCTGCGGGCCTCGCACGCGGCGCACCCCTTCGTCGTCACCTGGGACGACCACGAGACCGAGAACAACTACGCGGACGACCTCGACGAGAACGGCAGCCCGCCCGCCGAGTTCCTGGTGCGCCGCGCCGCCGCCTACCGCGCGTACTGGGAGAACCTGCCGCTGCGCAGCCCCCAGCAGCCCGTCGGCCCCGACCTGCAGCTCTACCGCCGCGTGCAGTGGGGCCTGCTCGCGCAGTTCGACATCCTGGACACCCGGCAGTACCGCTCCAACCAGGCCTACGGCGACGGCGCGGACATCCCGGGCCCCGAGTCGACCGACCCCAAGCGCAGCATCACCGGGGCCACCCAGGAGCGCTGGCTCATCGACGGCTGGCGCAACTCGAAGGCGGTGTGGAACGTCATGCCGCAGCAGGTCAACTTCTCGCAGCGCAAGCTGGACCTCAACGCGGTGGCGAAGCTCAGCATGGACGCCTGGGACGGCTATCCGGCCTCCCGCGACCGCGTCCTCGCGGGCGCGGCGTCGGCCGGGATCAAGAACCTGATGGTGCTCACCGGCGACGTGCACGTCGGGTACGCCTACGACATCAAGGCCGATTTCGACGACCAGACGTCCAAGACGGTCGGCACGGAGATCGTCGCCACGTCCGTCGCGAGCGGCAGGGACGGCGCCGACAAGCCGGCGACCTGGGACACCTACACCAAGGCCAACCCGCACATGAAGTTCTACAACGGGCGGCGCGGCTACGTGACCGTGGACCTCGGGCAGGAATCCGCGCGCGCCGACTTCAAGACGGTGTCGGCGGTGACCACGCCGGGAGCGCCCATCAAGACGGCGGCCTCCTTCGTGACGGAGGCGGGGAACCCGGGGCTCAAGCCCGCGTGACCCGGCGGTGCGGTGCGCTCACTCGCCCGGGTAGCGCACCCCGATCCGCTCCCGCACCGTGTCCAGGGTGCGCATCACCGCGAGGGTGCCGTCCAGCGGGACGAGAGGCGACTCGGTGTCGCCCGCGCGCAGGCGGTGCATGACCTCGGCGGCCTCGTGCTTGAGGCTGTCGCGGGGGCCGTACTCGGGGGAGGCGGCGAACTCCTCCGGGTCGCGGCCGTCGCGGTGCAGCACGAAGCTCTCCGGGAAGAAGAAGCCGTTCGGGATGTCGATCCGGCCCCGCGAACCGGTGACGGACGCGGTGACGGGGGTGCCCGCGTTGATGGAGCAGTGCAACAAAGCGTGAGCACCGCTCTCGTACGAGAGCAGCATTCCCGTCTGGAGATCGACGCCCTCGTCCGAGAGCGTCGCTCTCGCACTCACCCCCGAGGGCTCCCCGAGCAGCAGCTGCGCGAACGACACCGGGTACACCCCGAGATCGAGCAGCGAGCCACCGCCCTGCGCCGGGTCACGGAGCCGGTGCGCGGGCGGGAAGGGGCCCGCGAGGCCGAAGTCGGCCTGCACGGTCCGCACCTCGCCGATCGCCCCGTCGTCGACCAGCGCCTTCATCCGCCGGATCAGCGGATGGCAGTACATCCACATGGCCTCCATCAGGAAGAGGCCGCGCCGCCGGGCGAGCGTCACCAGCTCCGCCGCCTCGCGCGCGTTCAGGGTGAACGCCTTCTCGCAGAGCACCGCGCGGCCGGACTCCAGGCAGAGGCCCGCCGCCGCCCGGTGCGAGGCGTGCGGCGTCGCCACGTACACGACGTCGACGTTCTTGTCCTCGGCGAGCGCGCCCCACTCGCCGTACGCGCGCGGTATGCCGAACCGCTCGGCGAACGCCTTCGCCGACGCGTCGGTCCGCGAGGCGACCGCGACGACCTCCGCGTCCGGCATGTCGAGGAGGTTCGCCGTGAACGATGCGGCGATCCCGCCCGTCGCGAGGATGCCCCAACGCACGGGCTCACGGTTGTCTTCCACTACAGGGCCCCTGTTCGTACAGCCGGAGAGCCGCGGAGTACCGCGGAGTAGCACGGAAATGGTCTCAACCAGCACAGCTGAGCTGAGAGCATAGGTAATCGCACGCCTAATCGGGAGGGAATCCGCATGCCGGAGCACGGCAGCCGCACCACGAGCGGGTCGCAAGGCCCCCTCATACGGCAGTCAAGGACGGTGGAAGGGACGGTGGAGAAGGGCCCGGCACCCGACGCCGTGACCCTCACCGCCCGGCGCCGCACCGGCCTTCTCGTCACCCTCGTGCTCGGCGGCCTCACCGCGGTCCCGCCGCTCTCCATGGACATGTACCTCCCGGCGCTGCCGGAGGTCACCCGCTCGCTGCAAACGTCCGCCGCGACGGCGCAACTGACCCTCACCGCCTGCCTCACCGGCATGGCGCTCGGGCAGCTCGTCGTCGGGCCGATGAGCGACAAGTGGGGGCGGCGCAGGCCGCTGCTCATCGGGCTCTTCGTCTACATCCTGGCCACCGCGATCTGCGCGTTCGCGCCCACCGCCGAACTCCTCATCGCCTTCCGCCTGTTGCAGGGCCTCGCGGGCGCCGCGGGCATAGTCATCGCCCGCGCCGTCGTCCGTGACCTCTACGACGGCGTCGAGATGGCCCGCTTCTTCTCCACCCTCATGCTGATCTCCGGGGTCGCCCCGGTCGTCGCGCCCCTCATCGGCGGCCAGGTCCTGCGCTTCACCGACTGGCACGGCATCTTCGCCGTGCTCACCGTGGTCGGCATCGCCCTGACAGTGCTCGTGTGGCGGTGCCTGCCCGAGACGCTCGCCCCCGAGAAGCGGCACAGCGGCGGCACCGTCGAGGCGCTGCGCACCATGAAGGCGCTGCTCGCCGACCGCGTCTTCACCGGGTACATGATCGCGGGTGGGTTCGCGTTCGCCGCGCTCTTCGCGTACATCTCCGCCTCCCCGTTCGTCATCCAGGAGATCTACGGGGCGTCCCCGCAGACCTTCAGCCTGCTCTTCGGCGTGAACTCCGTCGGCCTGATCGCCGTCGGCCAGATCAACGGCAAGGTCCTCGTCGGCCGGGTCAGCCTCGACAAGGCGCTCGCCTTCGGCCTGACGGTCATCGTGCTCGCCGCCACCGCGCTGCTCCTCATGACCTCGGGGGTCTTCGGATCCGTCGGCCTGTTCCCCGTCGCGGCCGGGCTCTTCGTGCTGATGTCGGCGATGGGCCTCGCGATGCCCAACACGAACGCTCTCGCCCTGATGCGCACCCCGCACGCCGCGGGCTCCGCGTCGGCGCTGCTCGGCACGTCCTCGTTCCTCGTCGGCGCGATCGCGTCCCCGCTGGTCGGCATCGCGGGCGAGGCCACGGCCGTACCGATGGCCGTGGTCCAGCTCGTCTGCGGCCTTGCGGCCATCGGCTGCTTCTTGGGACTGTGCCGACCCTGGCAGAACTCGCACTCGCACTCGAGCTCGCACGCGTTTTCGGCGAGACCGACTCAGGAGGGGACGGACCACTGACCGCGCCACGCCTGCTGCGCGCCGGGACGCCGGATCGCGCGGGGCTCGACACGGACGAGATGGCCCACCTCGTACGCGAGGTGCGTGCGCTGACGCGCGGCGAGCGGCCCTGGTGTGCCGGCGCCGTGGTGCTCGCAGGGCGCGGGCCGGTGATCGCCGTCCATGAGGCGGTGGGCCGTGCGGTGCGGTACGCCGCGTACGACCCCGAGAAGGACGCGGGCGTCGAACTGCCGCCCGCGGAGCAGGTGTTGACCCGCACGGGCACCCCCTTCGACCTGGCCTCGCTCACCAAACTGTTCACGACCGTCGCGGCGATGCAGCAGCTGGAGCGGGGCACGCTCGGCATCGACGCGCTGGTCTCCGCGTACGTCCCGGAGTTCACGGCGGCCGCCGAGCACGGCATCACGGTGCGGCAGCTGCTCACGCACACCTCGGGTCTGCGGCCCGAACTCCCGCTGTACGACTGCCCGGACGACGCGGCGCGCCTCGCCGCGCTGCGTGCGGAGGCTCCGTCGGGTCCGCCGGGCGACCACCTCTACTCCGACCTGAACATGCTGCTCCTCCAGCACGTCCTGGAGCGCCTCACGTGCCGTCCGCTCGACGTGCTCGTCCGGGAGGGCATCACCCGGCCCCTCGGCATGGCGGCCACCGGCTTCGGGCCGCGTCCCGACGCCGCCGCCACCGAGGACCAGCGCAGGCCCTGGGCGAAGGTTGACCGGGGGATGCTGCGGGGTGAGGTGCACGACGAGAACGCCTGGGCGCTGGGCGGTGTCGCGGGCCATGCCGGGCTCTTCTCGACCGCGCGTGACCTCGCGGTCTTCTGCCGCGCGCTGCTCTGCGGCGGCTCGTACGGTACGGCGCGGATCCTCGGCCCGGACTTCGTGGAGCTGATGCTGACGCCGCCGGGGCTTGGCTTCGGGCTCGACCAGGCGTGGTTCATGGGGGAGCTCGCGGGGCGTGGGGCTGCGGGGCACACGGGATTCACCGGGACGTCGCTGGTCATCGACCCCGCCACGGACACGTTCCTGATCCTCCTGGCGAACACGGTCCACCCCCGGCGGGGGTCGGCTGACAGCGGGCCTCGGGCCCGCGCGGCTTCCCACCTGGCCCGCGCGGCCCGCTGAGCGCGGGGCTTCGCTGGGGGGCGGTGCGGTCGTCGTTCACCTGCGGGCCGGTGGGGGCTTGTCGCGCAGTTCCCCGCGCCCCTTACGGGGCCCGGTCGTGCGGTTCCCGGCGCCCCTTGCGGGGCCCGGTCGTGCGGTTCCCGGCGCCCCTTGCGGGGCCCGGTCGCGCAGTTCCCGGCGCCCATGCAAGGCCCCGTAGAATCACCGGGTGAACGTCCCGATTTCCTCGGCATCCCCGGCCGAGACCCTGCGTACCGCCCTTGCGGGGCTTCTCGAGGGTCTTCCGGCCAAGCAGGCCGCGCAAGCCGTTGAGCGGCTGATCGCCAATTATCGGGGGGTCACCCCTACCGACGCCCCGATTCTGCGGGACCGGGCGGACGTCGCCGCGTATGCCGCGTACCGCATGCCCGCGACCTTCGAGGCGGTGCGTTCCGCGCTCGGGGCCCTCGCGGACGCGGCGCCCGCCGGGTGGGTGCCCGGCAGCCATGTGGACGTCGGCGGCGGGACCGGCGCGGCCACCTGGGCGGTGAGCGCGACCTGGGACGGCGAGCGGCCCGTCACGGTCCTCGACTGGGCCGAGCCCGCCCTCGCCCTGGGGCGTGAACTCGCCGCCGCGAACCCGTGGCTGAAGTCCGCCCAGTGGCAGCGCTCTCGTATCGGATCGGCGCTCAGCATCGAGAGCACTGATCTCGTCACCGTCTCGTACGTTCTCAAGGAGCTGACCGAGGGCGACCGGCGCTCGGTCGTGGACGCGGCCGCCGACGCCGCGCAGGCCGTCGTCATCGTCGAGCCCGGCACCCCCGACGGCTACGCACGCGTCATCGAGGCCAGGGACCGCCTCATCGAGGCCGGCTTCCGCGTGGCCGCGCCCTGCCCGCACAGCTCCGCCTGCCCGATCGTCCCCGGCGAGGACTGGTGCCACTTCTCCGCCCGCGTCAGCCGCTCCTCCCTCCACCGGAAGGTCAAGGGCGGCTCGTTGGCGTACGAGGACGAGAAGTTCAGTTATGTGGCCGCCGTGCGGTTCGACGCCGGGCCCGCGGCCGACCGTGTCGTGCGCAGGCCGCAGATCCGCAAGGGACAGGTCCTGCTCGACCTGTGCGCGGTGGACGAGACGCTGCACCGCGAGACGGTGACCAAGCGCCACGGAGCGCTGTACCGCGCGGCCCGCGACGCGGAGTGGGGCGACACCTGGCCGCCCCACCAGGAGAGCTAGCCGCGCAGCTCCTGCGTGCAGCACTTCACGCTGCCGCCGCCCTTGAGCAGCTCGCTCAGATCCATCGCGACGGGTTCGTAGCCACGTTCCCGCAGGGGTGCGAAGAGACCGGCCGCGGCCTGCGGGATCAGCACGTGCAGGCCGTCCGAGACCGCGTTGAGCCCGAGGGCCACCGCGTCCGGCTCATCGGCGATCAGCGCGTCCGGGAAGAGGCGTCGCAGCACCGCCTGGCTGCCCGCCGAGAACGCGGGCGGGTAGTACATGACGTCGTCCGCCGCGTCGTCGAGCACGGCGAGGGCCGTGTCGAGGTGGTAGTAGCGGGGGTCGACGAGATCGAGCCCGAGGACCGGGCGGCCGAAGAACTCCTGGGCCTCCCCGTGCGACAGGGGACTCGCCCGGAAGCCGCGCCCCGCAAGGACGTACGAGGACGTGACGGCGAAGTCGCCCTCGCCTTCGTTGATGTGCGTCGGTTCATGGAGGTCCGTGAAGCCGTGCTCCCGGAACCACTCCAGGTGGGCGACCGCTTCGTCGCCGCGCTCGGGATGGGCGAACCGCGCGCCGAGCACACGGCCCCCGATGACGGTCGCGCCGTTCGCCGCGAAGACCATGTCCGGCAGGCCGGGACGCGGGGTGAGCTCCTCGACGGTGTGGCCGAGCGAGCGGTAACGGTCGCGCAGGTCCTCCCACTGGGCGATGGCCAGGGGGACGTCGACCGGTTTCGAGGGATCCATCCAGGGGTTGATGGAGTACGTGACCTTGAAGTGTGCCGGTGAGCACATCAGATAGCGCCGGGGTGTGGCGCGACGAGGAAAACGACTCAACGAGGGCTCCTCACGTACCGCGGTGGTCAGTTGCTGCCCACCGTGGGGCAGTTGCTGCCCATGGTGCGGTCTGAGGAGCCCTCGCGCTGTGATCTGAACGGGTGGTTCATCGAATGGTCATGACCGGCCGTCCGCCGTGCGGCCTTCCCGCAGTTTGCGCAGCAGCTCACGCTTCTGCGCCTGCGGGCTGAGCCCGCCGCCGACCTGGCCGCCACGGCCGCCGCCGCGCAGCGCCTTGCGGGAGAGGTTGGTGCGCGTACCGCCCACGCCCAGCATGTTTCCTGCTCCGCCTCGCGTCATGTGTGCACCTCCGGATAGAGAGTCTCTTACCGGCGAGACGTATCGTCTCGCTTCGATGTCCCTACATTGAACGAGACGGTTCGTCTTGTCAAGGGTTTACGAGACGGTACGTCTCGGCTCGCTCGCTGCTACATTCGAGGGCATGGCCACGAAATCCGCCCCTGACTCCAAGCGCCGCAGCGAACGCTCGCGCCGCGCGATCTATGACGCCGCCCTCGACCTGGTCTCCGAGGTCGGGTACGGCAAGCTCACGATCGAGGCGATCGCCGCCCGTGCGGGCGTGGGCAAGCAGACGATCTACCGCTGGTGGCCGTCGAAGGGCGCCGTCCTGCTCGACGCCTTCCTGGACCTCGGCGAACAGGCCCACCAGGAGGCGAGCGACAACGCGGGGCGGGACCTGACCCCGACCGAGATCCCGGACACCGGAGACCTTGAGGCCGACCTCAAGCTCGTCATGCGGGCCACCATCGACGAGTTCAAGAACCCCAAGTACGACGCCCCTTGGCGCGCGCTCGCCGCCGAGGGCATGCTCAACACGGAGCTCGGCCGCGAGTACGTGGACAAGCTCCTGGAGCCCGGCCTCCAGATGTACGTGCGGCGCATCGAGATCGCCCAGGAGGCCGGCCAGGTCTCGCCCGACGTGGACCCCCGCATCGCCCTCGAACTGTGGACGGGCCCGCTCGCCCAGCGCTGGATGCAGCGCACCGGCCCGCTCGACCACGAGTACGGCGACAAGCTCGTCGAGTACGCCCTCTACGGAATCGCGCCCCGCTGACAGCTGCCCGGCGCCCGCGCCCCGCCGGTCACGGGGAGTTGACCGGCCACTTCCGTCGCGGACCGGCCGCGCTCACGCCCTTGGCCCCCTTCACCGGAGTCCGCGACAGCAGCCCCGGCGTGTCCGTGATCACGCCGTTGCAGCCGAGCCGCAGCGCCCGGTCGCGCTGGCGCGGCGTGGTCACCGTGTGCGCCCACACCCGGGGCACCCCGGAGTAGACCGCGCGCAGCAGATCCGTGTCCCGCGCCCTGTGGTCCACGTCCAGGACGTCGACGAACCCGGCCCACCGCTCGGGCAGGTCCGTGCGCATCTGCGCCTTGGAACGCCACAGCTGCGCGAGCAGCCCCATCCGGTGGGCGCGCGCGGCGACGAGGGGGTCGTTGGAGTTCACGAACACCGAGCGCGTCAGGCCGCGGGCACGGATCAGCGAGCCGAGCGGCCGCAGGCTGCGCGGGTCCTTCGCCTCCAGCATCAGCACGATCCGCCCGCCGAAGCGGTCGAGGACCTCGGCGACCGTCGGCGGCCGCTCGGAGCGCCAGCTGCCGGGCAGACCGGAGCCGGGCCGCAGCCTCACCCGGCGCCATTCGCGCAGGGTGAGCGAGCTCACCGGCCCCGTGGACGTCGTCGTACGGTCCAGGGTCGCGTCGTGCATGGCCACCAGGGTGCCGTCGCGCAGTATCCGCGTGTCCACGTCGATGACCTGCGCCGTTCCGCGTTTGTAGGCCGCCACCAGGCCGGACATGCTGTTCTCCGGCACTTCCAGGGCGCCGCCGCGGTGTGCGGTGTACGTGACCCGGGGGAGTGCCTCGACCGTCAGCGGGCCGCCACCCCATTCGAGCGGGGCCAGTGGTCTGGCGGGCGCGCCGAGGGCCAGCGTGGTGAGGCTCATGAGCCCCGAGAGTCCCGTGAGCACAGTCCTGGTGACCATGGCGAACACGGTAGGGGGGTAAATCACCGGTTAGTACGCAATGACGCGCGATGTCACCCTGCGCCTTGCATCACCCCAGCTACCCCGGATGTGGGCTCTGGCCCCCCGAGGCGCAGGATGGTGCGACCATGGGAGATGCTTCTCGGCACATATGCGAGGTGAGGGGATTGATGGGCGCGGAGTTCGGCCGCCGGTCCGGCGGACAGAGCAAGATTTCCCAGTGGCTTCGCCGGCGTCCCCGACCGGAGGACACGGCAGGTGACGAGGCGAGCCGCGAGGCCCTGCTGATCGCCGCCGCGGCAGCGGGTCTGCCGCTCTCACCGGCCGCGCACCCCTCCGCGTACCGATGTTCCTGTGACCGCATCGGCTGTCCCACCCCCGCCAGGCACCCCATCTCCTTCGCCTGGCAGACGCAGTCCACCACCGACCGCGGGCAGATCGAGCGCTGGGCGAGGCATCAGCCGCAGGCCAACTTCATCACCGCGACCGGCATGGTCCACGACGTCCTCGACGTGCCGCTGGCCGCCGGACGCGAGGCTCTCACCAGGCTCCTTGCCGACGGCATCGAGGTGGGCCCCGTCGCCGAGTCCGAGGGCACCATGGACGAGGGGCGGATGCTCTTCTTCACGCTCACCCGCGGCACCCCCGAGGACGAGGACGAGTGGTGGCCCTGCGAGCTGGACTGCCACCCCGAGACGACGAACGAACACCCGGGTCTGCGCTGGCACTGCCGCGGTTCGTACGTCCTCGTGCCGCCCGCGCGGCTGCCCGGTGACCTGGCGGTCCACTGGATCCGCGGCCCCGAGCACGCGCTCCCGGACCCCCTGACGCTCCTCGAGACACTCACCGACGAATGCGCACGCGTCGCGGGCGAGCCCCAGCACGACGTCGCCGCCTGGCCGATGAGGGGCTGACGCCCGCGCGCCGGCCCACCGGTCACCCGCCCCCGCTATTCGCCCTTGGCGCCCGTCAGTCCCTGGATGCGGCTCAGGAACGTCACCTTGCCCGCTCCCGCCGGGTCGAGGACGACCTGGTTGGAGACGCGCTCCAGCGTCACCGACTGCTTGACCTCGCCCGTCAGGAGGGGCTTCACCTCGGGCTCGACGGTGAGGTTCACGCCCTTCGCGGCGGTCTGCTTCTCGTAGTGGTGCGTCGAGAAGAAGACCATCGCCCCACCGTCCTGGGTGCGCAGGCCCACCGGCGCGAACGTCCCGTCGTTCTTCGGCTCGTCGATGTACTGCACGGCGATGCCGCGGCGCTTGGTGTTCTTGTCGCGGAAAGCCTTCCACGTCGACGTGTGGTCGCCCGGCGCGAACGTGTCGCCGCCCGACCTCAGATACGTCGTGTACTGCTTGCCGAGGTTCTTCGGCGCCACCGCCAGAGCCGAGGAGTCCACCTCGACCGGCTCCGCCCAGCCGTCCTTGTCCTTCTTCAGCTCGGGCATCTTGGAGGGCGTGACCAGATTCAGGTAGGACGCCTCCCACAGCTGGTCCTTGCTGCCCTTGGTGAACACGAGCAGCCACCGCAGATCACCCCTGCGGTTGGACTTCGTGTCGGCCACGAACCACCGGGGCCAGCCGGCCTTCTTGGGGATCGAGAACTTCGCGTCCGTCAGCTCCAGGGGCACCTGGCCGGGGTTGCCGCCCGGATTCCGCGCGCCCTTCGACTTCAGGCCCGCCTGGTTGATGGCGCTCAGCGGACCCGTCACCCGGGCCGCGTCCAGGGCCGGGTCGTACGCCTTCTCGGCCTTGTTGTACGCGGTGAGGAAGTCCTTCAGCGCACGGTCGGCCTCAGCCTTCGTCGCCGACGGGACGACTTCCCGCTCCCCGTGCACCGTCACGCAGCCGCTCGCCGTCACCGTCAGTACGGTCACCGTCGACGCCACCATCGCGAACCGGACCGGCCGTCGCGACCGGCCGTCCCGCATCGGAGTGCGCTGCCTTGGAAGCCTGCTCATGCGTTGCGTTCACCTTCCCCTTCCCGGGCCCGAACCCTACCGGGGCGAAGAAGAACGCGAGCGTCGGGATCAGGTACAGCAGCCACACCGTGACCTGGACAACCGTCGGGTCGGGCTGGAAGTTGAAGACGCCCTTCAGGAGCGTGCCGTACCAACTGTCCGGCGGGATCGTCGCGCTGATGTCGAACGCCTTGTTCCGCAGCCCGCCGAGGAACTCCGCCTCCTGCAGGTCATGCACGCCGTACGCGAGCACGCCCGCCGCCACGACCACCAGCATCGCGCCGGTCCAGGTGAAGAACTTCGCCAGGTTGATGCGGACCGTGCCCTTGTAGAACAGCCAGCCCAGCGCGATCGCCGTGAGCAGCCCGAGGAGCACGCCGATCAGCGGCCCCGGCGTCCCGTCGTTCGACGCGCGCACCGAGGCCCACACGAACAGCGCGGTCTCCAGGCCCTCCCGGCCCACGGCGAGGAACGCGGTGGCGACCAGGGCGCCCGTGCCCATCTGCAGGGCCGCGTCCAGCCTGCCGTGCAGCTCCGCCTTGAGATGACGGGCCGTACGCCGCATCCAGAAGACCATCCACGTCACAAGGGCGACCGCGACGATGGACAGCGAACCGCCCAGCGCCTCCTGCGCCTTGAACGTCAGCTCCTGCGAACCGAAGGTCAGCGCGCAGCCGAAGCCCAGCGCGAGACCGCACGCGACACCGATGCCGATCCAGATGGGCTTGAGGGCGTCGCGCCGCTCCGTCTTCACCAGATAGGCGATGAGGATGCAGACGACCAGGCTGGCCTCAAGTCCTTCGCGCAGGCCGATCAGGTAATTGCCGAACATGTCTGTCAGATCCCCTCAGACCTCAGCCGAACAGTGCCCGGCCCCACCAGTCGTCCTTGTCCCGGACGCCCGGCGGGATCGCGAAGACCGCTGAACCCACGTGCTGGATGTACTCGTTGAGAACGTCGGCGCGCGCCAGACTGCGCTGCACCGGGATGAAGCCGGTGCGCACGTCCCGCTGGTACGCGAGGAAGAAAAGCCCCGCGTCCAGGCGGCCGAGGCCGTCGGTGCCGTCCGTGAAGGAGTAGCCGCGGCGCAGGATCGTCGCACCGTCGTTGGTGTCCGGGTGCGCGAGCCGGACGTGCGAGTCCGGCTTCATCGCCTTCAGGAACGGCTCGTCGTGCTCCTTGGCCTTGCCGACCGGGGCGCCCTCCCCCTTGTCGCGCCCGAAGATGTCCTCCTGCTCGCCGAGCGGAGTCCGGTCCCAGGTCTCGACGTTCATGCGGATACGGCGTGCGACGAGGTACGAGCCTCCGGCCATCCAGCCGGGCCCGTCCTTCTCGCCGACCCACACATGCTTGGCGAGCGCGGAGTCGTCCTCGCCCGAGATGTTGCGGGTGCCGTCCTTGAAGCCGAAGAGGTTACGGGGCGTCTGCGCGCCCGGAGTCGTGGAGGACGTCTTCCCGAAGCCGAGCTGCGACCAGCGCACCGCGACCTTGCCGAAGCCGATGCGGGCGAGGTTGCGGATGGCGTGCACGGCGACCTGCGGGTCGTCCGCGCAGGCCTGCACGCACAGGTCGCCGCCGCCGCGGGACTTGTCGAGATTGTCGCCGGGGAACTTCGGCAGATCGACGAGGGCCTCGGGCCGTTTGCCCGTGAGCCCGAACTTCTCGAAAAGGCCCGGCCCGAAGCCGATGGTCAGCGTCAGCCGAGACGGCTTGAGGCCCAGCGCCTCGCCGGTGTCGTCCGGCGGCGCCTCCGTGAGACCGCCGAAGGCACCCTCACCGACCTCGTGCCCCGCGGTCATCCGCGCGGCGGCCTTCGTCCAGTCCTTGAGGAGCTGCACGAACTGCTCGCGGTCGTCCGTCCGCACGTCGAAGGCTGCGAAGTGCAGCCGGTCCTGGACGGCGGTCGCGATGCCCGCCTGATGCTTGCCGAGGAAGGCGACAGCGCCGCCCGCCGACGAGGCGGGCACGGCCTCTTCCCCTTCCCCGGACCGGGCCGCCGCGACCGCGCCCCCGGTGACGGCGGCGCCGAGGGCGAGCCCGGCACCGCCCCAGCCGAGGAGCGAACGCCGGGAAGGGGAGCCGGAGTTGACGACGGTCTCGTCGTCGGTCTCGCCGACGGTCCCGCCGTCGGGCGCGGTGTCGTGCGTGATCTCAGCCATGGTTCCGGCCCCTTGTCGCCACTTGCCGCTACTTGCCGCTCACGACAGCGGCGGCCAGCTTCGACAGCGGCTCCGCGAGCGCGTTGACGCCGTCCGACAGCTCCTTGGTGTCCGCCTTGTCGAGCTTGTCGTACGACGTGAACGTGTACGAGTCCTTGCCGCCGCCCTTGCGGTACTCGCCGAGCAGCTTGTCCAGCGCCGCGAACTGCTTGTCGAGCTCCTTGGTCAGCGCCGGGTCGTTCTCCGACGCGACGGCCTTGAGCAGGCCGTACGCCTTCTCCGCGCCCTCGACGTTCGCCTTGAAGTCGACGAGGTCGGTGTGCGAGTAGCGCTCCTCCTCGCCGGTGACCTTGCCGGTGGCGACCTCGTCGAGGAGTTCCTTGGCGCCGTTGGCCATGGAGGTCGGCGTGATCTCCGCCTTGCCGACGCGGTTCTGCCAGTCCTTGAGGTCCTTGTCCAGCTGGGTGGCGAGCTCCTTCTCACGCTCACCGATCTTCTTGTCCTGCCACAGGGCCCGCTCCAGCCGGTGCCAGCCCGTCCAGTCCTTCTCCAGGTCCTGGTCCTCCTCCAGGCCGTCCTCGCGGAGGTCGACCTTCGGGTCGATGTCACCGAAGGACTCGGCGACCGGCTCGGTGCGCTCCCAGCCGATGCGGGAGTTCGAGTACGCCTTCTTGGCGGCCTCGATGTCGCCCTCGCGCACGGCATCGGTGAAGAGCTTCGTCCTGGGCAGCGTCGCGTCGGCCTGCTCCTGCGCGTAGGCGCGGTAGTCGGCGACGGCCTTGTCCAGACGCGGGTCGCGCTTGACGGCCTTGCCGCCGCTGACGGTGACCTTCTGGCGGATGCCGTCGCCCTTCATGCCGGGCTTGCAGGCGATCTGGTACGAGCCGGACTTCACCTCGGCGGTGAGCTTCTGCTTCGTCCCGGGGCCGATGTTCTCGCGCTCGCTGACGATGCGGTCGTCGGGGAAGAGGAGGTAGACCTCGGTGACCTTGGAGCCCTTGTTCTCGATGGCGAGCTCCACGTGCCCTGCGCTGAGCTTCGTCTTCGAGACCTCGCACTTGTCGTCGGTGGCGGTCACCTCGACGGTGTTGCCGCCGCCCTTGGCGTCGCTCTTCTCGGTGCAGCCCGTGACGGCGGTGAGGGCCGCTGCCGCTGCGGCGATGGCAGTGGCGGTGGTGAGGCGGGCGGGACGCATAGGGGCTCCAGGCGGGTCACGGACGGTTCCGTCGTGCGGGTTAGGGGGGCCTAACTTATCTGAGGCTTACCTCGCTGAGGGGCAAAGTGCAGGTCAAGACTGGCGCGGGGGCCTTGGCCTTCGTTGCCGTCAGAGCCCCGGGCCGGAATGTTTCAGCCCCTCCGGCGTTCGAGGAAGCCCCGCAGGGACCGCCCGAACCTCAGCCCCGCACCGGGGCCACCAGCGGAGCCCCCGTCCGCGGGTGCGGAAACACCTCCACCGCCTGCCGGTAGACCTCGCTCAGAAGCTCCCCCGTGAACACCTCACCCGGAGCCCCCTCCGCGGCGATGGCCCCGCCCCGCAACACCGCCACCCGATCCGCGTACGCCGCCGCGAGCCCCAGGTCATGCAGCACCACCACCACCGCGTCCCCCGCGGCGGCCCGCTCCCGGCAGATCCGCAGCACCAGCTCCTGGTGGCGCAGATCGAGCGCGGCGGTGGGCTCGTCGAGCAGGAGGAGCGGCGCCCCCTGGGCGAGGACCCGCGCCAGCGCGACCCGCGCCCGCTCACCCCCGCTCAGCGCGGAGAAGGGACGTGAGGCGAACTCACCGACCTCCGTCGCGCCCATCGCCTCCCGCACCACACGGTCGTCGTCGTCCTCGAACACCGTCCCGGCCCATGGCGCACGCCCCATCCGTACGACGTCCTCGACCGCGAACGGAAAGGAGAGGGCGGCGGACTGCGGCAACACCGCTCGCCGCAGGGCGAGTTCACGGGCGGGCCACTGCGCGGTGGGCCGCCCGCAGACGCGCACGACCCCCTCATCGGTCGGAAGGTCGGCGGCCAGCGCGGCCAGCAGCGTCGACTTGCCCGCCCCGTTCGGCCCGACCAGGGCGAGCACCTCGCCCGCGCGGGCGCAGAGAGAAACCCCGGCGAGCACCTCGCGCCCCCCGAGCCGCACCACGAGCCCCGACGCCTCGGCGAGCGGGTCGCCGGGAGCGAAGGGCTCCGGGAGCGCGAGCCCACGGCCGGACGGGAACAGCCGCTCGGCGATCCGCGTGATCATGCCCAACCCCCTTGCCTACGACGGGTCCTGCGCAACAGCCAGAAGAAGAACGGGCTCCCGAAGAGCGCGGTGAGCACCCCGAGCGGCAGCTCCGCGGGCGCCGCCACCGTCCGCGCCGCGAGATCCGCACCGACCAGGACGACGGCCCCGCCCAGCGCACTGCCGGGCACGAGGAAACGATGACCGGGACCCGCCGCCATCCGTAGCAGATGCGGGACGAGCAGACCGACGAACGTGATGATCCCGGCGACGGCCACGGCGGCGGCGGTCAGCAGCGCCACCACGAGGACAAGGGCGAGCCGCAGCCGCTCGACGTCGACCCCGAGATGCCGCGCGGGCCGCTCGCCGAGCGCGAGGAGGTCCAACTTCCGTGCGTACAGCGGAGCCACGGCAAGACCGGCCACCGCACACGGCAGTACGGCGAGCACCTTCGGCCAGGTGGCCCCGGCGAGCGAGCCGAGCTGCCAGAACGTGATCTGGGTGATCTGCGCGTTGTCCGCGAAGAAGATGCAGAGCCCGATCAGCGCCCCCGCGAACGCGTTCACGGCGATCCCGGTGAGGATGAGCGTGACGACTTCCGTACGCCCGCCGTCGCGCGAGAGGACGTACACGAGAAGGACGGTCGCGAGCCCGGCGACGAACGCGCAGACCGTCACGGTCCAGTTCCCGAAGAAGCTGAGGCCGAGCGCGATCGAGGCCACCGCGCCGACGGCCGCGCCCGCCGAGATGCCGATGACACCGGGCTCGGCGAGCGGATTGCCGAACACGCCCTGCATGAGCGCGCCCGCGCAGCCGAGCGACGCCCCGACGAGCAGGGCGAGCGTCACGCGCGGCAGCCGCACGTTCCACAGGACGCTCTCGCCGACCCGGTCGAGCGCGCTTCCGCCGAGACCGATCCGGTGCTGTACGGAACTGAGGACGTCCCCGAGGGGGATGTCGTACGCGCCGACGCCCGCGGAGAGGAGACAGAGCAGGACGAGGGTGGCCGTGAGCCCGGTGGTCAGGCCGGCCGTCGCGCCGCGCCGCCGGCTCCGGGGAGGCGTCGGCTCCTCCGTCCCGGGTGGCCCGGCGTCCGCCGCCTTGGTCAGTACGGTCACTTCTTGCCCCCGTACAACTGCCCCACCAGCGACTTCAGGACCTGGTCCGTGCGCGGCCCGTAGTTCAGGAGCACCCCGTCGTCGACCGACACGATGCGGCGGTCGAGCCCGGCCGGTGTCTCGGCGACGCCGGGGATCTTGAGCAGGCCGTCCACGCCGTCGACCGATGCGAGTCCCTTGGACATGACCAGGATCGCGTCCGGGGCCGCCTTGGCGAGCGCCTCGCTGGTGATCGCCGTGAAGTCCTTCTCGAGTCCCGACGCCTTGCCCGCGTCGACCGCGCCCGCCGCCTCCAGGAGCGAACCCGCCCCGGACTCGCGGCCGCCGAGCAGATAGACGGAGGCGGAGCCGCGCAGGTAGAGGAAGGCGACGCGGGGCTTCTCGGTGCGGGCGGATGCCGGGATGGACTTCCGCACCTTCGCGATGCGCTCCTGCGTACGGGACCTCAGCTCGTCGCCCGACTTCTCGACCCCGAGCGCCTTGGCCACCGCATCGATCCGGGGACCTACGTCGTCGAGGCCCTTCGCCGGGTCGAAGACGACCAGCGGGATGCCCGTGTCACGGATCTGGCCGATGGCCTCCGCGGGTCCCGTCGTGGTGTCCGCGAGGACGACCGTCGGCTTCAGGGAGAGGACGCTCTCCGCCGAGACGTCGTGCGCGCGTGTCACCACCGGCAGCTTCTCGGCCTGCTCGAAGGTCGCGGTGATGTCGCGCGCCACGACGTTCTCGCCGAGCCCGAGCGTGAAGACGATCTCGTTCAGGCTGCCGGTGAGCGGCACGACGCGGCTCGTGTCCTTGACGGTGACCTTCTTGCCGTCGGCCGACGTGACGGTGGCGGGGAGCACGGGGTCGGGGCGGGACTTCAGCGGCTCGACCCGGTCGGGCGCGGAGGCCGCCGCCTTCGCCTTCGGGGACGCCTCGCCGGCGCCGTCCGAGGACGATCCGCAGCCCGTGAGGGCCAGGGCGAGAACGGCGGTCCACGCGCCGGCGATACGGAGTGAGCGCGGCATACGCACCGAAGTCCACCGTCCTGTCGTGCTGTTGAGGGCTGCCGCCGAGGACCCGCTGTGGGGCGTCTGGGGCGGGGCGGCCGGGATGGGGGTTCCAGCCGGAGTGATCGTAGTTTAGGTTAGCCTTACCTCATTAGCTACACCCGGAGGGGTCCCCATGTCGTCGTCAGGACAGGCGCGAGCCACCGCTCGCGCCGGAGTCGTGGCCGTGCTCACCGCACTCGTCGGAGCACTGCTTCCCACGGCCACCGCGCACGCCGAGGACCGCACGGTCCAGGGCGGACGGCTCGACTGGGGCATCAAATCCTCCTTCCAGAGCTACGTCACCGGGCCGATCGCCCAGGGGAGTTCGACCCTCCAGGGCGGGGCCGCCACGGTCGGCGGCAGCCAGTTCCGCTTCCACTCGGCGAAGGGCTCGTACGACCCGGACAGCGGGGCCTTCAGCGCCGGGTTCTCCGGCGGAGTGCACTTCCTGGGGCACAAGAAGGGCGGCTCGTACGAGCTCGACCTGACCATCAGCCGCCCCACCGTCAAGATCTCCGGCGGCTCCGGCACGCTCTACGCCGACATGGTCAGCAAGGAGAAGGGCACGGGCAAGGTCACGACCAACGCCCAGGTGCCGCTCGCGACCCTCGGCATGTCCGGCGTCAACATGAAGGGCGGCTCGGGACCGATCGCCCTCAACAATCTCCCCGCGACGCTCACTTCCCAGGGTGCGAAGGCCTTCGCCGGGTACTACACGGCGGGCACCGAGCTCGACCGGGTGAGCCTCTCCACCGACCTCGCGGCGAAGGCGTCCGGCTCCGACAAGCAGTCGAAGAAGCCGTCGCCGAAGCCCGCGAAGTCCTCGGATGCCGGGAAGAAGCAGACGAAGGCGGGCCGGATCGAGGACGCCGCCGTCGACTGGGGCGTGCGCCGCACCTTCCGCGAGTACGTCACCGGCTCCATCGCCCAGGGCGAATGGAAACTGTCCGCGGGAGCCCAGGACGGCGGCGCGCTCTTCCGCTTCCCCGAGGGCGAGGGGACGTACGACAAGAAGAAGCAGAGCCTCGACGCGGACTTCACCGGCACCGTCCGCTTCACCGGCGAACACGGCCTCGACCTCGCGCTGAGCGAGGTCGCCGTCAAGGTGAAGGACGGCAAGGGCACCCTCCTCGCGGACGTCGAGAGCAAGGGCGACAAGGGCGTCACGCTCAAGCAGGCTCCGCTGATCACCTTCGCGGCCGAGGAACTGAAGCCGAAGGACGGCCTCGTCTCCCTGACCGAGGTGCCCTCGAAGCTCACCGCCGACGGCTCCAAGGCGTTCGGCGGCATGTACAAGGCGGGTTCCGAGATGGACCCGCTCTCCCTCGCCGTCGCCCTCGACGCCGACGCGAAGCTGCCCGCGCTGCCGGACCTCGGCTCGTCCGCGAGCCCCACCCCGCAGGCGAAGAAGGCCGCCGAGCCGAAGACCGAGAACGCCGCCGAATCCTCCGACTCCTCGTCGCCCGCCGTGCCGATCGGCATCGGCGCGGGCGTTGCGGTGCTGCTCGCCGCGGCGGTCACGTTCGGGGTCCTGCGCAAACGGCGCGGCGCCGACCAGACGTAAGACGTCGCCGCCCTGCCCCGCATCCGCACCGCACCTCACCACGCCTCATTCCAAGGAGACCACTGACCATGGCAGCCATTCGCCGCCCGATAGCCCTCGCCGCAGCAGCCGCCACCGCCGTGACACTCGGCGCCACCGTCCTGGCGGCCGCGCCCGTGTCCGCGGCCGAAGTGCCGCTGAAGGACTACCGGCTGACATGGGGCGTCAAGGAGAGCTACCGCGCCTACGTCACCGGCATGGCGGCGGGGAAGATCACAGTGGCCGACGGCGCCGAACAGGCCGCGGGCAACGGCCCGTTGAGCTTCGTCGACGGCGCGGGGACCTACGATTCCGAGAAGCACACCGTCGACCTGGGCTTCAAGGGAAGCGTGAACTTCACCTCCAAGCTGCACGGCTTCGACGTCAAGCTCGCGGACGTCCGCTTCGACAGCGCGCAGGCGAAGATCACCGCTGACGTCACCAGAGACGGCGGTACGCCCAAGGAAGACGTGCCCCTCGCCGACGTCACCGTCACGCGCACCATGACCGACATGAAGACCAAGCTGACGAAGGAGGCGGACGAGGCGCTCGGCGGCGGTGGCCGGTACACGGGCGCGGAGGGCGACCCGCTGACGGTCGCGCAGAAGACGCCTCCGACGGGCACCCCGACCCCGACGCCCACCCCGACGCCCACGCAGAAGCCGACCTCGACGCCGAAGCCGACGGCCACCCCCACGCCGTCCGGCACGACGACGTCCTCGCCCGCTCCCGCTCCCACGTCGTCCACCTCGGAGCCCGCGCCTTCACAGGAGGCCGGCGAGGTCCACGACGGCTCGCTCGCCTGGGGCGTGAAGGAGAGCTTCCGCCGCTACATCGAGTCCGGCGGTGGTGCCACACTCTCCGGCGGCGCCGAGAAGAACGACAACGGCTACGACTTCCCGTACGCCGACGGTGACGTGGACAGCGACGCGAAGAAGCTGAACGCGTCCTTCGGCGGCGCCGTCCGCTTCGCGTACAAGGCACACGGCATCGACATGAAGTTCAGCGACATCAAGATCGCGGCGGACGGTGCCAAGGGCACGCTGAGCCTGGACGTCACCACGCCCAAGGGCACCGACAACGACGTGCAGTTCGCGACGCTGGACCTCTCGAAGGCGTCGTACGCGGCGAAGGACGACGTCGTGGTCCTCGACAAGGTGCCCGCGGCGTTCACCGCGGCGGGGGCCAAGCAGTTCGCGAGCGAGGACGCGCCGTCCAGCTACAAGGCGGGTGACGCGATCGACCCCGTGACGGTGGCGCTCTCGGTCGCCGAGGACGCGGAACTGCCGGGCGGCAGCGGCGGCTCGACGGGCGGTTCGACCGACTCCGGGACCACGGGCGGGGGTTCGTCCGACCTCGGTGGCGGCGGCACGGTCGGCGGCGGTACGGGGGGCTCGCTGGCCTCCACCGGTTCGTCGGTGCCGACGGGTGCGCTGCTCGGGGCCGCCGGGGCGATCGCCGCCGCGGGCGCCGGGGCGGTCTTCGTGGCTCGCCGCCGGGCTTCCTGACTCCCGGGGATGCTTGAATGCCCGGATGACGCACCTGCCTGACGGTCTCGACGTACTCCGCGTGTTCTGCGGGCCCGACGGTCGGCACGGCAACGAGCTGGGAGTCGTGCGCGACGGGACCCGTGTTCCGGGGCGGGGCGAGCGGCAGGAGGTCGCCGGGAAACTCGGCTTCAGCGAGACGGTGTTCGTCGATGACCCCGAGCGCGGGGTCATCGACATCTACACCCCCACCCTGCGACTCCCCTTCGCCGGACACCCCTGCGTGGGTACGTCCTGGCTCCTCGACGTCCCCGAACTGGTCACGCCCGCGGGGGTCGTGGAGGCCCGCCAGGACGGGGAGTTCAGCTGGATCGCCGCGCGGGCGGAGTGGGCGCCGCCGCGGACCCTGCGCGCGTACGCGACCCCGGCCGAGGTGGACGCCCTCGCGGTGCCTCCGCCGGGGGAGTGGATCTACGCGTGGGCGTGGGAGGACGAGGCGGCGGGCCGTGTCCGGGCCAGGGCCTTTCCCGGCAGGGACGACGGCATCCGGGAGGACGAGGCCACGGGGGCGGCGGCCCTTCTTCTGACGGACCGTCTCGGCCGTGCGCTCAACATCACGCAGGGGCGTGGCTCGCAACTCCTTACGGCGCCGGGCCCTGGCGGGGTGATCGAGGTGGGGGGACGGGTGCGGCTGGCAGGGAGCTGAGGTCGCCGTCGTCACCGGCTTCGCCGAGTTCGTCCTCACACGCCGGACGGGCCGGAGGCGGCCCGGCCGGCGTGGGCGGAGCCCCAGGGCCTACGCCGACAGCGGGAACTCATCCCCCAGCTCACGGAACACCTGCGTATTCAAGGCGAAAGCGCGCTTGCACTCGTCCACGATCCGCTGCCGCTCCAGCTCATCCGGGACCACTTCGCCCAGCCCGTCAAGGAGCTCCCGATATCCCCGCTTGAACGCGGCCGGGTTCGAGATCCCCTCGAAGACGTAGAAGCGCACGCCGTCGCCCTTGCGGGCGAAGCCCCACGTCTGCTCCGCCTTGCCGCGGATGATCTGGCCACCGGAGAGATCCCCGAGGTAGCGGGTGTAGTGGTGGGCGACATAGCCGCCGGGCCACTCCTCGGCGCACTCCGCGACCCGTGCCGCGTACGTCGCGGTGGCGGGCAGCGGGGCTGCGGAGGACTTCCAGCCCGCGCCCCGCAGATGCGCGAGGTCCCGCTCGAGCTCCGCCACGCGCAGCAGCTCGGGCTGTATGAACGGTCCCGCGACCGGATCGTCCTTCAGCGCGGCGGCGCCCTCCTCCAGGGCGCGGTACACGAACCACAGCTGTTCCGTGTAGCGCGCGTACGCGTCGACGCCGAGCCTGCCGCCGAGGAGGTCGCTCATGAACGTCGAGGTCTCCGCCTCCGTGTGCTGCTCGTGCGACGCGGTGCGGATGACCGTCGAGAACGGATCCATGAGGGACCTCCGAAGCCGGGGAAAGCGAGGAACGCCGAAGAAGGGCAGGAACCAGTCGACGAAGAACGAATGAACCGGTGACCTCCACCGATCATCCGAGTTAGGCTTACCTAAGTCAACTGGTTCCCGACGTCCTGTCGGTAAAACGCTACCCGCTCCGAGCTCAGGGAAGCGTAAGGATCTCCGCTCCGCTGTCCGTCACCACGAGGGTGTGCTCGAACTGCGCGGTCCGCTTGCGGTCCTTCGTGACGACCGTCCAGCCGTCCTCCCACATGTCGTACTCGTACGTGCCGAGGGTCAGCATCGGCTCGATGGTGAACGTCATGCCGGGCTTGATCACGGCCGTGGCGTGCGGGCTGTCGTAGTGCGGGACGATCAGGCCGGAGTGGAAGGACGTGTTGATGCCGTGGCCGGTGAAGTCACGGACGACGCCGTAGCCGAAGCGCTTGGCGTACGACTCGATGACGCGGCCGATGATGTTGATCTGGCGGCCGGGCTTGACCGCCTTGATGGCACGGTCGAGGGACTCCCGGGTCCGCTCCACGAGGAGCCTGGACTCCTCGTCGACGTCCCCGACCAGGTACGTGGCGTTGTTGTCGCCGTGCACGCCGCCGATGTACGCGGTCACGTCGAGGTTGATGATGTCGCCGTCGTTCAGGACGGTGGAGTCCGGGATGCCGTGGCAGATGACCTCGTTGACGGAGGTGCACAGCGACTTCTTGAAGCCGCGGTAGCCGAGCGTGGAGGGGTAGGCGCCGTGGTCGCACATGTACTCGTGGGCGACACGGTCCAGCTCATCGGTGGTCACCCCGGGCGCGATGTGCTTGGCGGCCTCGGCCATCGCGCGTGCGGCGATACGGCCCGCGGTGCGCATCAGATCGATGGTCTCGGGGGTCTGCACCTCGGGCCCGGTGTACGGGGTGGGCGCGGGTTTCCCCACGTACTCCGGGCGCCTGATGTTTCCCGGAACGGGGCGGATGGGGGAGAGCTCCCCTGGGACGAGCAGTGACTGGCCAGACATGCCAGCGAGTCTAACCAGCGGTCTCGGGGCAGCATGGCTGAAGAGAGAGGAGCAGATCACATGCCACTGTTCAAGAAGCGGACCGTCGGTAAACCAGGCGAGTGGTTCTACTGCCTGGAGCACAAGAAGGTCGAGGAGGGCCCAGACTGCCCGGGCAAGGACCGCTTCGGGCCCTACGGCTCCCGCGAGGAGGCCCAGCGGGCGATGGAGACCGCCGCCGAGCGGAACCTGGAGTGGGAGACCGACCCGAAGTGGCACGACAAGGACCCCGGCAGCGCCTGATCCGCCGCCGGGGCGCAGCCGGCTACCGGGTGGCGGACACCTCCCGGCGCCGGACCGCGTCCTCGTCCGTGCTCGCGTCGTACGACAGCAGCTTCGGCAGCACCGCCGTCAGGGCGGCGACCGAGGCCACGCAGGCGAGGCCGCCGGACCAGATGGCGCTGCGGGTGCCCGTCCAGCCGGCGGCCGCCCCCGCGCGGACCTGGCCGAGCTGCGGGCCGACGCTGTAGGACAGCACCTCGATGCCCGCGAGCCTGCCCCGCAGCTCGTCCGGGATCGTCTGGTTCCAGATCGTGGAGCGGCCGAGCCCGCTGAGCATGTCGCCCGCGCCGGCCAGGGCCAGGCACACGAGGACCAGCCAGACGTTGCCGAACCATCCGGCGGCCGTGATCGCAAGCCCCCATCCCGCCGCCCCGAACACGACGAGCAGCCCGTGCCGCCGCACCCGTGACGTCCACCCGCTGGTCAGGCTCAGCAGCAGCGAGCCGACCGCCCCGGCCGCGTACATCAGGCCGAGCGACCACTCGGCGTCAAGATCCTCGGCGAGGAACGGAAAGATCGTGTTCGGGAAGGCGAAGAACATCGCCGCCATGTCGATGGCGTACGTGCCGAGCAGCACCGGCCGCGACCACGCGTACCGCGCACCCTCCGCCAGGCCCCGCAGGGAGGGCTTCTCCGCGTCGTGCGCGGGAGGCGCGGGCGCGATGTGGGTGCACAGGGCCACGGAACCGGCGAAGGAGAGCACGGTCACCGCGTACGCGGGTGCGTGCCCGGCGTAGGCGACGACCAGGCCGGCCAGGGCGGGGGCCGCGATCGCGCCGACGTTCCAGCGCAGCGAGTTGAGCGCCGCGGCCGCCGTCAGCTGGTCGTGCGGCACGATGCGGGCCATCAGGGAGTCGAGCGCGGGGCGTTGCAGCCCCGCGAGCGCCGAGACGCCCGCCGCCACCACGTACAGCGGCCACAGCATCGGCTCCGGGAGCAGCGCGTTCACCAGGAGCACCGCGGCCAGCAGGCCGAGCCCCGCCTCGGTCAGGAGAATCACCCGGCGCCGGTCCACCGCGTCGGCCAGCGCGCCCCCGTAGAGCCCGAAGACGATCAGCGGCACCAGCTCGACCGCGCCCATCGCGCCGACGGCGAGCGGTGAGTCCGTGAGGTCCTTGATCTGGAGCGGCAGCGCGACCAGGGCCATGAAGCTGCCGAAGGTCGTGACGAGCCCCTGCACCCAGAGCAGCCGGAAGTCACGCGTGGAACGCCAGGGTGAGAGGTCGGGCAATATCGAGGAGATGGACACGAACAGCCATGGTCAGTGCTGCTCATGGAGTGGGGCAACCGAATTTGCGGCGCTCTCACCACCGCGCCGGCGGCGGCGCCGTCAGCTGGTCGGCCAGGCGGGACAACCGGTCGCGCAGGCGCCTGCGGCCGCGCGCCGCGGGCAGTGAGTTCTCGCCCGCCGCCGCGCTCACCAGGTGCTGGACCATGTCCAGGTCGAGGTCCGGGGACTCCGGCACCGCCAGGGCCTCGTGCGCCATGGCCCGCAGATCGCCGTGCCCCGAGCCCAGGGACAGCACCGTGGCGCCTGCCGCGCGGGCGTCGTGGACCCGTTCAAGCAGATCCGCCCCCGGGGGCGGGGCGGGCGTGTCCGGCGCCACCACCAGGAGGGTCTCGCCGCGCCGCGCCGCCTCGATCCGGCCGAGCCCCGTCGACAGATGCGCGGGATCGCCCTCCCGCACCCGGTGACGTACGAGCGTCGGGGTCAGTTCAGGTGTCCCCGACCAGGCCGCCTCGTCCACGAGGTGCGCGGCCAGATGCCACGGCTCGTACTCCCGCGTGCCCACCAGGAGCAGCCCGCCCCCGTGCGGGACCACGGAGGACCGCAGCGTCCCCGCGAAGCGGCGCGTCGCGCCCACCCACTCGGTTCCCGCGAGCACTTCGCGCAACAACGCGACCCGTACGGCGTCCATGGGGTCGCATCCTGCCGCAACGGGCGAGTCGTCAGGCGGAGTTCACCGGGAATTCGCACGGGATGGGGACGGACCGGGAATGGCTGATGAGACAACTGTTCCCTTCCGGGCCGGACGCGAGGGCTACGCGAGCTTCCGGATCCCCGCCGTCGTGCTCTCCAGTTCCGGCACCCTGCTGGCCTTCTGCGAGGGGAGGGTCGGCTCGCAGGAGGACTTCGGCAACATCGACGTGGTCCTCAAGCGATCCAGCGACGGCGGCCGCACCTGGGGCCCGCTCCAGGTGGTCGCGCAGAACGGCACCGGCCTCGCGGGCAACCCCGCCCCCGTCGTCCTCGACACCGGCCGGATCCTCCTCGTCCACGTCCGCAACGCCGCCGCCGCGACCGAGGACGCCATCCGGCGCGGCAAGGTCTCCGCAGCCAACGGGCGGCGGGTCTGGGTGCGGCACAGCGACGACGACGGGCTGACCTGGTCGGCGGCCCGGGAGATCACCGGGCAGGTGAAGAAGGCGAACTGGCGGTGGTACGCGACCACGCCGGGCCACGCGGTGCAGATCAGCACGGGGCGCGTCGTCGTGCCCGCCAACCACTCCCTGCCCCCGACCGGCACCGACAACGGCACCGAGGGCAAGTACAACGGCGGCCACTGCCTGCTCAGCGACGACCTCGGGCAGACCTGGCGCATCGGCTACGTCGACGACAACACCGACGGCTACGTGAACGTGAACGAGACCACCGCCGCCGAACTCCCCGACGGGCGGCTCTACTTCAACACCCGCAACGACTCCCCGTCCCCCGGCACCCGCGCCGACGCCCACTCCCTCGACGGCGGCCAGAGTCTCATCAAGCCCTTCCGGCCGCAGGCGGGTCTCGTCGGCCCCGTCGTCGAATGCAGCGTGCTGCAGCTGCGCGCGCCGGACGTGCTGCTGTTCTCCGGACCCGCCGACCCGGGCTTCCGCGCCCTGATGACGGTGCGCCGCAGCCGCGACGGCGGCCTCACATGGCAGGACGCGTACACGGTGGACGGGCTGCCCGCCGCGTACTCCGACCTCGTCCGTGCCGACGAGGAGACCGTCGGACTCCTCTACGAGACGGGAGACTTCAGCGCGTACGAGACCATCACGTTCCGGCGGATACCGGTGGGCGCGCTGGTCTGACGGTGGCGGCGCCGAACCGGTGAGTAAGGTCGGCGGCATGACCTCTAACGACAATGCGCAAAAGCCCCCGGCCAAGGATCCCTGGGAGCTGCCCGACGTCTCCGGGCTCGTCGTCGGCGTACTCGGCGGCACCGGGGACCAGGGCCGCGGCCTCGCCTACCGGCTGGCCCGCGCGGGCCAGAAGGTGATCATCGGCTCCCGCGCGGCCGAGCGGGCGCGGACCGCCGCCGACGAGCTGGGTCTCGGCGTCGAGGGCGCCGAGAACGCGGAGTGCGCGCGGCGCAGCGACATCGTGATCGTCGCCGTGCCGTGGGACGGGCACGCCAAGACCCTCGAAGCGCTGCGCGAGGAACTGAGCGGCAAGCTCGTCATCGACTGCGTGAACCCGCTGGGCTTCGACAAGAAGGGCGCCTACGCCCTGAAGCCCGAGGAGGGCAGCGCCGCCGAGCAGGCCGCCGCCCTGCTGCCGGACTCCCGGGTCACCGCCGCCTTCCACCACCTGTCGGCGGTCCTGCTCCAGGACCCGGCCGTCGAGGAGATCGACACCGACGTCATGGTCCTCGGCGAGGTCCGCGCCGACACGGACATCGTGCAGGCGCTCGCCGCCCGGATCCCCGGGATGCGGGGCGTCTTCGCGGGGCGCCTTCGCAACGCCCACCAGGTCGAGTCCCTGGTGGCCAACCTGATCTCCGTGAACCGGCGCTACAAGGCCCACGCGGGGCTGCGCGTGACCGACGTCTAGGACGTGGCGGGCATGGGGGACACTGGTGGGCGGACGCCGCTTCCCGCGACCGGCCGCCAGCACCCGGACCTACCCCCGACAGGAGCCGACCCCCATGCCCCGCCTCGCTCTCTACGCCCTCACGGTCTGCGCCCTCGCCGTCGTCGCGGCCGTGGTCTCCTTCGTCCAGGGCTACTGGATCGGCGTCGTCTGGGTGCTGCTCGCCGGGCTCTCCTCGAACATGGCGTGGTACTACCTGCGCCGCGCGAAGGCCGAGCGGGACGCGCGCGCCGCTACGGGTTGAGCGTGCAGTACTGGCTCGGGTCGCCGTCCCAGAAGCGGTAGAAGTCCTGGCCGCAGTACGTCTCCAGATCAGTGACGCCGAGGCCGCGCAGGATCGCGTCGACCGCGTCGAAGAAGGCGCCGTTGACCTCGGGGATCCACAGGATGCCGAAGACGGCGAGCAGACCGAACGGCGCGAACGGCTCCACCTGGCGGCGGATCTTGTGCGACAGCCAGGGCTCGATGACGCCGTAGCCGTCCAGGCCCGGGACGGGCAGCGAGTTCAGGATCGCGGCCGTCACCTGGAGCAGCGCGAGGAAGGCGAGCGCGAAGCGGAAGGTGTCGGGGACACCGGAGAGCGCGTCCAGCCAGAAGGGCGCGGTGCAGACGACCGCGAACGCCACGTTCGTGAGCGGCCCCGCGGCCGAGATCAGACTGTGCTTCCACTTGCCCTTGATGCGGCCGCGCTCGATGAAGACGGCACCGCCGGGCAGGCCGATGCCGCCCATGATCACGAAGAGCACCGGAAGGATGATGCTGAGCAGCGCGTGCGTGTACTTCAGCGGGTTGAGGGTCAGATAGCCCTTCGCGCCGATGGAGATGTCGCCGCTGTGCAGGGCGGTGCGCGCGTGCGCGTACTCGTGCAGACAGAGCGAGACGATCCAGGCCGCCGTCACGAAGAGGAAGACCGCGAGCCCGGCGTTGTCCGCGAACCCGGTCCACGCGGCCCAGCCGGAGACCGCGGTGACGGCGGCGATCCCGAGGAAGACTGGGCTGATCCGCCGGTCGCTCGGGCGGGTGGGAGCGGTGGTCATGGGGCGGGGCTCCTGAAGACGGCGGGCCGGGTGTCGTACGGGACCGTACCCCGGCATACGTCGAAAACGTCTCGCACCAGGTGGGTGGTTCCGGGGAGGGTGGGGGCATGGCGCCGTGGAACGTGAGACCGAGACTTCCGGACCCGGGCGGGCCGGGCCGTCGGCCCGCCGCGCGTTCGGGGACGAACCGGGCGGCGCCGGTGACGAGAGGTGCGCCGGTGCCCGGCGCAGCGCCCGGCACCGCTCCTCACCGCCACCAGAGACAATGGACCCCGTGCGCTATCGCATTCTCGGCACCACCCAGGCATTTCACACCGACGGCACCCCGATCGCCGTGGGCGGCTCAAGGCTGCGCGCGCTCCTGACGGTCCTCGCCCTGCACGCCCCCCGGGCCGTCCCCGCGCCCGTGCTCGTCGACGAGGTGTGGCACGGAGATCCGCCCGCCGACGCGACCGGCGCCCTGCAGGCCCTGGTGGGCCGGCTGCGCCGGGCCGTCGGAGCCGGGGCCGTCGTCTCCACCGACGGCGGCTATCAGCTGTGCGCCGCCCCGGACGACATCGACCTGTACCGCTTCGACCGCCTCGCGGCCGAGGGCGCGGACGCCCTCGCCGACGGTGACGCGGCCAAGGCGGCGGCGATCCTGGACGACGCGCTCGCCCTCTGGCAGGGCCCCGCACTCGCCGACCTGCCGGACCGCACGGCGGAGGCGGCCCGGTGGGAGTCCCGCCGCCTCGAAGCCCGCCGCGCCAGGCTGGCCGCGGCCCTCGCGCTGGGCCGGGCCGAGCAGGCGCTGCCCGAGCTGGCCGCCCTGTGCGACGACCACCCCCTCGACGAGCCGCTCCAGGCCCTGCGGCTGAGGGCGCTGCGGGACGCGGGCCGCCCGGCGCAGGCCCTCGCCGCGTACGACGAGGTGCGCCGCCTCATCGCGGACCGCATCGGCGCCGACCCCGGGCCCGAACTCCGGGCACTGCACGAGGAGTTGCTGCACGCCGACGCCTCCCGGCCGGCCGCGGCGCGAGCCCGCCCGCCCCAGAGACCGCAGGGCAACCTGCGGGCCAGGCTCACCTCCTTCGTCGGCCGCGAGGGCGACATCGAGGCCATCCGGGGCGACCTGGCCCGGGCCCGCCTGGTCACGCTGCTCGGGCCCGGCGGCGCCGGGAAGACACGGCTTTCGCAGGAGGCGGCCGAGGCCCACGCCGAGGGGGTGCCCGACGGCGTATGGCTGGCCGAACTCGCCCCGGTCGAGGACCCGGACGCGGTGCCGGAGGCGGTCCTCACCGCGCTCGGCGCCCGCGAGACGGTGCTGCGCGGCGCGGGCGCCGAAGAACTGCGGGCGGTCTCCGAATGGCACGGCGACGACCCCGTCGTCCGCCTCACCGAGCACTGCGCCGCGCGCCGCATGCTCCTCATCCTCGACAACTGCGAGCACGTCATCGACGCCGCGGCCCGCCTCGCGGACCGGCTGCTCGCCCACTGCCCCGGCCTCACGGTGCTCGCCACGAGCCGTGAACCCCTTGGCGTACCGGGGGAGTTGCTGCGCCCCGTGGAGCCGCTGCCGGAGCCGATCGCGCTGCGCCTGCTCGCGGACCGCGGCGCGGCGGCGCGGCCGGGCTTCCGCGTCGAGGACGACAGGGCCGCGGCGGCGGAGATCTGCCGCCGCCTGGACGGCCTGCCCCTGGCCATCGAACTGGCCGCGGCCCGGCTGCGCATGCTCACCCCCCGGCAGATCGCCGACCGCCTCGACGACCGCTTCCGCCTCCTGACGAACGGCGCCCGCACGGTCCTGCCCCGCCAGCAGACCCTGCGCGCGGTCGTCGACTGGTCCTGGGACCTCCTGGACAGCCCCGAACGCACCGTCCTGCGCCGCCTCTCCGTCTTCGCGGGCGGCTGCGACCTCGCCGCGGCGGAGGCGGTGTGCGGGGCCACGGCCGGGTCGCCCGACGTCGCCGACGTACTCGGCTCGCTCGTCGACAAGTCCCTTGTCGTCGCCGCCCCTTCGCCGCAGGGCGTGATGCGCTACCGCCTCCTGGAGACCGTGGGCGAGTACGCGGGGGAGCGGCTCGACGAGGCCGGTGACCGCGGCGCGGCCGAGCGGGCCCACCTGGTGTACTTCCGCGAGCTGGCCCGGACGACCGAACCGCGTCTGCGGGGCGGCGGGCAGCGGGAGGCCGTCGAACGTCTCGAGGTCGAGTACGAGAACCTGCGCACCGCCCTGCGGCACGCCGTCGCCGCCCGGGACGAGCAGGAGGCGCTCTGCCTGGTCCTCTCGCTCTCCTGGTTCTGGACCATCCGCGACCTGCGCATCGAGACCCGCAACTGGTCCCGCGACGTCGTCGCCCTCGGCCCCGACCCCTTCACACGGCCCGTCGCCCCGGTGGAACCCCTCTACGAACGCTGCACGGACAACCCGCCGCCCATGCGCCCCGAGGTGCTCCAGGAGGCACGGCGCGGTGTCCACCTCATCCAGCTGTCCTGCATGGACATGAACCTGGAGTCCTGGCACACACCGGAGGCCGTGGACAAACTCGCGGGCATCAGGGAGGCCTACCGGCCGGGGCTTCCGCAGACCTGCTGGTCCCCGGGGAGCCTGTGGTTCTTCGCGGTGCTGCTCGACGGTGACATCGACAAACTGCACGCCATCATCGACGCGACCATCGCCACCTGCCGCGAGCGCGGCTACGACTGGGAGCTCGCCGCGTCCTTGCAGCAGCGCGCCAACGTCCTCGCCAACCGCGCCGACCGGGCGGGCGACGCGCGCCGTGACGCCGACGAGTCCCTTGAGATCTTCACCACCCTCGGCGACGTGTGGGGCATGGCCGAGGCGCTCTCCTCGCGCGGCGAGGCCCATGAGCGGCGCGGCCGGTTCGCCCTGGCCGCCGAGGACTTCGCGGCCGCCATCGGGCACGCGGAGCGGCTCGGTGCCCCCGCGCAGGTGAGCGTGCTCACGGCGCGGCTCGGGGCGGTGCTCGCGGAGGGCGGTGAAGAGGCCCGGGGGGAGGAGCTGCTCTGGTCTGTCCTCGAACACGACGGTCAGGCCGCCGCGAACTCCGGCGAGTCGCTGCCGGCCGCCCGCTTCTTCCTCGTGGACCTGCTCGCCCGTACCGGCCGGACCGACGCGGCGCGGGAACAACTCCGTTTGCTGAAAGAGGAGTTCAAGGCCGTCGAGTTCGTCATCTTCGAGGGCTTCATGCTGGGCGCCGAGGCCTGGCTCGACACCGTGGACGGCCGGCACGCGAAGGGCCTCGCCACGGCGCGCGGCGCGCTCGACAAGTCCCTCGACCCGCTGGTCAAGATGATGGCGCCGCAGATGACGTCCGTGCACCTCACCACCGCCGCCCGCGCCCTGGCCGCCCTCGACGACGGCCGGTACGCCCACGACGCGGTCCGGCTGATCGCGGTCGCCGACCGGGAGCTGCCGGCGGGTCACTTCGCGCCCGCCGCGGAGCGCGACATCCGCGACACCGCCGTGGAGTTGGCCCTCGGAGCCCTGGGCGACACCGCGTACGAGGCCGCGTACGCGGAAGGCGGCAGCCTCTCCGTGGAGGAGGCCGCCGCCCTCTGCGACAGACACATCGGCTAGCGCGTCCGCACTCAGTTCTTCGTGCGGAACTTGTGGATCGCGATCGGCGCCATCGCCAGCGTGAGCACCGCCGACCAGCCGACCGTCACCCAGACGTCGTGCGCGACCGGGCCGCCCACCATCAGGCCGCGCGCGGAGTCCGCGAGCGAGGACAGCGGGTTGTAGTCGGTGAAGCCCTGCAGCCAGCCCGGCATCGACTGCGTCGGCGCGAAGATCGACGAACCGAACTGCAGCGGCATCAGGACCAGGAAGCCCATCGCCTGCACGGACTGGGCGCTCTTCATCGTGACGCCGAGGACCAGGAAGATCCACATGATAGACGTGCCGAAGAGCGCGGAGAGGCCCACCGCGGCGAGCAGTCCGCCCCAGTTGGTGATGTCGAAGCCCACCAGGACACCGACGATCATCATGATCGTCGTCGCGATGAGCAGACGCATCAGCTCCACCACGATCTTGGCGAAGAGGACCGAGCCCTGACCGATCGGCAGGGTGCGGAAACGGTCCATGATGCCGTTCTGGAAGTCCTGGTTGAAGCCGGTGCCGACGGCCATGGCGATGTTCATGCTCATCATCGCCATCATGCCCGGGACCACGTACTGCACGTACTGGTCCTGACCACCGCCGAGCGCCTGGCCGATGGAACCGCCGAAGACGTACACGAACAGGAGCGTGAAGACGATCGGCATCAGGACCGCGTCGAACATCGACTCCGGGTCCTGGCGGATCCACAGCAGGTTGCGGCGGACCAGCGCGCTGGTGTGCCGGACGTGGTCGCGAAGACCGATGCGGGCGTCGGCCTCTCCCTGGTGGAGGGGCGGCGTGAGAGTGGTGCTGCTCATACGGCAACCTCCTCGAGTTCGGGGCGGGCGTCCTGCGGGGCGCTGGCCTTCTGGCCGGTGATGGAGAGGAACACCTCGTCCAGGCTGGGCAGTTCGGTGCCGATCGAGCCGATCGTGATGCCGCGCGCGGTGACGGCGCCGACCACGGCGGTCAGCTGCTCGTCGCTGAGGATCGGCACCAGGACCGTGCCGGACTCGGCGTCCACGGTGGAGGTGGCGAGGCCGGTCAGGCCCATGTCGTCGAGCGCGCCGGCCAGCGGGCGCAGCTCCAGCGGGTCGGCCGGGCGGATGCGCAGGGTGCGGCCGCCGACCTTCGCCTTCAGCTCGTCGATGCCGCCGTTGGCGATGACCTTGCCGCGGTCGATGACGGTCAGCTCGGAGGCGAGCTGCTCGGCCTCCTCCATGTACTGCGTGGTGAGCAGCACGGTGACGCCCTCGGTGACCATGCGCTTGACCTCGGCCCACACCTCGTTGCGGGTACGGGGGTCGAGGCCGGTGGTCGGCTCGTCCAGGTAGAGGACGGAGGGGCTGCCGATCATCGACGCCGCGAGGTCGAGGCGGCGGCGCATGCCGCCGGAGTACGTCTTGGCCGGGCGGTTCGCCGCCTCGGTGAGCGAGAACCGCTCCAGGAGGCCGTCCGCCCTCGCCCTGGACTCCTTGCGGGAGAGGTCGAGGAGGCGCCCGATCATGTAGAGGTTCTCGCGCCCGGAGAGCTTCTCGTCCACGGAGGCGTACTGGCCGGTGAGGCCTATGACCCGGCGGAGCTGGCGGGGCTGCTTGGCCACGTCGTACCCGGCCACGTGGGCGGTGCCCGCGTCGGGCGTGATGAGGGTGGAGAGGCAGCGCACGAGGGTGGTCTTGCCGGCGCCGTTCGGGCCGAGCACGCCGAGGACGGTGCCTTCGCGTACGTCGAGGTCCACGCCGTCCAGTGCTTTGGTCTCGCCGTAGTGCTTGACCAGTCCCCTCACGGTGACGGCGCTTCCGGCGCCGCCGGGGATGTTGTCGATTCGCGTCATGCCGCAAGACTGTCAGCAGCCACCGACAAACCACCGACAGCTTGCCTACACCTGGGCGGTGGGCCGGTGCCTGTACCTGGGCGGTGGGCCGGTGCGGCGTCCTGTCCCGCCGCTGCGCGGCGGATCTTTCGCGCCCACCCACCCGATTACCCCGGAGTAATGGGTGGGTGGGAGACATCGCCGCGAAGCGGCGGACAAAAGCCCGCGCAGACCCGCGGGGAAAACGGACAGCCCGTCGACGGGGGAAATCGACGGGCTGCCGGTGGTGCCGCTATGGCTCATACGGCGGTACGGAACCGCCCCGCGGTACTAGTGGACCGCATGCTCCCCGGAGGGGAACGCCCCGCCCACCACATCCTCCGCGAACGCCTTGGCCGCCCCGCTCATCACGCCCCGCAGATCCGCGTACTGCTTCACGAAGCGCGGCATCTTGCCGCCGGTCAGGCCCAGCATGTCCGTCCAGACCAGGACCTGCGCGTCGCACGCGGCCCCCGCGCCGATCCCGACCGTCGGGATGTGCAGGGAGCGGGTGACCTCGGCCGCCAGCTCCTCGGGGACCAGTTCGAGGACGACCGCGAACGCGCCCGCGTCCTGCGCGGCCTTCGCGTCGCTCAGGAGGCGGTGCGCCGCCTCGTCGCCGCGGCCCTGGACGCGGTAGCCCATGGTGTTCACGGACTGCGGCGTCAGGCCGAGGTGGGACATGACGGGGATGCCGGAGGAGACGATGAGCTCGGTCTGGGGGAGCGAACGTTCGCCGCCCTCCAGCTTCACCGCGCCGACCCCGGCCTCCTTCACCAGGCGGGTCGCCGAGCGAAGGGCCTGGACCGGGCCTTCCTGGTAGGACCCGAAGGGCAGGTCGCCGACGATCAGGGCACGCGACGTGCCCCGTACGACGGCCGCGGACAGCATGGTCATCTCGTCGAGGGTGACGGGCACGGTCGTCTCGTACCCGAGGTGACAGTTGCCCGCCGAGTCGCCGACCAGCATCACGGGGATGCCGGACTCGTCGAAGACGGACGCGGTCATCGCGTCGTACGCGGTGAGCATGGGCCACTTCTCGCCGCGCTCCTTGGCGGCGGCGATGTCCCGGACGGTGATGCGGCGGGTGCTCTTGCCTCCGTACAGCGCCTTGCTGCTGTCGGTGGACTGGCCGGCGGGGCCCGCGGGCTGGTTCTGGGCAGCCGAAAGTTGCGTCATCGCAACGGCTCCTTCTGTTATCTCGAGGCGCCCTGACGGCGTCCCCGGATCACCTCCATGGTGGCATCGCGTGCCGCCCGGCGGCTAGTGGACCCTTCGGTAAAGTCTTTACAATACGAGACGGTCTCGTATCGGAATGGGCCTAGAGTGGCTGTCATGACTACTCCCGCCGTCTCCACTCCACGCATACCGGAAGCCGTTCACCGGCGCCGGTGGGCGATCCTCGGCGTCCTGATGCTGAGCCTGCTGATCGTGGTGCTCGACAACTCGATCCTGAACGTCGCCATCAAGACGATCTCGACCCCCGAGCCCACGGGCCTCGGCGCCACCCAGGGCGACCTGGAGTGGGCCATCAACTCCTACACCCTGGTCTTCGCCGGGCTCCTGTTCACCGCGGGCCTGCTCGGTGACCGGCTCGGCCGCAAGAAGGTGCTGCTCGCGGGCCTCGCCGTCTTCGGCATCGGCTCCGCGCTCGCCGCCGAGTCCGGCTCGCCCGTGCAACTCATCCTGTTCCGCGCGGTGATGGGCCTCGGCGCGGCCTTCGTGATGCCCGCCACCCTCGCCGTCCTGATGAACGTCTTCGAGCGCGACGAGCAGCCCAAGGCCATCGGCATCTGGGCGGGCGGCGTCGGCCTCGCCATCGCGATCGGGCCCATCACCGGCGGTGTCCTTCTCGACCACTTCTGGTGGGGCTCGGTCTTCCTGGTGAACGTGCCGATCGTGATCGTCGCGATCGGTCTGATGATCTGGCTCGTGCCCGAGTCGCGCGACCCGAAGCCGGGCCGGATCGACCTGGTGGGCGTCGCCCTGTCCGTCGTCGGCCTGGTCCTGCTCGTCTACGGCATCATCAAGGGCGGCCAGCTCGCCGACTTCACCGACCCCGCCGTCATCGGAACCGTCGCCCTGGGCCTCGCCGTACTCGTCGGCTTCGTGCTGTACGAGAAGCGCAGCGACCACCCGTCCATCGACATCTCGTACTTCAGGAACCGTGTCTTCTCGGCGGCGATCAGCTCCCTCGCCCTGGTCTTCTTCGCGCTGATGGGCGTGACGTTCTTCGCGGTCTTCTACACCCAGAGCGTGCGCGGCTACTCGCCGCTGCAGACCGGTCTGCTGATGCTGCCGCTCGCCGCGGCCCAGCTCATCTTCGCGCCGCGCGCCCGCCTCGTCGTCGACCGCTTCGGCGTCCGCGCCGTCTGCTCGGGCGGGCTGCTGCTCCTGGCCGCGATGCTCGCCTCCTTCACCACCCTGGAGGCCGATACGCCGATCTGGATCCTGGAGGTCATCTTCTTCCTGATGGGCACCGGCATGGCGCACATCATGACGCCCGCCAGCGTCGTCATCATGCAGGCGCTGCCCCGCGAGAAGGCGGGCTCCGCCTCCGCGTTGAGCAACACCTTCCGGCAGGTCGGCGGCGCCCTCGGCATCGCGGTCCTCGGCTCCGTGCTCTCCGCGGCCTACCGCAGCGGCGTCGAGGACAAGCTCACGCTGCTGCCCGCCGACGCGCGGCACGCGGCGGGCGAGTCCATCGAGGCCACCCTCGGCGTCGCCGCCAAGCTCGGCCCGCGCGGCGAACCGCTGGTGACAGCGGCCCACGACTCCTTCCTGCACGCCATGCACATCACGGCACTGTGCGGCGCGGGCGTCGCCCTGATCGGCGTCGTGGTCGTCGCCCTGTTCCTGCCGGGCCGCACACCCCAGGAGCCGCAGGCGGAGCGTCCGGAGGCCGACCCCGTGGGCGCGGGGCACTGACCGGGGCAGGGAGAATCGCCACGGCAGAGCGCCGGACGAAGAAGCGGAGTTGACGTGGGCCACATCGCCAAAGGGGCCAGGGGGCGCCCCCGGAGTGAGGCCGTGGAGCGGTCGATCGTCGAGGGCGTCCTGAAGCTGATCGAGGACGGCGTGCCTCTGGCCGATCTCTCCATCGAGCGGATCGCGCGCACGGCGGGTGTCGGCAAGGCGACCATCTACCGTCGCTGGAGCGGCAAGGAGGAACTCTTCGTCGACATCCTGCGCGGCATCGACGACCCGCCGCCCGAGCTGGCCGGCGATTCGATGCGCGGCGACATCATCGTCCTCCTCGACCATCTGCGCAGGCGCGGCGTGAACATGCGGTCCTCCGCGCTGCTGCACAACGTGTTCGCGCAGATGAAGAGCCTGCCGAAGCTGTGGGAGGCGTACCACGCGACCGTCATCGAACCCCAGCGCCGCGTCATGCTCGGGGTGCTGCGCCGCGGCGCGGAGAACGGCGAACTGCCCGCCGACGTCGACATCGTCCTCGCCAACGATCTCTTCGTCGGCCCCATGCTCGTACGCACCGTCCTGCGCTCCGACGCGCCGCTGGAGGAGGACCTCGCCGAGCGGATCGTGGACACCGTGCTCGCGGGGCTACGGCCCACGGGGTGAATGTGCGCGTTTCGTCACAGCGGCCCGTTGTGCGGTGAGATGCGGAACCCGCCGCGCCGCGCCGCTCGTCCTCGTCCCGTACGGCCGTCACGGACGGCGGGGAGGACACCCGATCATCGCCTAGGGTTTCAGGGGCGAGGACGGTTGCACGGCACCAGTGAGGCGACGAGCGTATGGCGCAGGCGTATGTGACGGAGACAGGCAGCGGCGGCTCGGAACCCGGCCGCCAGGGGTCTCGGTTCCGGCGCCTGGCCGACGGCTGGCGGGGCGACCGGGACATCTGGCGACGCGGGCTCGTCACGGCCGGGGTCGCGGTGCTGCTCGCCCTGGTGATGCTCTTCCACGCACAGATCCCGAACGGCGTCGGCAACCTCGGCAGCCTCATCGAGACGTTCCTGCCCTGGCTCGGCATCCTGATCCCGGTGCTGCTCGTCATCGGCTTCGTGCGCAAGTCCGCCACCGCGCTGATCGCCGTGCTGCTGCCCTCGGTCATCTGGGTCAGCTCCTTCGGCGGCCTGATCAGCGACAAGTCGGGCGCCGGCGGTGACCTCACGGTCGCCACCCACAACGTGAACGCGGAGAACGCCGACCCGTCGGGCACCGCCCGTGACGTCGCCGCTTCCGGCGCCGACGTCGTGGCCCTGGAGGAGCTCACGGCGAACGCCGTCCCGACGTACGAGAAGGCGCTGGCCGGCACGTACAAGTACCACTCGGTGCAGGGCACGGTCGGCCTGTGGAGCAAGTACCCCCTGACCGGCACCAGGCCCGTCGACATCAAGCTGGGCTGGACGCGCGCGATGCGCACGACGGTCAACAGCCCCAAGGGCGAGGTCGCCGTCTACGTCGCCCACCTGCCGTCGGTGCGGGTCAAGCTGGACGCCGGCTTCACCGCCAACCAGCGTGACGACAGCGCGGACGCGCTGGGTGAGGCGATCGCCGACGAGCAGGTCTCCAAGATCGTGCTGCTCGGCGACCTGAACGGCACGATGAACGACCGCGCCCTGAACGCGGTCACCTCACAGATGCGCTCCACGCAGGGCGCGGCGGGCGACGGCTTCGGCTTCAGCTGGCCCGCGTCGTTCCCGATGGCGCGGATCGACCAGATCATGGTGAAGGGCGTCGAGCCGCTGTCGTCGTGGACGCTGCCGGAGACGGGCAGCGACCATCTGCCGATCGCGGCGCGGGTCGAGTTGTGAGGCTCGCGGAATACTGGGCCGGAGTGACTTTGTTCCGTACGTAAACTTACGGAACACCAGTCCCTCATGCGCTCCCCCGGAAGGTTCTTCATGCCCCTGGCCCTGCTCGCCCTAGCCGTGGGCGCCTTCGGCATCGGCACGACCGAGTTCGTGATGATGGGCCTGCTGCCCAACGTCGCGGACGACCTGCACATATCCATCCCGACCGCCGGACACCTGGTCTCGGCGTACGCGCTCGGTGTCGTCATCGGCGCCCCGCTGCTCGCCGCGGTCACCGCGCGCATGCCGCGCCGCCGCGTCCTCATCGGCCTGATGGTGCTCTTCGTCGCCGGCAACGCGCTCTCGGCTGCCGCCCCCGACTACCACTGGCTGATGGCCGCCCGCTTCCTGAGCGGCCTCCCGCACGGCGCGTTCTTCGGCGTCGGAGCGGTCGTCGCCACCGGTCTGGTGGCCCCCGAGCGCAAGGCGCGCTCCGTCTCGCTCATGTTCCTCGGCCTGACCGTCGCCAACATCGTGGGCGTGCCCGTCGCCACGGCCATGGGACAGCAACTCGGCTGGCGCGCGACGTTCCTCGCGGTCAGCGCGATCGGCCTCGCCGCCATCGCCGCCCTGGCCCTCCTCGTCCCCGCCGACCACGGCCACGGCGAGAGCGGCGGCCTGCGCGGGGAGATCCGGGCACTCGGCAGCGTTCCGGTGTGGCTCGCGCTCGGCACGACGGTGGCGGGCTTCGGGGCGCTGTTCTCCGCGTACAGCTATGTCACGCCGATGCTCACCGACGCCGCGGGCTACGCCGAGTCCAGCGTCACGCTGCTGCTCGCGCTGTTCGGTGTCGGCGCGACGGCGGGCAACCTGCTCGGCGGCCGGCTCGCCGACCACTCCCTGCGGGGCACGCTCTTCGGTGGGCTCACGGCGCTCGTCGTGGTCCTCGCCCTGTTCCCCGTCCTGATGGGGACGGCGTGGAGCGCGGCGCTCGCGGTGACGCTGCTCGGCATGGCGGCGTTCACGACGGGCTCGCCCCTGCAGCTGATGGTGATGGAGAAGGCGTCGGCGGCCCCCTCCCTGGCCTCCTCCGCCAACCAGGCCGCGTTCAACCTCGCCAACGCGGGAGGTGCCTGGGTCGGCGGCCTCGCGCTGGCCGCGGGCTTCGGGGTCACTTCACCGGCCTTGACGGGCGCGGCTCTCGCGGTGCTCGGCCTCGGGGTGGCCGGGGTGGCGTACGTCGTCGACCTGCGGTCGCCGGCGCCCGCGGCGGGCAGCGAGCGGCTGGTGGCTTCGGGGGCGCCGCTGCGAGAGACCTCCCGGCGGTAGAACCCCGCGTTCCAAGGATGACGGGTGGGTGGGCGGAACTTCCGCCCACCCACCCGTTTCCGTCAGACCGCTTCCCGCCAGCGATTGGTGATCGGCAGCCGCCGGTCCTTGCCGAAGCCCTTCGCGGAGATCTTCGTGCCCGGCGGGTACTGCCGTCGCTTGTACTCGGCGGTGTCCACCATCCGCAGCGTCTTCACGACCAGCTCCCGGTCATAACCGGCGGCGACGATCGTGTCCGCGCCCATGTCCCGGTCGACGTACATCTCCAGGATCGCGTCGAGGACCGGGTAGTCCGGCAGCGAGTCCGTGTCCACCTGGTCGGGACGCAGCTCCGCGCTCGGCGGCTTGGTGATGGAGTTCTCCGGGATCGGCGGCGTCTGGCCACGGTCGACGGCCGCGCGGTTGCGCCACTCGGCGAGCCGGAAGATCAGGGACTTGTAGACGTCCTTGATCGGGCCGTACGCCCCGACCGAGTCGCCGTAGAGCGTCGAATACCCCACCGCGAGCTCGGACTTGTTGCCCGGGGCGAGGACGATGTGGCCCTCCTGGTTGGAGAGGGCCATCAGCATCGTGCCGCGCAGCCGCGACTGGAGATTCTCCTCGGCGAGACCGGTCAGACCCAGCGACCCCATGTAGGCGTCGAACATCGGGGCGATCGGCACGGTACGGAAGTTCAGCCCCGTACGGTTGGCCAGATCCTCCGCGTCACTGATGGAGTGCTCCGACGAGTAGCGGGAGGGCATCGCGACGCCGTACACGTTCTGCGCGCCGAGCGCGTCGCAGGCGATCGCGGCGGTGAGGGCGGAGTCGATGCCTCCGGAGAGCCCGATCAGGACGCTGCTGAATCCGTTCTTCGCGGTGTACGCACGCAGCCCGACGACCAGCGCCGAGTACACCTCTTCCTCGTCGTCGAGCCGCTCGGCGTACCCACCGGTGAGCTCCGGCTCGTACGCGGGCAGGGGATCCTGCGAGACCGTGACGTGCTCGATGCGCAGGCCGTCGTCCACGATGCCCGACGGCGGCTGCGCGGCGGCGGCCGGAAGGTCCAGATCGAGGACCACACAGCCCTCGGCGAACTGCGGGGCACGCGCGATGACTTCGCCGTCCCGGTCCACGACGACCGAGTCACCGTCGAAGACGATGTCGTCCTGGCCGCCGATCATGGCGAGGTAGGCGGTGGTGCAGCCGGCCTCCTGCGCGCGCTTGCGCACGAGCTCAAGCCGTACGTCGTCCTTGTTCTGCTCGTACGGCGACGCGTTGATGGACAGCAGCAGCCCCGCGCCCGCGGTGCGCGTGGCGGGGACACGGCCGCCGTCCTGCCAGAGGTCCTCGCAGATGGCGAGCGCGACGTCGACGCCGTGCACGCGCAGGATCGGCAGGGTCTCGCCCGGCACGAAGTAGCGGAACTCGTCGAAGACGCCGTAGTTCGGCAGGTGGTGCTTGGAGTACGTCAGGATGGCCTCGCCGCGGTGCAGCACGGCGGCGGCGTCCCGCGGGGCGCCCGCGGGCTGGCCGTACTTCGGCTTGGCCTCCTCGGTGCGGTCGAGATAGCCGACGACGACCGGCAACTCGCCGTACCCCTCGTCGTTCAGCCGCGCGGCGAGCGCGCGCAACGCCTCCCGGGAGGCGTCGACGAAGGACGACCGCAGGGCGAGGTCCTCGACGGGATAGCCGGTCAGCGCCATCTCGGGGAACGCGACGAGGTGCGCTCCCTGCTCGGCGGAGTGCCGGGTCCAATGGACGATCGCCTCGACGTTCCCGGCGAGATCGCCGACGGTCGAGTCGATCTGATTCAGGGCGAGGCGTAGTTGAGGCACGAGGCTCAGTGTAATCGTCAGAGCGACGCGATGCCTTGCGGGGCGGGGGTGGGGTGCCCCACCGGGGGCACCCCACGGACTCGCCGCGGTTGGGCGGGGTGGCCCTGGGCCGTTGGGCGCGGAGGCCCTGGGCCGTCAGGCCGTCAGGCGCGGTGGCCCGAGGGCGTTAGGTGCGGTGGCCCGAGGCTGTCAGGTTCGGTAGCCGAGGACCGTCATCATTCCTGCCTCCGAGTGGTAGACGTTGTGGCAGTGGATCATCCACAGGCCTGGGTTGTCGGCCTCGAAGTCCACCGTCAGGGTGCCGTTCGGCAAGATGACCGCGGTGTCCTTGCGTGGGCCGTCCGGCGTGTTCGCCAGGGTGAACGTGTGGCCGTGCAGATGGATCGGGTGCCACATCGTCGTCGAGTTGGCGAAGATCAGGCGGACCCGTTCGCCCGCGCGGACCGGGTGGCGGCGGTCGGGGGAGTAGGGCGTCTTGTCGAAGGCCCAGTCGTACTTCGCCATTCCGCCCGTCAGTTGCAGCCTGATCGTGCGGTCCGGCTTGCGGGACGGGAGGGCCACCGATCGCGCGGCCCGGAGCTTGTCCGCCGTGAGGAGTCGGCCCTTCAGTTCCTTGGGGCGTGTCGAGGGGGCAGGCGCCCGGCCGCCGCCCGTGCGCAGGACCGCGAGGGCTGCCGCCTTCTTGCCCTCGGCCGCCGCGGTCAGCGGGAAGACGCCGTCCTTGGCGGTGACCAGGACGTCATAGCGCTCGCCCATGCCGAGCAGCAGCGCGTCCGTCCTCGCGTGCTCCACCGGGAAGCCGTCCGTGTGCGTCACGGTCATCTCGTGGCCCCCGAGCGCCACCCGGAAGGCCGTGTCCCCGCCGGCGTTGATGATGCGCAGGCGGATGCGGTCGCCGGGGCGGGCCTTGAAGGAGGACGGGGCGTCCGGCGTGCGGCCGTTGATCAAGTAGTGCGGGTAGGCGACGTCGCCCGCGTCGCCGCCCAGCAGGTCGCTCTTGGCGCCCATCATCATGCGGGAAGGGGCACTCGGCATTGCGGAGGGATGCGGCGTCGCGGAGGAGTCTGACGTCGCGGAGGGATTTGGCGTCGCGGCCGTGCGCGGTGCCGTGCCGGACATGCTGTGGCCGGAGTGGCCGCTGTGGCCGCCGTCATCGCCGCTATCGCCGTGGTTCATGCCGCTCCCGTCAGAGCCGCCTCCCTCCTCGCTGGCGCCTCCCATGTCGTGGCCGCCCATGCCCTTGCCGAGCTCGGCGAGCACGGCGTCCGGGGTGGAGCCGTCCACCCCGTCGAGCCAGTCGTCCAGGACGACGACCCACTCCTTGTCGTACCGCAAGGGCTCCTTGGGGTCCTCGACGATCAGTGGTGCGTACAGACCGCGGTCCTGCTGGGTGCCCGAGTGGGGGTGGAACCAGTAGGTCCCCGGGTGCGGCACCGCGAAGCGGTAAGTGAACTCCGCACCGGGCTTGACGGCCTTCTGGGTCAGGCCGGGGACGCCGTCCATGTCGTTGCGCAGAGCCAGGCCGTGCCAGTGCAGGGAAGTGGCCTCGGGGAGGTGGTTGGCGAGCGTGAGGGCGAGGGTGTCGCCCGCGGTGACGCGGACTTCCTTGCCGGGGAGCCGGTCGCCGTACGCCCACGTCTTCACCGTGCGGCCGCCGAGGTCGAGCTTGGCCGTCATGGCCATGAGCTTCACCTCGTGGACCGTGCCGCCGCCGGTTCGCTTCTTCTCCGCGGCGGCGACTTCCTTGCCCGCGGGATCGACGTAGCCCTCGGGCTCGGAGCCGCCGCCGTGCCCGGCGTGGGCGGAGTCCGCACCGGAGCCGGACCCGGAGCAGGCCGTCAGGATTCCCGGACCGGCGACGGCCGTCGCGGCGCCGAGCAGGGCGCGGCGCGAAAGTGCGCGGCGCGAAGGGGTGCGCGGGGGTTGAGTGCGCGGGGGTTGAGTGCGCATGGCTGAGACACCTCGTCGTGGTGGTGCGTGCAGATGGGCGCATCTGCTGCTTCTGATACACCGCTCGACGCCGGGAGGTTCCCATTCACGGGCACACCGGGGCGCGGGCAGCGCGAAGCAGCCGGTGCGTCGGCCTAAATGCGCAGCACCGAGAGGTGGGAGAGGAGTATGCGGGGCGGCGGCGGATTGGGCCGCAGCCCGTCGAGCAGCCGGGCGAGCGGCCGTGCGGGGACGGCGAAGCCGCCGGGCCGCAGCAGGCCTGCCTTGAGCAGCAGGACGAGGGTGAGCGCGGCAAGGACGGCGAGGCAGACGGACAGCGGGTCCATCCCGCCCATCCCTGCGGGGGCGCCCACGGCCGCCGCCGCGCGCGCGTGGCCGGTGACTACGGCCATGCCCGGGGGTGCTGAGTCGCCCGCACTCATTTCGTGCCGCCCGGCGGCCAGTTCGGGCCCGCCCGGATGGCTCGGGTCGATCAGCTGGCTTGGGTCGCTCAGGTCGCTCAGCGGGCTCGGGTTGTTCAGATGGCTTGGGTCGCCCGGGTCGCTTGGGGAGTGATCCGTCGCGGGACTTGGCGAGTGGCTTGTCGCGGAGCTTGTGGAGTGGGCTGTCCCAAAGCTCGTGGAGTGGACCGTTCCGGGACCCGGCGCGTGGCCGGTCGGGTGGCCCAGCGTGTGCATCGTCACGATGCCGAAGAGCAGGGCGGCGAGCAGCAGGAGCTGCCTGCCGTGCGCTGGTCTCCTCGTGGCCGCCATGGGCGGAACCTTACCCCCGCCGGGTATGGGACGACATGCGGCCCCCCGGTATGCCGTCGATCATGACTTCATGACGATTACGGACAAACTGGGGCGCGTGTCGGTGTGCGCGAACGGCGGCGGGGACGCGCGTGTCGTCACCGACTAGCGCCGTCCGCCCCGCCGTGCCGGCCACGCCGACGAAGCCCTGCCACGGCCGCTCCCGCGCTCGCGCCGTCACCGTCTCGGCCCTCCTGGCGCTCGGTGCGGTCGCCTACAGCACGTGGCTCATCGAAGCCTTCCTCGGTACGGGACTCTCGCCGCTGAGTTCGTACGTCAGTGAACTCGGGGCCCGGGACCAGCCGTACGGCACGCTGTTCCGCACGACCGACCTGACCGCGGGTCTGCTGCTCCTCGCGGGTGCGGTGGGCGCGCTGCTGTGGCTCCCGCGGCGGTGGAGCGGGGTCGCGGGGTGGGCGGGGCTCGTCCTGTTCGGGGCGGCCACCGCGGTCGATTCGCGGCTGCCGCTGAGCTGCGCACCGACCGCCGACGCGGTCTGCGGGGCCAGGGAGCGGGCAGGGCTCGTGCCCGCTGCGCACTCGGCGCATGTGGTGAGCAGCAGTGTCGCGGTGACGGGGGCGCTGGTGGGGATGGTGGCGCTGACGTACGCGGCGCGCAGGCACGGGCTCCTGCCCTCCCTCGCGGGCGGCCCAGGTCTCGTCCTCGTTGGCCTCGAACTGGCCGCCACCGCCTGGACCTTGGCCGCGATCGCCGCCTTCGACGCGGGGTACGGCACGTGGGCGCTGGGGGCGGGGCAGCGGTTCCAGGTGCTGCTGATCGCGGTCTGGCTGGGGTTCCTCGCGCGTGCGGTGGTGCGGCGCGGGTGAGTTTCGTACGGATCGGGGGAGTGCCGCATCACGTGCGGGTGGCGGGGAGCGGGCCGGTGTGCGTGCTGAGCGCGGGGCTCGGGCTCGCGTGGTTCGACTGGGACGCGGTGGTGGAGCGCCTCGTCCCGTGGCGGACCGTTGTCCGCTTCGACCGGCCGGGGGCAGGGCTGAGCGGGCACGCGCGCGTGGCGCCCACGCTTGCGGGCGAGGCCGAGCGGATCGCGGCGGTCCTGCACGCGGTGGGCCTCGCCGGCCCGGCCACCGTGGTCGGACACTCCCTGGCGGGCTTCCACTGCGAGGCGTTCGCCCGGCTCTTCCCTGAGCGTACGGCGGGCCTGGTCCTGGTCGACTCCAGCGTCGAGGAACGGCCGAGGGTGCGGGTTCCGCGCGGGGTGCGGGTGGGGGCGGCGCGGGTGGGCGGGGCGGTTCTCGCCGGAGCGGGGTTGCCGTGGGCGGTGGGGCCTGCGGTGCGGAGGGTGGCGGTGGGGGGTGGCGGGCCGTTGCGGCGGGTCTACGGGGTGAGTCGGGTGTGGCGGGGGGCGTTGCTGGAGTACGCGACCTACGGTGACGTGGCGTTGCAGCTCGCCGCGCTCCGGGGGGTTCTCCCCCTGCCGGGTGAGCTCCCGGTGACGGTGCTTGCCGCGTACGGGGGTGGCTCTTCGGCCTGGCCGGCCCGGCAGCGAGGTCTCGCCGCCTCCCTCGGTGCGACCTTCCGCGTCGCGGAGCCCTCGGGGCATTTGCCGATGCGGGATGCTCCGGGGGTTGTGGCGGATGCGGTGCTGGCCCCTGGGCCTGTCGCCCGCCCCTGAACCGCCGCTGCGCGGCGGGTCTTTCCCGCGGCCTCGGGCCTCCCCCGTCCGGGGGTTGGTCGTGCGCCGTCGGTGGTCTTGGTCTGCCGCTGCGCGGCGGTTTTCTCCCGCCCACCCACCCGAGCGCCCGGCATCGGGCCGTCCCCCCCGTCCGGGGGGCGGTCGTGCGTCGTCGGCGGTTCTGGTTCGCCGCTGCGCGGCGGTTTTCTCCCGCCCACCCACCCGAGTGCCCGGCGGTGCCTTGGTGGCTTGGTGCCGGGCAAACGGGTGGGTGGCGGGAAAATCTTGCCGCGCAGCGGAGATCTGACGTGCACGTCGAGCAGCGCGACGCCCACCCACCCCGACTCGACCCGGGGCAATCGGGCGGGTGGGCGGGGAAAACCCGCCGCGGAGCGGCGGTTCAGGCCACACCCCCGGTGCACCTAACCTCCGCCCACACCCCCGCCGGCAACGGCAACGGCACCCCCACCCAAGGGCCCCCGCAAAGCCCCCCCCGCCCCAGCCCTGAGGCGGTCCAGGGGTTCGGCCCCTACGAACCGTCGGCCCCTACGAACCGCCCTCCCGGAGCCCCCGCACGCTCTCCCGGATCACGATGTGCGTGCCCAGGAGGTGGCGTTCCTGGCCCGTTCGGGGGGAACCCGACAGGGCGAGGCGGACGGCGGTGCGGCCCATCTCCTCCGCGGGGATGTGCACGGTCGTCAGGCCGGGAGTGATGTCCGCCGCCACCGGATCGTCGTTGTAGCCGACCACCGAGATGTCCTCCGGCACCCGCAGCCCATGCTCCCGCAGGGCGATCACCGTGGCCGCCGCCACCCTGTCGTCGCCCGCGAACACCGCGGTGAAGTCCGGCCGGCCGTCCGCCTTCTTGAGGAGGTCCTTGATCGCCTCGTACCCGTGATTCTGACCGAAGCCGATGCCGTGCAGGATCGCCTCCTCGCGCGGCACCCCGTGATCGGCCAGCGCGCGGAGGTAGCCCGCGACGCGGTCCTCGCCCGTGGTGTGCCCGGGCTGGTAGCCGATCAGGGCTATCTTGCGGTGGCCGGCGCCAAGGAGGTGGCTCGTGATGGCGTACGCGCCCGCCTCGTTGTCGTACTCGACGACCAGCGCGGGGACATCGGGCGCCGGCGCCGGACGCCCGCACAGGACGAGGCGGGAGCCCGCCGCGGCGAGGGCCTCGGCGTACCGCGCCATCCGTTCGCGGTACTCGTCGTCCTCGATGACCCCGCCCACGAGCACCACCGCCTCAGCGGCCTGCTCGCGCATCATCTGCACCAGGGCGAGCTCGCGGGCCGGATCGCTGTTCGTCGACGAGATGAGCGTGAGCCGCCCCCGCTGGGCGGCCTCCATCTCCACGCCCTGCGCGACATGCGCGTAGAAGGAGCTCACCACGTCGAACATCAGCACCGCGATCGTCTTGCGGCCCGCGCCCGCCAACGCGCGCGCGTGCGCGTTGGCGACGTAGTCGAGGTCCTTGACCGCCCGCAGCACCTTCCCCCGTGACGCCGTCGACGTCGGGTAGTTGCCCGCGAGAACCCGCGAGACGGTCGCGACCGAGACGCCCGCCCGCGCCGCCACATCGCGGATGGTGACCCGCTCACCCACTGTGTCTCCCTCAAGTAGCAGAATCCGGGGCGGCGTTGCCCCTCGGCAGCCCGCGCTCCACGGCAGCCCGCCCCCGGACCATCATCCCGCTCCCGCGCCGGATCAGTGCGCGGCTTCGTACTCCTTCGCGAACTCCTCGCGAGCCTTCTCGCCGCCCTGGGTCTGCCACTTCTTGTAGACGGCGTCCCAGTCGGACAGCTTCTTGCGGCCCGAGACGATCGCCGTGACGCCGTCCTCGATGACCTGTTGCATGGACGCTCCCTGCCGGTTGTACGTGTCCGACATCAGGCCCCAGTGGTCGTCCCGGACGAGGTTCGGCACGACCGCCTTCTCCCAGGTGTGCAGCCGCTTGGTGAGATCGGGGAAGCCGGGGAAGTACAGCGGCTGCGGCGCGTCCATGAGGTAGGCGAAGGGGAGGTTCGTGCGGTTCTCGACCAGGCCGAGCGAGGTGGGGATCGGGTCGCCGTTCTTGTCGTACTCGAAGTGCGTGCCCTCGACTCCGGAGTGCATCAGCTCGTACTCCTTGGAGCCGAACGGGGACGCCAGCCAGTCCAGGACCCGCAGCATCAGCTTGACGCGGTCCTTGGAGGCCTTCTTGATGACGGTGTAGCCGAAACAGCCGCGGTTCTGCTGATAGACGGGCGTCGCGCCGTCCACCACGTACGGCACGGCGGCGTCAAGGGTGAACTCGTCCTTGATGCCCTGCGCGTTGGAGATGGCAGCGCCCCAGCCGTCCGTCATGGAGCGGACGGTGCCGTTGTAGAACTGCGTCTTGAGGTCGACCTGGGAGATCGAGGTGGCGTCGGAGTTGTACGAGCCCGCCTTGCGCATCTTGGACATGTACTCCAGGGCGGCCTTGAACTCGTCGGTCCCGAACATGTCGGTGACCTTGCCGTTCTTGATCTGCCACTGGTTCGGCGCGCCGTGCCACATCGCGTGGTAGAGGTAGCCGAAGAAGCCGACCGACGAGGCGCCGAGCGCGGACTTCTTGTTCCGCGACGCCTCGCGCGCCATCGCCTGGAAGTCGGCCGCCGCCATGCCCGGCTTGTAGCCCGCCTTGTCGAAGGCCTCGCGGTTGATGAACATCGCGCCCTGCACCTTGGCGCGTTCGATCGGCAGGCCGTAGATGCGGCCGGCGACGCGGCCCATGCCCTCCCACGCGTACGTGGGGATGTTGGCGAGGTTCGGGTAGTCCTTGACCGCGTCTCCGGAGAGGTGCTCCGAGAGATCCTCGCACCGCGACTTCACGAACTGCGACTCGCGCGGAAGGACATACCCGCCACCGAAGTTGATCATGTCGGGCAGGTCGTCGCCCGACATCAGGGTGGACATCTTGGAACGGAAGTCCGCGTCCGGCACGACCGAGAACTCGACCTCCACGCCGAGGGCGTCGTTCATCGCCTGCCAGAACTTGTTCGATCCGACCGGCTTCGGCGGGGTGCCGTAGGTGATGGTCATGACCTTGATCTTCTGCTTGCCGTTGCCCGGCTTCTCGGCGGTCGCCGCGACCAGCTTCTGCGGGTACCTGGTGAATCCGGGCTGTACGCCCTCGGTGCTGGGCGCGAGGTCGGGCGTCGGGCCCTTGGCGGGCGTGTACGTCGGCCAGGGCGCCGCCTTCTTGTTGGCGTTGCTGACCGAACCGCCGCCGCCCGAGCCGGTGGAGCAGGCGGTGAGCAGGGAGGGGGCCGCGACCGCGGCCCCGCCGACGGCTATGGAGCGCAGCAGCGTACGGCGCGACATTGCGGAAGCCGAGGAACCAGACACAGTGACGTCCTTTCGAAGGTACGGGGAAGTTGGCTCAGCTCTTGATGGCGCCCGTGAGTACGCCCTTGGTGAAGTACTTCTGGAGGAAGGGGTAGACGATCAGGATCGGCACGGTGGCGATCACCAGGACGGCCATCTGCATCGTCTGCGGGGCCGAGACGTTCGCCGCGTCGCTCAGGCCGGTGTCCGCGATCTGCGAGCCGCCCATCACGTACGTACGCAGCACCTGCTGGAGCGGCCAGTGGTCGGACTCCAGGTAGATCGAGGCATGGAACCAGGCGTTCCAGTAGCTCACCGCGTAGAAGAGGCCGACCACCGCGAGGGCGGCCTTGGAGAGCGGGAGCACGACCCGCCACAGGATCTGCCAGTCGTTCGCGCCGTCCAGCCGCGCCGCCTCGTACAACTCCTCGGGCACGCCCTGGAAGAAGCCGCGCAGGACGACGAGATTGAAGACGTTGATGAGGACGGGGACGATCAGCGCGCTGTAGCTCTCCAGCATTCCCATGCCCTTGACCAGCAGGAACGCGGGAATCATGCCGGGCGGGAAGAGGAAGGTGAACAGGACGATCAGGAGGATCGGCTTGCCGCCGTACACCTTGGGGCGGCTCAGTGCGTACGCGAGGAACGTGGTGCACGCGAGGGAGGCCAGGGTGCCGATGACCGTGATGCCGGCGCTGACCCCGAGCGCCTTGGTGACGATGCCGCCCTCGAAGACCTGCTCGTAGGCGCGCAGGGTCGGGTGCTGCGGCCACAGCACCCAGCCGCCGTTGGCGATGACCTCGCGGTTGGAGGCGAACGACGTCGAGATGATGACCAGGAACGGCACGAAGACCATGACCAGGATGGTGACGATGGCGAGGGCCTTGGCCACCTGGGTGACCGGCTTGGGCTTCTCCATCCAGGAGGGGCGTACGGGGCGCGGGGGCTTCGCTGCCCGCGGGGGTCTCGTGGCCCGTGTCGCCGTGGATTTCGTGCTCACTTGTAGACCCCCTGCTCGCCGAGGCGATGGGCGACCTTGTTGGCCGCGAAGACGAGAATCGCGCCGACCACGCCCTTGAACAGGCCCGCCGCCGCGGCGTATCCGGTGTCGCCGCCGACGATGCCCTGCCAGAAGACGAAGGTGTCGAGGACCTCACCGGCCTCGGGTCCCACCGACTGCCGTTGCAGCAGCATCTGTTCGAAGCCGACGGAGAGGATGTCGCCGAGCCGCATGATCAGCAGCAGGATGACGACCGGCCGGATCGACGGCAGCGTCACGTGCCAGAAGCGGCGCAAGGGGCCGGCTCCGTCGATGGCGGCGGCCTCGTACTGCTGCTCGTCCACCTGCATCAGCGCGGCGAGGAAGATGATCGTGCCCCAGCCCGCGTCCTTCCAGACGACCTGGGCGACGACGAGCGCCGGGTAGGCGTCGGGGTTGCCGATGATGTCGACGGAGTGCAGACCCGCCTGCCCGAGCACGGAGTTGAGCAGCCCGGTGTCGGCGAGCACCTGCTGGAACAGGGCGACGACGATGACCCACGACAGGAAGTGCGGCAGATAGACCACCGACTGCACGAAGCGCCGTGTCAGGTCCGAGGTCAGGCTGTGCAGGAGCAGGGCGAGGCCGAGCGGGACCGGGAAGAAGAAGACCAGCTGGAGCACCGCGAGGAAGAGCGTGTTCCAGGTCGCGTGCCAGAAGTCCGGGTCCCCGAACATCCGGTCGAAGTTCTCGAGGCCGACCCAGGGGCTGGCCCAGAGGCCGTCGAAGGGGACGTACTCCTTGAAGGCGACGGCGTTCCCGATGAACGCGCCGTAGTGGAACACCAGGAAGTACGCGACTCCCGGGGCCATGAGCAGCAGCAGGACTCGCGAGGAGCGAAACCGTTTCCATCGCTCATCACGCTTTGTTTTGTTGCCATTTGGCCGATTGCTGCGCTTGCCGGGCGGCTTCACCGCCTCGGTTTCCGTCCGTTCCTTCGTCACCGCCGACACGGCAGCCCCTCCGTTGTCCGAACAAGGTGACCGGAATCTAAAGCGGTTACTAACCCCGGTCAACCCCCTTGACCCCGCGATCTCTTGACCCCCGTCCTGACTTCGGCCTAGCCTCCAGGCGATGTTGGGTAACCGGTTACTACGAGGGATGGTCACGCGTGGCAGACCAGGCAGAGCTGCAGGGCCGACCGAACGCGGTGCTCGCGATGAGCGCGGACGTGGCGGAGCGGGTCTTCGCCCCCGACATCCGTGAACGGCTCGACCGCAGCGTGGAGTTGGCGCCCGCCCTGCTCACCGGCTCACTCACCGGAGCCGGGGCGCTCGCGGCGCTGGCCGACGCGGAGATCCTGGTCACCGGCTGGAACTGCCCGCCCGTCACGGCCGAGGTCCTCGCCCACGCCCCTCGGCTCAGGGCCCTCGTGCATGCCGCCGGCTCGGTGAAACCCGTGGTGACGGACGCGCTGTGGGACCGGGGCGTGGTGGTCTCGTCGGCGGCCGACGCGAACGCCGGGCCCGTCGTGGCGTACACGCTCGCCGCGATCACCTTCGCGGCGAAGGGCGCGCTGCCGACCGCGGCGGGATACGCGGCCGGGTGGCCGCCCTTCACCGAGCGGACCGGCGCCGACGCACGCACGATCGGCATCATCGGCGCCTCCCGCATCGGCCGCGGGGTCATCGCGGCGCTGCGCGCGTCCGACGCGGGGTGGCGCGTGCTGCTCAGCGATCCGTACGTCACGCGGGAGGAGGCGGCCGGCCTCGGCGTGGAGCTGGTCGACCTCTCGGAGCTGTGCCGGCGCAGCTCGATCGTCAGCGTCCACGCGCCCCAACTCCCCGAGACACGGGGCATGGTGAGCGAGGAGATGCTGAAGCTGATCCCCGACGGGGGAACGCTCATCAACACGGCGCGCGGCGCGCTGATCGACACGGAGGCGCTGGCCAGGGAGTGCGGGGCGGGTCGCCTCGACGCCTTCCTGGACGTGACGGACCCGGAGCCGCTGCCGGCCGGCCACCCTCTTCTGACGCTGCCGAACGTCCTGGTCACCCCGCATGTCGCGGGGGCGCAGGGCAGCGAGGTGCGCAGGCTCGGGGAGTTCGCGGTGGGGGAGGTGGAGCGGTTCCTGGCGGGGGCGCCTCTGCGGGGGCAGCTTCGGCGGGAGGAGTTGCCCCGGCTGGCGTAGGGGCTGGCCGGCCCCGGGGAGGGGAGGGGAGGGGAGGGGAGAGGAGATGGAGGGGGCTGGTCGGTCCGGTGGTCAACCGGGCCGGTCGGGCAGGGGAATTCAGCCCGTCCGGCGTGCGAGGACGAACTCGGCGAAGCCGGTGACGAACGCCGCGCCAGGCCAAGGCGCAGCCGTCACGGCTTCGCGCCCCGCGCCTTCAGCAGGTCCGTCATCAGCTCGATCTCCGACTCCTGCGACTCCACCATTCCCCGCGCGAGCCGCACCTCCGCCCCCACCTCGCACCGGTCCACACACCCGTCGGCCATGTGGACCCCGCCCTTGTGGTGCTTGATCATCAATTGCAGGTAGCGGACCTCGGCGGCCCGTCCGTTCAGCTTGCCGAGCTTCTTCAGCTCCGTGTTCGTCGCCATCCCGGGCATCAGGGCGCCGTCCTCGCCCGGCGGCAGGTCCCCCATCCCCATCCACTCCATCGGAGCCTTCTCGGGCACCTTCGGCAGTTCCCACAGGTCGAGCCAGCCGAGCAGCATGCCCCGCTGGTTCGCCTGGGTCTGGGCGATGTCGTACGCGAGACGGCGGATCTCCCCGTCCTTCGTGCGGTCGCGCACGATGTACGACATCTCCACCGCCTGCTGGTGATGCGTGGCCATGTCCCGGGCGAAGCCCGCGTCGGCCGACTCCGTGGTGGGGGAGGTCACGGCGGACGAGCCGTCCGACGACGCGACGGCGACGGTGATCCCGCCGCCGGCCACGGCCACCGCGGCGACCGCCCCCACCACCCAGCAGGTGCGCCGCCTCACTGGGCCTTGCCACCCGTGCACGCGGCCCCCGGCTCAGGGGTCTGCTTGCCCTGGACGTACTTGGAGAGGAAGGAGGCGACCTTCGGGTCGGACGCGCCGGTCACCGTGCGCTGGTGGCCCCAGGCCGTCAGCATGATCGGGTCCTTCTGGTCCTTGACCGGACTCATCAGCGTGTACGGCGTCTGCTTGACCTTCGCCTCGAGCTTCTTCAGGTCCGCGGCCTTCGCCTTGTCGTTGTACGTCACCCAGACCGCGCCGTGCTCCAGGGAGTGCACGGCATGGCGCTCGGGGAGCTCGTCCTTGTAGACGTCGCCGTTGCAGTTCATCCACACCTGGTCGTGGTCGCCGCCCACCGGCGGGGTCATCGCGTAACTGACGTCCTCGGTGACATGCGTACGGCCCAGCTTCTTCGCGTCCCAGACCTTCTCGCCGTCCGCGGCCGTCTTGAAGGTCGGCGCGGCCTTCGCGTCGGCGACCGAGTCGGAATCATCGGCCTTCTGGAAGAGGAGGACACCGCCCACGGCCAGCGCGGCGACCACCACCGCGCTCAGGGTGATCGTGATGACGCGGCCACGGCGGTCGCGTGCGCGCTCAGCCCGGCGCATCTCCTCTATCCGGGTCTTGCGGGACGAGCTGCTCGTGTTCTTGGCGGAACCCATGATGTGTCCTTCGGCGATACGGCGATACGACGGAAAGGGCGGGACGCGCGTTGCGGAACATGGTGGAGCGGTTCGCTGATCGTAATGGGCGATCCCGGCGCGCTGTAGGGGCAGTCCGAGCCGCCCGCTGTTACGGGCGCGCCGAACAGCAGGCACTATGGGCACAGGGCGGCACATGGCCCGCAACGCGCTCGAAACGGTGTGGTGGGATGCTCATGTGCCCCGCGGTGTCCCCGGACGAGAGCACAGCGCGACAACAGCGCGAGCACAGCGCGGACGCAGGTGGCCTGACCAGCAAGGATGGGTGGAAGCGGAAGATGGACAAGCAGCAGGAATTCGTGCTCCGGACACTGGAGGAGCGCGACATCCGGTTCGTACGCCTGTGGTTCACGGATGTCCTCGGCTTCCTGAAATCGGTCGCGGTGGCTCCCGCCGAGCTGGAGCAGGCCTTCGACGAAGGCATCGGCTTCGACGGCTCGGCGATCGAAGGATTCGCCCGGGTGTACGAGTCGGACATGATCGCCAAGCCGGACCCGTCGACGTTCCAGGTCCTGCCCTGGCGCGCGGAGGCCCCCGGCACCGCCCGCATGTTCTGCGACATCCTCATGCCGGACGGCTCCCCGTCCTTCGCGGACCCGCGGTACGTCCTCAAGCGGGCCCTGGCGAAGACCTCCGACCTCGGGTTCACCTTCTACACCCACCCCGAGATCGAGTTCTTCCTCCTGAAGGACAAGCCGCTGGACGGCTCACGGCCCACCCCCGCCGACAACTCCGGCTACTTCGACCACACCCCGCAGAACGTCGGGATGGACTTCCGCCGCCAGGCGATCACGATGCTCGAATCGATGGGCATCTCGGTCGAGTTCAGCCACCACGAGGGCGCCCCCGGCCAGCAGGAGATCGACCTGCGGTACGCGGACGCGCTCTCCACGGCCGACAACATCATGACGTTCCGCCTGGTCATGAAGCAGGTCGCGCTGGAGCAGGGGGTCAACGCGACCTTCATGCCCAAGCCCTTCTCCGAGCACCCGGGCTCGGGCATGCACACGCACCTCTCCCTCTTCGAGGGCGACCGCAACGCGTTCTACGAGTCCGGCTCCGAGTACCAGCTCTCCAAGGTCGGCCGCTCCTTCATCGCGGGCCTCCTGAAGCACGCCGCGGAGATCTCCGCGGTGACCAACCAGTGGGTGAACTCCTACAAGCGCATCTGGGGCGGATCGGAGCGCACGGCGGGCGCGGGCGGCGAGGCCCCCTCGTACATCTGCTGGGGCCACAACAACCGCAGCGCCCTCATCCGCGTCCCGATGTACAAGCCCGGCAAGACCGGCTCGGCCCGGGTGGAGGTCCGCTCGATCGACTCGGGCGCGAACCCGTACCTGACGTACGCGGTGCTGCTCGCCGCGGGCCTCAAGGGCATCGAGGAGGGCTACGAACTCCCGCCGGGCGCCGACGACGACGTGTGGGCCCTGAGCGACGCGGAACGCCGCGCGATGGGCATCGAGCCGCTCCCGCAGAACCTGGGCGAGGCGATCGCCCTGATGGAACGCTCGGAACTGGTCGCGGAGACGCTGGGCGAGCACGTGTACGACTTCTTCCTGCGCAACAAGAAGCAGGAGTGGGAGGAGTACCGCAGCGAGGTCACGGCCTTCGAGCTGCGGAAGAACCTGCCGGTGCTGTAGAGCCCGGTAAGGGGTGCGGGGAACTGCGCGAGCAACCGTCAAAGAAGCCGCAGACGCATCTGCCGGATCATCGGGCAGATGCGTCTGCGGCTTCTCACGCGCTCAGCGCGCCGCCTACGGGGCGCTGACAATCGCAGCCCGCAAGGGCGTGTCCGCCCGGACCCGGTACTCCTGGATCGCCCAGCCGTTGCCGTCCGGGTCCTTGAAGTACATGAACGTGCCGCCGTCCTGCGGCGCGTGCGCGACCGGCTCCGAGACGTCCAGGCCGCGCGCCGTCAGCTCGGCGTGCGCCGCCTTCGCGTCGGCGACGCACAGCTGGAGGCCCTGGTAGGAACCCGGGGCCGGGGTCGGGCCGTCCATCGTGTCCCAGAGGGTGTCCGCCAGGGCGATGGAACAGCCGGAGCCCGGCGGAGTCAGCTGGACGATGCGCATGCCCGGCATGACCTCCTGGTCGATGTCCACGTGGAATCCGAGCTTGTCGCGGTAGAACTCCATGGCCCGGTCGACGTCACTGACGGGGAGCGGGATCACCTCGAGTGTGTATTCCATGGGCCGAGTACATCAGGGCCCGGGGCCCCTGTCAGCGCTCCGCCACACCCCGTGTCACCGCTCGGAAAGCGGAGTTGGGGCCTCCTGCACCGACCAGCCGTTGCCGTCCGGATCCCGGAAGAAGCAGAAGCCGTTCCAGGTGCCTCCCGTCCCCTCCGCCCAGCCTTCGGGGCCCAGGTGCAGGACGGGCGAGACGTCCACGCCGCGCTCCGCGAGCTCTGCCCGCGCGGCCACGATGTCCGTGACGCACAGCTGCAGGCCGTGCAGCGAGCCCGGCGTCATCTCCGACGCCCCGGGAGCGGGCGGCATGCCGGTCATCATGGCGAACGAGCAGCGCGAGCCGGGCGGGGTGAACTGAATGACGCGCACGCCCGGGGCGACCGCGCTGTCCAGGTCGGCCTTGAAGCCGCACTTGTGCTCGTAGAAGTCCTTGGCGCGGTCCATGTCGGTGACAGGGACGAGCACCACTTCGAGTGTCCAGTCCATCAGATGGCCCCTTCGTGGGTCATGTGAAGCTCCAGCGCGTCTGGCTGAACGGTTCGCCCTTGCCGAAGCCGAAAGCGGTACGGGGGGCCACCTCGAAGACGTACGCGTGGCCCGGCCCGTGGTGGAAGCAGCCGTCCCGCACCTCGTAGTGCCAGAAGCTGCCGTACTTCTCCTCCCAGGCCGCCGCGAGGCGCCGCAGCCTCTCCTCGTCGGTGATCCGGACCGCGGAGCCCTCGACGACCAGGTCGTGGCCCTTGTCCCAGAGGTTGACGCCCGTGGTCAGGACCGTCTCGGGGTTGGCCGCGAGGTTCCGTGCCTTGCGCTCCTCGGGGCCCGTGCAGAAGTGCAGCGCGCCGTCCATCCAGACCGCGGGCAGCGGGGTGACGTGCGGCCGCCCGTCGGGGCGCACGGTCGAGATCCAGAAGAGCTCGGCCGTCCGGAGCTGCCGCACGGCCTCGGACCACGGGGTCGCGGCGGCCCCCGCGCTGCTGTAGCGGGAATCCAGTTCCGTACGGGGTTCCTTGCTCGGCATGGTCCGCCTCCCTGGCGCTGCCATCAATGGTTCCGTCCAAGTACGGACTCCGCACGCGGGCAGAACTCATCGGTCAGGCCGTAGGCTCGAGCCAGGATGATCGAACGGAGGCGCGGGGATGACGGTGCCGCAAGGGCGCAGAAGCAGCACGTTTACGCGGCTGCTGCGGCATGGCTTCACCGATCCGTCCGCGGCCGAGCGGCTGCTCGGCGCCCCCGAGCTGTCGGCGGTGCGGACCGACCCGGTGCTCCTGGACGCGCTCGGCGCCGCCGCGGACCCCGACCTGGCGCTCCTGGGCCTCGTACGCCTGGTCGAGGGCCAGCCCGACGACACCAGCCGCCAGGAGCTGCTCGACACCCTGGTCAGCGCCAAGCCGCTGCGTGACCGGCTGCTCGGCGTGCTCGGCGCGTCCGAGGCCCTCGCCGACCACCTGGCCCGCCACCCCAGCGACTGGCAGGCCCTGGTCACGTACGAACTGGCCGACCTGCACCCCGGCGTCGAGGAGTTCGAGCGCGGCCTCGCCGACGCCACCGACCCGGTGTCGCTGCGCGTCTCCTACCGCCGCTGTCTGCTCGCCATAGCGGCCCGTGACGTCTGCGGCACGACGGACCTGCCCGAGGCGGCCGCCGAGCTGGCGGACCTGGCGACGGCGACCCTGCGCGCCGCGCTCACCATGGCCGAGCAGGCGGCACCCGCGGACGCCGCGCTGTGCAGGCTCGCGGTCATCGCGATGGGCAAGTGCGGTGGGCACGAGCTGAATTACGTGTCGGACGTCGACGTCATCTTCGTCGGCGAGCCCGCAGAAGGCCCAGGCGGCGTGGACGCCGCCGACGAGGCCAAGGCGCTGCAGGCCGCCACCCGGCTCGCCTCGCACATGATGCGGATCTGCTCGGAGACCACGGTCGAGGGCACCATCTGGCCGGTCGACGCCAACCTCCGCCCGGAGGGCCGCAACGGCCCCCTGGTGCGCACCCTCAGCAGCCACCTCGCCTACTACCAGCGCTGGGCCAAGACCTGGGAGTTCCAGGCGCTGCTCAAGGCCCGTCCGGTGGCCGGCGACCTGGCTCTCGGCGCGGAGTACGTCGAGACCCTCGCGCCCCTGGTCTGGCACGCGGCCGAGCGCGACAACTTCGTGCCCGACGTGCAGAAGATGCGCCGCCGGGTCGTGGAGAACATCCCGGCGGGCGAGGTCGACCGCGAGCTGAAGCTGGGGCCCGGCGGGCTGCGGGACGTCGAATTCGCCGTACAGCTGCTGCAGTTGGTGCACGGCCGCGGTGACACCTCGATCCGCAGCGGCTCGACTCTGGTGGCCCTGGAGGCGCTCGCCGCCGGTGGCTACGTGGGGCGGGTGGACGCGGTCCAGCTCGACGACGCCTACCGCTTCCTGCGGTCCCTGGAGCACCGCATCCAGCTCTTCAAGCTGCGGCGCACCCATCTGATCCCGGAGGACGACGCGGACCTGCGGCGCATCGGCCGCTCCCTGGGCATGCGCACGGAGCCGATCACCGAGCTGAACCGCGCCTGGAAACGGCACACTTCAGTCGTGCGCCGCCTGCACGAGAAGCTCTTCTACCGCCCGCTCTTGGACGCCGTGGCCCAACTCGCCCCGGTGGAAACCAGGTTGAGCACGGAAGCCGCCCGCGAACGCCTCGTCGCCCTCGGCTATCACGACCCCGCGGCCGCCCTGCGCCACCTGGAGGCCCTGGCATCGGGCGTCACCCGCAAGGCGGCCATCCAGCGCACCCTGCTCCCCGTCCTCCTCGGCTGGTTCGCGGACTCGGCGGACCCCGACGCGGGCCTCCTGAACTTCCGCAAGGTGTCGGACGCGCTCGGCAAGACCCCCTGGTACCTGCGGCTCCTGCGCGACGAGGGAGCGGCGGCCGAGAACCTGGCCCGCGTCCTGTCCGCCGGCCGCCTGGCCCCCGACCTGCTGATGCGCGCCCCCGAAGCGGTGGCCCTGCTCGGCGACCAGCGCGGCCTCGAACCGCGCGACCACGCCCACCTGGAGCAGGAGGTCCTGGCCGCGGTGGGCCGCGCGGACGGCGCCGAACAAGCCGTGACGGCGGCGCGCGGCGTCCGGCGCCGCGAGCTGTTCCGCACGACGGCGGCGGACATCATCGGCTCGTACGGCACGGAGGAGAGCCCCGTGGCTGCGGATCCCGGCGCCCTCCTCGACCGGGTGGGCGACGGGGTCTCCGACCTCACGGCGGCCACGATCGCCGGGACCTTGCGCGCGGTGGTCCGCGAGGGCTGGGGCGACACGCTGCCGGTGCGGTTCGCCGTGATCGGCATGGGCCGCTTCGGCGGCCACGAACTGGGCTACGGCTCGGACGCGGACGTCCTGTTCGTCCACGAGCCGCGCGAGGGCGTGGGGGACCACGAGGCGGCGAAGGCGGCCTCGCAGGTGGTATCCGAGATGCGCAGGCTGCTCCAACTCCCGAGCTCCGACCCGCCGTTGCTGATCGACGCGGATCTGCGCCCCGAGGGCAAGAGCGGCCCCTTGGTGCGGACCCTCGCCTCGTACGAGGCCTACTACCGCCGCTGGTCGCTGGTCTGGGAGTCACAGGCGCTGCTGCGAGCCGAGCCGGTCGCGGGCGACGCCGATCTTGGCCGGGCCTTCATCGAGCTCGTCGACCCGCTGCGCTATCCCGCGGAGGGCCTCGGGGACGACGCCGTACGCGAGATCCGCCGTCTGAAGGCCCGCATGGAGGCGGAGCGCATGCCGCGCGGCGCCGACCCCACCCTGCACACGAAGCTGGGCCGCGGCGGGCTCTCGGACGTGGAGTGGACCGTCCAGCTCATGCAGCTGTCCCACGGCTGGGTCGAACCGGGCCTGCGCACCACCCGCACCCGCCAGGCCCTCGCCGCTGCCTGCGCGGCCGAGCTGATCCCGACCGAGGAGGCGGCGATCCTGGACGAGGCGTGGGTCCTGGCCGCCCGGGTGCGCAACGCGGTGATGCTGGTGCGCGGCCGGGCCGGGGACACGTTCCCCTCGGACGGGCGGGAACTCGCGGCGGTCGGCCGGTATCTGGGATACGACCCCGGCCACGTGGGAGACATGCTCGACGACTACCGAAGGACCACCCGCAGGGCACGGGCCGTGATGGAGGAGAGGTTCTACGGGGCGTAGGGGCCCGCTCAGGACTTGAAGCGGGCCCTGACCTTGGCCGGCAGGAGCGGCGGCCGGTTCTCCCGCGGCGGCACCCCTTTCGGCAGCTTGTGCGGCATCGCCCCGTACCAGGCCCAGGCCACCGCGATGCCGAACGCCAGGCAGATCATGCCGCCCACCGCGTCCAGCCAGAAGTGGTTGGCGGTGGCCACGATCACGATCAGGGTCGCCGTGGGGTAGAGCAGGCCGAGGATCTTCGCCCACGGTGCCGAGGCAAGGGCGAAGATCGTCAGGCCGCACCACAGGGACCAGCCGATGTGCATCGACGGCATCGCCGCGTACTGGTTCGACATGTGCTTGAGGTCGCCGGAGGCCATGGAGCCCCAGGTCTGGTGGACCAGGACCGTGTCGATGAAGTCCTGGCCGTTCATCAGGCGCGGGGGAGCGAGGGGATACAGGTAGTAGCCGAGCAGGGCCACCGCCGTGGTCGCGAAGAGCACCGTGCGCGTGGCCGCGTAGCGTCCCGGATGGCTGCGGAACAGCCAGACGAGGACACCGAGCGTCACCACGAAGTGCAGCGTCGCGTAGTAGTAGTTCATGCCGACGATGAGCCATGTCACCGAGTCCACGGCGTGGTTGACGCTCTGCTCCACCGCGATCCCGAGGTGCTGCTCCACCCGCCAGATCCAGTCGGCGTTGCGCAGGGCCTGTGACTTCTGTTCCGGCACCGCGTTGCGGATCAGGGAGTACGTCCAGTAACTCACCGCGATCAGCAGGATCTCGAACCAGAGCCGAGGGCGCCGGGGGGTGCGAAGACGGCGCAGGAAAGTCCGCCCATTGCGGTCATCCTGCTCGCCCGCGACGGGTGATGTGGTGGGCCGCTGCTGGCCTTCCAGTGTCGTCACAGTCATCTCACCCATAGGCACAGAGTCTGCCAGATACCGACCCTCCGACCGATCATCCCAAGGTCTGGTTCAGGTCGCATTCTCTACGCCCTACGGACGAGTGCGTCCCCGAGGGGCCGAGGCGGTTGAACCTCGAACGACCAGCTCAGGCATGAAGACGAATTCGCTGTGCGGGGCGGGAGTGCCGCCGATCTCCTCCAGGAGTGTACGGACGGCCGCCTGCCCCATCGACGGGACGGGCTTGCGCACCGTGGTCAGGGGCGGATCGGTGAACGCGATCAGCGGGGAGTCGTCGAATCCCACCACCGATATGTCGTCCGGGACCTCGAATCCGCGCTGCCGTGCCGTCCGTATCGCCCCCAGGGCCATCATGTCGCTCGCGCACACCACGGCCGTACAGCCGCGGTCGAGCAGGGCGGACGCCGCGGCCTGGCCGCCCTCCAGCGTGTACAGAGAGTGCTGGACCAGCTCCGTCCCGATCTCCTCGGGGGTCAGCGCCAGCAGGTCCTGCACCGTGCGTACGAAGCCCTCGATCTTCCGCTGTACGGGCACGAACCGCTTGGGGCCGAGGGCGAGTCCGATGCGTGTATGACCCAGGGATACGAGGTGGGTGACCGCCAGGCGCATCGCCGCCCGGTCGTCCGGGGAGATGAAGGGTGCCCGCACCTTGGGGGAGAAGCCGTCCACGAGCACGAACGGCACGCCCTGCGCGCGCAGCTGCTCGTAGCGCTGCATGTCGGCGGAGGTGTCCGCGTGCAGGCCCGAGACGAAGATGATGCCGGAGACGCCGCGGTCCACCAGCATCTCCGTCAGCTCGTCCTCGGTGGAACCGCCCGGCGTCTGGGTGGCGAGGACCGGCGTGAAGCCCTGCCGGGTCAGGGCCTGCCCGATGACCTGGGCGAGCGCGGGGAATATCGGGTTCTCCAGCTCCGGCGTGATCAGCCCGATGAGTCCCGCGCTGCGTTGGCGCAGCCGCACCGGGCGTTCGTAGCCGAGGACGTCGAGTGCGGCAAGCACTGACTGACGGGTGGCCCCGGCGACGCCGGGCTTGCCGTTGAGCACCCGGCTGACCGTCGCCTCGCTGACCCCCGCCTGCGCTGCGATGTCGGCCAGTCGCGCGGTCACAGGATTGGACTGTACCGGTCACATCTCAGGCTGCCCACCAGACCGTTGAATCCGCGGGCAGGATCGTCGCGTCGGCGCCGGGGGTCGCCTCCGCGCTCGACAGTAGCAGGGTGCCGGGGGCGGTGACGGTGACAGGGGCGTCCGTGAGGTTCACCGTGCAGACCACCGAACCGCGCGCGGACGTACGGCGGAAGGACAGGACGCCCTCGGGGGCTTCGAGCCACTCCACGTCGCGGCCCGCGCCGAGCGCCGGGTGCTCGCGGCGCACGGCGAGCGCGCGGCGGTAGAACTCCAGGGTCGACGCGGGATCGCCCTCCTGCGCCTCGACCGAGAGGTCCTTCCAGATCGCTGGCTGCGGCAGCCAGCTCGGGCCGCCCTCGACAGGACCGAAGCCGAACGGCGCCCGCTCCCCGGACCAGGGCAGCGGCACCCGGCACCCGTCCCGCGTCCCGTCCTGCCCCGTGCTGCGGAAGAACGCCGGGTCCTGGCGCACCTCGTCCGGCAGTTCGGTCACCTCGGGCAGGCCGAGCTCCTCGCCCTGGTAGATGTACGCCGAGCCGGGCAGGGCCAGCATCAGGAGCGTGGCGGCCCTCGCCCGGCGCAGGCCCCGTGCCGCGTCGCCGTCCGCGAGGCGGGTGGAGTGGCGTACGACGTCGTGGTTGGACAGCACCCAGGTGGCGGGCGCCCCCACGGCGTTCATCGCGACGAGGGAGCGGTCGATGACGGAACGCAGCGCGTCCGCGTCCCAACCGGTCGTCAGATACTCGAAGTTGAACGCCTGGTGCAGCTCACCCGGGCGCAGATACCGTGCGCTGCGCTCCACCGTCGGCGTCCACGCCTCGGCCACGGCGATCCGCTCGCCCGCGTAGTCGTCGAGGATCCGCCGCCAGTCGCGGTAGATCTCGTGCACGCCGTCCTGGTCGAAGTAGGGGACGGACTGCTTGCCGAGGAGCCGCACCTGCTGCTCGTGGCCGATGTCGGGCAGACCCGCGGCCTTGACCAGGCCGTGCGCCACGTCGATGCGGAAGCCGTCGATGCCGAGGTCGAGCCAGTAGCGCAGGATGGAGCGGAACTCGTCGCGCACCGCCGGGTGGTCCCAGTTGAAGTCGGGCTGCTCGGGCGCGAAGAGATGGAGGTACCACTCGCCGTCCGCGACCCGCGTCCAGGCGGGCCCGCCGAACACGGACTCCCAGTCGTTGGGCGGCAATTGCCCCTCGTCGCCCTTCCCGGGCCTGAAGTGGAAACGCTCGCGCAGCGGCGAGCGCCCGCCCTCGCGCAGCGCCTGCCTGAACCATTCGTGCTGGTCCGAGCAGTGGTTGGGCACCAGGTCGACGATCACCCGCAGCCCGAGCGCGTGCGCTTCCCGTACGAGGTCGTCGGCGTCCGGCAGGGCGCCGAACATGGGGTCCACCGCGCGGTAGTCGGCCACGTCGTACCCCGCGTCGGCCTGCGGTGACGCGTAGAAGGGGGAGAGCCAGACGGCGTCCACGCCGAGCCGCTGCAGGTGGGGGAGGCGGGCCGTGACGCCCGGCAGGTCGCCCATGCCGTCGCCGTTCCCGTCGGCGAAGCTGCGCGGGTACACCTGGTAGATGACGGCGTCGCGCCACCACTCGTGGCGCGCGGAGCCGTCGGCCGAGGCGTCTGCGGGAAGGGCGGCGGTGACGTGCTGGGTCATGAAGTCCTCGGGAGTACGGGGGCGGGCGGCGCTTTGTTGAACGCCGCGCGGAAGCCGAAGGTCACGAGAATGCCTCCTCGCCGCCGGCCTCCGTACGACGCGGGGACGTGCGGTGGACGCCGACACGCCCTTCCCGCAGGCCGAAGCCGGAAAGTCTACTGTCGGGCAAGCCGCGTGCGCGGCCGGTTCGCCCACCTGTACCGGACCGGGTCGTACTGCCGCGGTCTTCCCCCGGCGCGTGCGGCAGCGCGCTAACTTGATGGGGCAGGCACGAGTCGGCCTGCGCCGTTTTGCGCCGAGGGGCTGTCCCGCGTGAGCGTCAAGGGCAAGGCAGTGAACACAGTCAGCACGGTCCTGGTGGTCGACGACGCACCCGCCAGCAGGTACGCGCTGAGCGCCGTCCTGCGCAGGGACGGCCACCGTGTGCTGCTCGCCGCGAGCGCGAGCGAGGCGCTGATCGAACTCGACGTGCGGATGCGGGCCGGGGATCTGCCGGACGTCGCGCTCGTCGACGTGGGCCTGCCCGACATGAGCGGGTACGAACTGTGCCGCCGCATCAAGCAACTGCCGCCCATCGCGAGCCTGCCCGTCGTGCACTTCTCGGCGGCGGCCCGCCCGCCGGCCGACCGGTGCCGGGGGCTCGACGCGGGCGGCGAGTCCTACCTGACGGTGCCCGCCGAACCCGAGGAGATCCAGGCGGTCGTACGGGCCGCCGCACGCGGGGCCCGCTCCCGCAGCGACGCCCAACTCCGGGCCGGGCGCCTTGCGCTGCTCGCCGGGACGATCCTGTCCGTGCAGTCCGCCCGCTGCCTCGGCGAGCTTGCGGACGCGGCCGCCACCGGCACGGAGCGGCTGACCGAGACTCCCGCGACGGTGTTCGTGCTCGGCGGGGACGGCGAGATCCACCTGGGGCTCTCCCGGCGCAGGGCCGCCGCCCTGCTGCCGGATTCCGGGGCGCACGAGGCGGTGGCCCGGCTGATGCGGCGGGTCATGTCGGGGCGTACGGGCGTGCGGCGCACCGTCGTGCCGGCTCCGCTGTGGCCCGCGGGCTTCTTCCGCTCGGTGGGCGGCAACGGGCGGTGGGGCGACGGGGCGCCGGAGGAGGCAGCACTCGTCATGGCCCGGCTGAGCGACGGCCGCACGCTGGTGTGCCTCGCGACGCCCGCGTACCGGGAAGGGCTTTCCGACGAGACGGAGCAACTCGTCGAACGGCTCGCCCACGCCACCGCGCTGGCCGCGGAACCCCTGGTCATGTACGAGGAGGAGCGCCACGTCGCGCTGACCCTCCAGCGCAGCTTCCTGCCGTCGAAGCTGCCGGAACTGCCCGGCACGGATGTCGTCGTCCGCTATGAACCCGCCTCGCGGCAGGCGGAGATCGGCGGTGACTTCTACGCGGCGCTCCCGACGCCAGGCGGCGTCCTGACCGGCATCGGTGACGTCGTCGGACACTCGCTCGAAGCGGCCACCGTGATGGTCGAGATCCGGCACGCGCTGCGCGCCTACTGCGTCGAGGACCCCGACCCCGGCGCGCTCGCCGAGCGCCTCGACCGGATGCTGCAGCACTACCACCCGGGCGTGACGGCCACCATGTGCCTGAGCCTGATCGAACCGGCCACCGGACGCGTCCGGATCGCCAACGCGGGGCACATCCCGCCGCTCGTGGTGCGGGACGACGGCACGGCCGGGTACGTCGACGTGCGGGGGCCGCTGCTCGGCCTCGGCCTCGACCGGCCGAAGCCGAGCGAGTTGGTCCTGCGGCGGTCCGAGCGCCTGCTGATGGTCACGGACGGACTCATCGAGACGCGGGGCATGGATCTCGCGGTGTCGATGGAGCAGTTGCGGATCGCGGCGGCGGGCGCGCCGCGGGGCGTCGCCGACCTGTGCGACACGCTCCTCGCGTGCTTCGGCCGCGAACGCGAGGACGACATCGCGCTCCTCGCGCTGCGCAGGACGAACTGACCCGGCGCCGCGCATCCGTCCCGAGGCGAACCGTCGAATTAACCGCCGCAAGGATCTGTACCCGCACGCCTACCCGTCAGTACATTGACGCCATGTCTAATACGCAGAGCCGGGAGCCGAAGCCCCTCGCGTCCGAGCACATACCGCTCAAGGCACGCAAGGTCTCCTTCTCCTGGGAGGACACCCCGCTGCACTGGGTGCCGGGCGACCCCTTCGCCACGCACACGATCAACGTGCTGCATCTGCTTCTCCCCGCGGGCGAACGCTGGTTCGTCCACGTGTACAAGCAGGTCCTGCCGTACATCCGGGACGACCGGCTCCGCGAGGACGTGATCGGCTTCATCGGCCAGGAGGCCATGCACGCGCAGGCCCACGACGAAGTCCTGCCGCACCTCAAGGAGCAGGGCCTCGACCCCACGCCCTACACCGCCCAGGTCGACTGGCTCTTCGAGAAGATGCTCGGCGACCGGACGCTGCCGCCCGGCAAGGCCCGCAAGTGGTGGCTGATGGAGCGCGTCGCGATGATCGCCGCCATCGAGCACTACACCGCCTTCCTCGGCAACTGGGTCCTGAACGCGGACGAGTTGGACCGCAGGGGCGCAGACCCGACCATGCTCGACCTGCTGCGCTGGCACGGCGCCGAAGAGGTCGAGCACCGCTCCGTCGCCTTCGAGCTCTTCATGCACGTCGACGGCAGCTACCGCCGCCGCGCCCGCACCTGGGCCACCGCCTTCACCGCCCTGGTCTTCCTCTGGCAGCGCGGCGCGCGCTTCTTCATGGAGAACGACCCGACCCTCATCGGCGGCAAGGCCTCGTTCAAGGACTTCTACCGGGGCGGCAAGCAGGGCACGCTGCCCACGACGCCGGACATGATCCGCTCCATCCCCCGCTATCTGAGCCGCGCCTACCACCCCTCCCACGAGGGCAGCACCGCCCAGGCCGTCGCCTACCTCGCCTCGTCCCCGGCGGCCACCGCCGCCGAAGCCGCGACGGAATCGCTGCCGAAGGGAGCCCGCTGACATGCCCCGCATCCGCACCGTCCTGCTCGTCACGGGCGCGGCGCTGCTCGCCAAGCGGGCCATGCGCCGCCGCATCGACGCCTCCCCGCTCTGGCCGCTGCCCGCCCTGGAGGAGCCGGTCTCGGGCCGCCCGCGCTCCCGTGCGCTGCGCCTGGTCGTCACCCGGCGCGAGACGGTAGCCGACGGGGTCGTACAACTGCGCCTGGAGGGCGGCCACTTGCCCGCCTGGGAACCGGGCGCCCACCTGGACCTCGTCCTGCCCTCGGGACTCGTCCGCCAGTACTCGCTGTGCGGGGACCCGGAGGACACCTCCTCGTACACCGTCGCGACCCGCCTCATCGACGAGGAGCAGGGCGGCCGCGGCGGTTCGCGCGAGGTGCACGAGCGGCTCCAGGAGGGCACGGAGGTCGAGGTGCGCGGCCCGCGCAACCGCTTCCCCCTTGCCGACGCCGAGGCGTACGTCTTCGTGGCGGGCGGCATCGGCATCACCCCGATCCTCCCCATGCTGCGGCAGGTCGAGGCCGCGGGCCGTGCCTGGCGGCTGCTCTACGGGGGCCGCTCCCGGGCCTCGATGCCGTTCCTGGAGGACGTGGAGAAACTGGCCGGCGCCACGCCGGGCCGGGTCACGGTCGTCGCGGAGGACGAGGGCGGCCGCCCGGATCTCGCCGCTTTCCTCGCTGACCTGGCACCCGCCGGCGCGGTGCACGTGTGCGGTCCCGAGGGCCTGATGGAGGCGGTGGCCGCGACGCTGCCGGAAGACGCCGAGCTGCACCTGGAGCGTTTCACGCCGCACACCTCCACGCAGGGCAACGGCACCTTCGAGGTGGAACTGCGCCGGAGCCGGCGGACCCTCACCGTGGCCGCGGACACCACGGTCCTGACCGCGGTGCGCGGGGAGCTGCCCAACACCGCGTACTCCTGCGAGCAGGGCTTCTGCGGAACCTGCCAACAGCGGGTCCTGGAAGGGGAGATCGACCACCGGGACGAACTGCTCACGGACGCCGAGCGCGCCGACTCGATGCTGATCTGCGTGTCGAGGGCGGGCGGCGACCGAATCGTCCTGGACATGTGAGACAGGTGACAGGAGATGTGAACGGTTGAGGAGGACCAGCCCCTTGGACGGCTGGATCTGCTCGGTAAGGTGTTCGCATGACTACCGGGGTGCGCCGCAGGATGGGTGTCGAGGAGCGGCGGCAGCAGCTGATCGGGGTCGCGCTCGACCTGTTCAGCCACCGCTCGCCCGACGACGTGTCCATCGACGAGATAGCGGCGGCCGCGGGCATCTCGCGTCCGCTCGTCTACCACTACTTCCCGGGCAAACTCAGCCTGTACGAGGCGGCGTTGCAGCGGGCGGCCGACGATCTCGCCGGCCGCTTCGTGGAGCCGATGGAAGGCCCGCTCGGCGTGCGGCTGCTGCGGGTGATGGGCCGCTTCCTGGACTTCGTGGACGGCCACGGCCCCGGCTTCTCCGCGCTGATGCGCGGCGGCCCCGCCGTCGGCTCGTCCACCACCAACGCGCTCATCGACTCGGTGCGGCAGGCGGCGTACGTCCAGATCCTCGCGCACCTGGGCGTCACGGACCCGCCCGCCAGGCTCGAACTGGTGATCCGCTCCTGGATCTCGCTCGCCGAGTCCACGGCACTCATCTGGCTCGACGGCCGCCGCATCCCGCGCGCCGAGCTCGAACTGCAACTGGTGCACGACTTCGCCGCGCTCGCCGCCGTGAGTGCCGCCCACGACGAGGAGATGGCCGTCATCCTGCGCCGCATCCTCGCCGAGGAGCCGCCGGACGGACCGTTCGCCGCGCTGATCACCCGGCTGATCGGCCTTGTCCCGCAGGAGCAGAGCAGTTGACCCACCGCCTGGCCGACGAGAACGACATCCCCACCCTCGTCGCCCTCTATGACGGCGCCGCGCACTGGATGCGGGCCCGGGGGATCGACCAGTGGAAGCCGGGCGAGAAGGGCGCGGAGCACTTCCGCGGGCGTATCGCGTCGGACGAGGTCTGGCTCGCCTACGACGGCGAGATGGTGACCGGTGCGTACGAGGTGTGGTGGGCGGACGAGCCCGCCTGGGGCGAACAGCCGCCCGTCGCGGGCTACGTGCACCGCCTGATGACCCGGCGCGGCGCCCCTGCGGGGTCGGGCCGCGCGATGCTGGAGCGCGCGGAGCGGCGGATAGCGGAGGCGGGCCGGGACCGCTGCCGCCTGGACTGCGTGTCGTCCAACCCGCGCCTGCGGGAGTACTACGAGGCGGCGGGTTACACGGTGGTGGGGGAGCTGCCGGGGAAGGTGGCGGCGGACGGGAGCACGTACGGCGTGATGCTCCTGGAGAAGGATCTGCGGGGTCCGGTCCCGTCCGACGCCTGAGACGTCAACGCAGCGTCGACACCTTCGAGCCGTCCGCGAGCCGCCCGGTGAGCCCGGCGCGCACGCCCCGCTTCACGGGTGCGGCCACGGTGTTGCCGGGAGTCCGGGTCCCGCCGGAAGCCTGGACCGAGACGACGTCCCTGCTGCCGGCGCCCAGCAGATACCAGTTGCCGCCCCGGGACTTCCACCGCACGCCCGCGAGCACCGACGGCTGTCGCGCCCCGCATGCCGCGGAGTCCTCCGCCTTCGCCGCCACCGCTGCCGCGCCCGCCGCCTGGAACTGCGCGAGGGCCCGGCCTCCGTCGCCGCGCCAGGTGTCCGCGCGGGTGCAGAGCCAGGCCGCGGCGCCGTTCGCCTCGGGCAGCGCCTGGCGTGCGTACTGCCAGGAGTTCACGGAGCGCACGCCGTTCGAGCGCGCGTCGGCGAGGGAGCAGGCGGCCGACGACCAGTTCGCGGCCGTGGCCTCGCGGGGGGCCTGCGGGCGGCCGGCGGTGAGATGGGCGGGGACGAGTTCGCCGAGGTCGGAGGAGAGTCGATTCACCCCGGAGTCGTCCCGCAGCTCCAGGGCGTTCCAGGAGGTGCACGCGCGGGCCTGCGCCGGGCTGGCGAACGGCTCCGTGACACCCTCGCCGTCCCGCTTCAGGGCATCGGCGTTCCGCTGCGGCTTCAGCAGGTCGCGTACGCCGACACCGCCCACCCAGGGCGCGGTCAGATACCGGACGTTGCCGTCGACGCGGCTCACCACCAGGGCTCCGGCCTCCGCGCTCGTCGCGCCGTCCACGCGGGCGAAGTCGAGGGCGGCTCCGCTGGTGCCTTCCTTGGGCTCGGCGTAGCGCACGATGCGCAGTCCGTCGTAGAGGAGCACGACCCGGGCCGCGTCGACCTCGCCGGCGAAGAGCAGCTGGGCGGGGCCGGGCGGGGCGCCGGCGGCCGTGCCGGGCGTGGCGGAGACCTGAACCGATTCTCCGGGGCGCGCCCAGACGGCCAGGGCGCGCCGCAGCAGGGCGTCGTCGTCGACGAGCGCGCCCCTGGCGGGCCACACGGAGAAGTCCGCGCGCGCGGACTTCTGCCACGTACCGGCCGCGACCTTCGTCACCTGCTCCGGGTCAAGGGCGGCCTGGCCCGCGGGGTTTCGCGCGTACGCGGGCGCGGCGGCCCCGTCCGGTCCCCAGCCGTCGCCCGGAAGTCCGAGCAGCGCGCCGCAGACCAGGGCGGCGGCCAGCGCGACACCCGCGGCCTTCATGTGCTGCCTGCGGCGCATCAGGTCGGTGGGCCGCGCCTGCAGCGAGCAGGGGTCGAACTCGGGTGACCTGAGCAGTTCGTACGCCGCGTCCACGCCGTCGGCCTCGGCGAGCGCCCGGGCCGGCTCGTCGACTCCGGCGGCGGCGAGCACCTTGCGTACGTCGCCGTCGGGGAGGCGCTCGAGGCCGCGCAGCACGTACGCGGCCCGGGCGGGGCCCGAGAGCGCCGAGAGCCGCTGGTCCAGGGCGAGTTCGTCGGCGCCCCCCGACCGCGGGAAGAGCCGCAGCCCCCAGACCTGCGGCAGCAGCGGCGGCAGCTGCGAGCGCTTGGGCCAGGCCTTGCGCCGCAGCGGAAGCCCCGCGTCGAGCGCCGTACCGACGATCCGCAGCCGTACGTACGCGTACCCGGGGTCGCCGTTGCGTCCGTCCCCCGAGCGCTGTTCCGGGATGACCTCGGCGTCAGCCGGCCTGCGGGGCAGGGCGCGCTGGGTCAGGGCGTGGGCGGTCAGGACCCGCCGGTTGCGCCCGAGGCTGGGCGGCAGGACCAGATAGGCGAGCCGCACCAGACGCGGGTAGTGCTCGACGAGGGCGGCCTCGGCCTGCTCGACATCGACGACGCCGGAGAGATCCTGGGGCGGGGAGGGGGACTTCACATTCGACGACACGTTCAGCAAAACGAGCGAATCGTCGGATGGTCACCTCTCCGTGAGCTTTCGAGCATAGTTGCCCATTGACCGCTGGTAGCGCGGGAGGTGGGGCGCGAGGGCGCCGAGTACCAGCGCCAGGCCCTCCCGTTCGCGCCCGAGGTCGGCGAGGCAGAGGGCGAGGGTGGCGCGCACGGCGTCATCCAACTCGTCGCTCGGCGCGTCCAGTTCGGCCTCCAGGAGCCTGACGCCCTCCTCGGCCTGCCCGATGTTCCGCAGGGAGCTGCTGAGTTGGATGACGGTGCGGCGTCGCCGGTAGCCGTCGAGGCCCTTCTCCAGGGCCTCCCGGTACAAGGGAACGGCGCGGTCCGAGTGACCGGTGGAGTCGAAGGCGCAGGCCCTCTCGAAGGGGGCCAAGGGGCTCCCCTCCGGTAGCTCGTCGACCAAGGCGTCGATGATCTTCCGGAACTCCTCGCCCCGGTCGTCGTACTCCGCCACCGAGGCCCACGCCTCGGCCACCCGCTGCTCCCACGCGATATCCATGGCCACACCTTTGCACGGGGTGCCGGGCGCCGGGAGGAATTTGTGCCTCCCGGCGGACCGGGCGACCTGCCTCAGTCAACTCCCCACTCGCTGAACTCCACCGTCCCGCGCGTCCCGTCGCCCCCGTTGGTCGCGCTCATGAACAGCCCCACGTCCTGCGCCGCCGTGACCCCCGGCATCGGCACAGTCGCCACCACCTGCCAAGTGCTCCCGCCGTCCGTCGAGCACGAGCCCGTCACCGCGTCGCCCGCCCGCGCCAGGCGCAGCAGCACCGGGGCCTTGATTCCCGTGATGCGCTTGTACGTGTCCAGGGTTCCGTCGCCGTTCGTGTCGTACGACAGGACCACCCCGTTCGACGGCGTGACCGCGAGGTCGACGAAGCCCCGGGACCCCGCGACCCCCATGTCGTTGCGTGCGATCAGGCCCGCCCTGGCCCAGGGCCCCGTCGCCGCCTGGGTGTCGACCCGGACCGTCACCGAGACGCCGCCGCGCAGCGCCCCCTCCCGGTACAGCGTGCCGAACTCCGTCGTGCCCTTCCACAGGTCCGCGCCCCCGCCGTTGATCGCGTACCGGCCGTCCAGCTCACCGAAGACCGCGGCGTTGTTGGTGTACTTCTTCCAGTCCGCCCCCACCGGACCCGCCTCGAACAGCACACCCTCGTGGACCGCCTCCACCCGCCGCTCGCCCGCGGGGCCGTACCGCACGGCGATCTCGTACGGAAGCGGCCGCAGCGGACGGTCCAGCGGGGTGTCCGGAGCGCTCACCCGCCACGCCACCCTGCCCGTGCCCGCGGGAGCCACCCGGGGCAGCGACACCGGTCCGGAAGGCTCCGCATCGATCCCGGTCAGCCGGAAGTCGACACGGCCGGTGGCCCGCAGTCCGTTGACGTTGCGGAAGACCGCCTCGACGCGCGCACTCCCGCCGGGCGGCAGCGACGGCGGGTCGGCGACGACCTCCAGGGACCCCTGGTAGGGCGCCCGTGCCAGCACGTCCCGGACCCGGGAAGCGGTCCGGTACGGGTCGCCGGTGCCCCGCAGCGGATAGTCCTTGCGCTCCCGGGTCCACGGCTCCTCCACCGCGAACCAGTCCACCGCCCGCGGCTCCCGCCCCGCGGCCAGTGCGTCGGCCAGCTCGTCGAGCCACTTCTGCCAGCGGGGCACGTAGAAGTCGGCCATGAGCCCGGACCACTCACGGTTCCCGTACTCGTGCAGCTTCCCGCCGTCGGACGTCGCACGGTCGCCCCACACCGTGATCAGCACCTTGGCGGTCCGCTCGAACTCCGCCCGCTCCTCGCCGGTGGTGCCCATGCGCCGCGCCGACTCGATCCAAGGGCCCAGCAGGAACGCCGAGTTGGTGGCCGTCAGCTCGTCCGAGAGCCGCATCAGCCGCAGCCACAGCGTCGACAGCGCCCGGAAGGTGTCCGCGTCCTTGCGCCGATATGCGGACCGCAGCTGCGGCAGCAGCTGCCGGCTGCGGTGCGCGAGCGCCTGCCGGGCCACGTCCACCAGGTCGTACCGGTAGGCGGCACTGCCCCGCAGGCCGCCGCGGACCCCAAGCAGCCCGGCGAACGCCGCGTCGAAGCGGCCCGGGTCGTAGGTCAGCGCGCGCGGCGCGTACTCGGCGGCGCGGTTCGCCGCCAGGTCGGGGCGGGCCGCGAACAGCGAGTCGTGCGGATCGCTGCGCTCGACGGCGGTGTGCCGGTACGCGGTGTCGTGCAGGGCCCGCCACGCGCTCCGGGCGCCGGAGTCGCGGCCGCCGTAGCGGAAGCCCGCGTAGCCGTCGAACCAGGACTTCAGGTCGAGCTTCTCCTTCGACCAGGCCAGCTCCGAGAAGAGCTCGAAGGCGGCCGGGTCCCGGTCCGTCGCCTCCGGCATGAACGCCGTGCCGACGAGCGCGCTGCCGCCCTTGTCCCGCCACGCGAAGAACTTCTCGTTCCAGATGTGGGCGCGGGCCCCGATCGTCGTACGGCCCCCGAAGTTCGGGATGGTGCCGAACGCGTACGGCGTGCCGCCCCAGTCCTTCTCGCGGTCGGTGACGCTCGTGAACCGGTCGGAGACCCCGTCCACGATCAGCATCCGGCGCCGGTCGATCGCGTCGAGCAGCTCGGGCAGCGGATTGGCCTCCCAGCCGAGGATCACCCAGGTCGCGCCGGGGCGGGCCTTGCGCAGGGCCGCCTCCACGCCGCGTGCCGCGTCCGGCACCGGGACGTCGCCCGGTGTGCCGCCCTCGTGGAGCAGGTCCATCTTGAAGTGGTCGGCGGCCCCGAAGAGCTGCTCCTGGTGCCGGTAGAAGGAAGCGGCGACCTTCGCGAAGGACGAGGTCCTCGGGTCGAGCCAGTCCGGCCGCTTGAACCCGTGCCAGATGCCCTGGGGAATCACCCGTGCGTCCCCGCCGTTGCGCGCGACGAACCCGTCGGGGACGTGCCCGTAGTAGCCGGGGAGCACCGGCGCCATGCCCAGCGAGCGCAGCCGGTCCACGATCCTGCGGCCGAGCTCGGCCCGGTCCGCGATGACGGCGGGGGACAGCGGCCCCCCGTACCCGGACAGGTTCTGCAGCAGCCACCACGCCTGGTGCGAGGGTGCGGGCAGCCATGCGCGGGCCTCCGCGTCGCTGTAGCCGAAGTCCTGGAGAACCCGGTGGTAGACGGCCTCCGCCCCCGCGATCACCAGGACCTCGTTGCAGCCGTGCAGGGCGAGGATGTCGATCATCCGCTCCCAGTACGCCCAGTCGGCGTGGGGCGCGGTGTAGCCGTCGTTCGTGTCGTTCAGGGCGAATCGGTGCGCGAGCCCGGTGGACCGCTCCAGGGGGCGGGCGGGTGCGGGGAGCTTGCGGGGCAGGTCCAACTGGCTGCCGTTCCAGGCGACATGGGCCCCGCAGACGTACTTCAGGTACCAGTGGACCCCGGTGAGCAGCACGGCGGGCGTCGTACCGGACACATCGATGCGCCCCGTGGTGCCCGAAACCCGGAATCGGTCCGTGCCGCCCTTCGCGGGGACGAGTCTGAGACGGAGCTGTTCCGCGTGATGCGGCAGGAGTCTGTTGAGTGCTGAGCGCGCGGAATCCGTATCGAGGGCGACAGCGGGGCCCTGGACGGGCCCCTCGGCGGCGTGGGACGGAACCGCCACCCCGCCGACGGCGGCACCGAGGCCGATGGCCCCGGCGGTGCCGAGCACGGAACGTCGGGACGGATCGGTCATGTGTACCCCCTGGGTCGAATGGTGCGGCGCACGGTATCCGTGCGACGTCCTGCGCTCAACGGTGCATACGGACATGGCGAGTTCACCTCGCCTGAAGGGACTGATGGGGCGATGAAGGCAGCGCGAAAGCCGCTTGCGGGCGCGAGTGAGGGCATGCGGGGGCGCATGCGGTCGGGCATGGCTGTGGGGATGGGTGCGGGACTGCTGATGGTGCTCGCGGCGTGCGGCTCCGACGGCGACGACGCGCCACCGGACACGGCGAGCGGCAGCCTGGAGCAGCTGGCGGCCAAGGCGCGCTGCAAGCCCGACATCCAGACGGACGCCGCCGAACTGCGGCAGGCCACCTGTGACAAAGGTGCCCGCCGCTACGTCCTAGTAACCTTTACAAATGCCCGTGGCCAGGCCGAATGGTTCGACGAGGCGACCGATTACGGCGGCACGTACCTCGTCGGCAAGAAGTGGATCGCGGTCGGCGACGAGAAGGTGGTCATGCGGCTGCGCGGCCGGCTCGGGGGGACCGTGGAGAAGTCCTCGCACCACTCGGGGAGTAGCGGTGGTGGGGATCACGAGGACTCAGGCCCGGGGCACTCGGGCCACTCCGGTCACCGCACGAGCTGACCGCGCAGCGGTATGGGGGTCGGCCTGCGGTACTGAGCCGGGAAGTGCGGCTCAGTACCGCTGAAGGCGGGTCACTTGCAGCGCTGACCGCTGTTGATGCACTTGGCCATGCGGTTCATCAGCCGCTCGTCGAAGACGTTGATGAAGTCACCGTGATCGGTGATCGGCTTGTGCAGTTGCTCGGGGAACGAGTCGACGGCGAACCCCGGACCCGGCGGCACGTCGTACACGATGCGCTGCACCAGCTGCGGGATGGCCTTGAAGCCCTGCGGGCACGCGCCGGTCTGCTCGTCGGCGAAGGCCACGTGCGTGCGGTGGTTGGCGCTGTCGGTGTTCTGACCGTCCCAGCAGCTCTGGAAGTTGAACGTCCGCACGACCTGGCTGCCCTCGGGGCAGATCGGGTACTTGTCCTTCAGCTGCCGGTCCTCGAACCCGGTGCAGCTCCACGACGCGTTGGCGTTCGCGTCTCCGTTGGTCAGCGATTTGGCGTCACCGGTGATGATGCGCAGGAAGCGCGGCATCGCGACGACCTTGCCCGTCGGATTTCCGGCGAACTTCAGCGTGACCGACGTCGGGGTCTGGATCTCGCCGACGTTCTGGTCCTTTCCGCCGCCGTCCGCGTCGGCGTCGTTCTCGTCCTGCCCGTTCTGCAGCCTCAGGACCGGCCAGTAATAGGTCGACTTGTCCCCTTGGTTGCGGCAGGTGGTGTCGCCGTTCGCGAGATCGTCGTCACCGGAGAAAGCGTCCGTGGCCTGATTGCCGACGTAGTCGTGCATGTGGTGGGCGCCATTGCTCACGCCGGGCGCCGCGATGACATTGTCCGGATTGAACTTGCCGTTCTCGTTCGTCCCGCATTTCGTGGTGAAGGTGCCGCGCGACGCGCCGCGTCGCTTGTCGGGGCGGTTGACGTTGGGCTGGACGGAGTTGATGTCGACGAAGTCGGAGGCCTCGGGGCCGTTGCCGTTCTGGCCGGGCGGCTGCTCCTGGTCGCCGCCGTCACCGTCCTGCGGCGGCTGCTCCTGCCCGTCGCCCCCGTCCTGCGGCGGCTGTTGCCCCGCCGAGTCGTCCGCCCGCATGGTGCACGGCGCCATGCCGTCGATCCCTTGCGGCGGCTGGCCGCCCGCCTGGTCGATCGAGGACCCGATGCCCTCGATGGTCGGCCGCCGCTGCTCCTCGAGGGGCTCGAGCACGGCCTCGGCCTGCTCGGTGTTCCGCGCGTCGGCGAACTTCTCGTACGCGGCGGTGATCTGGGTGTCCAGCTCCGCGAGCCGCCGGTCCACGTCCTCGCGGGCCCCGTCCGGTACGTCCGAGAGCTGGGTGCCCACGTCCGGGCAGCTGATGGTCGCCATCCCCACCCCCGGCCCGCCGCCCTGCTCGCCGGACCGGGTGGAGGCGGACGGCGAGCCGTTGCTTTCGCCGGCGTTCGCGTAGACATTCACCGCGACCATTCCGCCGCCGCCCAGGATGAGCGCAGCCGATGCGGCGATCGCGCGCCCGGCGAGTTTTGATCGTTTTCGTGATGTGCGTCGTGGAGTGCGTCCCATGGGACTACGTACGCAACAGGAGTCGGCCCCGTTCAATCATGCGCGGAATTCCCCGGCAATCTCATGAGCGATCTTCGGTGTTCCGCTCAGCGCCCTTGATCCAGATAGGCGAGTACGGCGAGAACCCGCCGGTTGTCGTCGTCCGACACCGAAAGGTCCAGCTTTCCGAAGATGTTGGACGTGTGTTTGGCGATCGCCCGTTCCGTCACGACGAGCTCCGCGGCGATCGCCGCGTTCGACCGTCCCTGCGCCATGAGTTCGAGCACCTCGCGCTCGCGCGGCGTCAGCTTGCCGAGCGGCTGGTCCGCCGACCGGCGCGACAGGAGCTGCTGGATCACCTGCGGGTCCATCGCGGTGCCGCCCGACGCGACCCGGCGTACGGCGTCGATGAACTGGTCGGCGTCGAAGACCCGGTCCTTCAGGAGATAACCGACCCCGCCGTTCCCGTCGGCGAGCAGCTCGCGCGCGTACAGCTGCTCCACGTGCTGGGAGAGCACGAGCACGGGAAGGCCCGGCCGTGCCTTCCGCGCGGCGAGCGCGCACTGCAGTCCCTCGTCCGTGTGGGACGGCGGGAGCCGGACGTCCACGACGGCGACGTCCGGCTCCAACTCGGCCAGGGCCTTGGTGAGTTCGGGCCCCGTCTCGACCGCGGCGGCGATCTCGAAGTCGAATGCCTCCAGCATTCGCACCAGGCCGTCACGCAGCAGGAAGAGATCTTCGGCTAGGACAACTCGCAAGGGATCTCCATGGTCACCATGGTCGGGCCGCCCGCGGGACTGCTGACGGCCAGTACGCCGTCGAATGTACCGAGTCGGCGTTCGATCCCGCTCAGCCCGGACCCGGTGCCGATGGACGCGCCGCCCTTGCCGTTGTCGGTGACCGCCACCCGCAGCATGCCCTGCGCGTGGTGGACGTCCACCCAGATGCGGTCCGCCCCCGAGTGCTTGATGGCGTTGGTCAGCGCCTCACTCACCGCGAAGTACGCCGCCGACTCGACCGGCTCATCGGCCCGGCCGAACAGCTCCACGTCCACCTCCGTCCGTACCGGCAGCCGCAGCGCGAGGGCCTTCACCGCGTCACCCAGACCACGCTCGGCGAGCACCGGCGGATGGATGCCGCGGACCAGGTCACGCAGCTCGGTCAGCGCCTCGCCGGAGTTCTGCCGGGCCTTGGCGATCATTTCCTTGGCCTTCGCCGGGTCCTTCTCGATCATCGCCTCGATGGTGCCGAGGTCCATGCCCATCGCGACGAGGCGGGCCTGCGCCCCGTCGTGCAGGTCCCGCTCGATGCGGCGCAGTTCGGCGGCGGAGGTGTCCACGGCGTCGTGCCGGGTCTCGGTCAACCGGTCGACGCGCTGGGCCAGTTCACGCTCCCGCATGGAGGTGGTGGGCGCGAGCAGCGCCCGGGTCAGGAGGAAGTGACCGCGCACGATGGAGGTGTTGGCGAAGACGCCGGTGATGCCGAGCGCGGTGCCGAGCAGCGCCGCCATGTTGGCGTCACCCTGCGAGGTGACGTGGATGAAGCCGTACCACTCGCCGCCGCCCGCCTCGTAGATCGGCTCCCAGACGCCGAGGGCCAGGACGTAGCCGTACAGCATGTACAGCAGCAGCGCGGGTGCGAAGATCGCCGTGACGCAGCCCGCGGTCATGTCGACCAGGAGCCACTGCAGGTCACGCCAGGTCGCCGGGTCCTTCAGGAGCAGCGAGGTGCGCTCCACCTGCCCGGTGACACCCCCGCGCAGGTCCGCGGGGAAGGGGCGGTAGGGCGACGGGATGCGTACGTCCGACCACGCGCCGGCCTGGGCGCGGCGCAGGTCCGCCCACTTGCGTACGACGGCCAGGATCACCGGCGTCGTGAAGACGCCGATGCCGAGCAGGATGAAGGCGATCGAGAGGACCGACAGCACGAAGAGAGTGATGGAACCGGCGAGCGTGACGACCGCCAGGTAGAGCCCTCGGGCTCCCGCGATCACGGATTCACGGACCCTCGTCATTTTCTGATCCCCATCTCTTCCAGTGGCATGAACACATTCTCGCCGCTGGGCCGGGCGCCGGTCATTGGGTTCGGCACCCGGCCCGGGGGTGTACCTGACGACACCCCCTGACCTCGCCCTGTGCTTCGGGCAGTGGGGGCTTCGGCGGCTGGGTGGGCGGGCCCCGGATTTCTAGCGTTGTCCCTGTCATCAACCGGCTTATCCACTGCTTACTTATGGGGGCGAAACGCCATGAGGCCAAACCTCGCGGCACGACTCGGGGTGTGGAGCGCGCACCACCGCAAGACGGCCATCCTCGGCTGGCTGCTCTTCGTCGTGCTCGCCACGACCATCGGCGGGGCCTCGGGCATGGTCACCGCCTCCGACGACGAGATGGGGGTCGGCGACTCGGGCCGCGCCGCGACGATCCTCAAGGACGCGGGCGTCGAGGAGCCCGCCGGCGAGCTCGTCATGGTCAGCTCGAAGACCGCGGACGGCTGGCGGGACGCGGCGAGCGACCTCTCCAAGGCCCTGACCGCGACCGGCGAGACGCGCGGGATGCAGGCGCCGCTGCCCTCCGAGGACGGCAAGGACGCGCTGCTGCGCTTCGAGATGAAGGGCAAGTCCGACGAAGCCGCCGACCGCGTGCAGCCGGTGCTCGACGCGGTGCAGAAGGCCAAGGACGACGGCGCCCAGAAAGGCGTGTCCGTCTACCAGTTCGGCGACGCCAGCTCCGAGAAGCACCTCAGCGACCTGCTCGCTGACGACCTCACCAGGGCCGAGTTCACCGCGGTGCCGCTGGCCCTCGGCATCCTCCTGGTCGCCTTCGGCGCGGTGGTCGCCGCGCTGCTCCCGGTCGGGCTCGCGCTGACCGCGTGCGTGGCGGCCTTCGGCCTGCTCTCGCTGGCCAGCCACCAACTGCACCTGTTCGAGACGACGTACTCGGTGATGTTCCTGATGGGGCTCGCCGTCGGCGTCGACTACTGCCTGTTCTACCTGCGCCGCGAGCGGGACGAGCGCGCCGCGGGACGTGACGCCGAGACCGCGCTGCGGATCGCGGCGGCCACCAGCGGGCGTGCCGTCCTTGTCTCCGGCCTGACGGTGATGGTCGCGATGGCGGGCATGTTCCTCTCCGGGCTGCTGCTCTTCAAGGGCTTCGCGGTCGCCACGATCCTGGTGGTGTGCGTGGCGATGCTGGGCTCGGTCACGGTGCTTCCCGCGCTGCTCTCCGCGCTCGGCGACCGGATCAACGCGGGGCGCATCCCCTTCCTCAACCGCAAGAACAAGAAGGGCGCGCACGCCAGCGGCGGCATCGCGGGCAAGCTGCTGCGGCCGGTCCTGGCCAAGCCGAAGTTCTTCGCCATCGGTTCGGCGGTTCTGCTGCTCGCGCTCGCGGCCCCCGCGCTCGGCATGAAGACCGAACAGCTGGGCCTGGAGAAGCAGTTCGGTTCGGACGCGCCGCTCTCGGTCTCCTTCCGGGAGATCACCCAGGAGTTCCCGGGCGGCCCCGCGCCGGCCCGGATCGTCGTCGAGGCGGACGACATCGGGTCGAAGGAGACACGCGAGACGCTCGCCGCGGTGGTGCGGGACGCGGGCAAGGGCGCCGAACTCACCGTCCACAAGAGCGCGGGCGTGGCCGAGATCGACGTACCGCTGCCCGGTGACGGCAGTGACGCGAAGTCCAAGGAGGCCCTTGGCGAGCTGCGCGACGACGTGGTTCCCGCCGCCTTCGACGGCCTGGACGCGGAGGCGTACGTCGGCGGCGACCTCGCCGAGTCCGAGGACTTCAGCGATCAGCTCAGCAAGGGCATCGTGCCGGTGTTCGCCTTCATCGCGGCGGTGACGTTCCTGCTGATGCTCTTCAGCTTCCGCTCCGTGGTGATCGCGGTGACGTCCATCGGCCTCAACCTGCTGTCGGTCGGCGCCGCCTACGGCGTGATGACCGCGGTCTTCCAGCACGGCTGGGGCGCGGAGCTGATCGGTTCGGAGCAGGTGGGCGCGATCGAGAACTGGATGCCGCTGTTCGTCCTCGTGGTCCTCTTCGGCCTGTCGATGGACTACCACGTGTTCGTGGTCTCGCGGATCAGCGAGGCGCGGGAACGGGGCCTGGACAACCGCGCGGCGATCCGCGAGGGCATCACGCGGACCGCGGGTGCGGTGACGGGCGCGGCCGTGATCATGGTGGCGGTCTTCGCGGTCTTCGGCACGCTGTCCATGCAGGACATGCAGCAGATGGGCGTGGGCCTCGGCGTGGCGGTCCTGCTGGACGCGACGGTCGTGCGGATGGTGCTGTTGCCGTCCCTGATGACGCTCCTCGGCGAGCGCAACTGGCATACGCCGCGCCACCTCTCGTGGCTGCCGAGGATCTCGCACGGCGAGGAGCCGGTGGCGCCGGCAAAGCCCGCCGCCCGGCCGGTTCCCTCGGCCACGGCGTAGCCCCGGAAGGGGAACGGGGCGGCGGCCGGACCGGCAACAACGGTCCGGCCGCCGCCCCGTCGTCGTGTCACAAGCCGAGCGCCTTGGCCTCCACCTCGGGGTCGACGCCCTTGGCCCCGCGGTCGGGGAGCTGCGGGGCCACCCCGCCCAGGGACTGGATCCAGGCCCAGGTGTCCGCGACCGTCTCGGCCACGGGCCGCGCACGCAGCCCCGCGGCCGCCGCCTTCTCGGTCGACGTGCGGTGCATGGTGTCGTGCAGTTCGCCCGGCGGGAGCCACACCGGGAGCTGCGACCACGGCTCGATGCCGTGCTCGGCGATCACCGCGGGGTCGGTCCACCGCAGCTCCGCGTCGGCCGCGCCCGCCACGGCCACGCATGCCTGGAGGAACTCCTCCATCGTGGTGTGCGCGATGGGGGAGATGATGTTGTACGGGCCGTGGAGACCCGCGAAGGCGGCATCAAGGACCCACTCCGCGAGGTCCCGCACGTCGATGTACTGAAGGTCCAACTCCCGTGGCCCCGGAGCCAGTACGGGCCCGCCCCGCGCGACCCGGTTCAGCCACCACGGCAGCCGCCCGACGTTCTCGTACGGACCGAGGATCAGTCCGGCGCGGGCGAGCACCGTGCGCTCGGCCCCGAACTCCGCGACGGCGGCGAGCTCGCCGCCCCGCTTGTCCTGCGCGTACGCCACCGAATCCGCGTCGGGGTCCCCCTCGACCAGCGGGTAGCTCTCGTCCGAACCCGCCACTCCCGGATACCGGTACACGGACGCGCTCGACACATACACATAGCGCCCGGCCCGTCCCGCGAGCAGCCGCGCCGTGTCCCGCACGGCGCGCGGCGCCCCCGACCAGGTGTCGACGACGATGTCCCACTCGCCGTCGAAGGCGGCTAGCGCGTCGAGGCCGCCCTCCGCCGTCCGGTCACCGAACAGCGACACCGCGCCGGTGGGCGCCTCGTGCTGCCCGCGGTGGAAGACCGTCACCTCCCAGCCACGCGCGAGCGCCGCCTCGACGACGCCACGTCCCACGAACTGCGTACCGCCCAGCATCAGAAGTCTCATGGCGCAGACTCTGCCCGCTCCCGGCCGTCGGGGGTACCGGTTTCTGCTGGTGGCAGAGCCCGGTCCCGCCCGAGAAACCGGAGGTCAGCGAGTTGCCGGCGGTGCGTACTTGTAGCCGACCCGCCGCACCGTCTGGATCGTCCTGCGGTGCTCGGCCCCCAGCTTGCGCCGCAGCCGCGCGATGTGGACGTCCACGGTGCGCCCGTCGCCCACATGCCCGTACCCCCACACCGTGGTGACCAACTGGTCGCGCGTGTGCACCCGGTGGGGGTGGGCGACGAGATGCGCGAGCAGCTCGAACTCCAGGTACGTGAGGTCGAGCGGGCGGTCGTCGACCCGCGCCGCGCGCTGCACGGCGTCGATCCACACGGGACCGCCGGACGTCTGCCGGGGCTCGGGTGCGGCGGTGGTGGTGGCAGCAGCGGCCACCGGCTCCTGCCCGGCCGGTACGAGGACCAGGTAGCCGATCATCGGCGGCTGTCCCGGCAGCGTGGGCAGCGTGTGCTGGGGCGCGGGCAGCCAGGTCGCACCCGGCGGCAGGAAGTCGGTGATCTGCGCCACCTCGTCCGGGGCGACGGCTCGCAGCCGCCCGCGGCCGACCTGCGGCGGAACGGTGGCCGTGACGGCGGCGGTCGAAGCGGTGGAGGCGGAGAAGGAACGGGAGTTCGCCATGGAAGTCAGCTCTTTCGCGCGAAGGAGTCGTCAGTCGTCGAAGACGTACGTCGTGCGCGTCAGGCGAAGGCCGGGTGAACGGCTTTAGCGGGCCTGCGCGTTCATCGCGCGGCAACACACCCGGTCGAAGTCGTGGTGCTGACGGGAAGGCCAGAACGGCTCGAGGTCGTGTTCACGACCCGTAGCGATGTTCCCGTGGCTGCCCATGACCCCATTGAAGCAGATGGGAGGGGCCGAGGTCGCTCCCTCTCGCATGCTGCCATGCCGGAGGGGGCGTCCACCGGTTCGGCGGACGCCCCCTCCGGGAACGTGCGAGGCACGTGCGGACACCGCGATCAGACCTGGCCGGCCTTCTCCAGGGCGGCGCAGCAGGTGTCGACGATCAGACGCGTCACGACGTACGGGTCGACGTTCGCGTTCGGGCGGCGGTCCTCGATGTAGCCCTTCTGCTCCACCTCGACCTGCCACGGGATGCGGACCGAGGCGCCGCGGTCCGAGACGCCGTAGCTGTACTCGTTCCACGGGGCGGTCTCGTGCAGGCCGGTGAGGCGGTCGTCGATGCCCGCGCCGTAGTTCTTGACGTGGTCCATCGGCTTGGAGCCCTCGCCGAGGGACTCGGCGGCGGTGATGATCGCGTCGTAGCCCTCGCGCATCGCCTTCGTCGAGAAGTTGGTGTGCGCGCCCGCGCCGTTCCAGTCGCCCTTCACCGGCTTCGGGTCGAGCGTGGCCGACACCTTGAAGTCCTCGGCGGTGCGGTAGAGCAGCCAACGGGCGATCCACAGCTGGTCGGAGACCTCGAGCGGCGCGAGCGGGCCGACCTGGAACTCCCACTGGCCCGGCATGACCTCGGCGTTGATGCCGGAGATCCCGAGGCCGGCCTTGAGGCAGTTCTCCAGGTGCGCCTCGACGATGTCACGGCCGAAGATCTCGTCGGCGCCGACACCGCAGTAGTAGCCGCCCTGCGCGGCGGGGAAACCGCCGACGGGGAAGCCGAGCGGGCGGTCGCCCTCGAAGAAGGTGTACTCCTGCTCGATGCCGAAGATGGGCTCCTGCGAGCCGAAACGCTCCTCGATCTCGACGAGCGCGGCCCGGGTGTTGGACTCGTGCGGCGTCATGTCCGTGTTGAGGACCTCGCACAGCACGAGTACGTCGGCGCCGCCGCGGATCGGGTCCGGGCAGGTGAAGACCGGCTTGAGCACGCGGTCGGATGCGTGACCCTTGGCCTGGTTCGTGCTGGATCCGTCGAAGCCCCAGTTCGGGAGCTCGGCGCCGTCCGTCATGATCTTCGTCTTCGAACGGAGCTTGGCGGTCGGCTCGGTGCCGTCGATCCAGATGTACTCAGCCTTGAAGGTCATGGGGCCATCCTTTAAACGCTCGGTACGGCGCAGAACGTGCGGGTGCTGCGGTGCCGTGGTGATGTCGCGCAGCCTGCCAACGCGCGATTTCCCGTCCGTTGCTCGAATGTGAACCCCGTGTTACCTGCGGTGGATGTGGCCCACTTCACGCCGAAAGCCTCACTTGATGACGGCGTTGGCCGCCGCGATCAGCAGCCCGATCGCCGCGTCCGCCACGCCGAGCAGCACGGCCGAGCGGCGCCGGTAACCCGCCCGGAGCGCGGCGAAGGTGCCCCAGCAGAGCAGGAGCGCCGCGTTCAGGAGAAGCGCGGCGCAGGTGACGGGCGGCTCGGACCAGCCGAAGGTACCGGCGAGGAGAAGCAGCGCCACGGTGGGCCAACAGGCCACGACCACCGGCCACTCGTCCATGAGCTCCCGGCCCAGCTGGCGCCACCGGTGCAGGCCGGTGCCTGGCCGGTGCGTGCTCATGTGGTGCGCGTACCCGTGCGCGAGGGCGGCCGTACCCGCGGTCACCATGATCCAGGCCGCGTCGTAGTAGGGCGTGTACGTCTGCTGCTCCGAGTGCAGGGCCGCGACGAGCGCGCTCGCGAGGATGGTTCCGTAAACACCTCCGGACGTCAGGTTCCGCACGGTTGCACTCCTTTCGGGGAGTTATCAACCGTATGGAGGCATATGTAACGATCGGCCGGAGATGGCGCATCGGTCAGCCGTCATCTGCCGCCCCGCGGGGAACTGTCGCCGTTACCGGGACAGCGCGTCCCGTACCGCCTCCTCCGTGCGCCCCACCACCGCGGTGCCGTCGTCGGCGGTGATGATGGGCCGCTGGATGAGCTTGGGGTGCTCGGCGAGCGCCGTGATCCAGCGGTCGCGGCCCGATTCGTCACGCGGCCAGGCCGCGCGGTCCTTCAGGTTCAGCTCCTTGGCGGCGTCCTCCTGCGTGCGCGTGATGTCCCATGGCTCCAGGCCGAGCCGCTCCAGGACGGCGCGGATCTCGTCCTCGGTGGGGACGTCGTCCAGGTAACGGCGGACGGTGTAGTCGGCGCCCTCGGCGTCGAGCAGCGTGAGCGCGCCACGGCACTTCGAGCAGGCGGGATTGATCCAGATCTCCATGCCACACACGCTACCCGCGACCCACCCGCGACCCACCCGCCACACGTCCTCAAAGGCCGTCTGGCCAGCGGCGATTGTCAGTGCCCGGCAGTAGAATTGAAGCAATGTTCGAGGGTTCCCGACGGGGGTCCTGATCGCGACAGGAGGATGCCTGTGCCCGCTGCCGCACTCACATCGAAGTCGAAGCGCAACGCTTCCCGGCCCGTGTTCATCGACCCGACGTACGCACCACTGGAGAAGCGACCGCTCCCGGCCGGACGGCCGCGCGAGTGGTACATCACGCACAACCGGCGCCTGAAGGCCATGCGCCTGGCGATAGCCCTGCTCGACTCCGGCGTCTATCTGGCGAACCAAGCGAACAACACCAGGATCCGGAGCATGGCGGAGGACGTGGGAATCCACCCGCCGTCGGACATCACCTGCCACATGGTGCGCGCCCTGATGCGGTACAGCCGCTGAACGGACGCGCGCGTCGTACGGGCGGGGGCCCAAGGGGCCGCCGCCCGTGGGCGTGGTTCATGCTGTCCGCATGACTCAGCCGGAATCCGCCCCCGCCCAGCAGGAGCCCGCGGACGAGCTGCCGCTGCTCGTCACCGCCCAACTTCCTGACGGGGCACGGTTTCCCGTCCGCGGCCTGCGCGGGAGCGAGGCGGCCCCCCGCCCCGCGCCGGCCGTCCTGATCCTCCCGGCCATGGGCACCCCCGCCCGCTACTACCGCGCGTTCGCACGCCAGTTGAACGCCGAAGGGCTCACCGCCCTGAGCGTGGACATGCGCGGGCAGGGGGAGAGCACCCCGCGCGTGACGGACCCGGACGCCCTTGACCACGGATACGGCACGATCGTGGAGCAGGACCTCGTCGCGGTCCTCGAAGCGATACGCGCCGAACTGGGCCCCGAGCCACCGCTGTACCTCATCGGCCACAGCATGGGCGGACAACTGGGCTTGGTGCACGCCGCGTTGGGGATCGGCCCCGGCGTCGACGGAGTCGCCCTCGTCGCCTCGGGTTCCGTCTGGTTCCGGGCGTACGGCCCCCTGCGCGGACCCCTGCTGCTCATCGGCGAGCTGCTCACCGCGGCCACGTCGACGCTGCTCGGCAGGTGGCCGGGGACCCGGCTCGGCTTCGGCGGCAACCAGCCCAAGGGCGTCATGCGCGACTGGGCACGGCAGGGGCGTACGGGCCGCTACTCGTCCCCCGGCTCCCCGCACGACTACGAAGCGGCCCTGCGCACCCTCACGCTGCCCGTCCTCGCGGTCTCCGTCGAGGGGGACACCTGGGCCCCCGTGGCCGCCCTGGACCACCTCGTCGGCAAGGTGCCCGCGGCCCGCGTCACCCGCCTGCGGTACTCCGTGGCCGAGGCGGGCGCCCGCCTCGACCACTTCGTGTGGACGCGGGCCTCAGAAGCGCTGGCCAAGAGGGTGGCGGCATGGGCGGTGGCGGGCGGAAGCTGAGGTCCCGGCACAACCGGCACCCCTTGGACCCGGTCACCCGTTCGGCGTACCCGGCATGCGTACGCGCCCGAGGCGGCATTGGCTGCTCCTGAGGGGAGGCTGTTGCCGGGTGCCGCCGACGGAGAGGGGCGAGGGGCGATGACCACTCCGCAAGAGCGTGCCCGCCAGGGCAAGGCCGCCCGCAAGCGTGCCTCCCGCTCGTCGCACGGGGCGTGGATACCCTCCGCCGACCGCGCCGACCCGGTGGCCGTCCTGGAGCGGCAGGGCGCGGACCGCGTCCAGGATCTGCTGCCCATCCGCTACGCCCGCATGGCCGCCTCCCCGTTCTCCTTCCTGCGGGGCGCCGCCGCCGTCATGGCGGGAGACCTCACCGTCCAGTGGGACACCGGTCTGACGGTCCAACTGTGCGGCGACGCACACCTGTTGAACTTCGGCCTGTTCGCGTCACCGGAGCGCGCCCTGCTCTTCGACCTGAACGACTTCGACGAGACCTGCCCCGGCCCCTTCGAGTGGGACGTCAAACGGCTGGCCGCGAGCATCGCCGTGGCGTCCCGCGACAACGGCCACCCGCGGGGCGCGGCACGCGCGGCCTGCCTCGCGGCGGTGGCGGCGTACCGCACCTCCATGAGGCGTCTGGCCGGTCTCGGTGAACTGGCGGTGTGGTACGAACGGACCGACGCACACGACCTGTTGCCGCTCATCCGCTCCGCCGGTCACCGCAAGCGCGCGGCGACCGCCCTGGACCGCGCCCGCCGCCGCACGAGTCTTCAGGCGCTCGGCAAGCTGACCGAGAAGGTCGACGGAGCTCCCGGTGTCCGCCGCATCATCCACGATCCACCGCTCATCGAACCCGCGAGCCCCCCGGACCTCGCCGCGCTCCGCAAGATCTTCGGCGACTACCGCTCCACGCTCTCCGAGGAGCGCCGACTCCTCCTGGACCGCTACCACTTCGTGGACGCCGCGCGGAAGGTCGTCGGAGTGGGCAGCGTCGGCACCCGCTGCTACATCGTGCTCCTCGCCGGGCGCGACGCCGGTGACCCGCTCTTCCTCCAGATCAAGGAGGCGGTCCGCTCGGTCGTCGAGGAACACCTGCCGGCGGGCCCGTACGTCCACCCCGGCCACCGGGTGGTCGCGGGCCAGCGCCTCCTCCAGGCGGCCGGAGACATCTTCCTCGGCTGGATGACGGGCCCCCAGGGCCGTGCCTTCTACTGGCGCCAGCTGCGCGACATGAAGGGCTCGGCGGACGTCGAGTCCATGTCCCCGGCGGAACTGAGCTCCTACGCCCGCCTCTGCGGCACGGCCCTGGCCCGCGCCCACGCCCGCTCCGGCGACCGCATCGCCATCGCCGCCTACCTGGGCGGCGCCGACACCTTCGACCGGGCGATAGCGGACTTCGCGCTGCTGTACACCGCGCAGAACGCCCGGGACCACGCGGCGCTGACCGAGGCGATCTCCTCGGGCCTGATCGAGGCCGCGGGGCGGGAAGCCGGAGACGGAGGCTCCGATGGGGACGGAGGCGGGGATGGGGACGGAGCCGGGGACGGCGGCGCAGGCGCCTAGCGGATCTCGTCCGGGACCACCGTCAGCCACCGCTTGTCCGCGGTGACCTTCTGACCGAGCTCCCGCTGCCGGTCGGCGTTCTTCCGCTTCATCCCGTCCAGCTCCTTCATGTACGCGTCCTTGCGGTTGACCCAGACCCGCGCCCCGCCGTGCTCCACGTCCGCCGAGTGGAACAGCATCGGACCGTCGCTCTTGGGGGTGTCGCCCGCCACCAGGACGGGCTTCTTCCACTCGTCGATGTACGTGTTGATGGCCGCGGGCTTGCCCTGGTACCAGGTCAGGGGCGCCCACAGGTTCGGCGTCAGCTCATGTCCCGCGAGCTTCTTCTGGTCGAAGCGGCCCTCCGCGATCTCCTTGCGGGAACTGGTGACCTCGCCGGTCTTGCGGTTCTTGAGCTGCAGGCCGACGCCGATGACGTTCTCGGGCTTCACGGCGTAGCCGTACCTGGGGTCGGAGAGGACCATGCGCACCAGGTCCTCGCTGGCCGCGCTGACGACGTAGACCTCGATGCCGTGCCGCCGCAGCGACTTGTGGAGCTCCTGCATGCCGGTGAAGAACTCGGGCGGCTTCACCTCGGTCTTCGTCAGCTTCCCGTCCTCGTAGTACTCGGCGGGGATCGGCTCGTCGCGGGCGAGGAGTTCGTCGACGTACCCCTTGAGCTCCTTCAGCGTGAAGCCGGAGAAGATCTGCGCGACCCACGGGTAGCAGACCTGGTCGTCGACCTCGCAGAGCCTGTTGTAGTAGCTGTAGAGGCTCTCCTTGTGCTTCGCCGTGTCCTTGAAGGGGATGAGCTTCAGCGACGGGTCCATCGACTTGCGGGTCAGCACCCCCTTCATCTCCAGGAAGGGCAGGAGGGACTCCTCCAGGTCGTTGCGGTACGTCGTGTTGTCCGCGTCGAAGACGGCGTACGCGCCCTTGTCCTCGTTCTTCGCGATGACCTTGCCCAGCTTCTTCGCGACCGGCTTCGGCCAGTGCTTCAGCTCGGACGTCGCGGCCTTCGCCGCCCTCGCCGTCGTCGCGGAGGCGTCCGCGGCCGTCGCGTCCTTGCTCGGCCAGAGCGCCGTCCCCGCGAGAACGGCCGCGGTGAGCGCGCCCGCCGTGCCGATGACGGCCAGCTTGCCCTTTGCCTTTGATGCCATGGTTCCGTGCCCCCTGAGAGCGGTCTGCGCCCCGTCCGGAGCGGCGGGTCATCGTATGGGGTCGCACCACGGATTCCCATGATCGACATCACCGGACGGAACGGGCATGGGACCTCCGTACGGGGGTAGGGGAGACGGACGCCCACCGCGCTTTCGGGCCTGCTCCGGAGCGGCGCCCAGCGCATACTGGAAGGCATGGAGAGCGCCTCCCGGGAGTTCGTGCGGGCCGCCCCACGGCTCGACGGCATGGTGGTGTCCGCCGTCGGCTACCGCACGCGGGGCGAGATGCGCGGCCTGCACCGCGGCCTGCCGTCCCCGTACCTGACGCTGATCTTCTCCCTCGACGGCCCCGTCGTCACCGGCGCCACCCCCGAGCAGGCCGGCACCCGCGACGCCGTCCGCACGGACATCGTCCTCGGCGGCCTCCACCAGTCCCCGGCGTACGTCGTGCGGCCCGAGCACGAGGCGGGCATCCAGCTCGCCGTGCACCCGCTGGCCGCCCGCGCCCTGTTCGGCCTGCCGGCGGCGGAACTCGCCGGTGAGCTGGTGACGCCCGGCGCGGAGGTGATGGGGCGCCGCGCCGCCGAGCTGCGGGAGCTGCTGTGCGAGCAGGGCGGCTGGGAACAGCGGTTCGCCTCCCTGTCCGCCTACTTGAGGCAGCGCGCGGCCACCGACACCTCCGGCGGCTCCGTACGCCCCGAGGTCGGCGAGGCCTGGGCCTGGCTGGCCCGGCACCAGGGGGTGGGCACCCTGCGCGGGCTCTCCCGGCACGTCGCCCTCAGCGAACGCCGCCTCACCACCCTCTTCCGCGCCGAGACGGGCCTGAGCCCCAAGCAGGCAGGACGCCTGATGCGCTTCCAGCGCGCGCGGAACGCCGTCGTGCGCCCCGTCGCGGCGGGCGCGGCCCCCGACCTGGCCCGCGTCGCCGCGGAGTGCGGTTACTACGACCACTCCCACCTGGTGCGGGACTTCCGGCAGTACACCGGCGCGAGCCCCAGCGCCTGGCTGGCCGAAGAGTGCCGGAATATCCAAGCCGGGAGCCATGCCGGGGGCGAAGAGTAGGAGCCATGAACACCACCGAGAATCAGCAGAAGCAGCCCGGGACCGCCCCCGGCGGGCGCGCTCCCAGCGTCTGGCCGACCCTCCAGGCGAACGACGCCCCCGCCCTGATCGATTTCCTGGTCGGCACCGTCGGTTTCCTGCGCACCGTCGTCTACGAGGACGGCGGCAGCGTGGCCCACGCCGAGCTCGACTGGCCCGAGGGCGGAGCGATCATGCTCGGCTCGTACGACGACGGCGCCGGGGACTGGTGCCTGAAGCCGGGCACCTTCGGCACGTACGTCGTCACCGACCGGGTGGACGACCTCCACCAGCGGCTCAGCACCGCGGGCGTCGAGATCATCCGTGAGATCGAGGACAAGCCGTACGGCAGCCGGGAGTTCGCCATCGCCGACCCCGAGGGCAACAAATGGTCCTTCGGCACCTACCGCGGCGCACTGAGGCCCCAGCAGCCGTCCTGACCTCGCGTGATAGCTTGCGCACGCCAGTCAACCCACACCAGGGCCAGGGAATCCGGTGCGAATCCGGAACTGACGCGCAGCGGTGAGGGGGAACGGGCGGGGCCACGGCCACTGGGCGTCCACGGACGCCTGGGAAGGCGCCCCGCCCGGCCGATCCCCGAGTCCGAAGACCTGCTGGCACCTTCGTCCGCGCACCGGGCGGCGGAGGTGACGAAGCAGGCCAGGCTCCGCGTATGAGCCGTGAGACTCAAGGGATCTCGTGTCCTCCACCGCCCGTCGTGTACGTACGTCTGTTCTCCTCGCCACGGCCCTGGCCGTCACCCTGACCTCCTGCGGCGGTTCATCGGGAACCCCCGGCACGTCCACCGCGGACGACAAGGCCGCCGGTTACCCGCTGACCCTCACCTCCTGCGGCGAGAAGGCGGAGATCAAGGCGCCGCCGCGGCGAGCGGTCTCCCTCGACCAGGGCTCCACGGAGATCCTGCTCTCCCTCGGCCTCGCGGACCGCATGGCCGGCACCGGCACCTGGACGGACCCGGTGCTCAAGGGCCTGGAGAAGGACAACGCCAAGGTCGACCGGCTCGCCGACAGCTACCCCTCCTTCGAGAAGGTCCTCGCCCAGGAACCGGACCTCGTCACCGCCTCCTTCCTGGCGACGGTCAGCAAGGGCGGGGTCGCCGACCGCGCCAAGTTCGCCGAACTCGGCGTACCCGCCTATGTCTCGCCCTCCGACTGCGCGGGCAAGGACAACAGCGGCGACGGCGACGGCAAGCGCGTCAAGACGCTGACCATGGACACCGTCTACGGCGAAGTGCGCGACCTGGCCAGGGCCTTCGGGGTCGAGAAGCGCGGCGAACGCCTGATCGCGGAACTCAAGGGCCGGGTGGCGAAGGCCACGAAGACCGTCAAGAACGCTTCCGCGTCCGGCACTTCGCTCCTCTACTGGTTCGCCAACTCCGACGCCCCCTACATCGCGGGCTGCTGCGGGGCACCGGGCATCATCACGCGCGAACTGGGCGTGCAGAACGTCTTCGACGACACCCGCGAGGAGTGGCCCCAGATCAACTGGGAGACGGTGGCGGACCGGGACCCGGACGTCCTGGTGATCGGCGACCTCACCCGCAAGTCGCAGACGGCCGAGAGCGCGAAGAAGAAGATCGAGTTCCTGGAGTCCAACCCGGTCACCAAGAACCTGACCGCCGTGAAGAAGAAGCGGTACGTACTGCTGAGCGGCCAGGCCATGAACCCGACGATCCGCACGGTGGACGGCATCGAACAAGTCGCGGCCGCATTGCGCCAGTTCGGCCTCGACAAGTGAGGAAGGCCGCCCAGGGCCGCCTACGTTCCGCCCTGCTCTGGACGGCGGGCCTCGCCGCCCTCGCCCTCTCCGTGGCGCTGGCCGTCACCATCGGCCCCGCCGACATCTCCGTCCCCGACGTGTGGTCGGCGGTCGCGGCGCACCTCGGCTGGGGAGAGGCGAAGCTGACACCCATCCGGGACGGCATCGTCTGGAACCTGCGCATGCCGCGCACGCTCCTCGCGGCGGTCTGCGGCGCGGGCCTCGCGGTCTGCGGAACAGTCCTCCAGTCCCTCCTGCGCAACCCGCTCGCCGACCCCTTCGTGCTCGGCGTCTCCTCGGGGGCGTCCACGGGTGCCGTCGCGATCGTCGTCCTGGGGGTCGGCGGGGGAGTGGTGTCGGTCTCGGCGGGCGCCTTCGCCGGAGCCCTCGTCTCCTTCGCGCTCGTGCTGCTGCTCAGCCACACCCTGGGCGCGAGCGCCGACAGGGTGGTGCTCTCCGGGGTGGCGGCGATGCAGCTCTTCTCCTCGCTCACCTCGTTCGTGATCCTGACGTCGGGCGACGCGGAGACGACGCGGAGCGTCCTGTTCTGGCTGCTCGGCTCGTTGAGCGGGGTGGGCTGGACGGACGTCTCGCTGTGCGCGGCGGTGCTCCTCGTGGCCCTCGCCGTCTGCCTGACGCAGGCCCGCACCCTGGACGCGTTCGCGTTCGGCCAGGACGCGGCGGCGACACTGGGCGTCCACGTGGCGCGGGTCCGCCTGCTGCTGCTTTCCGTCACGGCCCTGCTCACGGCGGCACTGGTCAGCAGCGCGGGCGCCATCGGTTTCGTGGGCCTGGTGCTGCCGCACGCGGCCCGCGCCCTGGTCGGTTCCGGGCACGCGCGGCTGCTCCCGGTCACGGCGCTCGCGGGGGCGGTGTTCCTGGTCTGGGTGGACACGCTGGCCCGCACGGTCCTCGACCCCCAGGAGGTTCCCGTGGGGGTGGTGACGTCACTGATCGGCGTCCCGGCGTTCGTCCTGGTCCTCTACCGCACCAGGAAGACGGGCAGGACGACATGACCCCGCACACCGACCACGTCGACCACACCGACCACACCGACTCAGGCCTGCGGGCGGACAGGGTCACCAGAACAACCGCGGGCCACCTCATCATCGACGGAGTGACACTGGCCCCGCCCCCCGGAGCCACGGTCGGCCTGCTCGGCCCGAACGGCTCGGGCAAGTCAACGCTCCTCCGCATCCTGGCGGGCGTCCTGACCCCGACGTCAGGGGTGGTCACGCTGGACGGCGACCCGCTGCGGGACGTGGGCCGCCGCACGGTGGCGCGCAGGGTCGCGGTGGTGGACCAGGACGCCACGACGCAGGTCGAGCTGTCGGTGGAGGAGGTCGTGCGCCTCGGCCGCATCCCGCACCGCAGGGCGTGGTCCGCCCCGACAGCCCAGGACGACGAGGCGGTACGGGAGGCCCTGACCCGCACGGGCCTGTCCGACCGCGCAGCCCAGTCCTGGCACACACTCTCGGGCGGCGAACGCCAACGGGTCCAGATAGCAAGGGCGTTGGCCCAGACCCCCCGGGAGCTCCTCCTGGACGAACCCACCAACCACCTGGACATCCACCACCAACTGGACCTCCTGTCCCTGGTGGCGGACCTCCCCCTGACCAGCGTCATAGCCCTGCACGACCTGAACCTGGCGGCCATGTTCTGCGACCAGGTCCTGGTCCTGCGCGAGGGAGTGGCGCACGCGTCGGGCACACCGTCCGAGGTGATCACGGAGGAACTGATCGCGAAGGTGTACGGGGTGCGGGCGGAGGTCACGCGACACCCGACGGAAACGCACCCGTCGATCCGCTTTCTGCGCGCCTGAGCCCCCCGCCGTGCGTGTCAGCGGCCCCGGACGATCTGCTCGGCCCGGAGCCGGAGCTTGGCGTCGCCATCCTCCAACAGGGTCTCGGCTGCCCGCAGTTGACCGGGACCGCCCTGCGCGCAGAGCAGCCGGAAGGCGGCGACGCGGGTGGGCCGGGGCAGCTCGGGCCCGACACGGGCCATCAGCCACTCGGTGGGCAACTGCCGCGCGGAGGGCAACAGCGCCGTGCAGGCCTCGCGGGCGACGGCGGACGCGGGGTCGTCCAGGAGCGGCCGCAGCCGCTCGGTGGCCGCGACGTCGAGCACCCGCAGCCCGGCCACGGCACGCGCCCGTACCGCGGACACCGGATGCCCGAGAAGCGACAGCAGCAACCCGGCGTCCGCACGCGCACCGCACTCGCCGAGACCGACGGCCGCACCGGGCGGCAGAGCGAGATCATCGGGCTCGGCACACCACTCCCGGTAGAGCGGCAACGGATCGACCCCGGCCTGCTTCAGCACGTAACGGGCGCAGGCCCGCACGAGCGCCGACCGGTCGACGAGATACGACCGGGCCTCCTGCGCCCGCCCCACGCGCCGCAGAGCGGTGACCCCCGCGGACCGGACACGGGGGCTGCGCGCCCCGAGCAGGGGCGAGACGACGAGGTCGTACGCCCGCTCACCCATGCCCATGCCCATGCTCAAGCCCGCGAGCGCGGCGTCGGCGCAGAGGTTCTGCACGACGACATCGGCGTCGAGGGCGGCGGTACGGGCCAGCTCCGCGGCCGACAGGACGTGCTCGTCGACGGCGATCCGATGAGCGAAGCGGCGTACTCCGGGGTCCTCGTGGCCGAGCAACGGCACGAGCCGTGCGCGGCCCGCCGCCCCGCTCAAGATCTCCCGCAGCAGCCCGACACCGAAGACCCCGCGATCCCGGCGCCCCACCCGCAACAACACGGGCGCGAGCGCCGCCAGCTCCCCGGCACCGAGCCGGGGCAGCGCCTCACGCACCATGCCGCGCGCCTTCTCCCGTACGGGCGCGGCCCAGTCGGCACAGCGAATGACGACCAGCGGCAAGAGCACCGGATACGCCGCGGCCCGCCGCAACGCGGCCTCGCGCACCCGCCCGTCGCCGGCACACAGATCGAGGGCGGTCCGACTCTCACCGGCCTCCAGCTCGTCCCACCGCGCATACATGTCGCGCACGTCGACATCGAACGCGATCCAGGCGGAAGGCTCCGAGACATCAAGCACGTCCCGCAAGGAAGCCCCACGGACCACCCGCAGCAGCTCGACCTCCCTGCCCCCGTCGAACCAACTCATCCCCACCGCGCCCCCACTCATCGCACCCCCTGAGAGGGCGATCGTAGGCCGCACCCCTGGCCCGCGGCGCAGGCGGTGGGCGGCGCCGCGACACGAGAACGAGCGAGGCCGCCACCCCGATGGGGAGTGGCGGCCTCACTGGTGCCGACGCTACGGCAGAGAACTACGGGTGGCGTGCACCCGCGGCTTCTCTAGATGTCGAAGTACAGCTCGAACTCGTGCGGGTGCGGGCGCAGCTGGATCGGGGCGATCTCGTTCGTCCGCTTGTAGTCGATCCACGTCTCGATCAGGTCGGACGTGAAGACGCCGCCCGCCTGCAGGTACTCGTTGTCCGCCTCCAGGGCGTCGAGGACCGCGGGGAGGGAGGTCGGGACCTGGGCGACGCCCGCGTGCTCCTCGGGAGCCAGCTCGTAGAGGTCCTTGTCGATCGGCTCCGGCGGCTCGATCTTGTTCTTGACGCCGTCGAGGCCGGCCATCAGGAGCGCCGAGAACGCCAGGTACGGGTTCGAGGACGGGTCCGGCGCGCGGAACTCGACGCGCTTGGCCTTCGGGTTCGAGCCCGTGATCGGGATACGCATGGCGGCCGAGCGGTTGCGCTGCGAGTACACCATGTTGACCGGCGCCTCGAAGCCCGGGACCAGGCGGTGGTACGAGTTCACCGTCGGGTTCGTGAAGGCGAGCAGCGAGGGGGCGTGCTTGAGGATGCCGCCGATGTAGTAGCGGGCGGTGTCCGACAGGCCCGCGTAACCCTGCTCGTCGTAGAAGAGCGGGTCGCCGTTGGCCCACAGCGACTGGTGGACGTGCATGCCCGAGCCGTTGTCACCGAAGATCGGCTTCGGCATGAAGGTCGCGGTCTTCTGGTTGCGCCAGGCGACGTTCTTCACGATGTACTTGAAGAGCATCAGGTCGTCGGCCGCGGCGAGCAGCGTGTTGAACTTGTAGTTGATCTCCGCCTGGCCGGCCGTGCCGACCTCGTGGTGCTGGCGCTCGACCTGGAGGCCGTTCTTGTCCAGCTCCAGGGAGATCTCGGCACGCAGGTCGGCGAAGTGGTCCACCGGCGGGGCCGGGAAGTAGCCGCCCTTGTAGCGGACCTTGTAGCCGCGGTTGTTCTCGACCGCACCGGTGTTCCAGGCGCCGGCCTCGGAGTCGATGTGGTAGAAGCTCTCGTTCGCCGACGTCTGGAAGCGGACGTTGTCGAAGACGTAGAACTCGGCCTCGGGGCCGAAGTACGCGGTGTCCGCGATGCCGGTGGACGCGAGGTAGGCCTCGGCCTTCTTGGCGATGTTGCGCGGGTCACGGCTGTACTGCTCGCCCGTGATCGGGTCGTGGATGAAGAAGTTGATGTTGATGGTCTTGTCGCGGCGGAAGGGGTCGACCCGGGCGGTCGACAGGTCCGCGCGCAGCGCCATGTCCGACTCGTGGATGGCCTGGAAGCCGCGGATCGACGATCCGTCGAAGGCCAGCTCCTCGTTCGGGTCGAACGCCGCTGCCGGGATCGTGAAGTGCTGCATCACTCCGGGCAGGTCGCAGAACCGGACATCTACGAACTTCACGTCCTCGTCCGCGATGAACTTCTTTGCGTCGTCGGCGTTCTGGAACATCCAACTCCTCCTACTCCCGACCCCCAGGCGGGGACGGGGTTGCAGCTCGTTGTGCGGCCAGTGCGGTGGCACACGCTGGGACCCGACCATAGGGACGGGGGATTTCTCAAGCATGACCCATTTGTTTCGCGGAAGTTAACCGAGGCGGGTTCACGCCGGGTGGCATTCGCCCTACCCCGCCCGTCCTCGTACGAAATCGGGCGCAGTACCGTGGACGGGTGGACAACAGGCAAGCAATCGGATCGTGGCTCTCCGGCCCTCGTGCGGCGGCAGAGGACGCGGGTGTCGACTTCGGGTATCGGGGCGAGCAGCTCGGCCTGCCGGAGGAGGGGCCGGGATCGATCGCGCGTCCCGGACGGCGGATGGGCGCCATCGTCGTCGACTGGGCCCTGTGCATGCTCATCGCATACGGCCTGTTCGCTCGCGGTGACCAGCAGGCGATGGGCAACTGGGCCCTCGGCATCTTCTTCGTCATGACCGTCCTGACGGTCGGCACGGTCGGCTGCACCCCCGGCAAGGCCCTCTTCAGGCTGCGCGTCATCGCCGAGGGCGGCGGCCGGCTCGGCTTCGTCCGCGTCCTCATCCGCAGTGTGCTGCTCTGCGTCGCCGTCCCGGCCCTGATCTGGGACCGCGACGGCCGCGGCCTCCACGACCGCCTCGGCCGCGCCGTCCAGGTGCGCATCTGACAGCCGCGAACGACACGGCGAAGGCCCCGGAACCGATCGGTTCCGGGGCCTTCGCCGTACGTAGAGACAGACGGTAGAGGCGGGAATTACCGCATCTTCGGTCCACCGCGAGGCATCCGCATGCCCTTCGGCATCGGCCCCTTCGGCAACGGCATGTTGCTCATGAGGTCGCCCATCGCGCGCAGTCGGTCGTTCGTCGCCGTGACCTGCGGGCCCTGGAGGACGCGGGGCAGCTTCAGAAGCGTCGTACGCAGCTTCTTCAGCGGGACCTGGCCCTCGCCGGTGCCGACGATGACGTCATGGACCGGGACGTCCGAGACGACGCGCGCCATCCGCCGCTTCTCGGCGGCCAGCAGGCTCTTCACCCGGTTCGGGTTGCCCTCGGCGACGAGCACGATGCCCGCCTTGCCGACCGTGCGGTGCACGACGTCCTGGCTGCGGTTCATCGCCACCGCCGGAGTCGTCGTCCAGCCACGGCCGATCTTGTCGAGCACCGCGGCCGCCGCACCGGGCTGGCCCTCCATCTGCCCGAAGGCGGCACGCTCGGCCCTGCGCCCGAAGACGATCGCCATCGCGAGGAAGGCGAGCACGAAGCCGAGAATGCCGAGATAGATCGGGTGACCGATCAAGAAGCCGATTCCGAGGAAGACACCAAAGGTGACGATTCCCACAGCCGCGATGATGAGACCGATCCGCGGATCGGCCCTGCGGGTCATCTTGTAGGTCTGAGCGATCTGCTTGAGTCGCCCGGGGTTCGCGGCGTCCGCCGCGGTTGCCTTCCTCGCCATGCCGTGAAGTCTACGTGTCCCTGGAGGTGACTACGACGTGCGGGTTGTCATCGCCTCTTCGAGCACACGCAGCGCCTCGGCCCGGTCCTTGGCGCGGCGCCGGTCGTCGAGCACGGACGTCCAGGCGTTGCGGCGAGCGGTGCGCTGACCGCTGCTCATGAGAATCGACTCGACGGCACGCAGTGCGTCGGTGACGGACGGGATCGCGGTGGCGCGTACGGGCGCGGCCTGCATGGTGGGGCCCTCCTGGGGCTGTGGGTAGGGCTGTACGTGGGGTAATTCCAGGGTCACTGATTGGTGTTACCAGGGCGTGACCGACCGGTCAAACACGGATGAAGCCTTGACGCCGGACCGCAAAACACTGACGCGGCCGCTGCGGTCCCCCTCACCTGCGGGGACCGCAGCGGCCGCGTCATCTCGGCCACTACTCGTCAGTAGTCGCTTGTGCGGCGATTCACACAGTCGGTCGCCGCCCGAGCAACCGCCCCGGAGGGATCACACCGCCTGCGAGGCCACGTACGCCCCGCGCTTCTCGATCGCCATCTGGTAGAGACGCCCCGCACGGTACGAGGAGCGGACCAGCGGCCCGGACATGACGCCGGAGAAGCCGATCTCCTCGGCCTCCTCCTTCAGCTCCACGAACTCCTGCGGCTTGGCCCAGCGCTCCACGGGGTGGTGGCGCGGCGTCGGGCGCAGGTACTGCGTGATCGTGATGAGCTCGCAGCCCGCCTCGTGCAGCGCGTGCAGCGCCTCGCTGATCTCCTCGCGCTCCTCGCCCATGCCGAGGATGAGGTTCGACTTGGTGACCAGACCGGCCTCGCGGGCGCGGGTGATGACCTCAAGGGACCGCTCGAAGCGGAAGCCGGGGCGGATCCGCTTGAAGATGCGCGGCACCGTCTCGACGTTGTGCCCGAGGACCTCGGGGCGCGAGGAGAAGACCTCGGCCAGCTGGTCGGGGTCGGCGTTGAAGTCGGGGATGAGGAGCTCGACCTTGGTCTTGCCCTCGGCGCGCTCGGCCGTCATCGCGTGGATCTGGCGCACGGTCTCCGCGTACAGCCAGGCGCCGCCGTCGTCCAAGTCGTCGCGGGCGACGCCGGTGATCGTGGCGTAGTTCAGGTCCATCGTGACGACGGACTCACCGACGCGGCGGGGCTCGTCGCGGTCGAGGGCCTGCGGCTTGCCCGTGTCGATCTGGCAGAAGTCGCAGCGCCGGGTGCACTGGTCGCCGCCGATGAGGAAGGTGGCCTCGCGGTCTTCCCAGCACTCGTAGATGTTGGGACAGCCCGCTTCCTGGCAGACCGTGTGCAGGCCCTCGCTCTTCACGAGGTTCTGCATCTTCGTGTACTCGGGGCCCATTTTCGCCCGGGTCTTGATCCACTCGGGCTTGCGCTCGATCGGGGTCTGGGCGTTCCGGACCTCGAGGCGCAGCATCTTGCGTCCGTCCGGTGCGACTGCGGACACATCGGCTCCCTGTAGCTTCGATTCTTCGGCGCACACCAGGGTACGCCCGTGATGTCATTGGGCTGACGTCCGGCCAACCTCCGGCCGGCGGGGTGCATTCCCCGAGGGCCCGCGTGGGCCCGGCCGTACCGGCTTTCTAGGCGGTCGCCTTCTCGGTTTCCGGGCTCTCAACCGTCTGCCCGGCGGTCTGTCCGGCGGTCTTCTCCACGGCCCGCGGCTTGAGCTCCGCGTTCTCCAGGACGTCCCGCAGGTGCTTCTCGGCGACGGGCAGGATCTCGGCGATCGTGACCTCGCGGCCCAGCTCGTACGAGAGTGACGTCACGCCCGCGTCGCGGATGCCGCACGGGATGATCTTGTCGAACCAGGTGTTGTCCGGGTTCACGTTCAGCGCGAAGCCGTGCATCGTCACGCCCTTGGCGACGCGGATGCCGATGGCCGCGATCTTGCGGTCCTCGCGGCGCTGGCCCGCGTTGGAAGGGGCGTACTCCGGGCCGTTGAACCGGGCGTCGAACTCGTCGTCCTGCGTCCGGGGGTCGAGGTCGAGGGTCAGGCCGCCCAGCGCCGGACGCTCGTCCACGGGGTCACCCAGGACCCATACGCCACTGCGGCCCTCGACGCGGGACGTCTCCAGGCCGAATTCCGCACACGTACGGATAAGCGCCTCTTCCAAACGGCGCACATGTGCTACGACGTCCACCGGGCGCGGCAGCTTCTGGATCGGGTAGCCCACGAGCTGTCCGGGGCCGTGCCAGGTGATCTTGCCGCCGCGGTCCACGTCGATGACGGGGGTGCCGTCCAGCGGACGCTCGCTGTCCTCGGTGCGGCGGCCCGCGGTGTAGACCGGCAGGTGCTCGAGCAGCAGACACGTGTCGGGCAGTTCGTCGGCGAAGCGGGCGGCGTGCACGCGGCGCTGCTCGTCCCAGGCATCTTGGTACTCGACCGAATCCGGGCCGAAGCCCAACCGGACGAACCGAAACTCACTCACGGCAAGTGCCTCCCTAGAACCTGCACCGTGCACATATCGCGCCCCCAGCCACTGTACGGGCAGCGGATTCTCGTCAGTCGTCCGGTCAATCCTCACACGATCGGATGAATGCGGGTCGAAGGCCGCGATGAGGGCGGTGGGGGCCGCTACATTCACGCCGTTCACAGAGCCATAAGGGCTGCTCAAGGCAACGCCCGAAAGGCAGGAGACCGCACAGCTGATGACGGAACGACCTCCGCAGCGCACGCCAAACCGCCAGCTAGCCGCGCTCATCTCAGAAGCCGGTTTCTCCAATGCGGGCCTCGCGCGCCGCGTCGATCAGCTGGGCCTCGAGCACGGTCTCGACCTGCGGTACGACAAGACCTCGGTGACCCGCTGGCTGCGCGGGCAGCAGCCGCGCGGCACCACCCCCGCCCTGATCGCCGAGGTGTTCACCCGGCGGTTAGGGCGCCGCCTCTCCGCGCAGGATCTCGGTCTCGACGCCTGTGCGCCGGTGTACGCCGGTCTTGAGTTCGCGGCGAGCCCCGAAGAGGCGATCAACATCGTCGGCGGACTCTGGCGCAAGGACTCCGGAAGCCATGCCGAACTGCGGAAGATCGCGTTCACCCCGGCAGGCCTTGTCGTCCCCAGCAGGGACTGGCTGATCGGCCGCGCCGACGACCGGGTGAGCCGCGGCGACTACGCGCCGAGCGCCGCCCGCGTCCCCACGCAGGGCCGGCCCGCCATACCGCGCCAGCGCAAGGAACCCGAGCGGGGCGCCGGAGCCAGGGTGACCAGCGGCGACATCTCCGCCCTGCGCTCCGTGGGCGAGCTCTTCCGGGCGCTCGACCACGCGTACGGCGGCGGGCACGCCCGGCAGGCGCTCGTGCGCTATCTGGAGCACGAGGCCGAGCCGATGCTGCGCGGCACGTACGGCGAACAGGCCGGGCGGCGGCTCTTCGCGGCCGCCGCCGACCTCACCCGCCTCGCGGGCTGGACCTCGTACGACATCGCGGCGCACGGCCTCGCCCAGCGCTACTACGTCCAGGCGCTGCGCCTGTCGCAGGCGGCGGGCGACCGTGCGTACGGCTCGTACGTCCTGGTCACCATGAGCCGCCAGGCCGTCTACCTCGGGCACGGCAGAGAGGCCGTGCAGTTGGCGCGGGTGGCCCAGCAGGGCGTCGGGTCATCGGCGCCGCCCGTCGTGCAGGCCCTGCTGCACTCGGTCGAGGCGCGTGGGCACGGGGTGCTCGGCGAGGTGCGGGCGTGCACGGCGTCGATGGTGCGGGCCGAGCGCGCCCTGGAGACGTCGCGGCCGGGAGACGAGGTCCCCCACTGGGCGCGGTTCTTCGACGAGGCCCAGCTGGCGGACGAGTTCGGGCACTGCCACCGGGACCTCCAGCAGTACCGCGTGGCCGCCCAGCACGCGGAGCGCTCGCTCCAGCTGCGCGCCCCTGGGTACGCCCGCAGCCGCCTGTTCTGCCGGGTCGTGCTCGCTTCCTCGCGCCTGGCCCTCGGTGAGCTGGAGCAGGCCTGCCAGTTGGGCGCGGAAGCGGCGCAGGCGGCGGGCGAGATGCGGTCGGTGCGGGCCGTCGAGTACGTACGCGACTTCGAGCGGCGGCTCGAGCCGTACCGCGACGCCGCGGCGGTGCGCGGGTACCGCGACCGGGTGTCGGCGCTGGGCTGACATCCGGGGTGGTGCTGTAAGGGGCGGGCCTGCGCAGGCCCGCCCCTTACACATGTGCGCGACTCACGCGTGTGCGGGGCCGGGGCTCAGCGCAGGCGCGCGACCTCTTCGGGGGACAACGCCTCGTCCCACGTGGTGAGTTCGTCGAGATCGCCCCGCAGGCCCGCCTTCTCCGTGCCGATGGAGCGCAGCGGCAGCGGGATCGACGCAGCGACGGACCCGACCCGTCGGCCGTCGGCGTACAGAGTGGTGTGTCCCCGAGTCGTCACCCACGTCAGCCGCGTCCAGCGGTCGAGCGGCAGCGTGTGGTCGAAGCTGAAGTCGGCCGTGCCGTACCGCGTGAAGCCGACCTTTCCGGTGCCGTGCTGCATCAGCTTCAATGCCCCCGCCTTCGAGCTGAGCAGCACCTGGTCCCCGGTCCGGGCCGTCGGGCGGACCTGCACCGACACGGTCCATGGCTCGGCGACGTCGAGACCGCCGAAGCCCACGCCGTCGCGGTCGGAGTCGAACCGCCAGGCCTGGCCGCGCACGCCCCGCACGGGGGTGGGGTTGTTGATGATGTACGAGGTGCCGGGGAGGGAGCCCGCCACGTCCTGGGCGAGGATCGTGTTGCCGGGGCTGCCCGCGTACGTCCAGCCGCTGGGGTAAGTGGCGTCGTCGAACGTCCAGTGGTGGCTCGGCCGGCCCTGAACCCTCGGCGGCACCGGGGCAGGCGTCGTGCCCGGGGGATCGCCGATGCGGGCGGCGCGGGCCCGGAAGTCGGCGAGTGTGTCAGGCGTCGCGGACTTGTTCCAGGTGCGGTCGGCGAGGATCGCGCGGGCGCCCGCCATGCTCTGCTCGAAGTAGCCGTCGTCGGCCCAGAAGTTGTAGTCGGCCCAGTTGGTGACGCCGGAGCCGAGCATGTCGGGGTCGGTGTTCGGCGCCCAGCTGTCGTACATCCAGGGCTCGTCCGGATACAGGTGGTGGTAGTTGTTCGGGGTGTCGTAGAACGGGCCGATGGCGATCTCGTCGTGGCCGGGGATCGCGGGCTCGGCGTCCGTGCCCTCCCAGGTGAGGAAGACGACGGGGGCGTGCACCTTCTGCCGGGGCGCGTCGAGGTGCTCGGAGCCGTTGTATACGGCCGTGCGCTTGCCGTGCGAAGTGACGACGTCGTCAAGGGTGTTGATGTAGCGGTTCAGGAGGTCGCCGAGCGTGTCCACCTCCGGGCTCTGGGCCAGGTGATTCTTCACGCGCGGGCACTGGGCGAGCTGCCCGGGGACCTCCTCGGCACCGATCGAGAACAGCGGCGCGTCGAACCAGCCCGCGAACTCGTCGACGATCTCCTTGGACTTCGCGATCGCCTTCTCGCTGGTCATGTCGATGATCCAGTCGGGCGTGAGGTGTGAGTGCGTGTGCGCGCCGGTGCACGCGCCCGCGCCGGCCCCGAAGCCGATGCCGAAGGCCTCGCTGATCACGGTGGCGTGGCCGGGGAGTTCGAGGCCGGGCATCAACTGGACGTGATGGCGGGCCGCGAAGGTCTTCAGGTGCTCGATGTCGGCGCGGCTGTAGCTGTGGTCGGGGTCGGCGAGGCCCGGGAACTTCGGGCTGTGGAGGCGGAATCCCTCGGACTCGGAGAGATGCAGGAAGAGGGTGTTGAGCTTCTGGTCGCCCATCCTGCGGATCAGGTTCTCCAGGTAGGAGATCTTCCAGTACTTGCGGCCCGCGTCGAGGTGGACCATGCGGACGGCCTGCGCGGGGCGGTCGGTGGAGCGGGCGCGGGGGACGGCGCGGTGGTCGTCGGCCGTGGAGCGCAGGAGTTGGAGGAGGGTGCGGGTGCCGTAGTAGAGGCCGTGGGTGGACGCGGCCTCGATGCGGATGGGGCCCGCGCTGTCGAAGCCGTAGCCCTCGGCTCCGAGGTTCCCCTTGGCGGTGAGGCCGAGCGTGATGTCGCCGGCGGCCGGTCGGCCCGTGTGGGCGATCCGGGGGGTGATCCCGGTGACCTGCCTGATCTCCGTGCGGAGCTGGTGGGCGAGCTTGCGTACGGACTGGTGTGCGGGGCCCGGGAGTTCGCTGCGGCCCGAGGGGAGCGCGGTGGTGGATGCGGCGCGCGGGTCGATCAGGATGCGGCTGCGTTCGGTGAGCTTCGTACGGCCGTCGAGCGCGGTCCAGTCGGTGGGGCGGGGGACCACGGAGGGTGTGTCGGTTCCTGAGGGCCCTGTGGCGGACGAGGTGGTTGCTGTGGCGGTCGGCAACGATAGACCTCCCATGAATAGGCCGAGGATGAGTGATATCACCGGGATGGTGCGACGCACGTGAGTCCTCCCGCGGCTTGGCGATCCGGTGGGACCGTAGCCGTGGGATACCGGTGTGGCAAGGGAAGTTGCAGGGGCGGGTGCGGTTCGCGAGTACGTACTTGGAGGGCTGTACGGGAAAGGGGGAAGCCCCCGCGTGGGGCCGCGAGGGCTTCCAGAGGTGGCGTATAGGTCGGATGGCTACGGTCAAGCCGCCATCGGTAGCTGTCCCGTGCCGGGAGCCGGGCGCACGCCGAGGTCCATGAGTGCGGCCCGCGCCGCGCGGCGGCCCGAGTACAGGGCGCCCTGCACCGTGCTGGTGTCCCGGTGGTCGCCGCACACGTAGAGCCCCGAGAGCAGTCGTACCGGGCGGCGCAGATCGTGCGGCGGCGGCATCGCGGGCACCGCCTCGCGGGTGTGATGGACGGCGAGGGATTCCCAGCGGGCGGTCGACGTGCCGTACAGCTCGGCGAGATGGGCGAGGACGGCGCGCTCGTCCGGCGGCGGGCCGAGGACGGTCGACGAGACGAGCGACCTGCCCGCGGGCGCGCGCGAGGGGTCGACGTGGCTGACGACGGCCGTGTGCGCGACCGGGCCCGAACGGTCGGCGTCGAGCAGCAGCGCGGGCTCGGCGAGCGGTGCCTCGGGCGCCGCGTGGTGCAGCACCGTCACCTGGTGGAAGGACGGCACGCGCAGGCCGGGCAGCAGAGCGGCGGCTGCCCGGGCGTCGGTGGCCAACAGGACGGCGCGACAGCGCACCTCACCGTGTTCAGCGGTGGTGACGGAGGTCGTGGAGACGCCCGTGACGCGTACGCCGGTGCGGACCGTGCCCGGCGGCAGCGTGGCCGCCAGGAGCTCGGGCAGCACCTCGGCGCCGCCTTCGGGCAGGCACAGGCGGCCACGTGCGAAGGAGTGCAGGGCGAGGTCGGCGCAGCGGCTCGATGTCGTCAGGTCCGGGTCGCAGAGGAGTGCGGAGAGCAGCGGGCGCAGGAAGCCGGTGACGGTGCGCGCGGGCAGGCCCCGGGCGAAGAGGGCCTGTGCGGCGGGGAGTTCGGGGCGGGCGAGGAGACGCTTCGGGTCCGTCGCCGCGAGCCTGGCGAGTGCGGCGCCGAGCCGGGCTTGGTCGAGCGCGCCACCGAGGGGGGCGGCGCGGGGCGTGGTCCGTGCGGTGCGCGGACCCCTGGGGGCGCTAGCGAGGGCGCGTGCGGCGGTAAGTGCGCCCCTTGCGCGCCGGGGGCTCGTGGGCTCGACGGCGCGGTGGTGCCGACCGTCGCTGTGCACCAGGACACCGGGCACGAAGGGCCGGAGCACGAGGGCGTCGAGCCCTGGCGTGTGACGCAACTCGGGGTAGGACGTGGTGAGCAACTGCCCGATCCTGTCGAGGCGGAACCCGTCGACCTTCTCCGTCGACATGCGCCCGCCGACGTAAGGGGCGGCTTCCAGGACGACGGTCGTTACACCAGCACTGGTCAGCTGGTGGGCGGCCGACAGTCCCGCGACCCCAGCTCCCACGATGACGACATCCGCATGGTGCCCAGGCTCTAGCACGTGCCCCTCCCGGAGGTTGCGCGGCTGCTGGGGACGTCATGCCCTCAACAGGGCTTCGGAATCACGGAGTTCCGCACGAGGGTAGGAGCACGAACGGTCGGGGGCAGTCGCGCATCGACCGGGCACGGTCGCACGCCGGTCGCACGGCGGGTCGCGCGGCGGGTCGCACAGCGTGTCGCGCGGCGGTCGCGGAACGAAGGTCCTGAGAGGCGGTTGCCGCACGCCCTCTACCGCAACGCCGCGCGGATCGTCTCCTCGATGCCCGGGAACGCGAACGAGAAGCCCGACTCCAGGAGCCGGGTCGGCAGCACCCGCTGGCTGCCGAGCACGTCACCGGCCATCTCGCCGAGCACGACGCGCAGCGCGGGCGCGGGCGCCGCGAAAAGGGTGGGCCGGTGCAGCACCCGGCCCATCGCGGCCGTCACCTCGCGGTTGGTCAGCGGGTCGGGCGCGGTCAGGTTGACCGGGCCCGCAAGCGACTCCGTGTCGAGCAGGTGCCGCAACGCGGCCACCGCGTCGTGCAGCGAGATGTAGCTCCAGTACTGCCGGCCGTCGCCGAGTCGCCCGCCGAGCCCCGCCTTGAAGAGCGGGAACATCCGCTGCCAGGCCCCGCCCTCGCGCGCCACCACCAGGCCGTTGCGTGCGAAGACCGTGCGGATGCCCGCCGCGTGCGCCGCGGCGGCCGCGCCCTCCCACTCCACGCACAGCGACGGCAGGAAGCCCTCTCCGGAGGGGGCACTCTCGTCCACCGCACGCTGACCGGTGTCTCCGTAGTAGCCGATCGCACTCGCGCACAGGAACACCCGGGGCGGCTCGTCGAGGGAGGCCGCCGCCTCGGCGAGCGCCGCGGTGCCGAGCACCCTGCTGTCGCGCAGCTCCCGCTTGTAGGCGTCCGTCCAGCGGCGGTCACCGATCCCGGCTCCCGCCAGGTTGACCAGCGCGTCGCATCCCGCGAGCCCCGCGGTGTCGACGTACCCCTTCTTGGGGTCCCACCGCACCTCATGCTTCGTACGAGGTGCCCGGCGCACCAGTCGCACCACCTCGTGGCCGTCGTGGGCGAGGGCGCGGGTCAGCGCCGTTCCGATGAGGCCGGACGCACCGGCCACGGCGATACGGGACCGCGCCGACGAAGGGGCTGACTGCTCGGGCTCGGTGGGTGCCATGAAGTCATCCTGCCCCGGAAACCCCCCGAGAGGCGTCAGGCGGCCGTCGTACAGTGACGCCCATGCAGGACACGCTCATACGTACCGCTCTGCCGGACGACGAAGAAGCCCTCGGCCGCATCGACCGCGTCACCTGGTCCACGCTGCACGCGGTACAGCCTGCTCCGCAGCTTCCGTACCCGCCGTTCTTCAGTGACCGCTTCGGGCCGCACGATCACTTGGTCGCCGAGCTGAACGGCGTGGTCGTCGGCTACATACGGCTCGGATACCCCACCTCCGTCCTGGCCAACGCCCACGTGCGCCAGATCCTGGGCTTCGCCGTCGCGGACGAGGCGCGCGGCAAGGGAGTGGGCCGCCGGCTGGTCAGGGCCGCGGTGGAGGAAGCCCGGCGCCAGGGCGCGCGGCGCATCACGCTGCGGGTGCTCGGCCACAACATCCCGGCCCGGACGCTCTACACCTCCGAGGGCTTCGTGATCGAGGGGGTGCTGCCGGGCGAGTTCTTCCTCGACGGAGCGTACGTGGACGACGTGCTGATGGGGCGCGCGCTCTGAGACTCCCGTGGCTGCCGTGACCCCGGCACGGGAGCTGCCACCCGACGGACCGGCCCGGCGTGCGGCGGGCACGCGCGCGTAGGAGCGTGGAATGGCCGACCGGAAGGAGCGAACCGATGTTCAGGGTCGCTGCTGCCAGTCGGCGGGACCGGGACGAGCCCGGCTGGCTGCGCGGCGCGCCGCCGCCCACCTGGGTGCGCTGGCCTCCGCCCGTACTCCTGGTCGTGACCTGCGTCATCCAGCTCTCCACCCCGGAGACGGTCGACCTCAGCTTCCTGCTCGCCGCCGTGCCCCCGCTGGCCGCGCTGTCGTACGGCGCCTTGGTCACGGCCCTCTTCGGCGGCACCGTGGTGTTGCTGCTCTACCTGCCGGGCTTCGGGCTCGGCCGCCCCGGGGACAGCGATGTGCTGACGGTCGCCTTCGTGGCGCTGCTCAGCATCATGTTCGCCTGGGTGCGCAGCCGCCGCGACACCCAGCTCGTCACCGTCCGCACCGTCGCCGAAGCCGCCCAGTTCGCCGTCCTGCCGCCGCTGCCGGAGCGGGTGGGCCCGGTGCGCTGCGCGGGCCTCTACCGCGCGGCCCAGGGCGGGACGCTGGTCGGCGGTGATCTCTTCGACGTGCGCAAGGGGCCCAGCGGCGTACGGGCGCTGGTGGGCGATGTGCAGGGGCACGGCCTCGCGGCCGTCGGAACGGTCGCCGCGCTGCTCGGTGCCTTCCGGGAGGCGGTGCTCGACCAGCCCGACCTGGAGGGGGTCGCCGGCCGGCTCGACCGGCGGCTGGTGGTCGACTCCGAGGAGGCCGAGCACGCGGAACTCTTCGCCACCGCCGTGCTCCTGGAATTCCGGGGCGATGCGGCCGAGCTGCGGGTCGTCTCCTGCGGCCACCCGCCCCCGCTGCTGCTGCGGGGCGGGGCCGTCGAGGAGCTCGCCGTGGCGCCGGGCGCTCCGCTGGGCCTGGGGATCGCGGGAGTCGCCCCGCCCGAGGAGGTGACCGTGCGGCTGCGGCCCGGCGACCGGTTGCTCGTGGTGACCGACGGGGTGACCGAGGCACGCGACGGGTCAGGCGCCTTCTATCCGCTGACCGAACGCCTTCCGGGGCTCTGCGCCGACCTGCGGGACGACCCGGCGGCGATGACGTCCGCGGTCTGGAAGGACCTGGTGCGGTTCTCCGGTGGGGTCGGGGACGACGTGGCCCTGCTGGCGTTCTCGCTGGACCTGGGGCCGGACGGGCGGCCGAGCCCGCGGGTGGTCCCGGAGCCGTAGCGGGGGCGCCGTCTGCCGGATCGGCCGCCGATTGGGCGCCGCAACGGGTGTCGGGTCTCAGGCCTCGCCCTGCCGGGCGGCCAGGAGCCGCAGCCCGCCCGTCAGTTCGCGCAGGCAGCGCACCGCGAGGACGGCGGGGGAGCCGGGCCCGTCGGCCGGTGCGTCCCCCGCGGCCCAGGTCTCCAGGGCCAGACGGATGGCGTCGGTGGCGGCCGCGGCGGCCAGGCGTACGTCCAGCTCGTCGGCGTCGTTCCCGGCCAGCCGGGCCAGTACGGGCACGAGCTGCTCCTCGGACTCCTGGTTGACGCGGTACCAGACGGCGCGCAGGGCCGGGTCGTCCTGCGCGGCGCGCAGCAGGCCGCGGGTCCACTCAAGGGCCTCGGCCGCGTGGTCGTCCGCCGCGGTCAGCGCGTCCGCGATCGAGCGCTCCAGGGCTGTCGGCACCCCGGCGGCCGGGTCGAGGGCCGCCAGGTGGGCCCGCCACTCGGCGGCGCCGCCCGCGAGGAGCGGACCGACCGCGTCCTGTTTGTTGCGGAAGTACCGGTAGAAGGTGCGCAGCGCCACTCCCGCCCGGCCCGCGATCTCCTCGGCCGTGGTGCCGTCCGGGCCGCGCTCGGCGAAGAGCTCGGCCGCGGCGCGGGCGATGTCGAGCTGCGTGGCCGCCTTGCGGCGCTCGGTCAGCGACGGCTGGGCCGGGGGCGGGGGCGGCGATGACTGCGACGGGTGGGTGCTCACCCCCGCAGCCTACGCGCGATCCTCACCCTGATACATGAATTGCCTGCATGGCAAAACGTGCCAGAAAGGCGTACATTGAAATCAGATCGGGAAGGCCGGATCCATGGAGGGACCCGGGAGCCCGGAGTTGATCGGAGGCATCTCATGAACCGGTACGCAGGCCGTCGTGCACTCATCACCGGCGGTGGCTCGGGGATCGGGCAGGCCTCCGTCCTGCGGATCCTGGAGGAGGGCGGCAGGGTCGTGGCCGCCGACGTCAGCGAGGCGGGTCTCAAGGACACCGCCGAGAAAGCGGGTGCGGCGGCCGACCGCCTCACCACCCTCGTGGTCGACATCTCGGACGAGACCTCGGTGCGCGAAGGCGTCGCCGCCGCGGTCACCGCGCTCGGCGGCCTGGACGTGCTGGTGAACGCGGCGGGCGTGCTCCGCTCCTCGCACACGCACGAGACCAGCCTGGAGTCGTTCGAACACGTCATCCGGATCAACCTGGTGGGCACGTTCCTGGTGATCCGCGAGGCGATCCCGGCGCTGCTCGCGGGCGAGGACGCCGCCGTCATCAACTTCAGCTCCACCTCGGCGGTCTTCGCCCACCCGTACATGGCGGCATACGCGGCCAGCAAGGGCGGCATCCAGTCCATGACGCACGCGCTGGCCAGTGAGTACGGCAAGCAGGGAATCCGCTTCAACTCCGTCCAGCCGGGCTCCATATCCAGCGGCATGACCGACGGCAGCGGAGCCAGCAGGCAGAGCGTGGGCCCCGGTCTGCCCGAGGACGCCGACATGAGCCTGTTCGTGAAGCTGGCGCCTGCGATCGGTCAGGGCTTCGCGGGGCCGGAGTCGGTGGCATCGGTGGTCGCGCTGCTCGGCTCGCGGGACGGCAGGTTCATCACCGGCACCGAGGTCCGGGTGGACGGCGGCACCCACTTCTGAGCTCCCTGCGAGCCCTCCCCGGGTCCCCCTCAGCTACCCCTGCGGTTCACCCGATCGGCCGAGCGCGGATCGCGGGTGGAGGGGGTGGGCCGGACAGTCGGAGCATGCGTGTCTTCCGTGGGTCGTCCGCGGCACGCGTGCCGAAGGTGGCGCGTGTGGTGCTGGGCTGCGTGCCCGGAGCCGCGGCCGTGGTGCTTCTGCTGTTGTGCGCGTGGTTCGTGGGGCCGGGGGTGCCGGGGGCGTCGGTGCGGGCGGGTGACGGTGCGGTGGCTTTCGCCGGGCTCGGCGAGCGGGCCGGCGTGACCGGGCGGCACTCCCTGATGCCGGCGGCAGCGGCTCCGGTACGGCGGGAAGCGGGCCATTCCGCGGCGCGGCCACGCGTGGTGCCGCGAGCCGAGTGGGTGGGCGACGCGTCGGGCGAGACGCCGCCCGCCCGGTACGCCGGCCGGGTCCAGGCGGTGTTCATACACCACACGGACACCCCGAACAGCTACGACTGCGCCGACGCCGCGCGCACCATCCGCTATCTGCACACCGGCCAGACCGAGGGGAGACAGTGGGACGACATCGGCTACAACTTCCTCGTCGACCGGTGCGGGACCGTCTATGAAGGGCGTGCGGGCGGCATCGAGAGGGCCGTCGTGGGAGCGCACACGCAGGGCTACAACAAGGGGTCGGTGGGGATCGCGGCGATCGGGACGTTCACGGAGGGCACGCCTGTTCCCAAGGCCATGACCGACGCCATGGCGGGGCTGATCGCGTGGAAGCTCGGCCTCTCGGACGTGGACCCGCGCGCCACGGTGCGGCTGGTCTCCACGAACAGCCTCAGCAGGTATCCGGCGGGGGCGGTCGAGGCGTTCAGCGCGGTGTCCGGGCACCGCGACGGCTACACCACCTCCTGCCCGGGTGCGGCGCTGACGGCCGCGCTCCCCGCGATCAGGGAGAAGGCCGCACGGCTGCAGGGCCGGTAGGGGCGTGCCGGTGCCAGGCTGCAGGGCCGGTAGGAGGCGGTGGTTCCCGCTCAGTCGATCTCGGCGAAACGTTCCCACAGCCTCGGGTAGCGCTGGGCCATCGCCGCTTCGTCCTCGAAGTCGAGCGGTGTTCCCTGCGGCTCCGTCGGGGCGGGAGCGATGCCGAGATCGGGGGTGACCACGCCGGTGAGCTGCTCGTAGGCCTCGTCCGCCGCGTAACCGAGCTCTTCGCCGTCGCCGTCGATGTCCTCGTCGAAGTCGTCGAGGAGATCCGCGAGCGAGTCCGGGTCGTGCAGGGCTCCCTCGAACACCTCGCGCCCCTGACCGATCAACCAGCAGCGGAAGTAGTCGAAGGCGTCGTCGCTGGCGCCACCGAGGAGGACCCAGGAAGCGCCCCACAGATCCCAGCGGTAGGCACGGTTGTAGCGCGCCTCGAAGTGACGGGCGAAGTCGAGCACCATGTCCGGCTCGAGTTCCAGGAGTTTCTCGGTGAGCAGGTCGGCGTGGTCCTCGGGGTCGCCCTCGGCGGCCACGCGGGTGCGGTCCACGATCTCCCAGAACTCCGTCTCGTCCATCACGGGACAAGCATCGGTCCTGAGGGGTGGGTACGCACGCGGAGTGCGGCGGATGCGACTGTCTCGTTATGCGTGCACATGCCCATGGAAAACCCGACAGCAGGTGTCGGCATTGGGTGGCAGCCTCGACATCATGGAGAACGAAGAGACGGACACCACGCACGCACCCGCGCACCCCCTGGCCGGAAAGGTCGCCCTCGTCGCCGGTGCCACCCGCGGCGCGGGCCGGGCCATGGCCGTGGAGCTCGGCCGAGCCGGAGCCACCGTGTACGCGACGGGCCGTACGACCCGGGCGCACACCAGCGAGGTCGGGCGCACCAAGGAGACCATCGAGGGGACCGCGGAGCTGATCACCGCCGCGGGCCGGGAGGCGGGCGGACCGGGCACCGGCATCGCCGTGCCCACCGATCACCTGGAGCCCGAGCAGGTCGAGGCCCTCGTCGACCGGATCGACCGCGAGCAGGGCCGCCTGGACATCCTGGTCAACGACATCTGGGGCGGCGACCTCCACGTCGAGTGGGACAAGAAGATGTGGGAGCACGACCTCGACAAGGGGCTGCGCCTGATGCGCCTCGGCATCGAGACCCACATCGTCACCAGCAGGTACGCGCTGCCGCTGCTCATCAAGAACCCCGGCGGACTGGTCGTCGAGGTCACCGACGGGACCAAGGAGTACAACGGCCCCAACTACCGCAAGCCCTTCTACTACGACCTCGCCAAAGCCGCCCCGCTGCGGATGGCGAAGGGCCTGGCCGAGGAGCTCGAGGAGTACGGCTGCACGGCGCTCTGCCTGACCCCCGGCTGGCTGCGCTCCGAGGCAATGCTCGACACGCACTTCAAGGTCACCGAGGAGAACTGGCTCGACGGCCGCAAGCAGAACCCGCACTTCGCGATCTCCGAGACCCCGACCTTCGTCGGCCGGGCCCTGGTCGCGCTCGCCGCCGACCCCGAAGTGGCCCGCTGGAACGGCGAGTCGCTCTCCAGCGGCGGGCTCGCCAAGGAGTACGGCTTCACGGACATCGACGGTTCGGCGCCCGACGCCTGGCGCTACATCGCGGAGGTCGAACAGAAGGGCAAGCCCGCGGACGTCGCGGGCTACCGCTAGTCGGACGGTTCGCCTATACGGCTCCCGGCTCCCGGCTGGCGGCATCATGGGGCCATGCGCGCTGCTCGCCTCATCAAGATGGTGCTTCTGCTCCAGGCCCGCCCCTCCATGACCGCCGCCGAGCTCGCGGGTGAGCTCGAAGTGTCCGAGCGGACCATCACGCGGGACGCCCAGGCCCTCTCGGAGGCGGGCGTCCCGGTCTACGCGGACCGGGGGCGGGCCGGCGGCTACCGGCTCATCGGCGGCTACCGCACCCGGCTCACCGGCCTCGGACGCAGCGAGGCGGAGGCCCTCTTCCTCTCCGGAGTGCCGGGCGCTCTGCGCGAGATGGGCCTGGAGGACGCGGCATCGGCGGCCCGCCTCAAGGTGTCGGCGGCGCTGATGCCCTCCCTGCGGGACGCCTCGCAGAACGCGTCGCAGCGGTTCCACCTGGACGCGCCGGGCTGGTTCCAGGAGACACCGGCCCCCGAACTGCTGCCCCCGCTGGCCGACGCGGTGTGGGACGACCGCCGCGTCACCGCCCGCTACCGGCGCCAGGACACCGAGGTGGAACGGGAGTTGGAGCCCTACGGCCTCGTGCTCAAGGCCGGGGTCTGGTATCTGTGCGCACGGGTGCCCGACACGGATTCGTTCCGCGTGTACCGCATCGACCGGTTCACCGCGATCGCCGCGGGCGACGACCGTTTCGTACGCGACGAGGAATTCGACCTGCCGGGTTTCTGGGCGGAACGAGCCGCGCAGTTCGCGCGGGCGATCCTGCGGTCCGAGGTCGTGGTCCGGCTCTCCGAGGCAGGCGTACGACAGCTGCCGTACGCCACCGATTCCGCGTCCACCCGCGAGGCACTGGAGGGAGCGAGAGACCTGGATGACCAGGGCTGGGTGACGGTGACACTCGCGGTCGAGAACGAGACGGTCGCGTACACCCAGCTCATGGCCTTGGGCCCGGAGGCGGAGGTACTGGCTCCGCAAGCTCTCCGGGAGCGATTCGCCGTAGCAGCGACACAAATGGCCCACCGCTACAAGTAGCCGAGACGGGTGGGTGGGAGAGCATCCGCCGCGAAGCGGCGGCTCTGAAGCGCACCCGCACACAGGAACGGGCCCCGCACACAGGAACGGGCCCCGCACACAGGAACGGGCCCCCGCCGAAGAGACAGAGACCCGTACCCGCATCAAGCCGAAGGCTACAGACCGTACTTGGCCCGAGCTTCCTTCACCGCGGCAGCGGGAACTTCGCCCCGCCGCGCCAGCTGCGCGAGAGCAGCCACCACGATGGACTCCGCGTCGATGCCGAAGTGGCGACGCGCCGCGTCACGCGTGTCCGAGATGCCGAAGCCGTCCGCGCCGAGGGACGAGTAGTCCTGCTCGACCCACTGCGCGATCTGGTCGGGGACCTGTCGCATGTAGTCGGAGACCGCGAGCACGGGACCCTGCGCACCCTCGAGCGCCGTACGCACGTAAGGAATCCGCTCCTCGCCGCGCAGGATCGCCTCGTCCGCCTCAAGGGCGTCGCGACGCAGCTCGGTCCACGAGGTCGCGGACCACACGTCGGCGGCCACGCCCCACTCCTCGGCGAGCATCTTCTGGGCCGCGAGGGTCCAGTGGATGGCCGTGCCCGAACCGATCAGCTGGATGCGCGAGGCGTTGGCCGCGGGGGAGTGCCCCGCCGTCTCGGCGGTGTTGAAGCGGTACAGGCCCTTCACGATGCCCTCGTCCACACCCGCGGGCTTCGCGGGCTGCGGCATCGGCTCGTTGTAGACGGTGAGGTAGTAGAAGACGTTCTGGTCCTCACCGGGGGCGGCCTCGCCGTACATCCGGCGCAGACCGTCCTTGACGATCGCCGCGACCTCGTAGGCGAACGCCGGGTCGTACGACATGGCGGCGGGGTTCGTCGCGGCGATCACCGGCGAGTGGCCGTCCGCGTGCTGCAGACCCTCACCCGTCAGCGTCGTACGCCCTGCGGTGGCGCCGACGAGGAAGCCGCGGCCGAGCTGGTCGCCGAGCTGCCACATCTGGTCGGCCGTGCGCTGCCAGCCGAACATCGAGTAGAAGATGTAGAACGGGATCATGGCTTCGCCGTGCGTCGCGTACGACGACGACGCGGCGATGAAGTCCGCCATCGATCCGGCCTCGGTGATCCCCTCGTTGAGGATCTGGCCGTCCTTCGCCTCGCGGTAGTACATGAGCTGGTCGCGGTCGACCGGCTCGTACGTCTGGCCCTTGGGCGAGTAGATGCCGAGCGACGGGAAGAGCGACTCCATGCCGAACGTGCGTGCCTCGTCGGGGACGATCGGCACCCAGCGCTTGCCGGTCTCCTTGTCGCGGATCAGGTCCTTGACCAGGCGTACGAAGGCCATGGTCGTCGCCATCGACTGCGAGCCCGAGCCCTTGTCGAACGCGGCGAACGACTTGTCGGCCGGGGCGGGCAGCGGCGCGAGCGGCTGCGTGCGGCGGGCCGGGGCCGGACCGCCGAGGGCGGCACGCCGCTCCTGGAGGTAGCGGACCTCGGGGGAATCGGCGCCCGGGTGGCCGTAAGGCACCACGCCGTCGACGAACTGGCTGTCCGAGATCGGCAGCTCAAGGAGGTCACGCATGTCCTTGAACTCGTCCACCGTGAGCTTCTTCATCTGGTGGTTGGCGTTCTTGGACTCGAAGCCCTTGCCGAGGGTGAAGCCCTTGACCGTCTGCGCGAGGATCACGGTCGGCGCGCCCTTGTGGGTGAGTGCCGCACGGTAGGCCGCGTAGACCTTGCGGGCCTCGTGGCCGCCGCGCGAGAGGTGGAAGCACTCGCTGATCTTGTCGTCGCTGAGCAGCTTGCCCAGCTCGACGAGGGCGGGCTCGGCACCGAAGAAGTGCTCGCGGATGTAGGCGGCGTCACGCGTCGCGTACGTCTGGAACTGGGCGTCCGGCACCTCGCGCAGGCGGCGGACCAGGGCGCCGTTGGTGTCGAGCTGGAACAGCTCGTCCCAGGCGTTGCCCCACAGGACCTTGATGACGTTCCAGCCGGCACCGCGGAACTGGGCCTCCAGCTCCTGCACCACGCGGAAGTTGGCGCGGACCGGGCCGTCGAGGCGCTGCAGGTTGCAGTTGATGACGTACGTGAGGTTGTCCAGACCCTCACGCGCGGCCAGGGCGAGGGCAGCCGTCGACTCGGGCTCGTCCATCTCGCCGTCACCGAGGAACGCCCACACGTGCGAGGCGGAGACGTCCTTGATGCCGCGGTTGGAGAGGTACCGGTTGAAGCGCGCCTGGTAGATCGCGGAGAGCGGACCCAGACCCATCGACACGGTCGGGAACTCCCACAGCCAGGGCAGACGGCGCGGGTGCGGGTACGACGGCAGGCCGTTGCCACCCGCCTCCTGGCGGAAGTTGTCGAGCTGCGCCTCGTTCAGACGGCCGTCGAGGAAGGCGCGGGCGTAGATGCCGGGGGACGCGTGGCCCTGGATGTAGAGCTGGTCGCCGGAGCCGTCCCCCTCCTTGCCCTGGAAGAAGTGGTTGAAGCCGGTCTCGTACAGCCAGGCCGCCGAGGCGAAGGTGGCGATGTGGCCGCCGACGCCGTGCTTGCTGCCCCGGGTCACCATCGCGGCCGCGTTCCAGCGGTTCCACGCGGCTATGCGCTGCTCCATCGCCTCGTCGCCCTCGATCGCCGGCTCGGCGGAGGTGGGGATGGTGTTGACGTAGTCGGTCTCAAGGAGCTTGGGCAGCGCCAGGCCCGCGCCCTCGGCGCGCTCCAGCGTGCGACGCATCAGGTATGCAGCACGGTGCGGCCCGGCCGCCTGGGTAACGGCGTCCAGGGAGGCCTGCCATTCGGCGGTCTCCTCGGGGTCGCGGTCCGGGAGCTGGTCGAGCTCGCTCGGCTGGATTGCGGAGGGGTCGGTCATGTCGCCGCCTTCCTGAGTCGGAGGGGGTCCCCTGTTCGGTAAGGGGTGGGGGTGCCCTAGGTCTTTGGCAGGACAGGGCGTAAGGCTCGGGTGAGAGCCCGTCGAAGACTGTAACTCCGTGATCGATGATCGATCAAAGGGTTGAAGGTGAAAACTCCCGCATACTCAGAAAGTAGGCATCCGGTGCCATTAATGCGGGCACGCGGTGCCTTCGAATTGAAGGATCGCCGCAGGTGAGAGCACGTATGAGCGGGTCGGCCACGGATGAGCGCGGCCGCCGTGGACGCGGTCAGGGGCGCGGCGCGCAGCCCAGTACGTGGGCCTTCACCAGCTCCGCGATCGCGGGATCGCGCTGCTGGAAGGCCGTCACGAGGGCCTCGTGCTCCTCCGCGTACGACTGCTGAACCGTCCCGAGCCACCGGATCGAGAGCGCGGTGAAGACCTCGATGCCGAGGCCCTCCCAGGTGTGCAGCAGAACGGAGTTGTTCGCCGCCCGCACCAACTCCCGGTGGAAACCGACCGTGTGCCGCACCTGGGCGGTTCCGTCGGAGGCCCGGTCCGCCTCGTACAGGGCGGCGACATGGGGTTCGAGGGCCGAGCAGTCGGCGCCCAGGCTCTCCGCCGCGAGTTCGGCGGCGATGGCCTCCAGGCCCGCGCGGACGGGGTAGCTCTCCTCCAGGTCCGCCGCGGTCAAGTTCCTCACGCGGACGCCCTTGTTGGGCGCCGACTCGATGAGCCGCAGCGTCTCCAGCTCGCGCAGGGCTTCGCGCACGGGAGTCTGCGAGACCTCGAGCTCGACGGCGATCCGCCGCTCCACGATCCGCTCGCCCGGCTGCCAGCGCCCGCTGACGATCCCCTCCACGATGTGCTCGCGGATCTGTTCGCGCAGCGAGTGAACGACGGGCGCGGTCATGTGGGCTCCTCCGGCGGGGGCAGCGCCCCAGGGCGTGGTGACCCCTAGACAATACGGCGACGCCCCCGCCCGGAAACCTCCGAACGGGGGCGTACGCCCTGATGAGACGAGTCTTACAGCCCTGGCTCCGAAGAACCACGGTCCGTGTGACTACAGGCCGAGCTCGACCTCGAACTCGCCGGCCTCAAGGATCGCCTTGACCGTGGTCAGGTAACGGGCGGCGTCCGCGCCGTCCACCAGACGGTGGTCGTAGGAGAGCGAGAGGTACGTCATGTCCCGCACGGCGATGGTCTCGCCGAGGTCCGGGTGGTTGATGACGACCGGACGCTTCACCGTGGCACCGATGCCGAGGATCGCGGCCTGGTTCGGCGGCACGATGACCGTGTCGAACAGGGCACCGCGCGAACCGGTGTTGGAGACCGTGAAGGTGGCGCCGGACATGTCGTCCGGGGTGAGGCCACCGCCACGGGCCTTGCCCGCGAGCTCGGCGGTCTTCTTCGAGATGCCGGCGATGTTCAGGTCGCCCGCACCCTTGATGACCGGCGTCATCAGACCCTTCTCGGCGTCAACGGCGATGCCGATGTTCTCCGAGTCGAAGTACGTGATGGTGCCCTCGTCGTCGTTGATCCGGGCGTTGACGACCGGGTGGGCCTTCAGCGCCTGGGCGGCGGCCTTGACGAAGAACGGCATCGGGGAGAGCTTGACGCCCTCGCGGGCCGCGAACGCGTCCTTCGCCTTGGCGCGCAGCTTCATCAGCTTCGTGATGTCGACCTCGACGACCGAGGTCAGCTGGGCCTGCGAGTGCAGCGCCTTCATCATGTTGTCGCCGATGACCTTGCGCATGCGGGTCATCTTGACCGTCTGACCGCGCAGCGGGGACGCCTCGATGGCCGGAGCCTTCGCAGCGGCGGCCGGGGCGGCAGCGGCGGGAGCCGGAGTGGCCTTCGCGGCCTCGGCGGCCGCGATGACGTCCTGCTTGCGGATGCGGCCACCGACGCCGGTGCCCTTGACGTCCGACAGGCTCACGCCGTGCTCGCCCGCGAGCTTGCGGACCAGCGGCGTGACGTACGCGCCCTCGTCGGCCGGGGAGGCCGGAGCGGCGGGCGCGGACGGGGCTGCGGGCGCGGGCTGCGCGGGAGCTGCCGGCTGGGCCGGAGCCGGGGCCTGGGCCGCGGGCTGCGCCGGGGCCGCGGGCTGCGCGGGGGCGGCGGGCTGAGCGGGAGCCGGGGCGGCCTCCTGCTTCGGGGCCTCCTGCTTGGGGGCCTCCTGCTGCGCGGGGGCGGCCGGGGCCTCCTCCTTGGCCGGAGCCGGAGCGGCACCGGGAGCGCCGATGACGGCGAGCTTGGCGCCGACCTCAGCGGTCTCGTCCTCGCCCACGACGATCTCGAGCAGCACGCCCGCGGCCGGGGAGGGGATCTCGGTGTCGACCTTGTCCGTGGAGACCTCGAGCAGGGGCTCGTCCTCCGCGACCTCCTCGCCGACCTCCTTCAGCCAACGGGTGACGGTGCCTTCGGTGACCGACTCGCCCAGGGCGGGCAGCGTGACGTCGGTGCCCTCGGCGGAACCGCCGGACGGAGCGGGAGCGGCGGGCGCCTCGGCCTGGGCCGGGGCCTCTTGCTGCTGGGGGGCCTCCTCCTGGGCAGGTGCGGCCGGGGCCTCCTGCGCCGGGGCGGCCGAGCCGCCCGCGTCACCGGAGCCGTCGTCGATGACGGCCAGCTCGGCGCCGACCTCGACGGTCTCGTCCTCGGCGACCTTGATGGAGGCCAGGATGCCCGCGGCAGGGGAGGGGATCTCGGTGTCGACCTTGTCGGTCGAGACCTCGAGCAACGGCTCGTCGGCCTCGACGCGCTCGCCCTCGGCCTTCAGCCAACGGGTGACAGTGCCCTCGGTGACGCTCTCGCCGAGCGCCGGAAGGGATACGGAAACCGCCATGGTTTCAGTTGCTCCTTACGAATTGCGGAAAGTCTGTGGTCGTCGCGCCCGAAACTGAGGTCAGTCGTGGGAGTGGAGAGGCTTGCCCGCGAGGGCCAGGTGAGCCTCGCCCATCGCCTCGTTCTGCGTCGGGTGGGCGTGGATGAGCTGGGCGACCTCGGCCGGCAGCGCTTCCCAGTTGTAGATCAGCTGGGCTTCGCCGACCTGCTCGCCCATGCGGTCGCCGACCATGTGGACGCCGACCACGGCACCGTCCTTGACCTGGACGAGCTTGATCTCGCCCGCGGTCTTGAGGATCTTGCTCTTGCCGTTGCCCGCCAGGCTGTACTTGAGGGCGACGACCTTGTCCGCGCCGTAGATCTCCTTGGCCTTGGCCTCGGTGATGCCCACGGATGCGACCTCGGGGTGGCAGTACGTCACCTTCGGCACGCCGTCGTAGTCGATCGGGACGGTCTTGAGACCGGCCAGGCGCTCCGCCACCAGGATGCCCTCGGCGAAGCCGACGTGCGCGAGCTGGAGGGTCGGCACCAGGTCGCCCACGGCCGAGATGGTCGGAACGTTGGTCTGCATGTACTCGTCGACCAGGACGTACCCGCGGTCCATCGCGACGCCCTGCTCCTCGTACCCGAGGCCCTGGGAGACCGGGCCGCGGCCGATGGCGACGAGCAGCACCTCGGCGTCGAAGGTCTTGCCGTCGGCGAGGGTCACGCGGACGCCGTCCTGCGTGTACTCGGCCTTCTCGAAGAAGGTGCCGAGGTTGAACTTGATGCCGCGCTTGCGGAACGCGCGCTCAAGAAGCTTCGAGGAGTTCTCGTCCTCGACCGGCACGAGGTGCTTGAGGCCCTCGACGACGGTCACCTCGGAACCGAAGGACTTCCACGCCGAGGCGAACTCGACGCCGATGACGCCGCCGCCCAGGATGATCGCGGACTTCGGCACGCGGTCCAGGGTCAGCGCGTGGTCCGAGGAGATGATGCGGTTGCCGTCGATCTCCAGGCCCGGCAGCGACTTCGGCACGGAGCCGGTCGCGAGCAGCACGTGGCGGCCCTGGACGCGCTGTCCGTTCACGTCCACGGAGGTGGGGGAGGAGAGCTTGCCCTCGCCCTCGATGTACGTCACCTTGCGCGAGGCGATGAGTCCCTGGAGGCCCTTGTAGAGGCCCGAGATCACGTCGTCCTTGTACTTGTGGACGGCCGCCATGTCGATGCCCTCGAAGGTGGCCTTCACGCCGAACTGGTCGGCTTCGCGTGCCTGGTCGGCGATCTCGCCGGCGTGCAGCAGTGCCTTCGTCGGGATGCAGCCGTTGTGCAGGCAGGTGCCGCCGACCTTGCCCTTCTCGATCAGGGCGACGTCCAGGCCCAGCTGCGACGCGCGCAGTGCCGCGGCGTAACCGCCGCTACCGCCGCCGAGGATCACTAGGTCGAAAACGGTGCTGGCGTCGTTCGCCACGTCACGTCCTCCATGCATGTGCGCCGTACGCCGGACCCCTTTTCTCGGGGGACGACCGGTCGGTCGGCTGGTATCGGCCGCTCTTGTTTCGGCCCTGTGGTGGGGGCCCTGTCCTGCCGAGAACCCATCTTCGCACTTGTCGGCGGGAGGTGGGACGGCGGGCCGGGCTGTGAGACGTCTGATTCGCCACGTCCAGGCGTTACCGAGGCGTGTGAACGTACGGATTTCGTCGAGGGCGAAATCGGGCAGGGCCCGGACATCTGGATGTCCGGGCCCTGCCGCGCGTACGACAGATCAGCCGGTCAGCCGAGGTCGCCCGCGGCCGTGCGCTCGGCGAGGCGGACCAGGGTGCGGACCGCGGTGCCGGTGCCGCCCTTGGGCGTGTAGCCGAAGGGGCCGCCCTCGTTGAAGGCCGGGCCCGCGATGTCCAGGTGCGCCCAGGTGATGCCTTCGCCGATGAACTCCCGCAGGAAGAGACCGGCCACCAGACCGCCGCCCATGCGCTCGCCCATGTTGGCGATGTCGGCGGTGGGGGAGTCCATGCCCTTGCGCAGGTGGTCGGGCAGCGGCATCGGCCAGGAGGGCTCGCCCGCCTCCTCGGAGGCGTCGTGGATCGCGGCGCGGAACGCGTCGTCGTTGGCCATGATGCCGAAGGTGCGGCTGCCGAGCGCCATCATCATCGCGCCGGTCAGCGTGGCCACGTCGACGATCGCGTCGGGCTTGTCCTCGGAGGCCTTGGCGAGCGCGTCGGCCAGGACCAGACGGCCCTCGGCGTCGGTGTTCAGGACCTCGACGGTCTTGCCGCTGTACATCCGCAGGACGTCGCCGGGGCGGGTCGCGGAGCCGGACGGCATGTTCTCGGCGAGCGCGAGCCAGCCGGTGACGTTCACCTCGAGGCCCAGGCGCGCGGCGGTGACGACGGCCGCGAAGACGGCGGCGGCACCGGCCATGTCGCACTTCATGGTCTCGTTGTGACCGGCGGGCTTCAGCGAGATGCCGCCCGAGTCGTACGTGATGCCCTTGCCGACGAAGGCGAGGTGCTTCTTCGCCTTGGACGAGGTGTACGAGAGCTTGACCAGGCGCGGCGGGGCGTCCGAGCCGACGCCGACGCCGAGGATGCCGCCGAAGCCGCCCTTGGTGAGCGCCTTCTCGTCCAGGACCTGGATCTTGATGCCGTGCTCCTTGGCGGCCGCGGTGGCGACCGCGGCGAAGGCCTCGGGGTTCAGGTCGTTCGGCGGGGTGTTGATGAGGTCGCGGGCGCGGTTGAGCTCCTCGGACAGGGCGGTGGCGCGCTCGACGGCGGCCTTGTACGCCTTGTCGCGGGGCTTGCCGCCCAGCAGGGCGATCTCGGCGAGCGGACCCTTGGCGTCCTTGCCGTTCTTGCCCTTCGCGGAACCGTTTTCCTTGTACGCGTCGAAGGAGTACGCGCCGAGCAGGGCGCCCTCGGCGATCGCGCCGGTGTCCTCGGCGTCCTCGGCGGGCAGCGCGAACGCGGCCTTCTTCGAGCCGGACAGGGCGCGCGCGGCGGTACCGGCGGCGCGGCGCAGGGCATCGGTGCCGTACGTCTCGTCCTTCTCCGGCACCGTGCCGAGGCCGACCGCGACGACGACCGGGGCCTTGAAGCCCGAGGGCGCGGGCAGCTTGGTCACCTCGCCCTCGGCGCCCGAGGCACCGAGGGTCTCCAGGACGGAGGCGAGCTTGCCGTCGTACGCCTTGTCCACGGCCTCGGCGCCCGGTGCGACGACCAGGGTCCCGTTGGATGCGGCAGAGCCCTTCGCGACGCCGACGACGATCGCGTCGGCACGCAGGCCGGACGCGGCGGCAGTGCTGAGAGTCAGAGCAGTCACGGTGGTGAATTCTCGCTTCCGTTGAGTTCCTTGGCCGATGGGGTGGGTCGACCCGCCCGGCGCCAGCCTAGAACGGGCCGGAAAGGCGCCGAACATGAGCCTACGCGCGTCGTGCCCATTCGATCGTGTCGGCGCAGATTCATCCGTTCGTGTCGGCGCTTTTATGTTTCAAGAGAGGGCCAGTACGACCAGCGCCGCCGTGGCGGCGGTCTCGGCGAGCGCGCCGAACACATCGCCGGTGATGCCCCCGAAGCGGCGGACGCAGTGCCGCAGGAGGAGTTCGGCGGCGCACACCGCCAGGACGACGGCGGCCGCGTACTGCACGCTCTCGTACGTCCCGAAGGGCGCGGCGGCGAGCGCGGCCACCGCGGTGACCAGCGCAGCCGTCAGCAGGGCGGCGCCCTGGGGGACCGTCCCGGCCACCGCTGCCCCCAGGCCCTCCGGACGCGCCGGGGGGATGCCCTTGCGGGCGGCCAGCGTGAGGGCCAGACGGGCGGCGGCCGCCGAGACGACCGCGGCGAGCGCGCCCCGGGTCCAGGAGTCCTCGTAGAGCTGGAAGAGGACGGCCACTTGGGCGAGCAGGACGAAGAGCAGCGTGATGACGCCGAAGGGGCCGACGTCGGACTGCTTCATGATGCGGAGCGCCTGGTCGGCCGGCTTGGCGCTGCCGAGCCCGTCGGCGGTGTCGGCGAGGCCGTCGAGGTGGAGGCCGCGGGTGAGCGCGGCGGGGGTCGCGGCGGTCGCGGTGGCGGCGAGCAGAGGGCCCGCCCCGAGTGCCATGAGCGCGCTGCCGAGCGCGGCCGCGCAGAGCCCCACGACGAGCCCGGCGAGCGGGGCACAGAGCATCCCGGAGCGGGCGGCGTCACGGTCCCAGCGGCTGACCTCGACCGGGAGCGCGGTGAGGGTGCCGAAGGCGAAGCGGAGGGCGTCGGCGGGGGAGGTTCGGGGCACCGCGGAAGGGTATCCGGCCTGGACGCGGCATTGATCGGCACCCGGCACCCGGCAGCGGGGGACCCCCATCGCCCTGCGGAACGACTGCCCACAGCCGAGGACCGGCGTGCGACATGTTGCCCCCCGGCCCAGGATGGCCCCATGGCCGACTGGTGGTACCGGAACATCACGGAGCCCGGAAAGCTCCCGCTGCTCCTGGCCCTGCTCTCCTTCGTGGGCTGCTTCCTCGTCACGAGGACCATCACCCGCCTGATCCGCGCGGGCAAGGGCCCCTTCCGGAACATCAGCTCGGGAGACGTGCACATCCATCACGTCGTCCCGGGCATCTTCCTCATGCTCGTCGGCGGTTTCTGGGCGGTCGCGGCGGGCCGGCACAGCCTCGCCTCGATGTTCGCGGCGGTCATCTTCGGCATCGGCGCCGGTCTCGTGCTCGACGAGTTCGCCCTGATCCTCTATCTGGACGACGTCTACTGGAGCGAACAGGGCCGCAAGAGCGTCGAGGTCGTGATGCTCACCGCGGCGCTGGTGGTGCTCATCCTCACCGGCTTCACCCCGTTCGGCGTGAACGACCTGACGCCCGAGGAACGCGGCAACCGCGCGGGCTTCGCCCTGAACATCGCCGTCAACTGCTGCTTCGCCCTGGTCGCCCTGGCCAAGGGAAAGCTGCGGACGGCCCTCATCGGCATGGTGATCCCGCTGGTCGCGCTGGTGGGCGCGATCCGCCTCGCCCGCCCCGGATCGGCGTGGGCCAAGCGCTTCTACCGCAACCGGCCGCGCGCCCGCGCCCGGTCGGGCCTGCGTGTCTTCCACCACGACCGCCGCTGGGCGGGACCGCGCCGCAGGATTCAGGACCTGATCGGCGGCAGACCCGACCCGGAACTGCCCCGCCCGCCACGCCGCTGAAGCGCCTCCGAGCAGGCGCACAGCACCAGCGCGGCCGTGATCGCCGCCAGATGCTCCTTGCCCGCGAGGTTGTCCTTGACGAGCACCTCGGCGACCATCACCGCGATCACCAGACCCGCGGTGAACCAGGCCCGGTACCGCCAGCACACGTACACCGCGAGGCCGACCACCGCGGCGGACGGCCCGGTGTCGATGACCCGCGCGTCGGACGCGGGGAGCCCCAGCGGGTGGCCCGGTCCCCACGCGATGCCCACGCGCGCGTAGAGCGTGCCCGCGAGGGTGGCCGCGTAGCCGATCACGAGCGTGCGCCACCAGCCGACGCAGATCTCCGCGATGCCGAACACCAGCAGGATCTGCGCGAGCGCACCCCAGACGGGCAGGTCGAGCGCGGGCACGAAGAGCGAGAGCGGGGTGCGCAGCAGGGCGAGCCAGAGCGGGTCGTCGGCCCGTACGGAGCCGATGTTCTGCACGAACCGATAGCCCCAGGACTGGTTCTGCGTGAACTGGAGCAGGGCGGTGAGGCAGACGGCGGCGAGCGTCATGGGCGCGGCCCGCCACCGCCGCCCGGCGATGCCGTCGCGCACGGCGGCGTAGAGCGGACCCCACTCGGTGCGCGCCATACGGGTGAGACGGGTCAGACGGCCCCCGGCCAGGGAACTCAACGTCGGGACTCCAGATGGTTGCGGTGCAGCCGCCCCCAAGTTCTCGGCTTCGCTCGAACAGGGAGGGACCCTCTTGGCAGGCTCGGCGCTTCGAGGAAGCCCTCCGCGCGGGCCGACGCGATGCCGATGCGCGGCAGGTCCCCGCTCTTCTCGAAGAGAAGGAAGCGGGGCTCCCAGATCGGGCGGTACTTCGCGTTGGCGCGGTACAGCGACTCGATCTGCCACCACCTGGAGAAGAAGGTGAGCAGGGAGCGCCACAGCCGCAGGACCGGGCCCGCGCCGAGCCGCGAGCCACGTTCGAAGACGGACCTGAACATCGCGAAGTTGAGGGACACCTGAGTGATCTTGATCTCGGCCGCGCGCTGGAGCAGCTCGATGACCATGAACTCCATCAGGCCGTTCTCGGAGTCGCGGTCCCGCCGCATCAGGTCGAGCGAGAGCCCGTTGGGCCCCCACGGCACGAAGGAGAGGACGGCCCGCAACTCGCCGTCGCCATCGGTGCATTCGAGCATCACGCATCGCCCGTCCGCGGGGTCACCGAGCCGTCCGAGCGCCATCGAGAAACCGCGCTCCGTCGCCCCGTCCCGCCAGTCGTCGGCGCGCTCGAGGAGGTACGTCATCTCGTCGGCCGGGATGTCCTCGTGGCGGCGGATCCGCACCTCGTACCCCGCCCGCTTGACCCGGTTGTACGCCTGGCGGACCGTCCGCATGGCCCGTCCCTCCAGCGTGAACTCCGAGGTCTCGACGATGGCTTCGTCGCCCAGTTCGAGCGCGTCCAGGCCGTGCCGGGCGTAGATCGTGCCCGCCTCCTCGCTCGCGCCCATCACGGCGGGGATCCAGCCGTGCTCGCGGGCGTCGGCGAGCCAGGGTTCGATGGCCCCGGGCCAGGCCTCGGGGTCCCCGATGGGATCACCCGAGGCCAGGGACACCCCGCCGATGACCCGGTAGGCGACCGCGGCCTTGCCGCTCGGCGACCACACGACGCTCTTCTCGCGGCGCAGCGCGAAGTAGCCGAGCGAGTCGCGTTCGCCGTACTTGTCGAGCAGTTCGTGCAGCTTGCGCTCGTCGTCCTCGGTGAGCGTGTCGACCGCCTTGCGCGAGCGGAACGCGGCGTACAGGACGGCCAGGAGGAGAAGCGTGCTGAGCACGTTGATGGTGACGTTGACCCAGCCGGGCGTGGCGATGCCCTCGAAACGCCGGTCGTCGGCGGCCAGCGAGACCAGGCGCATGGTGCCGTAGCGCCAGCGGTCGAGGAAGGCCGAACGGCTCTCGTCGTGCGCGTGGTTGGTGACGGTGACGAGCAGCGCGGCGATCAGCGAGGTCACGAGCAGCCCGCCGACGGCGACGGCCGCGGCGAGCTTCGGGTTGGAGCGGTCGCCCTTGGCGTAGAACTCGCGCCGTCCGACGATCAGTGAGGCGACGAAGGCGGCCGTCAGGACGAGGGAGATCCAGTTCTGCGCATGACGGCGGATCTCCGGGAAGACCATCGCGAAGGCGAAGAGGAGCAGGAAGAGCCCGCTGAGCACGAGGTTGAGGATCCAGGCGGCGCGTTTGCGGCGGCGCATCGTGATCGCCAGGAACATGGTGAACGCGCCGGAGGCGAAGCCCGCGGTGAGCAGATAGGGCGTGAAGTAGTTCTCGGTGTTGTGCCGCCGCAGATCCTGCCCGAGGGAGACCCAGACCGCGCTCAGGAAGTTGATGAAGGTGACGGCGCGGAGGTACCAGACGCTGAAGGCCGCAGCGAGGCGCTGACGGCGCCCGGCAGCAGATTGTTCATCTCCCATGAAAAGGGATCATATGGGGCATGCCGGGCCGTCATCGGCTGCGCGCGGACGCGCCGCTCACTCCGCTTCGGACGGGCCGCCTACTCCGCTTCGGGGTCCCCTGCCCTGGCCGGAACCCCCGAGCGGGGCGCGGGCCGGGCCTCGGGCTCCGGCGCGGCCTCCGGGTCCGGCTCGGGCTCTGCCGCCGGCTCCCGCTCCGGCAACTCGGCCGAGAGCGCCGCCGCGGCCCGCACCAGCGGCAGCGCGAGCAGCGCGCCGACGCCCTCGCCGACCTGCACGCCCTGCTCGATGACGGGGTCGAGCGCCATCCGGTCCAGGGCCTTGGCCTGCGCGGGCTCCCCGCTGTTGTGCCCCGCGAGCCACCAGTCGGGCGCCCGGAAGGCGACCCGCTGGGCAACGAGCGCCGCGGCCGATGCCACCACGCCGTCCAGGACGACCGGAGTACGCCGTACCGCGCACTGCAGCAGGAACCCGGTCATGGCGGCGATGTCCGCACCGCCCACCGTCGCGAGCAGTTCGAGTTGATCCCCGAGTACGGGGCGCGCCCGCCGCAGCGAATCCCGGACCGCCGCGCACTTGCGCATCCACGCGAGGTCGTCGATCGGCGAGCCGCCCCGCCCGGTGACCACGGAAGCGTCGGTTCCGCACAGCGCGGCGACCAGCGTCGCCGCGGGTGTCGTGCCGCCGACGCTCACATCGCCGAGCACGACCAGGTCCGTCCCGGAGTCCGCCTCCTCGTCGGCGACGGCCATCCCGGCCCGCACCGCGGCCTCGGCCTCCTCCGTCGTCAGCGCGTCCTCGATGTCGACGCGACCCGAGCCGCGCCGCACCCGGTGCCCCGCGACCTCCGCCGGAAGCTCGGCGGGGTCGCAGTCCAGGGCCATGTCGACGACCCGGACGGGCACGTCGAGACGGCGCGCGAGAACGGACACGGGGCTGGCGCCGGAGAGCACGGCGCGCACGAGTTCGGCCGCGCCGCCCGCGGGCCTCGCGGACACATCGAGGCCCGCGACCCCGTGGTCACCGGCGAAGAGGATCACGCGCGGCCGCTCGATCGGCTTGACCGGCACCGATGACTGGGCCGCGGAGAGCCACTCGGCCAGCTCGTCCAGGCGGCCGAGCGCTCCGGGCGGCACGCTCTGGCGTTCCCTGCGCTCCTCGGCGTCGCGGCGGATCCCGCCGTCGGGCCGCTCGATCAGGTCGGTGAAGTCGTCGAGATTCAGCGAGCTCATTCGCCGAACAGTACCGGCAGGGCCCTGGCCCGGCTCGAACGGCCCGGCGGCAGGCGTCCGCGCGCGAGCGAGGCCCGCGGGGACGGGCCGCCTCCGCGGTGTCATTGCACCGGCGTCGATGTTCCTTTACGTACCGTTTGCGGGTAGTTGTCGCACTGCAAGTACGCGCACCGTACGCGGCACCGTCCGCACCGCCCCGACAGAGGAGCCCGCCACGCCCATGGACGCAGCCCAGGCCGCCGCCGCCCAGGCCGAGAAGATCTTCGCCGTCCCGTGCTCCACCCGCCGCCACCGGGCACGGGCCCGCGCGATGGGCCGCTTCATCGACCCCGAGAGCTGGCTGGACGTCGAGACCGGGCTCGGACACTTCCCCGCCGTCGCACAAGCGGTGCACCCGTACACCTCCTTCGACGGCCTCGACCTCACCGGGCGCGTGGAGGAGGGCCGCAGGGCCGGCCGCGTGGAGGAGGCCCACCGCGGGTTGCTCGTCGACCTGGCGCCGAAACTCGCGGGGCGCTACGACGCGCTGAGCATGTTCCACTACCTGGAGCGCAGCGCCGACCCGCGCATCGAACTCATCGCGGCCCGCACGGTGTTGCGGCCGGGCGGCCATCTGATGATCGAGGTCCCCGTGCCGCGCAGCCGGTACGCGAGGATTCTCGACACGGGGTGGATCAGGCCCCAGCCCTACCACCGCATCCCGTCCGCCGCCCTGCACGCCGAGCTGGAGAGCCTCGGCTACACAGTCGTGGCCACCGACCGGCGCGAGCCGCACATCCCCTTCGACCTCACCGCACGGCTCGCCGTCACTCTCGGCCGCATCCGTGCCGCGGCGCGCATCGCGGTGCCGCTCCTGGCCGTGGCAGCCCTGGCCGACCGCATCCTCGCCCCCTTGGTCAGCCGCACCCGCTTCTCCAACGCCTACCGGATCATCGCCCGCCGCAACCCCAACGCGTGAGCCGCCGGTTCAGCCGCGCAGGGTGAGCGCCTGGCCCGCCACGACCATCAGCACGTGTTCGCACTCCGAGGCGAACGCCGCGTTCAGACGGCCCAGTTCATCGCGGTAGCGGCGGCCCGACGCGGTCGCCGGGACGATGCCGGAGCCGACCTCGTTCGACACGGCGACGACCGTGCGCCGGGTCGCCCGCACCGCGTCCGTGAGCTCGGCGACCCGCTTGCGCAGCGCCCGTTCGCCACCGCCCGCCCATTCGTCGTCGTCCCACGCGTTCACCTCGTCCATGGCGTACGTCAGCCACAGCGACAGGCAGTCGATGAGCAGGGGAGGGCCGTTCTCGGCGAGCAGCGGCACGAGGTCGCAGGTCTCGGCCGTGCTCCACGACCCGGGGCGCCGTTCACGGTGGGCGCTCACCCGGTCCGCCCACTCGGAGTCGCCGTTCCTGGTGCCGCCCGTGGCCACGTACAGCACCTCGGGGAATGCCTCCAGGCGGCGCTCGGCCTCCACCGACTTCCCCGACCGCGCACCGCCGAGGACCAGCGTCCGGCGCGGCACGTCGGGCACGTCCTCATAGGCGCCGACCACCAGCGTCGCCCCGTCCGGCACCGCCCGCGCACCGGCGGCGGCCAGCCTGCGGGTCAGTTCCGCGCCCGGCGGCACCTCGTGGCCCAGATGGACGGCGACGACGTCCGTGGTCGGCCCGATCGCCCCGGTGGCCCGCAGCCGCGCGAGACCGTCGGGGCGCCCGACCACATCGGCGAGGACCATCTCGTACGCGGGCTGCTCCTCCGGCAGTCCGGCCGGCGCACCGCCCGGCGGCAGATACAGCAGCCGCTCCCCGTCGGGACCCACGACTTCGTACCCCGTGCCGGGGTGGTCCATCGCCACCGCGCGCACCCTGTGCCCGGTGAGCAGCGCGAGCTCCCGCCCGTCGGGCACCCGGCCCGGCTGCGGCAGGCCCGCGGGCACCTCCACCGAGGGGCCGTCGTGCGGATGGGAGAGGAGCACCTGGCGTACACCGCCGAGCGAGTGCCCGGAGCGGGCGGCCGCGAAGGCGGCGCCGGGAGTGAGGTCGAGCAGCAGGACGCCGTCCACCAGAAGCGCGGTGGCGGCGCGCGCCGCGCCGCCGAGCGCGGTCGCGCAGGCCGCGCAGGGGCAGCCGGGGCGGGGCAGGCCTTCGGGGGCGCCGGTGCCGAGCAGAGTCAGTTCCACAGGAAGATCCTCCCGCGTCACCGCTCGCGCCGCTCGCCCGGCTAGGCTGCGAAGGGCTTCACACAGCTGTCGGACCATCGGGAGGCTGGCATGGCGGCATGGACGTGGCGGTTCGAGAAGGCGGACGGGACGGAGGTCCAGCCCGCTCTGACGCCGGAGGAGTTCACGACTCAGGGGGACGCGGAGTCATGGCTCGGCGAGTTCTGGAAGGAGCTCGCGGAAGGCGGCGCCGACCAGGTGTCGCTCTTCGAGGACGCGAACAAGATCTATGGGCCGATGAGCCTGCACGCGGAGGACGCGGCGCAGGGGTGAGTGACGCCTGAACGTGAGGGGGCGCCCGCTCGAAGCGGGCGCCCCCTCATGCGTTCTGCGTCGCGCGCCCCTACATCTCGCCCAGCGTGACGTCGGCGGTCTTCTCGGAGCCGTCCCGTACGTACGTCACCTGCGCCTTCTCACCCGGCTTCTCCCCGGCGAGTGCCTCGGAGAGCGAGGTGATCGTGGTGATCCGGGAGTCGCCGAGCTTGGTGATGATGTCGCCGTTCCGCAGGCCGGCCTTGGCCGCGCCGCCGTCCTTCTGCGCGTCGACGACGGCGACGCCCGCGGGCCTGTAGTCGTCGCCGAGGACCGTGCGCCCGGTGATGCCGAGCGCGGCCCGGCCCGAGTCGGTGACCTTGCCGTCCTTGATGATCTGGTCGGCGATGGTCTTCACCATCGAGGACGGGATCGCGAACCCGATCCCCGGTGCCGCGCTGTCGCCCATCTGCGGATCGGTCGCGGCGAGCGTCGGGATGCCGATGACCTCGCTGTCCAGGGTGACCAGGGCTCCGCCGCTGTTGCCCGGGTTGATCGCGGCGGACGTCTGCACCATGTTCGCGATCGTGGCCCCGGCCGCGCCCTCAGCACGGGGCTCGCTGACGGTCCGTCCGGTGGCGGAGATGATGCCCTGCGTGACGCTGGACGACAGGCCGAGCGGCGAGCCCATGGCGAGCACGATCTGCCCGACCTTGGCCTTCGTCGAGTCCGCGAACTTCGCGGGCTTGAGCTTGCTCGGCGGGTTGTCGAGCTTGATGACGGCGAGGTCCTGCTCGGGATAGGCGGCGACGAGCTTCGCGGTGAGGGCCTGCTCCCCGGTGGCCGTCGTGACCTTGAAGGTCTCCTCCTTGCCCACGACGTGGGCGTTGGTGACGACGTGGCCCTTGTCGTCGTAGACGACTCCGGAGCCGAGGCTGTCGGAGGCGTCGATCTGGACGACCGAGGGCAGGACGTCCTCGATCACCTGCTGGTAGGCGTCCTGCAGATCGCTCTCCGCCATGGGCGCGGCCTGAGTGGTGGACTCACCGGAGTCCCCGGAACCGGGGCTTGAGCAGCCCGCGAGGATGAGCGCGGCGGCAAGGGAGGCGGTCACGGTGACGGCACGGGTACGCGAGGCATTCATGCCCCGAGTGTCGCGTTGGCCCCGATATGCCGCCCTGAAATAGACGGCCGATCAGGGGGTCGCGGTGCGTTTCTGACGGTGTCGGAAGCGTCCTCGCGCCCCTGCCCACCGGGTGGGCGGGAAACATCCGCCGCGAAGCGGCGGTTCAGTCAGTCCCGCACACCGCAGACGTGCAGCAGGGCCGCGACCCGGCGGTACGGGTCGGTCCGCCCAGCCCGCTCCTCGGCGGCGAGCAACGCCGCCAACTCCGCGTCCTCCGGCGGAACAGCGTCGTCCGAGGCCTGGTCGGTGAAGACCCGCACGCCGTACCAGGCATGCAGCGGCGCAGCGATCCCCGCGAGCGACGAGGACACGGCGTCGAGCCGATCGGCCCGCGCCTGGATGCCGAGCCGATTGCGGTACACGGTGGAGTCGAAGGCGCCCATCGCCCCCGCCCAGTCCCCGGCCAGCCCCGGCCGCATGGCCAGCGCGTCCGCGTTCCGCACGAGGAGGGAGAGCAGCCCGCCGGGTGCCAGCATCCGGGCGAGGCCCGCCAGCAGCGCGTCCGGCTCCTCGACGTACATCAGGACGCCGTGGCACAGCACGACGTCGAAGCTGCCCGGCAGGAAATGCACCCCGGTCTCGCGCCCGTCGCCCTCGACGATCCGCACCCGGCCCTGGATTCCCTCGGGCTCGGCGGCGAGTGCGGCACGCGCCGCGGCCACCATCGCCGCATCCTGCTCGATGCCGGTCACCTTGTGCCCGGCGCGGGCGAGCCGCAGGGCCTGCGTGCCCTGGCCCATGCCCACGTCGAGCACCCGCAGCCGCTGCCCCACGGGGAAGCGCCCGGCTATCTGCTCGTCGAGCTGCCGGGTCACCAGCTCCTGGCGTACGGCGTTACGCAGGCCGCCCAGCTTCTCCAGCCACGCGGCAGCCCCGCCGGCGAATCCGCTCAGGGCCGCTCTCCGCGCTTGACCTGCGGCTTCGGCAGACGCAGACGGCGCATCTGGAGCGTACGCATCAGGGCGTAGGCGACCGCGCCCTTCTTGCTCTCGCTCGGGAAGCGCTCGTTCAGGCGCTTCTTCAGGCGCACCGCCGTCGTCACCGAGTCCACGATGATCAGGACGATCACGAAGAGCCAGAGAAGCAGCGCGATGTTCTGCAGCTGCGGGATGCGGACCATGCTCAGCACGAGGATGATCACCGCGAGCGGCAGGAAGAACTCCGCGATGCAGAAGCGCGAGTCGACGAAGTCCCGCGCGAACTTGCGCACGGGCCCCTTGTCGCGGGCGGGCAGATAGCGCTCGTCACCACTGGCGAGCGCCTGACGCTGCTTGTCCATCTGGACGCGGCGTTCATTGCGCTGCCGCTTGGCCGCCTCCTTGCGCGTCACAGGCGTGTTGGCCACGCTGCGGCGCTGGGTCTGGGCCTCACTGCGCTTGGGCGTGGGGCGGCCCTTGGGGGCCTGCGGGTCACGGGGCTGCTGGGAGTCGGTCACCGGGGCCTTGGCTACCGGGGCCTTCTCGTCCTTGGATCGGCTACGGAACACAAAACCCAAGGGTACGGGGTGCGGACGTGTGGACCCCAGCCCGACGGGGAACGATCCGGCAACACCGGGCGTCTTGATTGTGTGGCTAAGGGGATGTTCCGTGTGGTTTACAAGCGGTTTTCGGGCGGTTCCCGGGGGTGCACCTACTCCCTACGCCTGAGCCCGGCCGGACACAGTCGTCCTTGGGGATGAGCGCATCCGCACGCGAACAGTGCGGTAATGGATGCAGGGCCCGTACTGTGGGTTCTGAGCAGTACCTGGAGCCGGAAGTCCGTCAGAAGGGGGCGCGCGAAGCCCATGAGCGGTGTCATGAAGCGTATGGGGATGATCTTCCGCGCGAAGGCGAACAAGGCCCTTGACCGGGCCGAGGACCCGCGCGAAACCCTCGATTACTCGTACCAGAAGCAGCTTGAGCTGCTTCAGAAGGTGCGCCGTGGTGTCGCCGACGTGGCGACGTCGCGCAAGCGCCTCGAACTGCAGCTGAGCCAGCTCCAGAAGCAGTCCTCGACCCTTGAGGACCAAGGTCGCAAGGCGCTGGCGCTCGGCCGCGAGGACCTGGCCCGCGAGGCCCTGTCCCGCCGCGCCGCGCTCCAGCAGCAGGTGACCGACCTGGAGACGCAGCACCAGACGCTCCAGGGCGAGGAGGAGAAGCTCACCCTCGCGGCGCAGCGCCTGCAGGCCAAGGTCGACGCCTTCCGCACGAAGAAGGAGACGATCAAGGCCACGTACACCGCCGCCCAGGCGCAGACCCGGATCGGCGAGGCCTTCTCCGGCATCTCCGAGGAGATGGGCGACGTCGGCATGGCGATCCAGCGTGCCGAGGACAAGACCGCGCAGCTCCAGGCGCGGGCGGGCGCGATCGACGAACTGCTCGCCTCCGGTGCTCTCGACGACTCCTCCGGGCTCGCCAAGGACGACATCCAGTCCGAGCTGGATCGCCTCTCCGGTGGTACTGATGTAGAGCTGGAACTGCAGCGCATGAAGGCCGAACTGGCCGGCGGCTCGACGTCGAAGCAGGCCATCGAGCCGGGTCAGGGACAGCCCCAGACCCAGCAGCCGCAGGACACCCCGCGCTTCGACAAGCAGTAGGTCACCGCTCACGTCCGAGGAGGGCGACATGATCGTACGGATCATGGGGGAGGGGCAGGTGAGGCTGGCCGACAGCCACTTCACCGAACTGAACAAGCTGGACGACGAGTTGCTCGCCGAAATGGAGAGCGGCGACGAGTCCGGCTTTCGCCGAACCCTTGGCGCGTTGCTGGACAAGGTCCGGGAGCTGGGCGAGCCCCTCCCGGACGACGCCCTGGAACCCTCCGAGCTGATTCTCCCGGGCCCGGACGCGACCTTGGAAGAGGTCCGCGAGATGCTGAGCGACGACGGCTTGATCCCTGGCTAGCGAAGGGACCCAGGGCAATCGGGTGGGTGAGCGGGAAAGATCCGGCGCGAAGCGCCGGTCCGGTCCGTCCCCAAGGCCGGGCGGCCAGGGACGGCCCCGTACGGTTCAAGGCGTGACCACTCTCGTGCGAGGCCGCTGCTGGGCCAAGGCGCACCCCCTGGCTGTGGACGGAACCCTCGCGGCAGCCGTCCTCGTGTGCATGGTCATCGGCTCCTTCGTCGAGCCGTACGGCCATGACGGCGGCCCCACCTGGGGCACCCGCACCCCGGGCACCCTCAGCCTCGTCCTGATGCTGCTCGGCGCCTCCGCGCTGATCTTCCGCCGCCGGGCCCCCTGGATCGTGCTCGCGGCGACCTGCACCTTCACCGTCGTCGACCTGGTCACCGGCGCGTTCCGCGGAAGCGTCGTCATGAGCGCGGTCATCGCCCTCTACACCGTCGCCGCCACCACGAACCGTCCCACCACCTGGCGCGTCGGCTTGATCACCATGACCGGGCTCACCGCGGTCGCGATGCTGGCCGGCCCCCTGCCCTGGTACGCGCAGGAAAACCTCGGCATCTTCGCATGGACCGGCATGGCCGCGGCCGCCGGTGACGCCGTCCGCAGCCGCCGCGCCTTCGTGGACGCCATACGCGAGCGCGCCGAACGCGCGGAACGCACCCGCGAGGAAGAGGCCAGGCGCCGCGTCGCCGAGGAACGGCTGCGCATCGCCCGCGACCTGCACGACGTGGTCGCCCACCACATCGCCCTCGTCAACGTCCAGGCGGGAGTCGCCGCCCACGTCATGGACAAGCGGCCGGACCAGGCCAAGGAAGCCCTGTCCCACGTACGCGACGCAAGCCGCTCCGCGCTCAACGAACTGCGCGCCACCGTCGGCCTGTTGCGGCAGACCGGCGACCCCGAGGCGCCCACCGAGCCGGCCCCGGGCCTGGCCCGCCTCGACGACCTTGTCGAGACCTTCCGCCACGCGGGCCTCCCCGTCGAGGTGACCTGCGACGACACCGTGGCCGACCTGCCCGCCGGGGTCGACCTGGCCGCCTACCGCATCATCCAGGAAGCCCTCACGAACGTGCAGAAGCACGCGGGAGCGGGCGCCAAGGCCGAGGTCAGCGTCATCCGCGTGGGGCCGAACGCCGAGGTCACGATCCTGGACGACGGCGGGGGCGAGAAGAAGGAACCGGCCGGTGAGAGCGACGGCGGCGGGCACGGCCTCCTCGGCATGCGCGAGCGCGTCAGCGCCCTGAACGGCCGCTGCACCGCCGGACCCCGCTACGGCGGCGGCTTCCGCGTCCATGCGATCCTGCCGGTCACGGCAACGCCGGTCACCCCGGCAGAGGGAGGGACCGCGTGACGATCCGGGTGCTGCTCGCCGACGACCAGGCCTTGCTGCGCAGCGCGTTCAAGGTGCTCGTCGACTCCGAGCCCGACATGGAGGTCGTCGCCGAGGCGTCGGACGGCGCGGAGGCCGTCGAGCTCGCCAGATCCGAGGCCGCGGACGTCGTCCTGATGGACATCCGTATGCCCGGCACGGACGGCCTCGCCGCCACCCGGCTGATCAGCGCCGACCCCGAACTCGCCCACGTACGCGTGGTCATGCTGACCACCTTCGAGGTCGACGAGTACGTGGTGCAGTCGCTGCGTGCCGGTGCCTCCGGCTTCCTCGGCAAGGGCGCGGAGCCGGACGAGCTGCTCGGCGCGATCCGGATCGCGGCCGCCGGTGACGCCCTGCTCTCCCCGGTGGCGACGAAGGGGCTGATCGCCAAGTTCCTTGCGCAGGGCGACAGTTCGGACGCGAAGGACGGGGTGCGCGGCGAGCGGCTCGACGCGCTCACCGGGCGTGAGCGCGAGGTGCTCGTACAGGTCGCGGGCGGCCACTCGAACGACGAGATCGCCGAACGCCTGGAGGTCAGCCCGCTCACCGTGAAGACGCACGTGAACCGTGCGATGGCGAAGCTGGGCGCCCGTGACCGGGCGCAACTCGTCGTGATTGCCTACGAATCGGGCCTGGTACGTCCAAGGGTGGAGTGATTGCGGTCGCGACGTACTGCACTCGCAGTATGCGCCGCATAAGAACGGGTCCTCGGAGTGACGATTCCTGCTCTGGACATGGCAGATCGTGTAGGGGGCACCGGCCCTGCCGGTGCCGTTCCTGCGCAGTACGCCACAGAGAGAGACCACCATGTCCTGGCTGTCCCGGTTCAGCCTCGCCCAACGGGCCCTTGTCGGGCTGATATCGATCATCGCCCTCGTCTTCGGCGTGATCGCGATCCCTCAGCTCAAGCAGCAGCTGCTGCCCTCCATCGAACTGCCGATGGTGTCCGTCCTGGCCCCGTATCAGGGCGCGTCCCCCGATGTGGTGGAAAAGCAGGTCGTCGAACCCCTCGAGTCCTCGATCGACGCGGTCGACGGCATCACCGGCATCACCTCCACGGCGAGCGAGGGCAACGCCGTGATCATGGCCCAGTTCGACTACGGCAGCGGCTCCAAGCAGCTCGTCGCCGACGTCCAGCAGGCCGTGAACCGCGCCGGGGCCCAGCTCCCCGACGACGTGGACCCGCAGGTCATCGCGGGCTCCACGGACGACATCCCGACCGTCGTCCTCTCCGTCACCTCCGACAAGGATCAGCAGGCGCTCTCCGACCAGCTCGACCGCACCGTCGTGCCCTCCCTCAAGGACATCGACGGCGTCGCCCAGGTCACCGTCGACGGCGTGCGCGACATCCAGGTCGACGTCACCCCCGACGACAAGAAGCTGGCGAAGGCGGGCCTGACCCCGGCCGCGCTCGGCCAGGCGCTCCAGGCCGGCGGCGCCACGCTGCCCGCGGGCTCCTTCGACGAGGACGGCAAGAACCGCACCGTCCAGGTCGGCGGCGGGTACACCTCCCTGAAGCAGATCCAGTACCTGATGGTCACCCCCGAGGCCAAGCCGGGGGAGCGGCCGGGCAAGCCGGTGCGCCTCAGTGATGTCGCCACGGTGAAGCAGACGCCTTCCGAGGCCACCTCCATCACGCGGACCAACGGCGAGCCGAGCCTCGCCCTCGCGATCACGATGGACCAGGACGGCAGCGCCGTCGCCATCTCCGACGCGGTCAAGGACAAGCTGCCCGACCTGCGCAAGGACCTGGGAGCGGGCTCCGACCTGACGGTCGCGAGCGACCAGGGCCCCGCGGTCTCCAAGTCCATCGACGGCCTCACCACCGAGGGCGCACTCGGCCTGGTCTTCGCGGTCCTCGTCATCCTGGTCTTCCTGGCGTCGATCCGCTCGACGCTGGTCACCGCGGTCTCCATCCCGCTCTCGGTCGTCCTCGCCCTGATCGTGCTGTGGACGCGGGACCTCTCCCTCAACATGCTCACGCTCGGCGCGCTGACCATCGCCATCGGCCGTGTCGTCGACGACTCGATCGTGGTCCTGGAGAACATCAAGCGCCACCTCGGCTACGGCGAGGAGCGCGAGGCCGCGATCATCACCGCGGTCAAGGAGGTCGCGGGCGCCGTGACGTCCTCGACCCTGACGACCGTCGCGGTGTTCCTGCCGATCGGCCTGGTCGGCGGCATGGTGGGCGAGCTCTTCGGCTCCTTCTCGCTGACGGTCACGGCGGCGCTCCTGGCGTCCCTGCTCGTCTCGCTCACGGTCGTGCCCGTCCTCTCGTACTGGTTCCTGCGTCCCCCCAAGGACGTCCGCGGCGCCGACCCGGAGGAGGCCCGCCGCAAGGCCGAGGAGAAGGAGGCGAAGAGCAGGCTCCAGCGCTTCTACGTCCCGGTGCTCCGCTTCGCCACCCGGCGCCGCTTCACCAGCCTCGTCATCGCGGTCGTGGTCCTCGTGGGCACGTTCGGCATGGCGCCGCTCCTGAAGACCAACTTCTTCGACCAGGGCGAGCAGGAAGTCCTCACCATCAAGCAGGAGTTGAAGCCGGGCACCAGCCTGGCGGCGTCCGACGCCTCGGCCAAGAAGGTCGAGAAGATGCTGGACGGTCTCGACGAGATCAAGGACTACCAGGTCACGGTCGGCTCCTCCGGTTTCATGGCTGCCTTCGGCGGCTCCACGGACACCAACCAGGCCTCGTACACCCTGACGCTCAAGGACAAGTCCTCGTACGACAAGACGCAGGACAAGGTCGAGGAGGAGCTCGGCAAGCTCTCCGGCATCGGCCAGACGTCCATCGCGGCCGGTGACGGTTTCGGCAGCCAGGACCTGAGCGTGGTCGTCAAGGCCGCCGACGGCGACGTGCTGCGCAAGGCGTCCGACGAGGTGCGCGACGAGGTCGCGAAGCTCGACGACGTCACGGACGTGCAGAGCGACCTGTCGCAGAGCATCCCGCGGATCTCGGTCAAGGCGAACTCCAAGGCCGCCGCTGCCGGGTTCAACGACACCACGCTCGGCCAGGCCGTCGCCCAGTCGGTCCGCGGCACCAAGAGCGGCAAGGCGATCCTTGACGACACCGAGCGCGACGTCGTGGTGAAGTCCGCGCAGCCCGCGAAGACCGTCGCCGAGCTGCGGAAGCTGAACCTCGGCGCCGCGAAGCTCGGTGACATCGCCGACGTCGAGCTGGTCGACGGACCGGTCTCCATGACCCGCATCGACGGCGCCCGCGCCGCGACGATCACCGCGAAGCCGACCGGCGAGAACACCGGCGCGGTCAGCGCCGACCTCACCAAGAAGCTCGACGCGCTGAAGCTGCCGGACGGCGCCACCGCGTCCATCGGCGGCGTCTCCGAGGACCAGGACGAGGCCTTCGCCTCGCTCGGCCTCGCGATGCTCGCGGCGATCGCGATCGTCTTCATGCTGCTCGTGGCGACGTTCCGCTCGCTCGTCCAGCCGCTGATCCTGCTGGTCTCGATCCCGTTCGCGGCCACGGGCGCCATCGGTCTGCTCATCGCGACGGACACCCCGATGGGCGTCCCGGCGATGATCGGCATGCTGATGCTGATCGGCATCGTGGTGACGAACGCGATCGTCCTGATCGACCTGATCAACCAGTACCGCAGGCAGGGTCACGGCGTGGTCGAGGCGGTCATCGAGGGCGGCAGGCACCGCCTCCGCCCGATCCTGATGACGGCCCTGGCGACCATCTTCGCCCTGCTTCCGATGGCCCTGGGCATCACGGGCGAGGGCGGCTTCATCGCCCAGCCGCTCGCGGTGGTCGTCATCGGCGGCCTGATCACGTCGACGCTCCTCACGCTCCTCCTCGTCCCGACGCTCTACGCGATGGTGGAGCTCCGCAAGGAGAAGCGGCGCACGAAGCGCGAGGCCAAGCGGGCGAAGAAGGCAGGCGTCCCGCCGCAGTCCGCCGCCGAGTCGGACGACCCGGCACCGGCCCAGGTCTGACCCTGCGGGCCGGCGGGGGCTGATCGCCCAGTTCCCCGCGTCCCTTGAGTGACGGGGTGCCCCTCGACCAGAGGGGCACCCCGTCACTGTCCGGCCAGGCCTACGGCAACGCCAGCATCCGCTCCAGCGCCAGCTTCGCGAACTGCTCGGTCTCGCGGTCGACCTCGATCTGGTTGACCAGCTTGCCCTCGGCCAGGGACTCCAGGGCCCAGACCAGGTGCGGCAGGTCGATCCGGTTCATGGTCGAGCAGAAGCAGACCGTCTTGTCGAGGAAGACGATCTCCTTGTCCTCGGCGGCGAAACGGTTCGCCAGGCGGCGTACGAGATTCAGCTCGGTCCCGATCGCCCACTTGGAACCGGCGGGAGCCGCCTCCAGGGTCTGGATGATGTGCTCCGTGGAGCCCACGTAGTCCGCCGCGGCCACGACCTCGTGCTTGCACTCGGGGTGCACCAGGACGTTCACGCCGGGAATCCGCGCGCGCACGTCCTCCACGGACTCCAGCGAGAAGCGCCCGTGCACCGAGCAGTGCCCGCGCCACAGGATCATCTTCGCGTCACGCAGCTGCTCGACGGTCAGGCCGCCGTTCGGCTTGTGCGGGTTGTAGAGGACGCAGTCGTCGAGCGAGAGGCCCATGTCGCGGACCGCGGTGTTCCGCCCGAGGTGCTGGTCGGGAAGGAACAGCACCTTCTCGCCCTGCTCATAGGCCCACTCCAGGGCCCGCTTGGCGTTGGACGAGGTGCAGATCGTCCCGCCGTGCTTGCCGGTGAAGGCCTTGATGTCGGCCGAGGAGTTCATGTACGAGACGGGCACGACCTGCTCGGATATCCCGGCCTCGGCCAGCACGTCCCAGCACTCCGCGACCTGTTCGGCGGTGGCCATGTCGGCCATCGAGCAGCCGGCGGCCAGGTCGGGCAGGACGACCTTCTGGTCGTCGGTCGTCAGGATGTCCGCGGACTCGGCCATGAAGTGCACGCCGCAGAAGACGATGTACTCCGCCTCCGGCTTGGCGGCCGCGTCCTTGGCCAGCTTGAAGGAGTCACCGGTGACATCCGCGAACTGGATGACCTCGTCCCGCTGGTAGTGGTGGCCGAGCACGAAGACCTTGTCGCCGAGCTTCTCCTTGGCGGCACGGGCGCGTTCCACCAGGTCGGGGTCGGAGGGCGACGGCAGATCGCCGGGGCACTCCACGCCACGCTCGCTCTTGGGGTCCGCCTCGCGGCCGAGCAGCAGCAGAGCGAGCGGTGTGGGCTGAACATCGAGTTCCACGAGGTCCACGGGGGACTGGGCGGTGGTCACGACACGCACCCTTTCTGAATGTGATGAGCGCGGCGGCAGCCGCTCCGGTGGAGCCGGTGCTTGCACCGGGGAGCCTTTTCGTCTAATTGACGTTATCTATCATAACCGCTTCACGTCAGTTTGACGATGGCCATAGTGTCGATGTGACGCGTTCGCCTCCGACGGGCCGATGCCCCGCCGCCCCGCATGTGCGAGCATGAAGGGACAACAGCCGAATGACAGCCGAGAGACAGTCGAGAGACACAGCACTCGGCCCGGAATGAATCCGCGGCCCCGACGGTTGCAACCGTCGGCAAGCAGTCTCCGTACAACCCGGGAGAGAAGCAGATGTCCGTATCGGACGAGACCACCACCGTGAGCGACGGCATCCTCCTGTCCGACGCCGCCGCGGCCAAGGTCAAGGGCCTTCTGGAGCAGGAGGGCCGGGACGACCTGGCGCTGCGCGTCGCCGTTCAGCCCGGTGGCTGCTCCGGCCTCCGCTACCAGCTGTTCTTCGACGAGCGCTCGCTCGACGGCGACGTGGTCAAGGACTTCGACGGCGTGAAGGTCGTCACCGACCGGATGAGCGCTCCGTACCTGGGCGGCGCTTCCATCGACTTCGTCGACACCATCGAGAAGCAGGGCTTCACGATCGACAACCCGAACGCCACGGGCTCCTGCGCCTGCGGCGACTCGTTCAGCTAGATCAGTACGTACGAAGGCGGCCCCCGAAGCACTTCGGGGGCCGCCTTCGTGTGCGCGGTGCTTCCTGTCGGTGTGTGCCTCTACTTGCGCGGCACCGTCCCGCCACCCGTCTCGTCCACGACCTTGCGGTCGCCGAGCGGCTGGTCCAGGGTCACGGTCTTGGTGAACTTCTTGGCCATCATCACGCAGACCTCGCCCTTCTTTTGGGTCCCGGTCACCTCCACGCGCACGCTGCTCTTGCTCTCGTCGGCCGAAGCCGAGTACTCGCTGCAGACGCCGCCCCAGAAGGACAGGGTCAGGGACTTGCCGTCCACGCGGTAGGACTCGACGCGCGTACTCGAGTCCTGCTTGCCCGTGCCCGGCTTCTCGGTGGGCGTCGGAGCGGCGGACGGCGTGCTCGGCGAGGTGAGGAACTTCGGCTCCACGGCCGTGTGCGTCACCGTGAAGGTGTCCTGCGCACCCTGCGGCTGCACGTCGAACAGCCAGGAGGGCACGAGCGCCTGGCGCCCGTCCACGAACTGCACCGCGAGCCCGAAGGTGGCGCCCTTCACCGTGACCGGCTTCGGCTTCGGAGGCGCGGAGGAAGGCTCCTCGCACGGCGCCTTCGTCCCCGTCTCGACCGCGGGGCCGTCACCCTCCGAGCTGGTGGCGGTGTCGCCCGCGGGGTTCGGCACCGCCGACGCGCAGCCGCCGATGCCGACCCGGCCGCCGCCGTCGGCCGACGCGTTGAGCTGGTCCAGGGTCTCCTCGGCGCTGATCACCGGGTAGGTGTCGCCCTTTTCCGGCGCCTTCAACTGCCCGCTACCGCCGACCACTTGGCCGTCCGCGCCGACCTGGATGCCGGTCGACCAGCCGTAGGTCGGCAGGCCGCCCACCTTCGGGTCGGCGTTCACCACCCGTACGCCGCCCATGAGTTGGCCCGCGTCCAGCTTCGCGTCGTCCTGGCCCACGGCCTTCAGGATCGGCGCCGCCGCCTTCTTCGCCGCGCTTTCGCCGACCGCCTCACCCTCGCCGTTCGGCGCGGCGGACGACCCCGGAGCCTCCGAACAGGGCTTGCCCTTCTGGCAGTTGTCGCTGCCGCCGGTGGCGTACTTCGTGAACGTCCAGGTGCCGGGCGCCTGCTTGCTCACCTGGAGCGAGGGCCCGGAACCGTCCTTCGTGGGGCCGATCTTCCAGGCGCCGTCCTGCGACGTGGGCTTGCCCGTGACGCCGAGGGCCTTGGCCAGCTCGGTGACCTGGTCCTGGCTGACGGTGCCGCGTGCGTGGTAGACGGGCGCGTCGTCCGGGCCACCGGGCAGCTTGCCCTCGGCGCGGTAGGTGGCGCCGCTCGGGTCGGGCTCTCCGGGGGCGATGCCGCTCGTGTCGCCGGTGCCGCCGCCTTCCTGCCGGTCGCCGTCCGTGTGGCCGTCGAGGGCAAGAGGTGGGGGCGTGCCGCCGTCGGCGGCCGGAGAACTGCCGTTGCCGTCGCTGCCGCCTGACGCGGTGGCGGCGAAGTAGGCGCCGCCGCCACCGACGAGCAGCACCGTGGCCGCCACCGACGCGACGGCAAGGCGGGAACGCCGCCGGTGCTGCTCGGCCGCGTCATGAACGGGTCGCTCGGTGCTCACCGCATCGCTCCTTCGACTGCACTGCTGTCCCTGGAGGCCCTTGTGCGGGCCTCGTTCGTATTCCACGTCCCCTTTACGGGGGACAGCGGTGGGACGCAGCGGGGGAGCGCGCGGTTCCCTCGGCGCGCGCCGATGCCCCTGGGCCGGTCGAGGACCGGCTCTCGCCTCAGTCGCCGTACTCGGACATGCCGTCGATCAGCCGCGCGGAGGCGGACGGGACGCTGACGCCGTGGATCAGAGCGGGCGACACCGGGGCGGTCGCGGCGGCCGCGGGGGTCACCCAGTGCGGGGCCATGCGGGCGCAGTCGCCGCGCAATGTCTCCAGGGACTCGGCGGGCAGTTCGACGGGGCGGGCGTTCACGACATGCTTCGAGATAACGGCCATAACCGCACCGTACGCATCGCACACCTCGCGAAAAAAGACCTACTAACGGGTAGTTTGGCCTCTTCAGTGACGGTGTCCCCACCCGGTAGCGTGAAGTGTCAACCCCTCGCCTCTCCTCCACAGGAGCATGCCGTCGTGCGTATCGCAGTCACCGGCTCCATCGCCACCGACCACCTGATGACCTTCCCCGGCCGCTTCGCCGACCAACTGGTCGCGGATCAGTTGCACACGGTTTCTCTCTCTTTCCTGGTCGACGCCCTAGACGTACGCAGGGGAGGAGTGGCCGCCAACATCTGCTTCGGCATGGGCCAGCTCGGCACGAGCCCGATCCTGGCCGGCGCCGCGGGCTCGGACTTCGGCGAGTACCGCGCCTGGCTCGACCGGCACGGCGTCGACACGGCATCGGTCCGCATCTCCGAGACGCTGCACACGGCCCGCTTCGTGTGCACCACGGACGCCGACCACAACCAGATCGGCTCCTTCTACACGGGCGCGATGAGCGAGGCCCGCCTCATCGAACTGAAGACCGTGGCCGACCGCGTGGGCGGCCTCGACCTGGTTCTCATCGGTGCGGACGACCCCGAGGCGATGATGCGCCACACCGAGGAGTGCCGGACGCGGAAGATCCCCTTCGCGGCCGACTTCTCCCAGCAGATCGCGCGCATGGAGGGCGAGGAGATCCGGACCCTCCTCGACGGGGCCACGTACCTCTTCTCGAACGAGTACGAGAAGGGGCTCATCGAGTCCAAGACCGGCTGGACCGACGCCGAGATCCTCTCCAAGGTCGGCCACCGCGTGACGACCCTCGGATCGCGCGGCGTGCGCATCGAGGCGACGGGCCAGGACCCGATCGAGGTCGGCGTTCCCGAGGAGGAGGCGAAGGTCGAGCCGACCGGCGTCGGCGACGCCTTCCGCGCGGGCTTCCTGTCGGGTCTTGCCTGGGGCGTCTCCCACGAGCGTGCGGCGCAGGTCGGCTGCATGCTCGCCACCCTGGTCATCGAGACCGTCGGCACCCAGGAGTACGAGCTGCAGCGCAGCAACTTCATGGACCGCTTCACCAAGGCCTACGGCCATGAGGCGGCGTCCGAGGTCCAGGCCCACCTGGTCTAGTCAGGAGCTCCGGCGGACCACATACGCGGCACCGTGGTCCGTCGGCTCCTCGCCCACGTACTCCTGCCCCCGCATCTCGCACCACGCCGGGATGTCCAGCCGCGCCGCCTCGTCGTCGGCGAGGACCGTGACCGTGCCGCCCACCGGCACGTCCCCGATGACCTTCGCGAGCTCGATGACGGGCAGCGGGCAGCGCTTGCCGAGCGCGTCGACGACGAGTGACCCGGACGCCGCCCGCGGGGCCGAGGCCACCGGTGCGCCCAACTGCTCCCGTACGCCGGTCACCACACCCGGCAGAACCTCCAGAAAACGCTCGACGTCCGCTTCCTGGGTCCCCCGTGGGAGTGACACCCGGACGTTGCCCTCGCTCAGTACGCCCATCGCCTTCAGGACATGGCTCGGGGTCAGCGTCGAGCTGGTGCAGGACGAGCCGGACGAGACCGAGAAACCCGCACGGTCCAGCTCGTGCAGCACTGTCTCCCCGTCGACATAGAGACACGAGAAGGTCACCAGGTGGGGCAGGCGCCGCTCCGGATCGCCCACCACCTCCACGTCCGCCACCAGACCCGGCACCCGCGCCCTGATCCGCTCGGTCAACTCCCGCAGCCGGGCGCCCTCATCGGCGGCCTCGGCCTGCACGGCACGCAGCGAGGCCGCGGCGGCGACCACCGCCGGAATGTTCTCGAAGCCCGGGGCGCGCCCCGACTCCCGCTCGTCGGCCGGGCCTTGCGGGGCGAACCGCACCCCCTTGCGCACCACCAGCAGCCCCACGCCCGCGGGCCCGCCCCACTTGTGGGCACTGGCGGCGAGCAGTGACCACTCCCCGCCCACCCGGCCCCACGGCAGCGACTGCGCGGCGTCCACCAGGAGCGGCACCCCGGCGGCCCGACACGCCGAAGCGACATCGGCCACCGGCTGCTCGGTGCCCACCTCGTGGTTGGCGGACTGAAGGCAGGCGAGCGCCGTGTCGGGGCGCAGCCCTGCGGTGTACGCGGCCGTGGACACCGCCCCCGACCGGTTCACGGGGATCTCCGTCACCGTCCCGCCGTCGGCTTCGAGGGCCGCCGCCGCATGGAGCACCGAAGAGTGTTCGACCGCGGACACCACGAGATGGCGTCCGACACGCCGACGCCCCGCCAGGGCCCCGGCGATCCCGGAGTGCACCGCCCGGGTACCCGAAGGGGTGAAGGAGAGCTCGTCGGGGCGGCACCCCACGGCCTCGGCGGCGGCCTCCCGCGCCGCGTCGAGCAGCAGCCTGGCCCGCCGGCCCTCGCGATAGAGCCGCGCCGGATCGGCCCACCCCTCGTCGAGCGAGGCCTGCAGCGCCTGCCGGGCCACGGGGTGAAGGGGAGCGGAGGAGGCAGCATCGAAGTAGGACACGCGGTCACGCTAAGCGCCCTGAAGGGGCGCGGGGAACTGCGCGATCAGCCACGACAGCCCCGCAGCCGCGGACCGGGCTGTTCCGCCGGGCCACCGGACGGCCGGACCTCCCGTCAGAAAGCCGCTGCGGGCCGGGCATAACACCCTTCGGAGTGACCCGCGGCGCGTTAGGCACCCTCCCCGCGCGACCCCAAATAGCGTCCAGTAAGGTTTGGCCCGCATAAACATCCAAACCCCTGCCCGCCGCAGGGCGGCGACCGACGACCGAGAAGGCCGCACCCGACCGCGCGGGCCGAGACTCTCGGGAAGGCGCTACGTGAGTCCCAACGGCTCCGACCGCTCGTCGCGGCGCCCGATGCGGCGGAAGCTGCCGCAGGTGCTGACTGCGGGCCTGATCTTGGCAACCGCGACCGGTTGCACATACAAGGACTTTCCCCGCCTTGGTATGCCCACCCCCGTAACGGAGGAGGCTCCTCGGATCCTCTCCCTCTGGCAGGGCTCGTGGGCGGCAGCGCTCGCCACGGGCGTGCTGGTCTGGGGTCTGATCCTGTGGAGTGTCATCTTCCACCGGCGCAGCCGCACCAAGGTCGAGGTACCTCCGCAGACGCGTTACAACATGCCCATCGAGGCGCTCTACACGGTGGTGCCCCTCATCATCGTCTCGGTGCTCTTCTACTTCACGGCACGTGATGAGACGAAGCTCCTCGCTCTCGAGGACAAGCCCGCCCACACGGTCAACGTGGTCGGCTACCAGTGGAGCTGGGGCTTCAACTACATCGAGGACGTGCCGGGTTCCGACAAGGGAGACGCGAAGTCTGCCAAGGAGCTGGAGGCCATCCCGGACAAGTTCCGTGATGCGTTCCCGTCCAACGCCGGTGGCGTCTACGACGTCGGTACGCCCGGCCAGCGGAACCCGCAGAACGGCAACCCCGGCCCGACCCTCTGGCTCCCCAAGGGCGAGAAGGTCCGGTTCGTACTGACTTCGCGTGACGTCATCCACTCCTTCTGGGTGGTGCCGTTCCTCATGAAGCAGGACGTCATCCCGGGCCACACGAACGCCTTCGAGGTGACTCCGAACAAGGAGGGCACCTTCATGGGCAAGTGCGCCGAGCTCTGCGGTGTCGACCACTCCCGGATGCTCTTCAACGTCAAGGTCGTTTCCCCCGAGCGCTACCAGAAGCACCTCGAGGACCTGGCGAAGAAGAACCAGACCGGTTACATCCCGGCCGGCATCGAGCAGACGAAGCACGAGAAGAACCGGGAGACGAACAACCTGTGAGCATCCTCAACGAACCTCAGGGTGCCGCGGCAGCAGAAGACTCGTACGAGGACGAACTGCCGGTACGGCGCAAGCAGCCGGGCAACGTGGTGATCAAGTGGCTGACGACCACCGACCACAAGACCATCGGCACGCTCTACCTGGTCACGTCGTTCGCGTTCTTCTGCATCGGCGGCGTCATGGCGCTCTTCATGCGCGCCGAACTCGCTCGTCCCGGCTCGCAGCTCATGTCGAACGAGCAGTTCAACCAGGCGTTCACGATGCACGGCACGATCATGCTGCTGATGTTCGCGACGCCGCTGTTCGCCGGATTCGCGAACTGGATCATGCCGCTGCAGATCGGCGCGCCCGACGTGGCGTTCCCGCGGCTGAACATGTTCGCGTACTGGCTGTACCTCTTCGGCTCGCTCATCGCGGTGGCCGGCTTCCTCACCCCGCAGGGTGCGGCCGACTTCGGCTGGTTCGCCTACTCCCCGCTGTCGGACGCCGTCCGCTCGCCGGGCATCGGCGCCGACATGTGGATCATGGGTCTGGCCTTCTCCGGCTTCGGCACGATCCTCGGTTCGGTCAACTTCATCACCACGATCATCTGTATGCGTGCTCCTGGCATGACGATGTTCCGGATGCCGATCTTCGTGTGGAACGTCCTGCTGACCGCGGTTCTGGTCCTGCTGGCCTTCCCGGTTCTGGCCGCCGCGCTGTTCGCCCTTGAGGCGGACCGTAAATTCGGCGCCCATATCTTCGACGCGTCCAACGGCGGCGCGTTGCTGTGGCAACACCTCTTCTGGTTCTTCGGCCATCCAGAGGTGTACATCATCGCGTTGCCATTCTTCGGAATCATTTCCGAGGTCATCCCGGTCTTCTCCCGTAAGCCGATGTTCGGCTACATGGGTCTGATCGGCGCGACGATCGCCATCGCGGGTCTCTCCGTGACCGTGTGGGCGCACCACATGTACGTCACCGGTGGCGTGCTCCTACCGTTCTTCTCCTTCATGACGTTCTTGATCGCCGTGCCAACGGGCGTGAAGTTCTTCAACTGGATCGGAACGATGTGGAAGGGCTCACTGAGTTTCGAGACACCGATGCTCTGGGCCGTCGGCTTCCTGATCACCTTCACCTTCGGTGGTCTGACCGGCGTCATCCTGGCCTCGCCGCCGATGGACTTCCACGTCTCCGACTCGTACTTCGTGGTCGCGCACTTCCACTACGTCGTCTTCGGCACCGTGGTCTTCGCGATGTTCTCCGGCTTCCACTTCTGGTGGCCGAAGTTCACCGGCAAGATGCTGGACGAGCGGCTCGGCAAGATCACCTTCTGGACGCTGTTCATCGGCTTCCACGGCACGTTCCTGGTGCAGCACTGGCTGGGCGCCGAGGGCATGCCGCGTCGTTACGCGGACTACCTCGCGGCCGACGGTTTCACCGCGCTGAACACGATCTCGACGATCTCCTCGTTCCTGCTCGGCCTGTCGATCCTGCCGTTCTTCTACAACATCTGGAAGACGGCCAAGTACGGCAAGAAGATCGAGGTCGACGACCCGTGGGGCTACGGCCGTTCGCTCGAGTGGGCGACGTCCTGCCCGCCGCCGCGGCACAACTTCCTCACCCTGCCGCGGATCCGTTCCGAATCCCCGGCGTTCGACCTGCATCACCCTGAGATCGCGGCTCTCGACCAGCTCGAGAACGCCGATCACGGTGGCAAGGCGCTCGCGGGCGGCAAGGAGGCCGGCAAGTGAAGGTCCAAGGCAAGATGTTCATCTGGCTGAGCGTCTTCGTGCTCGTCATGGCGATCGTCTACGGCTGGTGGTCCAAGGAGCCGGCGGGTACGACCGCGCTGTTCCTGGCGTTCGGCCTGTGCATCATGATCGGCTACTACCTGGCCTTCACGGCCCGGCGTGTCGACGCGGCCGCACAGGACAACAAGGAGGCCGACGTAGCGGACGAGGCCGGCGAGGTGGGCTTCTTCAGCCCGCACAGCTGGCAGCCGCTCTCGCTGGCCATCGGTGGCGCGCTCGCCTTCATGGGCGTCGTCTTCGGCTGGTGGCTGCTGTACTTCTCGGCCCCCATCCTGATGATCGGCCTCTTCGGCTGGGTCTTCGAGTACTACCGGGGCGAGAACCAGACCCAGTGAGTCTGTGACCTCGCGCTCCACCGAAGGGCCCGGACACTCCGTCAGGAGCGTCCGGGCCCTTCGGCGTGTCGCGCTTGACACTCGTACGGGTCACTCGGCGCGCCGGAGCCCGGGAACGTCCATACCGTGAGTTCATGAGCCACTCACCGCGAATCCGCACGGTACTGAGCTGCACCATGCTGGTGGCCGCCCTCGGGGTGGGAGCCACGGCGTGCGGCAGCTCCGACGGCCATCCGCTCTCGGCGAAGCCGTACGACGCGGCAGGCCAGATCGCCTTCAACGGCCCGGTGGGCAGTCAGAAGGCGGATCCGGACAAGCCCTTGGAGGTCACCGCCCAGGGCGAGGACGGGCGCATCACCGATGTGACGGCCACCGACGCGCAGGGGCGGTACGTGGCGGGTGAACTCGCCGCCGACGGCGCCCGTTGGCACAGCACGGAGCCTCTCGCGGCGGGCGCGCACTACACGGTGCGGGTCAGCACGGAGGACGAGGAGGGCTCGCCGGGCCGCAAGGTCCTGACCTTCGACACGAACGAGGCGGCCAAGAAGAAGCGGCTCGACGTCACCTTCGGCCCCGAATCGGGCAAGTACGGGGTGGGGCAGCCGGTCACGGCCAAGCTCAGCGCCAAGGTGAAGGACAAGAAGGCCAGGGCCATCGTGGAGCGCTCGCTGAAGGTCGAGACGCAGCCCGCCACGAAGGGCGTGTGGCACTGGGTGGACAGCAAGACGCTGCACTACCGGCCCAAGGAGTACTGGCCCGTGGGCGCCACCGTCAACGTCCGGAGCAACCTCGCGGGCATCAAGGTCCGCGACAGGCTCTGGGGCGGTGAGGCCAAGCCGCTGCGGATGACCATCGGCGACCGCATCGAGGCCGTCACGGACGCCGGCTCGCACTGGATGACGGTCTACCGCAACGGCGAGGAGATCAACTCCATGCCGGTGACGACGGGCAAGCCCGGCTACTCCACGCGCAACGGCGTCAAGGTGGTGCTGGGCAAGGAGTACTCCGTACGAATGACCAGTGCCAGCATCGGCGCATCGGACTTCTACGACAAGATGGTCTATTACGCGACGCGGGTCACCGATTCCGGTGAGTACGTGCACGCCGCCCCCTGGTCGGTCGGCTCGCAGGGGAACGCGAACACCAGCCACGGCTGCACGGGCATGAGCACCAGCAACGCCGCCTGGTTCTACGAGACCGTCCGGCAGGGTGACATCGTGCGGGTCGTCAACAGCTACGGCGCGGACATGGACCCGTTCGGCAACGGCTTCGGCGACTGGAACGTCGACTGGAAGAACTGGCGGGACGGCAGCGCGCTGCTCGGCGGCGCCAAGGAAGGCCCCACGGCGCTCGACGCGGCCCGGCTGCGGCCGCAGGTCTAGCGGCTCCGCAGAACAGCACAGAAGGCCCCGTGCCGAGGCGCGGGGCCTTCTGCCGTGGCGTCAGGCCTGGACGGCCAGCTTCTCGCGCAGGAGGGCGGCCAGGGAGTTCGCGAACTCGACCGGATCGACCGGAAGGGTGACCGCGGCCTCCGCGCGGCTCCAGGTGGCCAGCCAGGCGTCCTGCGGGCGTCCCATGAGCAGCAGGACGGGCGGGCACCGGAAGATCTCGTCCTTGAGCTGACGGCAGACCCCCATGCCGCCGACGGGAGTGGCCTCGCCGTCCAGGACGCAGACGTCGATGCCGCCCCGGTCGAGTTCCTTCAGCACGGCGGGCAGCGTCGCGCACTCGATGAACTCGACCGCGGGAACGTCCGCCGCCGGCCTGCGTCCGGTGGCCAACCGGACCTGCTCGCGGGTGCTCGCGTTGTCGCTGTAGACCAGCACCGTGGCGGTCGGCTGCATTGTTCCTCCGCTTCGTTGAGGGCATTCGGCCGGGGACCGATGCGCGGATGCTACCTCTCCGGACACCCCGTCAACAGCGGTTCGGACAGCCCTTCGATGGGCCATACGGGCAGGACACACCCCGCAGACACTCCGAACGGCACCCCCCGGGGTGAGGGCGGGATAAGCGACCGACATAATGTCGGTCGTGGCGACAGCAACGACAGTAGATACCGGGCACGCGCACCCGCCGGTCAATCGGCCGAACCTCACCAGCGTCGGAACCATCATTTGGCTGAGTTCCGAGCTGATGTTCTTCGCGGCCCTCTTCGCGATGTACTTCACCCTGCGATCGGTGACAGGACCTGAGCACTGGAAGGAAATGGCGTCCGCGCTGAACTTCCCGTTCTCGGCGACGAACACCACGATCCTGGTGCTCTCCTCTCTCACGTGTCAGCTAGGCGTGTTCGCCGCTGAGCGTGGTGACGTGAAGAAGCTCCGGATGTGGTTCATCGTCACCTTCATCATGGGTGCGGTCTTCATCGGCGGTCAGGTCTTCGAGTACACCGAGCTGGTCAAGCACGAGGGCCTCTCGCTCTCGTCCGACCCGTACGGATCGGTGTTCTACCTGACCACCGGCTTCCATGGCATGCATGTGACAGGCGGTCTCATCGCCTTCCTGCTGGTCCTCGGCAGGACGTACGCGGCCAAGAGGTTCACCCATGAGCAGGCGACCGCAGCCATCGTCGTGTCCTACTACTGGCACTTCGTCGATGTTGTCTGGATCGGTCTCTTTGCCACGATCTACATGATCAAGTAAACGGGGCCGGGCCCGCCGGGCCCGACGTTCCGACTCATTCCAGAAGCATCGACGCAGAAGATCCTGACACCGGGGTAATCCGTGAAAAAGCTCTCCGCACGACGACGCCACCCGCTGGCGGCGGTCGTCGTCCTACTCCTCGCGCTGGCGGCCACCGGGGGGCTGTACGCCGCGTTCGCACCCGCGGACAAGGCGCAGGCCGACGACACCGCCCAGTCCCTCGCCATCGACGAGGGCAAGAAGTTGTACTCCGTGGGCTGCTCCAGCTGCCACGGAACCGGCGGTCAGGGGTCCTCCGACGGTCCTAGCCTGGTGGGCGTCGGCGCAGCCGCCGTCGACTTCCAGGTCAGCACCGGCCGTATGCCGCTCCAGCAGCCGGGCGCCCAGGCGCCGAAGAAGAAGGCCATCTACAACCAGGCCCAGATCGACCAGCTCGCGGCGTACATCGCCTCGCTGGGCGCTGGCCCGACCATCCCCACCGAGAAGCAGTACAGCCCGGACGGGGCGGACATCGCCAAGGGTGGCGAGCTGTTCCGCACCAACTGCGCGCAGTGCCACAACTTCACCGGTGAGGGTGGCGCGTTGACGAAGGGCAAGTTCGCTCCTTCGTTGGAGGATGTCTCCCCGAAGCACATCTACGAGGCCATGCAGACCGGCCCGCAGAACATGCCGTCCTTCCCCGACACCGTGATGCCGGAGAAGAACAAGAAGGACATCATCGCGTACCTCGACGCGGTCAACGGCGAGCAGACCGAGAGCCCTGGCGGTCTCAAGCTGGGTGGCCTGGGTCCGGTCAGTGAAGGCCTGTTCGGCTGGATCTTCGGTCTCGGCACGCTGATCGCGGTCGCCGTGTGGGTCGCCGCTCGGACCGCAAAGGCCAAGAAGTCATGAGTAGCCAAGAGAAATCAGAAGAGAACCTGCCCAGCGTGCAGGAGACCGAGCACGGCTCGGTGGCCGTCGCGGACGAGAACCCGTTCGCCGACCCGGGCCTTCCGCCCCACGAGCACCGTGTCCAGGACATCGACGAGCGGGCCGCCAAGCGGTCCGAGCGTGCGGTCGCCTTCCTGTTCACGCTGTCGATGCTGGCCACGATCGGCTTCATCGCCTCGTACGTGGCCTTCCCGGTCGACAAGCGCGTCTACATCTGGCCGATCGGTCACATCAGCGCGCTGAACTTCTCCCTGGGCATGACCCTGGGTATCGCGCTGTTCTGCATCGGCGCGGGAGCGGTCCACTGGGCCCGCACCCTGATGTCCGACGTGGAGGTCGCCGACGAGCGACACCCGATCGAGGCCGAGCCCGAGGTCAAGGCCAAGGTCATGGCCGACTTCAAGGCCGGTGCCGCGGAGTCGCAGTTCGGCCGGCGCAAGCTGATCCGCAACACGATGTTCGGCGCGCTGGCCATGGTGCCGCTCTCCGGCGTCGTCCTGCTGCGTGACCTCGGTCCGCTGCCGGAGGACAAGCTGCGGCACACCCTGTGGGCCAAGGGCAAGCTGCTCGTGAACATGAACACGAACGAGCCGCTGCGTCCCTCGGACATCCAGGTCGGCTCGCTGACCTTCGCCAAGCCCGAGGGCCTGGAGGAGCACGATCACGACTTCCAGAAGGAGATCGCCAAGGCGGCCCTGATGATCGTCCGGATCCAGCCGGACAACATCAAGGACAAGCAGGAGCTCGAGTGGTCGCACGACGGTGTCGTCGCGTACTCCAAGATCTGCACCCACGTCGGCTGCCCGATCTCCCTGTACGAGCAGCAGACGCACCACGTCCTCTGCCCGTGTCACCAGTCCACCTTCGACCTCTCCGACGGTGCCCGAGTGATCTTCGGCCCGGCCGGTCACGCGCTGCCGCAGCTGCGCATCGCCGTGAACGAAGAGGGCTACCTCGAGGCGCTCGGCGACTTCGCTGAGCCCGTCGGTCCTGCTTTCTGGGAGCGCGGATGAGCACTAAGACGACTGAGACGCGCAAGAAGGAGGCGCCCGCCGGAGAGCGGGTCGCCGACTGGGCCGACGGACGTCTGGGGATCTACTCCCTGGCCAAGGCCAACATGCGCAAGATCTTCCCGGACCACTGGTCCTTCATGCTCGGTGAGATCTGCCTCTACAGCTTCATCATCATCATCCTCACGGGTGTGTACCTGACCCTGTTCTTCCACCCGTCGATGAACGAGGTGGAGTACCACGGCAGCTACATCCCGCTGCAGGGCCAGCTGATGTCCGAGGCGTTCAACTCGACCATGCACATCAGCTTCGATGTGCGCGGTGGTCTGCTGATCCGGCAGATCCACCACTGGGCGGCGCTGATCTTCCTCGCGGCGATGTTCGTGCACATGATGCGCGTCTTCTTCACGGGTGCCTTCCGCAAGCCCCGCGAGGTCAACTGGGTCTTCGGGTTCCTGCTGTTCGTCCTGGGCATGTTCACCGGCTTCACCGGTTACTCGCTCCCCGACGACCTGCTCTCCGGTACCGGTGTGCGCTTCATGCAGGGCGCCGTCCTGTCCGTGCCGATCGTGGGCACGTACCTGGCGATGTTCCTGTTCGGCGGGGAGTTCCCCGGCGGCGACTTCGTGGCCCGGTTCTACTCGGTGCACATCCTGCTGCTGCCGGGCATCATGCTCGGGCTCGTGGTGGCGCACCTGATCCTGGTCTTCTACCACAAGCACACCCAGTTCGCGGGACCCGGCAAGACGAACAAGAACGTCGTCGGCATGCCGCTGCTGCCCGTCTACATGGCGAAGGCCGGAGGCTTCTTCTTCCTGGTCTTCGGTGTGATCGCGGCCATCTCGGCGATCGCCACGATCAACCCGATCTGGGCGCTCGGTCCCTACCGTCCGGACCAGGTCTCCACCGGAGCGCAGCCCGACTGGTACATGGGCTTCTCCGAAGGCCTGATCCGTGTCATGCCGGGCTGGGAGATCAACGCCTGGGGTCACACGCTCGTCCTGGGCGTGTTCATCCCGCTGGTGATCTTCCCGCTGGTCCTGGTCGCCATCGCGGTCTACCCGTTCATCGAGTCCTGGGTCACCGGCGACAAGCGCGAGCACCACATCCTGGACCGCCCGCGCAACGTCCCGACCCGTACGGGCTTCGGTGTCGCGTGGATCACCTGGTACATGGTGCTGCTGATCGGTGGTGGAAACGACCTCTGGGCCACGCACTTCCACCTGTCGATCAACGCGATCACCTGGTTCGTGCGCATCGCCTTCTTCGTGGCACCGGTCCTCGCCTTCATCATCACCAAGCGGATCTGCCTGGGTCTGCAGCGGCGTGACAAGGACAAGGTCCTGCACGGACGCGAGTCGGGCATCATCAAGCGCCTGCCGCACGGTGAGTTCATCGAGGTCCACGAGCCGCTGGGCCAGGAGCAGCTGCACACGCTCACCGCGCACGAGCAGTACGCGCCGCTCGAGATCGGCCCCGCGGTCGACGAGAACGGCGTCGAGCGCAAGGTGTCCGGTTCGCAGAAGCTCCGGGCCAAGCTCAGCAAGGGCTACTACGGGGAGGACAACCAGATCCCCAAGCCCACCACCGAGGAGTACAAGGAGATCACGAGCGGCCACGGCCACCACTGATCCCTGAAGCTCTGACGTATCGAAGTTCCGACCCAGGTCGCCACGGCGAGAGCCCCGTCCCATGCATCCAGTGCATGGACGGGGCTCTTTGCCGTCCCCGGAGCTGGATAAGGTGTTCCTGTCCTACGTCTGAACGAACCCAGGAGCGGCAGATGAGCGCTGTGACCCCCGCAGGAGGCGACACCGCGGCGGCCCGTTCCTGGCCCGGTGTACTGAACGGCCTGCTCGACGGCCGCGACCAGAGCGCCGAGGACACGGCCTGGGCCATGGACCGCATCATGCGCGGCGAGGCGACCGACGCGCAGATCGCGGGTTTCGTCGTCGCCCTGCGGGCCAAGGGCGAGACCGTGGACGAGATCTCCGGCCTCGTCCGCACGATGTACGAGCACGCGAACGTGATCGAGGTGCCGGGGCGGACCGTCGACATCGTCGGCACCGGCGGTGACGGAGCCAAGACCGTCAACATCTCCACGATGTCCGCGATCGTGGCCGCGGGCGCGGGCGCGAAGGTCGTCAAGCACGGCAACCGCGCCGCATCCAGCGCCTCGGGAGCCTCCGACGTCCTGGAGAAGCTCGGGGTGAACCTGGAGCTGCCGCTGCATCGCGTCGTCGAGGTGGCCGAGGAAGCCGGGATCACCTTCTGCTTCGCCGTGAAGTTCCACCCGGCGCTGCGGCACGCGGGCGGGGCGCGCAGCCAGTTGGGCATCCGGACCGTCTTCAACGCCCTCGGTCCGCTCACCAACCCGGCCAAGGTGCGGGCCCAGGCGGTCGGCGTGGCCGACCCGAGGATGGCGCCGATCGTGGCCGGGGTCTTCGCCGAGCGCGGGCACTCCTCCCTGGTCTTCCGCGGCGACGACGGTCTCGACGAGCTGACGACCACCTCGACCTCCCGGGTCTGGGTGGTGCGGGACGGAGCCGTGCGCGAGGAGGCCTTCGACCCGCGGGACGTCGGCATCGACCTCGTCCCCGTCGAGGCGCTGCGGGGCGCCGACGCCTCGTACAACGCCGAGGTGGCGCTGCGCCTCCTGGACGGCGAGAAGGGCCCTGTGCGGGACGCCGTCCTGCTCAACACGGCGGCGGCCCTGGTGGCCCTCTCGCCGGGCGAGGGGACCCTGGTGGAGCAGATCGGCGCCGGCATCGCGAAGGCGGCGGAGTCGATCGACTCCGGGTCGGCGAAGAAGGCCCTCGAGCTGTGGGTGGCGGCCAGCAACAGGTGAGTGTGGCGCCCACCGCAGTCCGGCATCCGGACTGCGGTGGGCACCGAGAAGATCGTGTGGCAAGATGCTGCGCAGGTCATGAGTGACAGCGATTAGGCCCCGGCTCGCTGTCCGGCAACCCTCCGTCCGTGGCGGGGTGCCCCGGGTGAAGACCAGGCCGTGGACAGCAAGGTCCATGGCAAGCGCGGACCCCTGCGAACAACCCTGGGGTCCTGGTCCTCAAGGGAGCAGTCTCGTGAGCAAGCGAATGCGATAGGGCTTTCCGGCCCCTTTTCCGCACCCCCTTTTTCTTCTTCACTGCGGCGCCGTACGCGCGCTCTCGCAGTGAACTCGCCTGCCTTCCCACGGGAGTTCGCCATGTCCGCACGCTCTGTCGCCACCACCGAAGCCGTCTCCGCCGAGTCCGTCTCCGCCGAGTCCGCCGACCCCTGCTGTGCCGCGCCGCTGCCGGTGCTCGGCCGTGACGTCACCGTGCCGCTCGTCACCGGCGGCGAGGTGACCTACGCCGCGCTCGACTACGCGGCCAGCGCCCCGGCCCTGCAGCGGGTGTGGGACGACGTGGCCGCCTACGCGCCGTACTACGGCAGCGTGCACCGCGGTGCCGGGTACCTCTCGCAGCTCTCCACCGACCTCTTCGAGAACAGCCGGGTCACCGTCGCCGAGTTCCTCGGCTGCCGCGAGGACGACCAGGTCGTCTTCACCCGCTCGACCACCGACTCGCTCAACCTGCTCGCCGCCGCGCTGCCCGCCGACTGCCAGGTCTTCGTCTTCGAGACCGAGCACCACGCCTCGCTGCTTCCGTGGCGCGACGCCCGCGTGACGTACCTGAACGCCCCGCGCACCGCCGACCAGGCCGTCGCCACCCTGGAGCGCGCCCTCGCCGACCGCGACCCCTACGGCCCCGCCCTGGTCTGCGTGACCGGCGCGTCGAATGTCACCGGTGAGCTGTGGCCGGTCAAGGAGCTGGCCGCCGCCGCTCACGCGCACGGTGCCCGCATCGTCCTGGACGCCGCGCAGCTCGCGCCCCACCACCCGGTCTCCATCGCTGAGCTGGACGTCGACTGGGTCGCCTTCTCCGGCCACAAGCTGTACGCGCCCTTCGGATCGGGCGTCCTCGCGGGCCGCTCCGACTGGCTGCGGGCGGCCGAGCCGTACCTCGCGGGCGGCGGCGCGTCGCGGAAGGTCGCGCGGCGTACGGACGGCGGAGTGGACGTCGAGTGGCACGACACCGCGGCGCGGCACGAGGCCGGTTCGCCGAACGTCATCGGCGTGTACTCCATCGCCGCCGCCTGCAAGGCGCTGACCGAGGCCGGCTTCGACGAGCTCGTCGCCCGTGAGCGTCACCTCATCGCCAAGGTCCGCGAGGGCCTCGCCGAGGTGCCCGCCGTGAAGGTGCTCTCGCTCTTCGGCGACGACGCGCCGCGCGTCGGTGTCATCTCCTTCGTCGTGGAGGGCTGGAACAGCTCGCACTTCGCCGCCGCGCTCTCCGCCGAGTACGGCATCGGCGTACGCGACGGCCTCTTCTGCGCCCACCCGCTGGTGCGCACCCTCCTCGGCAGCGACCCGCAGACCCAGGGCGAGTGCGGTGCCCCCGAGGCCGCGCCCGGCGAGAAGTCCCTGAACGCGATCCGCGTCAGCTTCGGCGCGGGCACCCCGGACGAGCACGTGGAGCGTTTCGTGCGCGCCGTCAAGGAGCTCGTGGCGGACGGCGCACGCTGGAACTACCGCACCGAGGACGGGCGTTGCGTGCCGGACACCAACGCCGCCTGAGCCTTGGACCGTCCCCTCAGGCGTGACCCCAGGACGATCATCCGCAGGGCTCGTTCGGTCGCGTCGGTGAGGAACTCGCCACCACGGCCGAGCGCCTCGGTGAGCGAGACCGGCGCGGGCAGGATCGCGCTGTAGGCGTCCACACCCTCCGCCCGTACGTGGTGGGCGCCCTGGCCGATGGTGCCCGCGAGGACCAGGACGGGGCGGCCGAACAGCTTGGCCCGGCGCGCCACCTCGGCCGGCACCTTGCCGCGGGGCGTCTGGTGGTCGAGGGCGCCCTCGGCGGTGACGACGAGGTCGGCGCGGGCCAGGCGGGCGTTCAGGTCCAGGTGGTCGAGGAGGACGTCGAAGCGGGGGAGCAGCTGGGCGCCGAGTGCCGCGAGTCCTGCTCCCAGGCCGCCGGACGCGCCTGTTCCGGGGCCGAGGGCGAGGTCTCCCGTGGCGTGCAGGTCGCGGGTCAGGACGTGCGCCCAGTGTTCGAGGCCCGCCGCCAGCTGTTCGACCTGCGTGGGCGTCGCGCCCTTCTGGGGGCCGAAGACGCGGGCGACACCGCGCTCGCCGGTCAGGACGTTGAAGGGGTTGCAGGCTACGCGGATCTCGGTGTCCCGCAGGCGGGGGTCGAGGCCCGAGGGGTCGATGCGGCTCAGCCGGGTCAACTCCCGCCCGCCACGCGGCAGTTCCCACCCGTCCCCGTCCAGGAGCCGGGCGCCGAGTGCCTGCAGCGCCCCCGCGCCCCCGTCCGACGTGCCGGAGTCGCCGCAGCCCACCAGGATGCGGCGGGCGCCCGCGTCGAGTGCGGCACCGATCAGTTCGCCGACGCCGTACGTCGTCGTGGCGCCCGGGTCGCGCAGATCACGGGGGACGAGCGAGAGCCCCGCCACGGCCGCCATCTCCACGACCGCCGTGCCGTCCGGGAGCAGCGCGAAGTGCGTGCCGATCCGCTGGCCGACGGGGCCGGTGGCGGGCAGCGCGACCAGACGGCCGCCGCCCGAGCCGGCCAGGGCGCGCGCGGTGCCCTCGCCGCCGTCCACCAAGGGGATCAGATCGGTTTCGGCGTGCGGGACGACGCGGCGTACTCCTTCGGCGATGGCCTCGGCCGCGGACTGCGCGGACAGGGACTCCTTGAAACCGCTGGGGGCGATGGCGAAGTGGGTCAGCACGTGGGTCTCCAGAGTGGATGCGACAGCGGGATCAGCGGACGGGTACGCCGAGCAGCGGCCAGAGCGCCACGGCGAAGAGCAGGACGAGGGCGGCGGTCAGCGGTGCCAGGACCGCGGAGAGGCGCAGCAGGTCGCGCGGGGTGTAGGTGGGGGTGCCCGGGATGTCGGCGAAGAGCGTGACGGGCTTCGCGGAGGCGGGCAGGGTGTGGCAGAAGCCGGCGGCGGCCGTGGAGGCGAGCGCGGCGGCGACCGGGTTGACGCCCGCGCCGACGGCCGCCGCGACGACCAGCGGGACCAGGACGGACGAGCGGGCGGAACGGGACTGCAGGACCAGGTGCGCGGCCGTGCTGACCGCCACCACGAGGGCCAGGAAGAGCCAGGGCGGCACATCGAGGGGGACCCCGCCCACCAGCCACTTGGCCGCCCCCGACTCGGCGAGCGCGACGCCCATCGCCATCGTCGCCGCCATAAAGAGCAGCAGCGCCCAGGGCACGGTCTTCAGCGCGTCCTTGAGGCGTACGGTGCCCAGGGCGGGGGACGAGGCGACGACCGCCCCGATCAACGCGACGACGGCGGGCGGGACTTGGTGCAGCGGCTCGCTGCACCACAGGGCGACGACCGTGGCGAGGAGGAGCGCGCAACGGGTCTCGGCGGGCTCCCAGGTCCCGGTCACCGGCTGCTCGCTGTGCTCCTGGAGCTGTTCGACGGTGATGTGCACCGGGCCCTGGCGGTCGGCCCGCCGCGTCGTCGTCAACAGGACCGCTTCCGCGGCCAGATGGGAGGAGGCGACGGCGAGCGGGAGGCCGAGCAGCATCCACTGCGTGAAGCCGATCCGCTCCCCGGTGGCCTCCCACAGCACGGACACCGTGATCAGATGCGCGCCCGCGCCGATCAGGGTCGCGACCGCGGAGAGCAGGATCACGGTCGGGAACAGCAGCGCGAGCATCACCACGAGGCGTTTGCGGTCGGCGAGTACCTTCGCGAGCGCCAGGAAGACCGGCAGCGCCAGCGCGGCGCGGCCCGATGTGGCGGGCACCGCGAAGGCCGTCACGACCAGGGCGGCCGTCGTCAGATGCGTCAACTGCCGTACGCTGCGCGCCCCGCTGACCAGAAAGGCCGCCGCCCGGCCCGCCAGACCACTGCGGGCGACCGCGGCCGCCAGCACGAAGGCGCAGATCAGCAGCCAGACCGTCTCGTCACCGAGGGTGCCGAAGAGCGTGTCGCTGCTGATCACCCCGGTCGCGGTGAGCGCGAGCCCCGCGCCAAGCGCGATGTACGTGTCGTCGATCGGGGTGCTGATCCACGCGCAGGTCGCCAGGGCGAACACGCCGAGGGTGAGCCGTGCGTCGCCGCTCAGGCCGGGGAAGTTGCCCGGCACCAGGAGCAGCGCGCACAGGCTCAGCGCGACGCAGAGGGTGATGGCTTGGCGGGGATTCAGGGTCACGCACTGAGCCTCGGGGACGGGCGTGAGCCCTCAATGAGCCGTGGATGAAAGGAAATTCACCCGGGAGGGCGCGAGGCGAAACGGCGCCCTTCACCCCGGCAGGCGGTACCCCATCCCGCGTACCGTCTCCACGCGCTGCGCGCCCAGCTTCTTGCGCAGCGCCCGGACGTACACGTCCACGATGTTGGACCCGGGGTCGAAGTCGTACCCCCACACGTGCGACAGGATCTGCTCCCGCGAGAGGACCTGCCCGGGATGGCGCAGGAAGAGTTCGAGCAGCACGAACTCACGCGCCGTCAGGTCCACCGTCCGCTCGCCCGAACGCGCCCTGCGCGTACGCAGATCCAGCGTCAGGTCCCCGCCCCGCAGTACCGTCACCTCCGGCGCCCCCGCCGCCGTACGCAGCCTCAGGCGCACCCGCGCGAGCAGTTCCTCGAAACGGAACGGCTTGGTCATCCAGTCGTCGGCGCCGCCTTCGAGGCCCGCCACGGTGTCGCGGACCGAGTCGCGCGCGGTCAGCACGATGACCGGTGTGCTCACGCGGGCCTCGCGCAGCTGCCGCAGGACCGTGAAGCCGTCCTTGCCCGGCAGGCCGATGTCCAGGACGACGAGGTCGAAGCCGCCGGTCAGGGCGTAGTCGTACGCGGCGTCGCCGTCGCCGACGACGCTGGTGGTGAAGCCGTTGGCGCGCAGGCCCTTCTCGACGAAGGAGGCGATGCGTTCCTCGTCCTCGACGATGAGAATCCGGTTCATGTCAGTCCTGGTTCCTGTTCTCGCAGTACTTCTCGCAGTACGAGCACGAAGGTGGCGCCGCCGCCTTCCGTGGGCCGCAACTCGACCTGGCCGCCGTGTCCTTCGGCGATCGCCCGCACGATGGCGAGCCCGAGACCGGCGCCGGTGGCGCGGGCACCACGCCGTGCGGTGCCGCGCCGGAAGCGTTCGAAGATGACCGCGGCGTCCTGCGCCTGGACGCCGGGCCCGCTGTCGGCGACGTACAACTCGATCCGGCCCGCCGCGCTGCGTGAGCCGATGCCGATGCGCTGGCCGGGGACGGTGTGCTGGACGGCGTTCTGGGCGAGCTGCACCATCGCCTGGGTGATGCGCTGCGGGTCGAGACCGGTTTCTCCGTCGGCCACTTCGGCCAGCTTCCAGTCCCGGTCCCCGAGCGCCCGTGCCTTGACGAAGACGTCCGCGGTCAGCTCGGCGAGCTGTACCGGCCGCGCGGTGACGAAGTCGGGCCGCTCGGCCTTGGCGAGGAGCAGGAGGTCCTCGACGATGCGGCTCATCCGGTCGAGCTCCTCCATGACGATCCGGACCGTCTCCTCCCGTTCTCCCGGGTCGTCGCCCATCAGCTCCAGATGACCGCGCACGATGGTGATGGGCGTGCGCAGCTCGTGGCCCGCGTCGTCGACGAACTCGCGCTGCGCGGCGAACGCGCGCTCCAGGCGGTCCAGCATGCCGTTGAAGGTCTCGGCGAGCGCCGCGATGTCGTCCCTGCCCTGCACCGGGATGCGCTGGGTCAGGTCCTGTTCGGTGAGCTGCGCCGCGGTCGTGCGCACCAGGCGTACGGGCTTGAGGATGCGGCCCGCGACCGCCCAGCCGATGCCGGTCGTCATCAGGAGCGCGACCCCGGAGATGGCGAGCAGCATCGTGAACACGTCGCCCGCCTTGGCCTGTTCGCCCTCCGGGTGGAAGGCGACGACGAACGCCGCCGCCGGATGTCCGGCGCTCGCGGCGATCTCCACCTTGGCCCAGCGGACCTCGCCCCGGTCGCGGTGCAGCGTGCCGGTCGCGTCGGGGGAGTCGAAGACCGTGCGCAGCGCGGCGGGGTCCTCGGCGAGCGGATGGTCGATCCGCTGCTCGCGCGCCTGCTCCTTCTTGGCGGGCGGTTTCCCGGAGCGGCCGACCAGACCGAGCAGTTCCTCGTCGGGGTCGGCGTACTGCCGGGAGAGGAAGAGCCGCAGAAGGGGGTCGGGCGCGGTGAACTTCCGGCCCGTGTGCGGATCGACGCCTTCCCGCGCGAGGTTGGTGAACTCCCCCGTCTCCTGGGCGAGCAGCCGGTCGATGCGGTGGTCGACGTCGCGCAGCAGGACGGAACGCGTGGTGGCCGCGACCGCGGTGAGCGCGACGGCCATCACCACGAGCAGCCAGAGCAGGATGCGGACACGGGCGGATATCCAGCGGTGCGGGCGCTCAGCCGTCGTCACCGGGACCGTCGTCGTCGTTGTCGCCCTGTCCGCTGCCGTCGTTGCCGTCGTCGTCGTCATCGCCCGTGGAATTCTCGCTCACCGGCGGCGGGGACACCGTCTCGTCGCTCGGCGTCGGCCGGGGCGTGGTGGGTTTCCCGGACGGCGACGGAGGCGACGAGGGAGCCGACGACGAGGACGACGAGGACGGGGTGCCGCTCTCCAGTTCCACCTTGGGCGGGGCCTTGGGCGGTTCGGGGCTGTCGGTCAGGGCGTAGCTGGTCGCGGCGATGCCGAGGGGGATCGCCACGACGGCGGCCAGGGCGGCCATGCGGTGGGAGAAGACCATGACGGTGAGCGTGCGGGGCGTATCGCGTCGGAAGCATGAGCCGCAGATGAGGAAACCCTCATCCGGCAAGCGGATGCCGGGCCGGGGCCGGACGCCTCAGGAGTCGAGGCCGATCGCGAACGCCGCCTCGAGGTCGTGCTGCGAGTACGTGCGGAACGCGACGTGCGTGTCCGTCCCCTCCACGCCGGGGATCTTGCTGATCTTGCCGGGGATGACGTCGGCCAGGTCGTCGTGGCGCGAGACGCGCACCATGGCGATCAGGTCGTACGTGCCGGTCACGGAGAAGACCTCGCTGACGCAGTCGAGGGCGGCGATCGACTCGGCGATCTCCGGGATCCGGTCCACGCTGGTCTTGATGAGCACGATCGCGGTGATCACGGCTGACTGTCTCCCTCGGTAACCGGTGCTGGCTTCTTCACTCTAGCCGTCCACCTGTAGCGCCCCCACGCGTACAGAAAGCCCAGGGAGAATCCGACCAGGTGGGCCAGATAGGCCACTCCGGGCCCCGCCGCGCCCTGCCAGGCCGCGAGCCACTGCAGCACCACCCAGAAGGGCAGCACCACCCACGCAGGGAACCGCAGCGGCAGGAAGAAGAGGAACGGGAAGAGGCTGGTGACCCGCGCCTTCGGGAAGAGGCTCAGGAAGGCGCCGAGCACCGCGGAGATCGCCCCCGACGCGCCCACCAGGGTCTGGTCGGAGCCCGCGTGCGCGACCGCGTAGGCGAACAGGGCGAGATAGCCGCAGCCGAGATAGAAGAGCGCGAACTGGACGTGCCCCATCCGTTCCTCGGCCATCGCCCCGAAGACGAAGAGGAAGAGCATGTTGCCCAGGAGGTGCAGCCAGCTGCCGTGCACGAAGAGGGCGGTGGCGGGGGCGAGCAGGGGCCGCGCCGCGCCGCTGAACAGCTCGGAGGGAATCACCCCCCAGCGCTCGAAGTAGGCCTGTTGGGCGGCGAGCACCTCGTCGCCGGTGCCGTACGCGGGATTGAGGCCGGACACCGGCGAGATCACGAAGACCAGACAGCAGGCGGCGATCAGGCCGTACGTCACCGGGGCGGACTGCCCCCTGAGCATCCGGCCCGCCGTCGTACCCCATGCCTTGATCATGAACAGAGCATGACGTAAGGGCAGCAAACCGTACAGAGCGCCCCGCCGGGTGGGAGGCCGCCGCATGGAGACCCTTACAGGCCTTAGGGTTACGGGCACCACGCACCATGGAATTCCGAAGGAAAGCGAACAGCCACGATGACGGTTCCTCTGCCGACCGACACCACCAGGTGGCGCTGCCAGCTCTGCGGCAACCTCACGCGCTTCGACGTGACCCGCAGTTCGAAGGTCGTCGAATATGTGCACCTCGACCTGGCCGGTGAGTCGAACATCGAGGAACGCGAGGTGGTCAGTGAGACCATCGAGTCGGTGCGCTGCCGCTGGTGCAACGCGGTGGACCAGGTGGAACTCGTGGACAGGCCGGGCGCCGGCTCCTGACGGAGCGGGCCCCGCACAGCTAGTGGGGTGACGGATGGTGGAGAGCGCGAGCGGGGAGCCGGACGACGGCGCCGCTGAGGTGCTCGACCGCCCGCTGCCCGACGGAGTGCGCCGACGGGTCGTCCAGATCGTCTCGGACGGCTTCGGCGGCCTCACGGTCAGCGAACTGCCCGCACAGTTGCGGCAGTACGCCCGCTTCACGCCGACCCGGCGCACGAAGTTCGCGGGCAACGCGATGGCGGCGGCCCTGGAGGGCGACGCGCTCTTCCGGCAGCGCATCGGCGAACGTCTCAGAGAGGCGCAGCCCGAGCTCACCGGCGCCCTGGACGCGGGCTCACCGCCCCCGGCCGCGGACCCCCTCGACGTGGCGGCCGCGGCCTATGTGCTGCGTCCCACCGGCTGGGTGAAGCTGGTGACCGCCGCGGGCGAGGAGGCCCTGCGGGCGGACGCCGAGCGCGTCGACGACGAGACCCGGGCCGAGCTCGAACGGCTGCGCGAGGAACTCGCGGCGGCCCGCGGCCAGACGAAGGCCGAGACGGAGCGGCTGCGCACCGAGCTGGAGTCGGCGAAGAGGGAAGCCGAATCGATGCATCGCAAGCTGCGCGGCGCTCTCAGCGACGTCAAGCGCGGCGAGGCTGCCCTGCGCAAGGCCGCTGCCGAGTACGACGCCGCGCGGGCCGAAGGCCAGGCGCAGCTGTCCGCAGCCGAGAGCGAGGGCCGGCGGCTCAAGGCCCGGCTCAGTGAGACCGAGGCCGCCCTTGAGGCCAGTCGCAGGGCGGCGCGCGAGGGCCGCAGCGTCGAGGACATGCGGGTGCGGCTGCTGCTCGACACGGTGCTGGAGTCCGCCCAGGGGCTGCGCCGCGAACTGGCCCTGCCGCCGGTCTCCGTGCGGCCCGCCGAGACCGTGGACGCCGTCGAGCCGGGGCGGATGACGCCGAAGGACATCGCCGCGCGCGCTCTCTCCGAGAACGACCCGGCGATCATCGACCAGTTGCTCGCGCTGCCGCAGGCGCACATGGTCGTGGACGGCTACAACGTCACCAAGACCGGCTATCCGACGATGCCCCTGGAGAAGCAGCGGCTGCGGCTGCTCGGCTCGCTCTCGCAGCTCGCCGCACAGACCGGCGCCGAGATGACCTGTGTCTTCGACGGGGCCGAACTCGCCGCGCCCGTACTGCTCGCGCCGCCGCGCGGGGTGCGGGTGCTGTTCTCCAAGGCGGGCGTCACCGCGGACGAACTGATCCGCCAGCTGGTGCGCGCCGAGCCTCCCGGCCGCCCCGTGGTCGTCGTCTCGACCGACCGCGAGGTGGCCGACGGGATCGCGAAGGCGGGTGCGCGGCCCGTCGCTTCGGCCGTTCTTCTGAAGCGGCTCTCGCGCGGCTGACGCGCGCCGTTCCCGCACGCCCCGCGTACGCCGGTTTCGCACTCCTAAAGGGGTGCAAGTAACTCCTGCGCCCTATGCCCGAATTGGGGCGCCGGTGACGCGACGTAGCGTCAAGAGATCATCACCGGCTGTGCGTTATCGGTAAAATATGCCTCCCGCACCCCACTTTTTGCCGGTCAGGATTTGAACTGATCACAAGAAGGTCACTAGGGTCTCGCCTCGAACCTCCGCTCGGTTGATCACCCATCCGGGGTGACAGCGGTGGTACCCGCCGACCGGGTCTCGGTAGGCGGCTGGAGGAAGAAGGAGCCGCCTTCGTGGCGTCCCACCGTCGACCCAAGCAGCCGAGCCGCGCGCGCGTGACCGTGCTCACCGCGACCGCCGCCGCTGCCGTCGCACTCACCTCCCAGGCGGCCAACGCGACGCCGAGCGAGAAGCCGAGCAAGGACGAGGTCAAGTCCAAGGTCGACAAGCTCTACGAGGACGCCGGCCGGGCCACCGACCGGTACAACGGCGCCAAGGAGAAGCAGGAGAAGCTCGAGAAGGAGATCGGCGAGCTTCAGGACAAGGTGGCCCGCGGCCAGGAGGACCTCAACGACCTCCGCGGCGGCCTCGGTTCGATGGCCAGCGCGCAGTACCGCTCCGGCGGCATCGACCCCTCCGTCCAGCTCTTCCTCTCGGCCGACCCGGACGACTACCTCGACAAGGCGTCCACCATGGACCAGTTGAGCAGTCAGCAGGTCGAGGCGCTCAAGAAAGTCCAGGAGAAGCAGCGGACCCTCGCGCAGGAGCGCAAGGAGGCTTCCGACAAGCTCAAGGACCTCGCCGACACGCGCAAGGAACTGGGCAAGAAGAAGAAGGAAGTCCAGAGCAAGCTCGGCGCCGCCCAGAAGCTGCTCAACACCCTCACCGCCAAGGAGAAGCAGGAGCTCGCCGCCAAGGAGCAGCGCGCGAGCCGCGACGCCGGCGACCGCGTGGACCTCGGCAAGGAGGCGCCGGCCTCGCAGCGCGGCCAGGCCGCCCTGAGCGCCGCCGCGACGCAGATCGGCAAGCCGTACGTCTCCGGCGGCAGCGGCCCCAACTCCTACGACTGCTCCGGCCTGACGCAGTGGGCGTACAACCAGGCCGGTGTGCAGATCACCCGGACCACGTACACCCAGCAGAACGACGGCCCGAAGATCGGCCGTGGCGAGCTGAAGCCCGGCGACCTGGTGTTCTTCAACAGCCTCGCGCACGTCGGTCTGTACGCGGGCAACGGTCAGGTGCTGCACGCCCCGAAGCCGGGCGCCGTGGTGCGCTACGAGTCGATGTCGACCATCGGCTCCTTCCAGTTCGGCGTCCGCATCTGAAACGACCGGAGTGCCGCCCAAACGGGCGAATTCCGGCAACTCACGCTGACCCCACGCCCCGTCGGTGACCTGCGTCTCCGGCGGGGCGTCACGTTGTGTGCACGGCAGGGTCTTTGGCCGTGACGTGATCCCACGGCTACTCTCGCGCCCATTCCCCCGACGCATCGGGGGATTTTCCCCCGGTTCGCCCGGGGGTCCGTCATGCGGAGGGAGAGCGGCTTCCCGTGGGGTCCCATCGTCGTCCCGCGCTGTCCGGTCTGGACCGGAGCACGCGCGTAACCGTCCTGTCAGCCGCCGCGGCGACCGCCGCGGCCGCCTTCGCCGCACCGGCGGGCGCCGCACCGCAGGACACCCCGGCGACCACCAAGGCCAAGGTGGACCGCCTCTTCGAGCAGGCCGAGAAGGCCACCGAGGCGTACAACAAGGCCGACGAGCGCGCGGACACACTGCGCGAGCAGGTCGAGCGGGCCAAGGACAGCGTCGCCCGCGGCCAGGAGCGCATCAACACGATGCGCGGCGCGCTCGGTTCGCTCGCCGGGGCGCAGTACCGCTCGGGCGGCATCGACCCCTCCCTGGTCCTGATGCTCTCCTCCGACCCGGACGGCTACCTGGACAGGGCGGCCACGCTCGACCGCATCAGCGTCCGGCAGGCCGGTGAACTGACCGATCTGCAGCAGGCCCAGCGCAGCCTCGCCCAGGAGCGCACGGAGGCGGGACACAAGCTCGCCGAGCTGGAGAAGAGCCGCACCGCCGTCGCCCGCCAGAAGCGGAGCGTCGAACACAAGCTCGCCGAGGCCCGCCGGCTCCTGAACTCGCTGTCCTCGCAGGACCGTGAGGAGTACGACAGGTCGTCGCGCTCGGGACGTGAGGAGATGCCGGACCTCGGGAGCGCGGGGCCGTCCTCGTCGCGGGCCGCGGCCGCCATCGCGGCGGCGCGGTCGGCGATCGGCCGCCCCTACGTGTGGGGCGCCAACGGCCCCTCCGGCTTCGACTGCTCGGGCCTCACCCAGTGGTCGTACGCGCAGGCGGGCGTCGGCCTGCCGCGCACCTCGCAGGCCCAGCGCCATGCGGGGCGCCAGGTGCCGCTGGCCCAGGCGCAGCCGGGTGACCTGGTCGCCTACCGCGACGACGCCAGCCACATCGGGATGTACATGGGCAACGGCCAGGTCGTGCACGCCCCCTACCCCGGTGCCGCCGTGCGCTACGACCCGGTCGGCATGATGCCGGTCTCGTCGGTGACGCGGATCTGACCGGCGGTCCGCGGCCCGTTGCCCTTACGATCTGAAACGTGGCTGGTCGCGGGCGTGGGGCGTGGGTGTCGGGGATCTGTGTCGCCCTGCTCGTCGGGTGCGGCGGACCCACGGCGTCCGATGCCGCGCCCGGCGACGTGCGCAGGCTGCTCGACCGGCGGGCGGACGCGCTGCTCGACCGGGACGCGAAGGCGTACCGCGCGACGGGCCGCGACGCCGGAGCCGCCGTGGCCTACGACAACCTCCGTGAGGTCCCGCTGGAGTCCTGGCAGTACCGCCTGACCGCGTTCCGGCGCGACGGCGCGCGCGCCACGGCGACCGCCGACCTGCGGTACCGCATCAAGGGCTACGACAGCGAGCCGCTCATCACCTCGCGCTCGCTCACGCTCCAGGAGCGCGACGGGCGGTGGTACGTCGTCGCTGAGCGGCCCGCGAAGAAGGCCACGCAGCAACTCTGGGACCAGGGGCCGGTGACGTCCGTACGGGGCGCTCAGAGCCTCGTGCTCGGCGTGGGACGCGGCGAGCGGGAGAAGACGACGCTGCGCGAGTACGCGGCCCTCGCCGACCGGGCGGTTCCCCTGGTGCGGGACGCCTGGCAGGGGAAGTGGCCGCGGCGGGTCGTCGTGATGGTGCCCAAGTCCCTCGACGGCATGGCGGGGCTGCTCGGGGCGCCCGCCTCCGGCTACCAGGGGATCGCGGCGGTGACCACGGGGGAGACGGGCGGCTCCGGCGAGGCGCCCGCGGACCGGATCATCGTCAACCCCGAGGCGTACGGCGTGCTCGGCGACTTCGGCAAACAGGTCGTGCTCACCCATGAGACGACCCATGTCGCGACCCGCGCGCACACCTCGCGGGCGACCCCCTTGTGGCTCTCCGAGGGCTTCGCCGACTGGGTGGGCTACCGCGGCACGGGCCGCACCGCCGCACAGGCCGCCCCCGAGCTGCGCAGCGCCGTCCAGGAGGAGCGACTGCCCGGCGCGCTCCCCGAGGACGACGACTTCGGCTTCAGCGGGGACGCGGGCAGGCTCGCGCAGGCGTACGAAGGGTCGTGGCTGGCCTGTCGGATGATCGCGGACCAGTGGGGCGAGGAAAGCCTGACGGACTTCTACGAAGCCGTCGGCGAGCGCGAGAAGAGGCCCGGCGCGGTGGAGGACGCCCTGCGGGACGTCCTGGACATCTCCCTGGAGGAGTTCACGGCGCAGTGGCGTAGGTATCTGCGGGCCGAGCTCGGCTGACCTCCTCGGACGCCGACGCCGACGCCCGCGCCCGGGTCCGCGGTTCGGACACCGTCTGCCGCCACAGGTTCCGGCAGGCGAGCAGCGCCGCCGCGACGAGCAGGCCGTTGCGCACGAAGAGCAGGGTGATGCCCAGCGGGTCGCTCGCCACCACGTGCGAGAACCACACGGGGAACTCCAGGAACGTGACGAACGTGGCCGCGAGGACCAGGCGCGCGGGCAGCGCCATGCGGCTCGCGCGAAACGCCGTGCACACGGCGGCGACCCCGACCAGCCACAGCAGGTACTGCGGGCTGATCACCCGGCTCGTCGTCGTGAACAGCAGAACGGCGACGAAGGCCGCGTCCGCGACCGTGCTCGCCGACCACTCACGGGCCCGGAGCCGCCACCCGATGAGCCAGCAGAAGGCGGCCACGGAGAGCCCCTGCGCCACCGTGCTGACCAGCGTGACGTAGGGGCCGAGGAACTCCACCGAGCCGTAGTTGAGCTGCACCTCGCCCTGCCAGCCGAGGTGGCGCGCGACGTGGAAGACGAGCGCGCCGAGCGACTCGACCTCGGTGCCGCGGTCGCGCTGGAAGGTCAGGAAGGCGAGCGCGCCGGGCATCGTCACCAGGAAGGCGAGGGTCAGGCCGAGGGCGGTGGCGGCCGCCGCGCCCCAGGAACTCCGGGTGGCACGCGCGCGTGGCATGCCGACGAGCAGCAGGGCGGGCCACACCTTCAGCAGCGCGCCGAACCCCGCGAGCGCCCCCATCACGCGGGGGTGCCGTGCCCCGGCGAGCAGCGCGGCGACCGCGACGGCCGTCACCATGACGTCGTAACGGGCGTAGACGGTCGGCCCGAGCAGCGCCACGCCGAGGACCCACACCCAGGCCCCACGGAGGGACTTGCCGGGCCGCCGGCCCGCGTACAGGAGCAGTCCGCAGACGAGCGCGTCGGACAGGAAGGCGAGCACGAAGAACGCCGACGTGTAGTCCACGAAGGGCAGCAGGGCGGGGGAGAGGACCGCGAGGGCGGCGGCGGGCGGGTACTGCCAGGTGACGTCGTCGAGGGGGAAGGTGCCGGTCCGCAGGACCTCGTACCAGCCCTGGTAGATGACGGCGACGTCGCTGGTCACGTCGGGGCCGGGGGCGGTGAGCACCTTGAAGACGCAGAGCAGAAGCACTGTCCTGGTCAGCACCCAGACGGTCAGGATCCGCGCCACGCGCACCACGCCCCTTTTCGGATACTTCATTGTGGTTCGTGGAGCCATGATGCCGGGCGCGGCCGTGGATGGGCGATGAGGCGGGGCCGTCCGGAGGGCGAGGCCGTCCCACGCCCCACCGGGCTTTGGGTACTGTCGGCGACGATGCACAAGACCCTGATCGTCACGAACGACTTCCCGCCCAGGCCCGGTGGCATCCAGGCGTTCCTGCACAACATGGCGCTGCGCCTGGACCCCGAACAGCTCGTCGTCTACGCCTCCACGTGGAAGCGGGGACGCGAGGGCGCCGAGGCGACCGCCGCCTTCGACGCGGAGCAGCCCTTCAAGGTCGTACGCGACCCCACGACGATGCTGCTCCCGACGCCGCGCGTCACGCGGCGCGCGGTCTCGCTGCTGCGTGAACACGGCTGCGAGTCGGTGTGGTTCGGGGCCGCGGCGCCGCTCGGCCTCATGTCGCCCGCGCTGCGCAAGGCGGGCGCGAGGCGGCTCGTCGCCACGACGCACGGGCACGAGGCGGGCTGGGCGCAGCTGCCCGCGTCACGCCAACTGCTGCGGCGCATCGGTGATTCGACGGACACGATCACCTATCTGGGTGAGTACACGCGCTCGCGCATCGCCGCCGCGCTCTCGCCTGCTGCGGCTGGGCGGATGGTCCAACTGCCGCCGGGCGTCGACGAGAAGACGTTCCACCCGGGCTCGGGTGGGGCCGCGGTACGGGCCCGGCTCGGTCTGACGGACCGGCCGGTCGTGGTGTGCGTCTCGCGGCTTGTGCCGCGCAAGGGGCAGGACACGTTGATCCTGGCCATGCCGCGGATTCTGGCTCGGGAGCCTGAAGCGGTGCTCCTCGTGGTCGGAGGCGGCCCTTACGAGAAGGAGCTGCGGAAGCTGGCCGCCGAGACCGGGGTCTCGGACTCCGTTCGCTTCACCGGCGCGGTGCCGTGGGAGGAACTTCCCGCGCACTACGGCGCGGGGGACGTCTTCGCGATGCCCTGCAGGACCAGGCGCGGGGGCCTTGACGTGGAGGGCCTCGGGATCGTCTACCTGGAGGCTTCGGCCACCGGCCTTCCCGTGGTCGCGGGGGACTCCGGCGGGGCGCCGGACGCGGTGCTTGACGGTGAGACGGGGTGGGTCGTCCGGGGCGGCTCCCCGGAGGCGGCCGCGGACCGGATCGTCACCCTGCTCGGGGACGGGGAGTTGCGGGCTCGGATGGGGGAGCGGGGCCGGGAGTGGGTCGAGGAACGGTGGCGCTGGGATCTCCTGGCGGAGAGGCTGCGGGAGCTGCTGTGAGCGCCTGCGCCTGAGGGGTTGCCGCTGGGCGCTGCGTGCGACTGACGGCCGTCATGGCCTGAGCGCGCAGTTCCCCGCGCCCCTTCAAAGGGGCGCGGGGAACTGCGCGAGCAACCGGCTACGACCGCAAGGCGCAAAGGAAGCAGCCCCCCTCACGGCGAGTGGGCGGGAACCGTCAACGCTACCCGCGGTAAATCGCCTCGATCTCGTCCGCGTAATCCTTCGCCACAACATTCCGCTTCAGCTTCAGCGACGGAGTCAGATGGCCCGACTCCTCCGTGAACTGCGAGGCGAGGACACGGAACTTGCGTACGGACTCCGCCTTGGAGACCGCCGCGTTGCCGTCGTCCACCGCGGTCTGGATCGCGGCGAGAAGGTCCGGGTCCTCCCGGAGCGACGCGGCCGTGGAGTCCGCGGGCTTCCCGTGGTCCACGGCCCAGCGGCCCACGAACTCGTCGTCCACCGTGACGAGCGCGCCCACGAAGGGCCGCCCGTCGCCCACGACCATGCACTCCGCGACAAGCGCGTGCGCCCGGATGCGGTCCTCGATCACCGCGGGAGCGACGTTCTTGCCGCCCGCCGTCACGATGATCTCCTTCTTGCGGCCGGTGATCCGGAGGTAGCCGTCCTCGTCGAGGGTGCCGATGTCACCGGTGTGGAACCAGCCGTCGGCCAGCGCCTCTTCGGTCGCGCCCTCGTTGTTCCAGTACTCCGTGAACAGGTGCTCGCCGTGCAGCAGCACCTCGCCGTCGTCGGCGATCCGGACGACCGAGCCGGGCAGCGGCTGGCCGACCGTGCCGATCTTCTGGCGGTCCCAGGGGTTGAAGGCGGTGGCCGCGCAGGACTCCGTCAGGCCGTAGCCCTCCAGGACCGTGAAGCCGATGCCGCGGAAGAAGTGGCCCAGGCGCTCACCGAGCGGCGCGCCGCCCGAGATCGCGAACTCGCCGCGCCCGCCGAGGACGGCCCGCAGCTTGCTGTAGACCAGCTTGTCGAACGTCTTGTACTTGATCTTCAAACCGAGCGAGGGACCGCTCGGGGTGTCGAGCGCGCGGCTGTACGCGATCGCCGTGTCCGCGGCCTTGTCGAAGATCTTGCCCTTGCCGTCGGCCTGCGCCTTGGCACGCGCCGAGTTGTAGACCTTCTCGAAGACGCGCGGGACGCCCAGGATCATGGTCGGCCGGAACGAGGCCAGCTCGTCCGTGAGGTTCTTGACGTCCGGCGCGTGCCCCAGCTTGATCGGCGCCATCAGCGCGGCGACCTCGACCAGACGCCCGAAGACGTGCGCGACGGGGAGGAAGAGGAGGACCGAGCACTCGCCGGTGCGGAACAGCGGCTTCAGGCGCTCCACCACGTTGCCGCACTCCGCGAAGAAGCTGCGGTGGGTGAGCACACAGCCCTTGGGGCGGCCGGTGGTACCCGAGGTGTAGACGATGGTGGCCGGGTCGTCGGCGCCCGCGACCGCGCTGCGCTCGTCGACGGTCTCCTCCGAAACCTCGGCGCCCGTGCGGTTCAGCTCGTCGACGCCGCCGCCGTCGATCTGCCAGACGTTGACCAGGTCGGGCAGACGGTCGCGCACGGACTCGACGGCGGCGCGGTGCGCGTCGAGCTCCACGACGATGCCCACGGCGCCGGAGTCCCCGAGGATCCACTGGATCTGCTCGGCCGAACTCGTCTCGTACACGGGAACGGTGATCGCGCCCGCGCTCCAGATCGCGAAGTCGAGGAGCGTCCACTCGTAACGCGTGCGGGACATCAGGGCGACGCGGTCGCCGGGGCGCACCCCGGAGGCGATGAGCCCCTTGGCGGCGGCGCGCACCTCGGCGAGGAAGGTCTTGGCGTTGACGTCCTGCCAGGTGCCGTCCACCTTGCGGCCGATGACGGCGACATCCGGGTGCTGCGCGGCATTTCTGCGGACGATGTCGGTCAGATTGCCGTCCGCAGGGACCTCGTACAGGGCCGGAAGGCTGAACTCGCGCAAGACTGCTGCTCCTACATAGGGCGCCGGCGCCACGGCGTTGTGCGATGCGACGGTGCGGTCCAAGATCGGGCAGGTGCTCCGGGGGGAATGGGGGGAAAGACAGCTGGAGCACTACTGGACTGCCCGGACGTTACCCATGGGTATGGCTTGTTCGGTAGGGGGTCCGGGCCAGATGTTCGGTGCGTCACACGACGTTGTGGTCTGAACCGCACAGTACGCCACGCCATTCCCGACTCGGAAGTAACCGCAGGTCCGCCCCCTTCTCCGTGCTTCTCGGGGCCTCTACCCTCGTTTGCCCGCTCGTTCTAGGGTGATCGGCATGCCAGGTTTCCGGGTCAATGTGGTCAGTGACGTGCACGGCAACACGAAGGATCTCGCCCGCGCGGGCGAGGGAGCCGACGCGCTCGTCTGTCTCGGTGACCTGGTCCTCTTCCTCGACTACGCCGACCACTCGCGCGGCATCTTCCCCGACCTCTTCGGCAAGGAGAACGCCGACCGCCTGGTCGAGCTGCGCACCGCCCGCCGCTTCGAGGAGGCCAGGGAGTTCGGATCCCGGCTGTGGGCGGGCATGGACCGCGGGCCCGCCATCGAGAAAGCGGTGCGCAAGCAGTACGCCGAGATGTTCGCCGCCTTCCCCGTGCCGACGTACGCCACCTACGGCAATGTCGACATACCGACCCTCTGGTCCGAGTACGCGAACCCCGGCACCACCGTCATCGACGGCGGCCGGGCCGAGATCGGCGGCCGGGTCTTCGGCTTCGTCGGCGGCTGCCTGCGCACGCCCATGCGGACGCCGTACGAGATCAGCGACGAGGAGTACGCGGCGAAGATCGAGGCCGTCGGCGAGGTCGACGTGCTCTGCACGCACATCCCGCCGGACGTCCCCGAGCTGGTGTACGACACCGTCGCGCGCCGCTTCGAGCGGGGGAGCCGCGCACTGCTCGCCGCCATTCACAGGACCCGCCCGCGATACGCACTTTTCGGCCACGTTCACCAGCCGTTGACCCGGCGGATGCGGATCGGGGCGACGGAGTGTGTGAACGTGGGTCACTTCGCGAGCTCGGGCAGGCCGTGGGCCCTGGAGTGGTGACGGTGGGCCACTTCGTGCGCGGTAGCCTTCACGCGTCACACACGTACACACCACCCCCCGTACCGGACCGCATCTGGAGGAGCCACAGAGATGGCGGAACACACCAGCTCGAGCATCACGATCGAGGCGGCACCGGCCGAGGTGATGGGGGTGATCGCCGACTTCGCGCGCTACCCGGACTGGACGGGTGAGGTGAAGGAGGCGGAGGTGCTCGACACCGACGACCAGGGCCGCGCCAAGCAGGTCCGCCTCGTCATGGACGCGGGCGCGATCAAGGACGACCAGACGCTCGGATACACGTGGACCGGCGAGAACGAGGTCAGCTGGACCCTCGTCAAGTCGCAGATGCTGCGTTCGCTCGACGGCTCGTACCTCCTGAAGCCCGCGGGGACCGGCACGGAGGTCACCTACAAGCTGACCGTCGACGTCAAGATCCCCATGCTCGGGATGATCAAGCGCAAGGCGGAGAAGGTCATCATCGACCGGGCGCTCGCGGGCCTGAAGAAGCGCGTGGAGTCCGGCGGGAAGTAGCGCCGGCGGGGGAGATCCGCCGCGCGGCGGCGGGACTCACCTCACGTACCGTTCACTCCTATGCGCACCCTCCTCGTCACCGGCCCCGGCGGCTCGGGCCGAACCACTGTCGCCGCGGCCACCGCGCTGTCCGCGGCCCGCGAGGGGCACCGGACCCTGTTGGTCTCCGCCGACCCCCTAGACGCCCTCGGCGCGGACCACGCGAACCTCACCCTCCGCGGACTGACCCCCGGCGACGAGTTCCGTGACGACCTCCTGGCCCTGCAGAACCGCGCGGGTTCCGCGCTCGACCTGCTCGGCGCCGGACGCCTCGACGGCGAGGAGCTCACCCCCCTGCCCGGCAGCGACGAACTGGCCCTGCTGCGCGCCCTGCGCGACGCCGGGCAGGGCGCACACGACACCGTCGTGGTGGACCTGCCCCCGGTGCCCCGCGCCCTCGTGGTCCTCGCGCTCCCCGAACAGCTGCGCCGCTATCTGCGCAGGCTGCTCCCGCCCGAGCGGCAGGCGGCCCGCGCCCTGCGGCCCATGCTCGGCCGCCTCGCGGGCGTCCCGATGCCCGCCTCCTGGCTGTACGAGACCGCGGCCCGCTGGGACACCGAACTGGCCGCCGCGCAGGCCGTGATCGAGGACCCCGGCACGACGGTCCGCCTGGTCGCCGAGCCCGGACCCGCGGGCGCCGACGCCGTGCGCGCCGCCGCCACCGGCCTGGCGCTGCAGGGCCTGCGCACCGACGCCCTGCACGCCAACCGGGTCCTCCCGGACGACACCGCCGACATCTGGCTCGCCGGGCTCGTCACCCAGCAGCGCAAGACGCTGGTCGAGTGGGCACAGACGTCCGGTGACATCCTCGGCACGCTTCCGCACCTGGGCCGCGACCCGCGGGGCGCCGACGACCTGGCCGCCCTGGGGGTGCCCGCCCCCGCCGCGGCCCCGGATCCCGTCCGGTGGCACGTCGCCGACGCCCTCGCCGACGACGGCGTACTGGTCTGGCACATCCCGCTCCCCGGCGCCGTACGCGAAGAACTCGGCCTCATCCGGCGCGGGGACGAACTCGTCGTCACCGCCGGAACCTTCCGGCGCATCGTGCCCCTGCCTTCCGCCCTGCGCCGCTGCACCGTCGCGGGGGCCGGACTGCGCGACGGCGAGCTGCGGGTGCGGTTCGCGCCGGACCCCGATCTGTGGCCGCAGACACGGTGAACGCACAACCGCCGTTCGGGTAACGTCGAGGGTACGAATCCACCTGGACCGCCCTCCGCAGGAGTCTTCCGTCATGAGCGATGCCACCGAGCGCGAAGTGCCCGAACCCGAAGTGGCCGACACCGACGCCGACGCGTGGGAGAAGGCGTGCGCCGAGGACCTCGCGGCGGAGAAGGCCCGGCGCCGCGCCCAGTACGGGCCGCCGCCCGGATCGGCGGGCGAGGAGCTGCGCAAGCTCGTCGACGCCGTCTCGGAGAAGCTGTCCGGACTTCAGAGCCCGTTGCTCGGCGCGGTCGCGCAGGGCGCCGTCGAGCAGACCGTGCGCCAGGTCGTCCAGCAGGCGAAGGCCGCCGTCGAGCCCGTCATCGAGCGCAACCCCGACGTCTTCGACCACCTCGCATCCGCCGGCAGCGAACTGCTCGCCGCCTACCGCTCCGCGGTCGAGGGCCAGGAGGGCCGCTGGACCCGTGGCAGCGACGCCGCGAAGGGCCCCGACCGGCGCGACGAGGGCCCCGGTCCCGCCGAACACATCGACCTGGACTGAACACCCCTCGGGTACGGTTGCCCATAGCGGGGCTCGACCGAAACTGAGGGACACATGGGACTCACCATCGGCGTCGATATCGGCGGCACCAAAATCGCGGCCGGAGTGGTCGACGAAGAGGGCACCATTCTCGACACCCACAAGGTGCCCACGCCGCCGACCGCCGAAGGCATCGTGGACGCGATCTGTGCCGCCGTGTCCGGGGCCGGCAAGGGGAACGACGTGGAGGCTGTCGGCATCGGCGCCGCCGGTTACGTGGACGACAAGCGCGCCACCGTTCTCTTCGCACCGAACATCGACTGGCGCCACGAGCCGCTCAAGGACAAGGTCGAGCAGCGGGTCGGCCTGCCGGTCGTCGTGGAGAACGACGCGAACGCCGCGGCCTGGGGCGAGTACCGCTTCGGCGCGGGCCAGGGCCACGAGGACGTCATCGTCATCACCCTCGGCACGGGCCTGGGCGGCGGCATCATCATCGGCAACAAGCTGCGGCGCGGGCGCTTCGGTGTGGCCGCCGAGTTCGGACACATCCGGGTGGTTCCTGACGGGCTGCTGTGCGGCTGCGGGAGCCAGGGCTGCTGGGAGCAGTACGCCTCGGGGCGCGCCCTTCTGCGGTACGGGCGCCAGCGCGCCAACGCGACGCCGGAGAACGCGGAGATCCTGCTCGGTCTCGGCGACGGCACCGTGGAAGGCATCGAGGGCAAGCACATCAGCGAGGCGGCCCGGCACGGCGACCCCGTCGCGGTCGACTCGTACCGCGAGCTGGCCCGCTGGGTCGGCGCGGGCCTCGCCGACCTGGCCTCGCTCTTCGACCCCTCCGCGTTCATCGTGGGCGGCGGCCTCTCCGACGAGGGCGAGCTGGTGCTCGACCCGATCCGCAAGTCGTTCCGCCGGTGGCTCATCGGCGGGCAGTGGCGTCCGCACGCGCAGGTGCTCGCCGCGCAGCTGGGCAACAAGGCGGGGCTCGTGGGCGCCGCCGACCTGGCGCGCCAGGGCTAGTCCGCGCTGATCGCGCAGGTCGCAGGAGGCCCGCTGTCCCCCTTCCGGGGTGGCGGGCCTCGTCGTGGCACCACCTCGCGGCGCGTATCTTGATCCCCATGGTGACGCTGCCCAACTCCCGCACCGAAGACGACGGTTCAGCCGTGATCCGGGTGCTCAGCTACAACATCCGGTCCATGCGGGACGACACCGACGCGCTGGCCCGGGTCATCGCCGCCTGTGCGCCCGACCTCGTACTCGTCCAGGAGGCGCCCCGGTTCTTCCGGTGGCGCAAGAAGCTGGCCCGGCTGGCGCGCGCAGCCGATCTGGTGATGCTCTCGGGCGGCGCCACCGCGTCGGGGCCCGCGCTGCTCTGCTCGCTGCGGGCCACCGTCGAGCGGACCGAGGACGTGCTGCTTCCGCTGACGCCGGGTCTGCACCGGCGCGGCTTCGCCACCGCCGTCGTGCGCTTCGGCGGGGCCCGGCTCGGCGTGCTGAGCTGCCATCTGAGCCTGCAGACCGACGAGCGGTACGAGCAGGGCGGGATGCTGCTCGACCGGCTTGCCGGGATGGGCGTGGAGCACGCCGTCGCGGGCGGTGACCTCAACGACCGGCCCAAGGGGCGTACGTTCCGCAGGCTCGCCTCGGAGCTGCGGGACTGCTGGGCGACCGCGCCCTGGGGCGGCGAGAACACCTCGACGCCGGGGGACCCGCATCAGCGCATCGACGCGATCTTCGCCACCTCGGGCGTCGAAGTCCTCGGCTGCGGCGTGCCGTTGGAACTCGAAGGGGTGAGCGAGGCGGATCTGCGGGCGGCCACCGACCATCTGCCGGTGCTGGCCGCCCTCAGGATTCCCGCCGCCCGGGGCGCCTAGGGTCCTGCGCGGATCCCCGTGGCGCGTCAGACCACCGCGCCGCGGCCCGGGTCCTCGTTCTCCTCGTCGTCGTCGCCCTTCATCCGTGACACCAGCGTGGCGAAGCCGCCGAGGAAACCGCCGATGCTGAGGGTCGCGAGCCACCACGTCATCTGCCAGCCGAGCAGCACGGTGAGCAGGAGCAGCAGCGGGCCGCCGAGCACCGCGAGCCAGGCGAACTTCGCCGTCACGTCCGCGGCGGGCAGCGGCGGCGGCTCCGGCGGGACGAAGTGGCCCTCGTCGTCCGCGCCCAGGTCGTCGTCCGACGCCTCGGGCGCGGCATAGTCACGCGGGCCGCCGCCGGCAACGCCGGGGGCGAAGGAGACGGAGCCGCCCAGTGTCTTCTTGGAGCCCGAGTCGTCCGGGTTCTCGGGGGCAGTGGGGTTCTTGGTGCTCTTGCCGCCCGCGTCACCCGTGTCGCTCTTGTCGCCGGCCGGGGTGTCGTTCGTCTCCGGCTCCAGCAGGGCCAGGTCCTCGATGGACTTGAACGGCTTGGCACCCGGCGGGTCCGCCGGCTCCTGGCCGTACCCCGCGACGATCGCCTGCCAGGCCGCGTCCTCGTCGAGCGGCAGCCCCAGGCCTTCTGCGGGCTCCTGCCGCTTCTCGGGCTCGCGGCTCTCGCCGTCGGGTTCGATTCGGTCCTGCTCAGCCACCGGTGGCCGTCCCTTCCTTACCGACACTGGGGGCGAGCCGGCCGATGAACGCGTAGCTCTCCTCGAAGATCCGGTCCGCATCATGGTCCAACGTCGCGACGTGGTAGCTCTGTTCCAGGATGGTCTCGGTGACGTCCGTGGACGAGACCCGGCCGAGGATCCTCGCCGAGTCGGCCGGCGGCACCACGTGGTCCTGCGGGCTGTGCAGCAGCAGCAACGGCTGGGTCACCTGCGGCAGTTCACCGTCCACCCGCTGGAAGAACCGGCGCAGGGAGTGCGCCGCGTGCAGCGGAATCCGGTGGTAACCGACCTCCTCCGAGCCCTCGAGTGCGATGTCGCTCACGATGCCCTTCGTGGACGGCACCAGATACCGGGCGACCGGCAGCGCGTGCGCCGCGAGGCCGTGCACCTTGTTCCCCGGGTTCACCACGACGACGCCCCGGACGTCGTCGCCGTGCTTCGCCGCGAGCCGCAGCGCCAGCGCCCCGCCCATGGAGAGGCCGAACACGAAGACCTCCGTGCACCGCTCGAGCAGTGCGCGCAGCTCGCGCTCCACCTCCGCGTACCAGTCCTGCCAGCCGGTGACCTGGAGGTCTTCCCAGCGCGTGCCGTGCCCCGGCAGCAGCGGGAGCGAGACGGTCAGGCCGCGGGCCGCGAGGAACTCCGCCCAGGGGCGCAGGGACTGCGGGGTTCCGGTGAAGCCGTGGCAGAGGAGGACGCCGACCTCGCCGCCCTCGTGGCGGTACGGCTCGGCTCCGGGGAGGACCGGCACTTCGGTCTCCTTCGTCAGATGTTGCTGCGGGGTGGGAGTACTTCACCGTACGCGACCGGACTGACACCGACCAGGGCCGTCGGGCCCTTTGGCCTTACTGCGGGTTAAGGTCTGATCCACACATAACAGGAGGCACTCGGTTTGATCTACGGCGCAATGAAGGTCGCCATCGGAGGGCCGCTGAAGCTCGGCTTCAGGCCCTGGGTGGAGGGCCTTGAGAACGTACCCGCCGAGGGACCGGCCATCCTGGCGAGCAACCATCTCTCCTTCTCGGACTCCTTCTTCCTGCCCGCGGTGATCGACCGCAAGGTCACTTTCATCGCGAAGGCGGAGTACTTCACGTCCCCGGGCGTGAAGGGCAAGCTCACGGCGGCCTTCTTCAAGGGCGTGGGCCAGCTGCCCGTGGACCGCTCCGGCGGCCGGGGCGCGGGCGAGGCGGCCATCAAGAGCGGCATCGAGGTCCTGGAGCGCGGTGAGCTCTTCGGCATCTACCCGGAAGGCACCCGTTCGCCCGACGGGAGGCTCTACCGTGGCAAGCCCGGCGGCCTCGCGCGCGTGGCCCTGGCCACCGGGGCGCCCGTGCTCCCCGTGGCGATGATCGACACGGAGAAGATCCAGCCGCCCGGCAAGGTGATGCCGAAGCTGATGCGGCCCGGCATCAAGATCGGCGAGCCGCTCGACTTCAGCCGCTACCACGGCATGGAGCACGACCGGTTCGTCCTGCGGGCGGTGACCGACGAGGTCATGTACGAGATCATGAAGCTGTCCGGCCAGGAGTACGTCGACGAGTACGCGACGGCGGCCAAGCGCCGCCTCTCGGACGAGGCGAAGGCCGAGAAGGAAGCGGAGAAGAGGGCGGAGAAGGCGGCCGCCGCGGCCGAGAAGGAACGGTCCGGCGCGTAATCGCGTCGTGCAAGGGGGAACCGGCGGGCACCTTGCGGGCCGGCCGGGGGGTGCCATGGGGTGGGGGACATGACCAAGCGCGTTCGTGTCATGAGGATGTCGGTCGAGCAGCCGCTGTGGCGCGCCCTGACCGGCTACCGCGTGCTGACGATGCTGTACGCGATCGGCCTGTTCGTGGCGGCCCACCAGAAATTCGACCGCCCCTGGGTGGCCGTCGCGTACTACGTGGTGCTCGCCGGCTGGACCCTCGGCACGCTCCCGAAGGTCGCGAACGCGGCGAGCTGCACCAAGCGGTTCCTGATCACCGACCTGACCATCGCGCTTGTCGGCATCCTGCTCACGCCGGTCGCCGACTCGCACCAGCGGATCGTCCACGACGGCCCGACGCTGCCGTCGATATGGACGGCCGGAGCGGTGCTCGCGTTCGCGATCAAGGGCGGCTGGCGGTGGGCGGCGTTCGCGTCGGCGCTCGTCGGCGTGGCCAACATCGCGCAGCGCGGCAGGCCCACCCAGGACACGCTCCACAACGTCCTGCTCGTCTGCATCGCCTCCATCGCCATCGGTTACGTCGTCGAGGTGGCCCGCGCCTCCGAGCGCACCCTCGCCCGCGCCCTGGAGATCGAGGCCGCGACCCGCGAGCGGGAGCGTCTCGCCCGCGACATCCACGACAGCGTGCTGCAGGTCCTCGCGATGGTGCAGCGGCGCGGCACCGCGATCGGCGGCGAGGCGGCGGAGCTCGGCAGGATGGCGGGGGAGCAGGAGGTCGCGCTCCGTACGCTGGTGGCGGGCGGCCTGGTCCTGACGTCGCACGAGTCGGAGGACGCCTCGCTCGGAGCCGTGGTCCGCGCGGTGGACGAGCCCGACGATCCGGCCGGCACCGACGGGGGCGAGCCCTGTGACCTGCGGTCGCTGCTCTTCCCGTACGCGGGCGCGAAGGTCACCCTCTCGGAGCCGGGCGCTCCGGTCGCCCTCGCGCCGCAGGCCGCCCGAGAGCTGGCCGCCGCGGTGGGCGCCGCCCTGGACAACGTCCACCGGCACGCGGGCCCGGACGCCGGGGCCTGGATCCTGGTCGAGGACGAGCCGGACGCCGTGATCGTGACGGTGCGGGACGACGGCCCCGGTATCCCCGAGGGACGGCTCGCGGAGGCCGAGGGGGAGGGGCGGCTCGGTGTCGCCCTGTCGATCAGGGGGCGGCTGCGGGACATCGGGGGCACGGCCGAGCTGATCTCGGTGCCGGGCCAGGGCACAGAAGTAGAACTGAGGGTTCCAAGGGCCGCGGCGCCCTCGGAGAACGTACGCGGCACACGGGGGAAGGCAGGCAAGGAACGATGAGCGAGCAGCATCAGCCACAGCGGCAGAACGGCGCGGACACCATGGACACGGTCAGGGTCATGGTGGTCGACGACCACCCGATGTGGCGGGACGCGGTCGCCCGCGACCTCGCGGAGGCCGGGTTCGACGTGGTCGCCACGGCCGGCGACGGCGAGCAGGCCGTGCGCCGCGCCCAGGCCGTCGCGCCCGACGTCCTCGTGCTCGACCTGAACCTGCCCCTGAAGCCGGGCGTCCAGGTCTGCAAGGAACTCGTCGCAGCCAACCCGGCGCTGCGCGTGCTCGTCCTCTCGGCGAGCGGCGAGCACGCCGACGTCCTGGAGGCGGTCAAGTCCGGCGCCACCGGCTATCTCCTGAAGTCGGCCTCCACCGCCGAGCTGACCGACGCGGTGCGTCGCACCGCCGTCGGCGACACGGTCTTCACCCCGGGGCTCGCGGGCCTCGTCCTCGGCGAGTACCGCCGTCTCGCGTCCGATCCGGTGCCCGGCGCCCCGGACGAGCCGAAGGCCCCGCAGCTGACCGACCGCGAGACCGAGGTGCTGCGGCTCGTCGCCAAGGGCCTGAGCTACAAGCAGATCGCCGAGCGCCTTGTCATCTCGCACCGCACCGTGCAGAACCACGTGCAGAACACCCTGGGCAAGCTGCAGCTGCACAACCGCGTGGAGCTCGTGCGGTACGCGATCGAGCGAGGTCTCGACGACGCATGACCCCTCGGGCGACCCCTCATAAGGGTGAACTCGCGTGATCAACTCCCCTTGAACGGCCAGGAATTGACCATCCGGACCGTCCCCGAGTGACCTGGATCACCATTAGCGTGACTCGCATCAGGTCACTGAGGCGAAGGGACGTTTCCATGGCGGCCAAGAAAATCGGAGTACTGACCGGAGGCGGCGACTGCCCCGGGCTCAACGCCGTCATCCGGGGCGTCGTCCGCAAGGGCGTGCAGGAGTACGGCTACGACTTCGTCGGCTTCCGGGACGGCTGGCGCGGCCCGCTGGAGGGCGACACCGTCCCGCTCGACATCCCGGCCGTGCGGGGCATCCTGCCCCGGGGCGGCACCATCCTCGGCTCCTCGCGCACCAACCCGCTCAAGGCGGAGAACGGCATCCGCCGGATCAAGGAGAACCTCGCCAAGCACGAGGTCGACTCCCTCATCGCGATCGGCGGCGAGGACACCCTCGGCGTGGCCGCGCGGCTCACCGACGAGTACGGCATCAATGTCGTCGGCGTACCGAAGACCATCGACAACGACCTCTCCGCCACGGACTACACCTTCGGCTTCGACACCGCGGTGGGCATCGCCACCGAGGCGATCGACCGGCTGCACACGACCGCCGAGTCGCACATGCGGGTCCTCGTGGTCGAGGTCATGGGGCGGCACGCGGGCTGGATCGCGCTGCACTCCGGGCTCGCGGGCGGCGCCAACGTCATCCTCATCCCCGAGCAGCGCTTCGACGTCGACCAGGTGTGCGCCTGGGTGACCTCGCGGTTCAAGGCGTCGTACGCGCCGATCGTCGTCGTCGCGGAAGGGGCCATGCCCAAGGACGGCGAGATGGTCCTCAAGGACGGCACGCAGGACTCCTTCGGGCATGTGCGGCTCTCGGGCGTGGGGGAGTGGCTGGCCAAGGAGATCGAGGGACGGACGGGCAAGGAGGCGCGGACGACCGTCCTCGGGCACGTCCAGCGCGGCGGTACGCCCAGCGCCTTCGACCGGTGGCTGGCCACGCGCTTCGGCCTGCACGCGATCGAGGCCGTGCGGGACGGCGACTTCGGGAAGATGGTGGCGTTGCGGGGGACGGACATCGTGCGGGTGCCTATCGCTGACGCCACGTCGAAGCTGAAGACTGTCGACCCGGCGCTCTACTCCGAGGTGGGGGTCTTCTTCGGCTGATCTCCGGTGGGCGGGTGCCCCTGTGCCGCCGCTTCGCGGCGGAGCTCTCCCACCCGCCCACCCGTTTCCCCGTAGTGCCGTCCTGCCCCGAAATACCTAGACTCGCCCCCATGGAGATCCTCGCCTTCGGCGTGCAGGCCGATGAGAAGCCGTTGATCGAGAAGGCCTTCGCCGCGCACCACGACGTGCGCTGTCTCGACGTCTTCCTCACCGAGGACACCGCCCCCATCGCCGCCGGCTACGAGATCATCTCGACCAGCGTCAACGCCGATCTCGGCAACCGTGTCCTGCAGACCCTCGCGGCGGGCGGGACGCAGATGATCGCCCAGCGTTCGACCGGCTTCAACAACATCGATCTCCTGGTCGCCGAGCGCCTCGGCCTCACCATCGCCCGCGTCTCGTACTACTCGCCGTACTCCGTCGCCGAGTTCGCCTGGACCCTGGCGATGGCCGTCAACCGCCGCATCGTCCGCGCCAGCAACCGCACCCGCGACTTCGACTTCAGGCTCGACGGCCTGATGGGCAGGGACCTGCGGGGCCGCACGGTCGGCGTGCTCGGCACCGGGAAGATCGGCGAGGCGTTCACCCGCATCGCGCACGGCTTCGGGATGCAGCTGCTCGGCTGGGACGTCGCCGAGAACCCCGCGTGCGTCGAGCTCGGCATGAAGTACGTCGCGAAGGAGCAGCTCTTCGCCGAGGCCGACCTGATCAGCCTGCACGTCCCGCTGCTCCCCGCGACGCAGCACATCATCGGCGCCGACGCGCTGCGGATGATGAAGGACGACGTGATCCTGGTGAACTCGAGCCGCGGCGGCCTGATCGACACGGACGCCCTCGTCTCGGAGCTGCGGATGGGGCGCTTCGCGGGCGTCGGGCTCGACGTGTACGAGGCGGAGGCGGGGCTCTTCTTCCTCGACAAGTCCCTCGAGGCCATCGAGGACGACACCCTGGCGCGCCTGGTGACGTTCCCGAACGTCGTGGTCACCTCGCACCAGGCGTACTACACCGTGGACGCGGTCGGGCAGATCATCGACACCACGGTGCGGAACGTCCTGGACTACAAGGAGGGCCGCCGCAGCGAGAACGTGCTCGTCCCGGCGGCCCCCAAGCCCTAGACCAGCACCCCGGAAAGCAGCTCCCGCACGATCGCCGTCCCGCGCAGCGAGAGCACCGACTCCGGGTGGAACTGGACGCCCGCGAAGCCGGGTCCCCGCAGCGCGTGCACTTCTCCGGTGGCCGCGTCCCTGCTCACCTCGATGCCGTGCGCGGCCAGTTCCAGTGCCGTCTCCTCGTCGCAGTGGGCCGCGAAGCTGTTGTAGTAGCCGACCGTCTCCGGCCGCCCGAACAGGTCGATCCGCGTTTGGGCGCCTTGGTACGGGACCTCCTTGCGGACGATCTCCAGGCCCAGTTCCGCGGCCAGGAGCTCATGGCCGAGGCAGACGCCGAGCAGGCCGTGCCGGTGGTCGCGGACTGCCTCGGCGGCCAGGGAGCGCAGGAAGACCATCTTCGGGTCGGCGGGGTCCGAGGGGTTGCCGGGCCCGGGGCCGATGACCAGCGGGCCCTCGTGCGTGCGGACCGCTTCCCGCAGGCCCGGCTCGTCGTAGCGGCGCACGGAGACCGTGAGGCCCGAGGAGCGGAGCAGATGCGCCAGCATCGACGTGAACGTGTCCTCGCCGTCGATCACCAGGGCGTGCCCGGTCAGCTCGGTGGTCTGCTCCTGCATCCGCAGCCAGAACGGCGCGAGCCCGGCCCGTCGGCTGTCGAGGGCCGCCCGTACCCGCGGGTCGTCGGCCAGGGCGGGGCGTACGCGCTCGTCGCGGGGGCGCCCGGGACGTACCCCGAGCGCGGTGAGCACCCCGGCCGCCTTGGCGTGCGTCTCGGCCACCTCGCCCGCCGGGTCGGAGCCCCGTACGAGCGTCGCGCCGACCGGGACCCGCAGCTTTCCGTCCGCGGAGATGTCGGCGGTGCGGATGAGGATGGGGGAGTCGAGGGTCTGCGCGCCGCCCGCGTCACGGCCGATGAGGGCGAGGGCGCCCGCGTAGTAGCCGCGGCCGCCCGTCTCGTGGCGCTCGATGACGCGGCAGGCGTTCTGCACGGGCGAGCCGGTGACGGTCGCCGCGAACATCGTCTCCTTCAGGACCTCGCGCACGTCCAGGGACGACTTGCCGCGCAGCTCGTACTCGGTGTGCGCGAGGTGGGCCATCTCCTTGAGCCGCGGTCCGACGACGACACCGCCCATGTCCCCGACGGTGCACATCATCTTCAGCTCCTCGTCGACGACCATCGACAGCTCCTCGGTCTCCTTGCCGTCGGCGAGGAAGCCGAGCAGATCGTCCGCCGTGGGGCCCTCGGCCGGGTAGCGGTACGTCCCGCTGATCGGGTTCATGACGACCGTCCCGCCGGACATCCGCACATGCACCTCGGGGCTCGCCCCCACAAGCGTCCGGTCCCCGGTGTGCACGACGTACGTCCAGTACGCGCCCCGCTCGCCCACGAGCAGCCTGCGGAAGAGGGCCAGGGCGTCCGCCCGTGAGAAGCCGGGGATCTCACCCTCGTACGTACGCCGGATGACGAAGTTCGCGCCCTCGCCCCGACCGATCTCCTCGCGAAGCACCCGCCCGACGATCTCCCCGTAGGCGGCGTCGTCGACGTCGAAGGCTCCGTCCACGACGTGCACGTCATGGCCGGGCAGCGTCGACAGGGCTTCGGAGAGCGGGAGTTCGTACGTCTCGTCGGGGGTCAGGACCGTGAGCGGCGTGCCGTCGTCGCGTACGTCGAATCCGCGCTCCCTGATCTGCCGGAAGGGGATCAGGGCGAGGCCCTCGTCGGGGATGTCGGCGAGCCGGTCGTACGTGCCGACCGCGCCGATCAGGACCTCGACGGTGTCGTGGTCGTGGCCGGGCGTGCGGCGGCGGAGCACGGCGAACGGGCGGTCGTCGTCGACGAGATCGAGCAGGTGCGGGTGGGAACGGGTGGAATGCATCGGGTCGGTTCCTTCTCACTCGGAGAGGAACGGCCACGCCCCCCGGACCCGGGTCCGGAAAACACTGAAGGCCGCCCCTCGGGCGGCCTTCGCGAGTCTCGAAACGCGCAGAGTCAGTGGGCCGCCGGATGAGCGGGCCACCACCAGTTTCGGGTCGTCTGCGCGTGCATGCCCCGCACCCTAGCGCATCATCAGGACGTCCAGGGCCTCGTCCAGATACGCGCCGAACTCGTCGAGGCCGGGCAGCGCCGACGGCACCGCGTGCCCGAGCTGCGCGTGCCCCAGATAGACCGTGTACGCGAGCAGCCCGCGACGCCGCGCCTCCGGTTCGGGAAAGCCGAGCCCGGCGAAGAGCTCGGCGACGTACGCCACTCTGCGCTCGGTCACGCGGCGCATGACCTCGGCGACCTGGGGGTGCGAGGCGGTCGCGAGGAGGGCGACCTCCAGGGGGTCGGAGGTGGCCGACGCGATGGCCTCGGCGAAGAGCAGGCGGATGCGCCGCCGGGGGTCGGGCTCGGCCTCCACCTCCTGGATCGTCCCCTCGGTGTGGATCTCGGCCCAGCGGTTCAGGGCGGCCTCGATGAGCGCGTCACGGTTGGCGAAGTGCCAGTAGAAGCTGCCCTTCGTGGTGCCGAGCCGGACGGCGAGCGGCTCCACGGCGACGGCCGCGAGACCGCCCTCGCCGATCGCGGTGAGGGCGGCGTCCGCCCAGTCCTGAGCGGACAGCCGGGGCTTCCCCGTGGGCTTCTTCTGCTGCCGTTGCACCATGACCGTACGGTACCGTATGGTCGACCATACGCCAGCGTATGGAGGTTCGTGATGGGCACGGTGCGCAATGAACACGAGCGTGTGATCAAGGCTCCTGCGGAGGAGGTCGGCGCCCTCCTCGACCGGCTCTCCGCCGAGGACGACCCGGTCTTCCCGACGCCGGCCTGGGCGGCGATGCTCTTCGACCGGCCACTGGGCGTGGGAGCGGTCGGCGGCCACGGCCCGGTTCGCTACGGCGTCACCGAGTACGAACCGGGGAGGCGCGTGCGCTTCGCCTTCACCCCGCCGGACAACGGCTTCCACGAGATGTCCGTCGAGCCGCTCGGGGAAGGACGCTGCCGCGTCCGCCACGTCCTGGAGATCCGGCCGCTCGGCAAGGACCGCCTGTTGTGGCCCGTCGTCGTCAGGCCCCTGCACGACACGATCATCGAAGAGGTCTTCGACAACTTCGAGCGGGCGGCGACGGGCCGCTGCGCCCGCCCCGTCCGGTGGTCGCCCAGGGTGCGGCTCTGCAACCGGCTCATGTGGAGCCGCCCGGAGGCGGTCGCGACCCCGGAGGCCGCCCGGCTGATCCGCACGGCCGTGGACCGCCCCGGCTACCAGGACGCCTACCGCATGGAGCTGCTCCCCGGGCAGCCGCGCGACCCGGAGGCCTGGACCGGCATCCTGCGCGACGCCTTCCCCGTCCTCGCCCGCGAAGGCGGCGAACTGCTCCTGGAAGTGGACACCGCGGGCCTGGCCGCCCGCGCCTCGATCCTGGTCGACGACCGGCACGTCACGCTCAGCACCGCCGTCCGGGCCGACACCCCGCGCGCCAAGGTCTACTGGGGCGTGGTCAGGCGCGCGCACCCGTTCATGGCCCGGACCATGCTGCGCCGCACGCACCGCGGGCTCGCCCTGGCGACGCCGAGCGCGGGCGAGCGGGAGCTGGAGCGCCGACGCTCGGGTGTGTCGGGTCCGTCTCACTTGGTGAGCGGGTGAATGGACGGCGGACATCACCCCGTAATGTTGTGGGGGTGACCGTGAACGCTAAGACCACCCCTAACGGTGGCAACACCTGGCGAGACCTTCCCGCGGCGCAGCAGCCTGAGTACCCCGATGCCGAGGCTCTGCGCGATGTGATCGCGGACCTCGAGTCGTATCCGCCGCTCGTCTTCGCGGGCGAGTGCGACCAGCTGCGCGCCCGACTGGCCTCCGTCGCCAAGGGAGAGGCGTTCCTGCTTCAGGGCGGCGACTGCGCCGAGGCCTTCGACGCCGTGTCGGCCGACCACATCCGGAACAAGCTGAAGACGCTGCTCCAGATGGGCGCCGTCCTGACGTACGCGGCCTCCGTGCCCGTCGTGAAGGTCGGCCGCATCGCCGGGCAGTACTCGAAGCCGCGCTCCAAGGGCACCGAGACCCGCGACGGCGTGACCCTGCCGACCTACCGCGGCGACTCGGTCAACGGCTTCGACTTCGACGAGAAGTCCCGCGTCCCGGACCCCGAGCGCCTGAAGCGGATGTACAACGCCTCCGCCTCGACGCTCAACCTGGTGCGCGCCTTCACCACCGGCGGTTACGCCGACCTGCGCCAGGTGCACGCCTGGAACCAGGACTTCGTGAAGTCGTCCCCCTCCGGCCAGCGGTACGAGCAGCTGGCGCGCGAGATCGACAACGCGCTCAACTTCATGCGCGCCTGCGGGACGGACCCGGAGGAGTTCAAGACCGTCGAGTTCTACGCCTCGCACGAGGCGCTCCTCCTCGACTACGAGTCGGCCCTCACCCGCGTGGACTCGCGCACCGGCCGGCTCTACGACACCTCGGGCCACATGGTCTGGATCGGCGAGCGCACCCGTCAACTGGACGGCGCGCACATCGAGTTCGCCTCCAAGGTGCGCAACCCGATCGGCATCAAGCTCGGCCCGACGACGACCCCGGAGGAGGCGCTGCAGTACATCGAGCGCCTCGACCCGGACCGCGAGCCCGGCCGCCTGACCTTCATCGTCCGCATGGGCGCCGACAAGGTCCGGGACAAGCTCCCGGAGCTCGTCGAGAAGGTCACCGCATCCGGCGCGACCGTCGCCTGGGTCACCGACCCGATGCACGGCAACACCTTCGAGGCGGCATCGGGGCACAAGACCCGCCGCTTCGACGACGTGCTGGACGAGGTCAAGGGCTTCTTCGAGGTCCACAAGGGTCTGGGCACGCACCCGGGCGGCATCCACGTCGAGCTCACCGGTGACGACGTCACCGAGTGCGTGGGCGGCGGCGACGAGATCTTCGTCGACGACCTGCACCAGCGCTACGAGACGGCCTGCGACCCGCGCCTGAACCGCAGCCAGTCCCTGGACCTGGCGTTCCTGGTGGCGGAGATGTACCGCGACCAGTAGGTGTTCCCGAGGTATTCCCGCGAGACGCGACGGTGGGGCACGGATCCATGTGATCCGTGCCCCACCGGCGTATCGGGGCTTTTGTGGACCCGGGGACGTGGGTAAGGTTAGGTTAGCCTCACCGATTAATCGGGACGGCGCCGCCGATGAATCCTGATCCTGTCCGGGAGGTGAACCGCGTGTACGTCTGCAACTGCTTCGGGGTCACCGAGGCGCAGGTGAAGCAGCACGCGGCGGACGGTGCCTGCACACCCCGCCAGATAGCGTCCGCCAGCAAGGCGGGCACCGACTGCGGTTCGTGTGTGCGCAGCATCCAGGCGCTCCTGGGCCGGGGCACGTGCCCCCGCAGGGAGCTGGCCGACCAGGGGCAGCCCGTGCTCACCGGCCTGGACGCGGCCATGGACACCAGCCTGGACGAGGCCGCCTAGCCCGCTCGTCAGCCCGCTGTCAGCTCTCCGGCTGCTCGATGAGCTGCGCGATGTAGAGCGGCTCACCGAGCTTCTCGACCAGTTCGAGCTGGGTGTCGAGATAGTCGATGTGGTGCTCCTCGTCCTCCAGGATCGACTCGAAGATGTTCGCGGAAGTGATGTCTCCCTTGCCGCGCATCACCTCGATGCCGCGCTTGAGGCGGTCGATCGCCTCCGCCTCGATCTGCCGGTCGGCCTGGAACATCTCCGTGACGGTCTGGCCCACGCGTACGTGGAAGAGCCGCTGGTAGTTGGGCAGGCCGTCGAGGAAGAGGATCCGGTCGGTCAGGATCTCCGCGTGCTTCATCTCGTCGATCGACTCGGACCGGGTGTACTTCGCGAGCTTGGGCCAGCCGAAGTTCTCCTGCATCTTGGCGTGGAGAAAGTACTGGTTGATCGCCGTGAGCTCGGCGGTCAGCTGCTCGTTGAGAAATTCGATGACCTCGGGGTCGCCCTGCATCGCAGAGGCTCCTTCCACGTGGTAACTGGGCAGGTTCCGCGCATCCTTGCACCGGTACGGGAGACCGTCCAGTAAGTGCATGCTTAGTAGGAGTTGCCCCAATCAGCCTCCGACCGGCGCCTGTCGGCGGCCTCCTGGTCACGTCCACCTACCCGGGTCTGTCAGGATGGACTCATGGGTCAGTCGGCGGATCGCGCATCTCGGGAAGCAGTGGAGCCGGAGCTCCCACCGGGGCAGCGACTGCAGAGGGGCTGGCCGGTCACCCACTACGGACCGGTGCCGAAGTTCCGCCCGGAGCGCTGGGAGTTCAGGGTCTTCGGGGCCACCGCCGACGGGGACAAACACTGCTGGACGCACGAGGAGTTCTCGGCCCTTCCGTACGCCACCGTGGTCGGCGATCTGCACTGCGTCACGAAGTTCAGCATGCTCGGCGCCGAATGGGGCGGGGTGCCCGCGCGCTCACTGCTCGAGATCGCACCGCCGGCTCCGGACGCCACCCATGTGATGGTCTGGGCCGAGTACGGCTTCAGCTCGAATCTGCGGATGGCCGACTTCATGGACGAGCGCACGATTTTCGCCACCCACAAAGGGGGCGAGCTGCTGACCGCGGAGCACGGGTTCCCGCTGCGGCTCGTGGTGCCTCATCTGTACGCCTGGAAGGGACCCAAGTGGGTCCGTGGCGTCGAGTACATGACCGCCGACCGCCGCGGCTTCTGGGAGGAGCGCGGCTATCACAACGTCGGCGACCCCTGGACCGAGCAGCGCTACTCGTACCAGGAAGAGCCCGGGGGCGGCCCCGAGCTCTAGGGCCCCCAGAAGGGCCCTGGTCCTGGCTTCCGTCAGTGGTGGTACTGGTGCACCACTGCGTGGCCCTTGCCGCGGCCGATCATCCACTTGTTGACCGGGACGGTGATCACGAAGGCGGCGGCCAGGGCGATGGCGAGGATGTACCAGAACATCGGGTCCGCCAGATGGGCGTCCATCGCTCCCGGCCAGAGCGCGATCACGCCGTTGTCGATGAGCTCCATCACCGCGATGGACAGGGTGTCCGCGGCGAGTGCGACCCGGAACGCCGTCCTGAAATCGACCCCCGCCTTGAGGATGCCGCGCAGGGTCAGGGCGTAGCCGAAGAAGAAGGCCAGGGTGATCGCGAGGATCATCGTCTGCACGTTCCCCCAGCCCAGCGCGGTGCCGATGACCATGCCGAGGATCTCGCCGATGGCGCACCCGGTGAGGCAGTGGAGGGTGGCCTGCGCCGCCATGCGCCAGCTGACCTTGCCCATGCCGTGCTGCCCCGCGTGCTGGTGCCCGTGGTGCTCCGTGAGCTCGTGCTCGTGATGCGCGGGCTCGGCGTGAGTGTCGTGATCGTGCTGCATGAGAATCCCCCAACGTCGGACAACGGTTCCTGCCGCCTGGCAAGAACCGTATACCCCTAGGGGGTATTCCTCAAGGGATCTCTGAGGTTGCTGGGGTCGCTAGACGCTCCTGAGTTCCTTCAGGCGCGCCACGTCCGCCGCGTGCCCCTCCTTGCCGCCGGGCGTCTCGATGATCAGCGGCACGTTCTCGGTCGCGGCGTGGGTCATCAGCTCGCGGAAGGGCTCCTCGCCGATGTGGCCGGTGCCGATGTTCTCGTGACGGTCCTTGTGGGCGCCGACCACGTCCTTGGAGTCATTGGCGTGTACGAGCTTCAGGCGGCCCTCGCCGACGGTGTCGACCAGAAGGTCCAGGGTTTCCTTCATGCCGCCGGGGCCGGCCAGGTCGTGGCCCGCCGCGAAGATGTGGCAGGTGTCCAGGCAGATGCCCAGCTTCGGGTGGGCGTCCAGCGCGTCGAAGTACGGGCCGAAGTCCCAGGTGCGTGAGCAGAGCGAGAAGCCCTGGCCCGCGGTCGACTCCAGGAGGAGGAACGGGTCGTCGTCGTGCGTCAGCTCGTCAAGGAGCGGCAGCATCCGCTCGCGCACCTGCCGCAGGGCGACGGCGCGATCCCGGCCGCCGGTCGCGGAACCGGTGTGCACGACGACCCCGAGCGCGCCGATCGCGCGGGCCCTGCGCAGCGAGTGGCGCAGGGAATCCACGGACTTCTCCACGGTCGCCTCGGTGTGCGAGCCGAAGTTGATGAGGTAGGGCGCGTGGACGTACGCGGGAATCCCTTCGGCGGCACAGACCGCGCGGAACTCCTCGTCCTGCTTCGGGTTGCCGGGCGGCGTGGCCCAGCCCCGCGGATTGGCCACGAACACCTGGACGGCCTCGGCGCCCAGGTCACGGGCGTACGAGAGACCGACGGAGGCGAGGCCGCCGGCCACCGGGACGTGGCCGCCGACGGGATTGCGGGACGGGGTGCCGCGGGACGGGATGCTGGGGGACTTGTCGCTGCTCACGCGCTCAAGAGTGGCACGCGCGCGTGAGTCTCCCGTCAGCGGATCGGCGGATCGGCGGATCGGCGGATCAGCGGATCAGCGGGTCAGCGGGTCAGCGGATCAAGGGACCAGGGCATCAAGGAGTCAGCGGATCTTGATGGTGATCGTGGAACCCTTGGGGGCCTTGTCGCCGCCGTCCACGGACTGGTCCTCCACCTTGTCCCCGAAGATGCCGAGCAGCCCGCGGTCCTCGTCGACGTCGAAGTCCACGGCTTCCAGCTCCTGCTTGGCCTCGTCCACGCTCATGCCCTCGACATCCGGGACCTCGATCATCTCGGGTCCCTTGGACAGCGTCAGCTTGACCGTGTCGCCCTCGGCGAGCGGCTTCTGGTCCTCCCTGGGGGACTGGTCGAGGACCGTGCCCTTGTCCTCGTCGGAGTGGACCCGCTTCGTGATCTCGACCTTCAGGCCCAGGTCCTCCAGCTCGGAGGTCGCGTCGGCCTGGGAGTCGCCCGTCACGTCGGGGACATCGACCTCGGGTCCCTTGCTGACGATGATCGCGACGGCCGAGCCCGCCTTGCGCTTGGTGCCCGCCTTCGGGTCCGTGCCGATCACGGAGCCCCTGCGGACCTCATCGCTGAAGGCCTTGTTCGTCATCCCGGGAGCGAACCCGGCGTCCTTGAGCTCGTCCTTCGCCTTGGCCAAGGAAGTGCCCTCGAGGCTCGGGACCTTCACGATCTCGGGGCCCATCGAGATGGTCAGCGTCACCCGGTCGTTGTCACGGATGCGCTCGCCCGCCTCGGGATCGGTGGCCATGACCGTGCCGCGCTTGTCGGTGTCGCTGTAGGCGCGCTTGACGTCGTTGACCTCGAGTCCCTCTTCGGCGAGGCGCTTCTTGGCCGCCGACTCGGTCTTCGCCAGGAGCGGCGGGACCTTCGTGAACTGGCCGGAGTTGATGTACCAGACGCCCGCGCCGAGGCCGAGGGCGAGCAGGACGGCGGCGACCACGGTCAGCGTGCGGCGGCGCGGATCGAGGCGCCTGCGGGCGGGCGCGGCCGGTGGAGCGGGCGGCGGCGACGCCAGGATGCTCGTGCGGTTGAGCTGGTCCTGGCGGTCCTGCCGGTCCTGCCCGCTCTGCCGGTCCTGGTCGCCGTCCGTGGGGAGCGGCAGCTGCACGGGCCGGCCCGCGCGCGGAATCACGCTCGTACGGTCGTCGGAGTTGTCGTGCTCCGCCGCGTGGGCCTGCGGCGGCACCGCGTCCAGCTGCTCGACGGAGAGCGCGGCGCGCGCCGTCCTGGCCTGCCCGAGGAGCGCCACCGCGTCGTACGGGCGGACGTCGGGCGTGCGGGCGGTGGCGGAGGCCACGAGCTCGTCGAGCTCGACGGCGAGACCCGGGACGGCCGCCGAAGGGGGCGGTACGTCCTCGTGGAGGTGTTGGTAGAGCACCTGGGCGGGCGACTCACCGGAGTGCGGCTTGGCGCCGGTCAGCATCTCGTAGAGCACGACGCCGCACGCGTACACATCCACCCGGGTGTCCGCGGTGCCGTGCTCTATCTGCTCGGGGGCGAGGTAGGAGACGGTGCCGAGGACCGTGCCGGTCGTGTTCGTGACGGTGTCCACCGCGCGCACGAGCCCGAAGTCGGCGACCTTGACCCGGCCGTCATCCCCTATGAGGACGTTCTCCGGCTTCATGTCGCGGTGCACGAAGCCCGCGCGATGGGCGGCGCCGAGCGCGGCGAGGACCGGCTCCAGGATGTCCAGGGCGGCGCGCGGCTGCAGGGCGCCGCGGTCGCGGAGCACGTCACGCAGGGTGCAGCCGGCGATGTACTCCATCGCGAGATAGACGTACGCGCCGTCGGCGCCCTGGTCGTACACCCCCACCACGTTCGGGTGCGAGAGCCGGGCGATCGACTTCGCCTCGCGGATGAAGCGCTCGACGAACGAGACGTCGGCGGCCAGCGTCGGGTGCATGACCTTGAGCGCGAGCACGCGGTCCAGGCGGGTGTCCACGGCCCGGTAGACCGTGGCCATCCCGCCGACCGCGATCCGCCCGTCCACGCGATAGCGGCCGTCGAGCACTTGCCCGACGAGCGGGTCCTGAAGGGTCGTGTCCACGCAGGGAGTCTACGAGCCACCGCTGACACCGCTGCCCGCCCGGGCGCGCTCGGGCCTCGACTGCAGCCGAGCTGTGACAGGCACGCGACGCTCAGAACGCGGGCCGCTCCGGATCGAGCCGGGCCATGCCCTCCGCGGGCGAGGACGCCTCGGCGAAGTGCCGCCGCGGGATGCGCCCGGCCCGGTACGCCAGCCGCCCCGCCTCGACCCCGTGCCGCATGCCCTCGGCCATCAGGACCGGCTCCTGCGCCCGCGTCACGGCCGAGGCGAGCATCACACCCGCGCAGCCGAGTTCCATGGCGAGCGCCGCGTCGGACGCCGTCCCCGCGCCCGCGTCCAGGATCACCGGCACGCCCGCGCGCTCGACGATCAGCTGGAAGTTGTGCGGGTTGCGGATGCCGAGGCCGGAGCCGATGGGGGAGCCGAGCGGCATGATCGCCGCACAGCCCACGTCCTCCAGTTTCCGGGCGAGCACCGGGTCGTCGTTCGTGTACGGGAGGACGGTGAAGCCGTCGTCGACGAGGGTCTCGGCGGCGTCGATGAGCTCGATCGGGTCGGGCAGCAGGGTGCGCTCGTCCGCGATGACCTCCAGCTTGACGAGGTCGGTGCCGAGGGCCTCCCGCGCGAGGCGGGCGGTCAGGACGGCTTCGCCCGCGGTGAAACAGCCCGCCGTGTTGGGCAGGACGCGGATGCCGAGCCGGTCCAGGACGGAGAGCACCGAGCCCTGCACCCCGGGGTCCAGGCGGCGCATCGCGACCGTCGTCAGCTCCGTGCCGGAGGCGACGAGGGAACGTTCGAGCACGTCCAGGCTCGGCGCACCGCCCGTACCCATGATCAGGCGGGAGGAAAGGGTGAGCCCGCCGATGACGAAGGGGTCGTCTGCCATGTCGGTTCAGCCTCCTTGGACGGCGGTGAGGACCTCGACGCGGTCCCCGTCGGTGAGTTCGGTGGTGGACCACCGCGCGCGCGGGACGACGGTTTCGTTGAGCGCGGCGGCGACCCCGGACGGGGCCGCGGTCAGGGTGGCGACGAGGGCTTCGAGCGTGGTGCCCGCGGCCACGTCGCGTGCTTCTCCGTTCACGGAGACGGCGGTGACGGCTGTGTCGGACGGGAGAGTCATGCGGGCTGCTCCAGGAAGCGCTGCGTGCGGGGGTCGCGGACGAAACGCTGGGGGGTGAATCCCCTTGCCTCGTCGGGCAGTTCACCGGTGGTCAGGCAGTGCGCGAGCACGTCGCCGGTGACGGGCGTCAGGAGGACGCCGTTGCGGTAGTGCCCGGTGGCCAGCTGAAGGCCGGGGAGCGCGGTCGGGCCGAGCAGCGGCGCGTTGTCGGGGGAGCCGGGGCGCAGGCCCGCGCGGGTCTCGGTCAGCGGCAGTTCCGTGATGCCGGGTACGAGCTCGTGGGCGTCCCGAAGCAGCTCGTACACGCCGCCGGCCGTGACCGTCGTGTCCCAGCCGAGTTCCTCGCTGGTCGCGCCGACGACGAGCTCGCCGTTCTCGCGCGGCACCAGGTAGACGTGGCTGCCCCGCACCACGGCGCGCACGGTGCGGCTCAGGAACGGCGCGAGACGCTGCGGCACCGTAAGGCGCAGCACCTGGCCCTTCACGGGGCGCACGGGCGGCAGGACGCCCTCCGGGACCCCGGCGAGGCGCCCGCTGAGGCTGCCCGCGGCGAGCACGGTCTGGTCGGCCTCCAGGGCCGTGCCGTCGGCGAGGACGACTCCGGTGGCCCGGTCGCCCGTCACCGAGAGGCGCTCCGCCCACGCGTGGTGGAAGACCACGCCGGTCCGCTCGCAGGCCACCAGGAGCGCCGCGGCGAGCCTGCGCGGGTCGACCTGGTGGTCGCCGTCGACCCGCAGCCCGCCCCGGACGCCCGGCGCGAGCATCGGTTCGAGGCGGCGGCACTCACGGCCGCTCAGCCACTCCGACGTCAGCCCTGACTGCTGCTGAAGGGTGTGCAGCTCCCGCAGGTGGGCGCGGTCGTCGGAGTCGAGCGCGACGGCGAGCGTGCCGCACGCGCGGTAGCCGAGATCGCGGCCGCTCGCCTCGGCCAGCTCGGCCGCGAACTCGGGATAGCGCCGCGCGGAGGCCAGATTCAGGCCGAGCAGCGTCTGCTCCCCGTAGTGCAGCTCGGTGACGGCGGCCAGCATGCCCGCGGCGACCTGCGCCGCGCCGCCGCCGGGCTCGGGGTCCACTACCGCGGCGGACAGGCCGCGCTGCGCCGCCCGCCAGGCCGTGACCAGGCCGATGATGCCGCCCCCGACGACAAGGACGTCGCTCGTGTCCGTCGTACGGGGTGGTGTTCGTGGATGCATGGGTGTCCAGCCCCTCCCTTCGCCGGCATGACCCGGATCAGGTTCGTACGGTCGGAGGCCGTCCAGCCTCCCTCTCAGCCCGGTGCGTCCGGGCTCCCGCGAGTGCTTTGCACGGCAACCCTAGCCCGTGGTGCCCCGGGCAGGTAGAGCAGCTCTGCGGTCACCAGCAGTGACGGTGTGTCAGAGATCTCGCCGTCGCGCCCTGAGGCGCGCCTCACCCGCCGTCCTACAGTGATCGGGTGAGTGAGCAGCGGAGGCAGGAAGAGCGCCGGGTCGTCGTCGTGGGCGCGGGGATGGCCGGGGTGCAGACCGCCGTGGCCCTGCGCGAGCAGGGGTTCGCCGGTGCGGTCACCCTGATCGGTGCGGAGCCCCACCAGCCGTACGACAGACCGCCGTTGTCCAAGGCCGTGCTGCTCGGCAAGGCGGAGGGCTCCGCCTTCGACGTCGACTTCGAGGCGCTCGGCATCGAGCTGAGCCTGGGCCACGAGGTCACGGGGGTCCGCCCGGCGGACCACGAACTGGACACCGCGTCGGGACCCGTTCCCTACGACGCGCTGGTCATCGCCACCGGCGCCGAACCGATGTTGCTCCCCGGGGTCTCCGGAGTGCCCGGCGTCCACCTGCTGCGCACGCTCGACGACGCCGAGCGGCTGCGGCCCGTGCTCGCCGAGCAGCACCGCATCGTGGTCGTCGGCGCGGGCTGGATCGGCGCCGAGTTCGCGACCGCCGCACGCGAGGCGGGCTGCCAGGTCACCGTCGTCGAGGCCGCGGAGCGACCGCTGGCCGGGGCGCTGCCCGCGGAGGTCGCCGCCCCGATGACGGCCTGGTACGCCGACTCCGGGACCGAACTGCGCACCCACGCGCGCGTGGACCGCGTCGAGCCCGGCAGCGTCCACCTGACCGACGGCACCCGGCTGCCCGCGGACGCGGTCGTCGTCGGCATCGGCGCACGCCCCGCCACGGGCTGGCTCGCGGACTCCGGCATCACCCTGGGCGCACACCGGGAGGTCCTCGCCGACGACCACCTGCGGACGTCGGAACCCGATGTGTACGCGGTCGGCGACTGCTCCTCGTTCCCTTCGGGAAGGTACGGCGAGCGTCTTCTCGTCCACCACTGGGACAACGCACTCCAGGGCCCGCGCACGGTGGCCGCGAACATCATCGGCGAGACCCCTTCGGCGTACGACCCCGTCCCGTACTTCTGGTCGGAGCAGTTCGGCCGCTTCGTCCAGTACGCGGGCCATCACACGGCCGCCGACGAGCTGGTGTGGCGCGGCGATCCGGCGGGGGCGGCCTGGAGCGTGTGCTGGCTGCGGCAGGGGGCTCTGGTGGCCCTCCTCGCGGTGGGCCGCCCCAGGGATCTGGCGCAGGGCCGCAAGCTGATCGAGGCGGGCGCCCGCCTCTCCGCCGAGCTGGCCTCGGACCCCGCGATTCCGCTGAAGAAGGCACTGCTGCCGTAGCGCTGCCGCCGTGACCGGGGGCCTCTGCCCGGCCGCTGTCGGTGCCCGGAGATACGCTTGACCCCGTGACCGAGATTGACGCAAAGACTGATGCTCTCGTCCCCGAGTGGCTCCACCTTCCCGACATCGCAGAAATGCTCGACGTCGAGGTGACGCGTGTGCGCCAGCTGGTCAAGGAGGGCCAGCTGATCGCCGTGCGCCGTGGTGAGAACCGCGCGCTTCAGGTGCCGGCCGCCTTCATCGACGGCGACAAGGTCGTCAAGGGCCTGACCGGCACCCTGACGCTCCTGAAGGACGACGGCTTCTCCGACGAAGAGATGCTGGAGTGGCTCTTCACTCCCGACCCGACCCTGCCCGGGACTCCCGCGCAGGCCCTGAGCGAGAATCGCGGCACGGAGGTGAAGCGCCGCGCCCAGGCGCTCGCCGTCTGACCGAAACGGAAAACCGTTGCGTACGGGCCGCGGATCCCCCGGGACACGCGGCCCGTAGGCCACCGACGACCGGGGGGACCTTTCCATGGCCACCAAGCCTGCCCGCGAGCAGCTCGCCGACGCCCGCCTCTACCTGTGTGTGGACGCCCGCAAGCGCCAGGGAGACCTCCCGGAGTTCCTCGACGCCGTCCTCGCCGGCGGCGTCGACATCGTGCAGCTGCGCGACAAGGGCATGGAGGCGGCCGAGGAACTCGACCACCTCCAGGTCTTCGCCGACGCGGCCCGCAGGCACGGCAAGCTCCTCGCGGTGAACGACCGCGCGGACGTCGCGCACGCCATCGGCGCCGACGTGCTGCACCTGGGCCAGGGCGACCTGCCCGTCCCCGCGGCCCGCGCCGTGCTCGGCCAGGACGTCCTCATCGGCCGCTCCACGCACGCCGACACGGAGGCCGCCGCCGCCGCGACGCAGGACGGCGTGGACTACTTCTGCACGGGGCCCTGCTGGCCGACCCCCACCAAGCCCGGCCGGCACGCCCCCGGACTCGACCTCGTCCGGTACACCGCCTCGCTGGGCACCGGGCGCCCGTGGTTCGCCATCGGCGGCATCGACGCGGGCAACCTCGACGAGGTGCTCGAAGCGGGCGCCCGCCGGGTCGTCGTCGTACGGGCGATCACGGAGGCGGACGATCCGGGCGCCGCGGCTGCCGACTTCGCGAAGCGGCTGCGTACGGCCTGATCGGCGATCTTCGGCCAACCTCCGGCGACGCTGTCCGCAGGGTGGACGGGGATTGGCCGGTAGCGGTGCCCCGTGGCTAACCTGCCCGTATGGCCCTAGGCACTGCTTCCACCAGAACTGATCGCGCACGCACCGTGCGCGACATGCTCGCGACCGGCAAGACGACGTACTCGTTCGAGTTCTCGGCGCCGAAGACCCCGAAGGGCGAGCGGAACCTGTGGAACGCCCTGCGCCGGGTCGAGGCGGTGGCCCCCAGCTTCGTCTCCGTGACTTACGGAGCGGGCGGGTCCACGCGTGCGGGCACGGTCAAGGAGACGCAGCAGATCGTCGCCGACTCGACGCTCACGCCGGTCGCCCACCTCACCGCGGTCGACCACTCCGTGGCCGAGCTGCGCAACATCATCGGGCAGTACGCGGACGCGGGCATCAGGAACATGCTCGCGGTCCGCGGCGACCCGCCCGGCGACCCCCTCGCGGACTGGGTCAAGCACCCCGAGGGCCTGACGTACGCCGCCGAACTGGTCCAACTGATCAAGGAGTCCGGTGACTTCTGCGTGGGCGTCGCGGCCTTCCCCGCGATGCATCCGCGCTCGGAGGAATGGGACACCGACGTCCGGCACTTCGTCGACAAGTGCCGCGCCGGCGCCGACTACGCGATCACACAGATGTTCTTCTACCCGGAGGAGTATCTGCGCCTTCGCGACCGGGTCGAGGCCGCGGGCTGTTCGACGCCGATCATCCCGGAGATCATGCCGGTGACGAACGTGCGCATGCTGGAGCGGCTGCCCCAGCTCAGCAACGCTTCCTTCCCCCCGGCGCTCAAAGAGCGCATCCTCACAGCCAAAGACGATCCGGCGGCTGTACGCTCCATTGGCATCGAGTTCGCGACGGAGTTCTGCGCGCGGCTCCTTGACGAGGGTGTGCCGGGGCTGCACTTCATCACGCTGAACAACTCCACGGCGACGCTGGAAATCTACGAGAATCTGGGTCTGCATCACCCGCAGACCTGACCGGTCGTACCCCTGGGGGCGGCGGCCGCGGGGAGAGGGGCGTACATGGGCTGGACGGTCCTCTACATCGCGTTCGGATGCGTCGCGCTGTGGCTGCTCGGCGAAGTGCTGCTGCAGTACAAGGCGCGGCTGCGCTGGCGGCTGCTCGCCTTCGGCGGCTTCCTCGGCGTGGTCATCGGCGTGCTGCTGCCGTCGGTGATCGTCATCGGTGCGGGCGCGATCGCCTTCGCCACGGGCCAGACGTACGTGACGCTGTCCTTCCGGCGCGGCTTCTCCACCGGTTGGGCGCTCGGCGGCCAGCCCGGTCTGAGCAAGCGCCGCAAGACGACGCCGCGGGGCGCGGAGGCCCACCAGGACCCGACGCTCCAGGTCTCCGACCTGGAGTACGAGGCGGCGGGCCCGGCAGGACCGCCGCCCGAGACCCCTCCCGGCGGCGGGGTCTACGCACCGGAGCCGATGCCCGACGACACCGGGCAGTACGGCGTCTACAGCGACGACGCGTACGCACAGCAGCAGGCCCAGCAGGCCGCCCACCAGGACACCGCCTACGGCTACGACACGTACGCCACCGCGGGCTACGACCCCCAGCAGCCCTACGCGTACGGCGAGACGGGGCAGCAGCAGTACGCCGCGTACTCCGACCCGTACATCGGGACGCAGTCGTACGGCGGCGAGCAGAGCTACGACGCGTACGGCGACCAGCAGCAGTACGCGCCCTATCCCGCCGCCGATCCCTACGACAGCGGGGCCGGCACGTACAACGAGACGCCGCCCGGCGGGGTCTGGGTGCCCCAGCAGCGCAGCGTCGAGGACCCCTACGGGCAGTACGGCGGCGAACTCCCGCCGGAGCAGCCGTACCCCTACCAGGGCGAGCAGGCCCAGGGGAACGGATACGACGCGGGCTACAACGAGCAGTACCGCTACTGAGTCCGCGGGGCCGGGGCCTTGCTCACTGCGAGCCCCGGAACTCCGGTCCCTCGACGATCAGTCCGGCGACCAGCGTGCCGGACATGCCCGCGTGCGGAAGACCGCCGCCGGGATGGGCCCAGCCGCCGGCCGTGAAAAGTCCGGGCAGGCGCGTGCTGTTGGCCGGGTGGAGCAGCCGGCCCTCACCCGCCGCGAGGGACGGGGGCGGGACCGCGCCGCCGTCGGCGCCGGTGGCCTCCGCGATGTCGGCGGGGGTGCGCACCTCGTGCCACAGCAGGCGGTCCCGGAGTCCGGGCAGCACGGCCTCGGCACGGTCGAGCAACCCCTCCACGTCCGCTTCGGTGACCTCCGTGTGCGCGGGCACGGTGGCCGACAGGGTGACCGCTTCGTGCCCGGCGTCGGGCGTGAGCGCCGGGTCGGCCGGGCGCAGCACCGTGAGGGTGGGGGCGGCGGGCAGCCCCGGGCGGTCCCCGAAGAGCCGGTCGAGCTCGTCGCCGCGGTCGGGGGTGTGCAGCACCGTGCGGTGGGGCGTGCCGTCCGGGCGCGCGCCGGTCAGCGCGAGGAAGATCAGCAGGCGGCTGGGAAGACCGGAGCGGGCCTGGATCTCACCCTCCGCGCGTATGTTCACACCGGAACCGCCGGGCATGCCGGATACACCGGACAGCAAGCCGTCCAGTGCGCCGGGCGCGACACCGGCGACCACGAAGTCCGCCTCGTGCGCCGTCCCGTCGGCGAGCTCGACGCCCGCCGCGCGGCCGTCCTTCTCGATGATCCGGGTGACGGGGGAGTCGAACGCGAACTCGACGCGCCGGGCGAGACACCGCTCGTACACGGCCCGGGCGAGCGCGCGCATCCCGCCGCGCACGGACCATGCGCCGAAGGTGTGCTCCAGGTACGGCAGGACGGCCGCGCTCGCCGGGGTCGCACGCGGGTCGAGGCCGCACGCGAGGGCGTACTGCTCGAGGAGCGCCAGGAGGCGTGCGTCGCCGCCCAGTTCGAGCTCGCCGACTTCGGTGAGGGTCGTCGCGCGCCGCTCGCGCCGCAGGAGGCGCTTGTGCGGCACCGAGGGGTAGGGCTCACGCTCGGCGAGAACCTGCCAGTTCGGCCAGAGGGGCTCTTCCAGGAGGGGGCGCCGGGTGCGGTCCCATGCCTCACGGGCGCGGTTCATGTACGCCGCCCAGCGGGCGCCCGCGCCGCTGCCGAGGGCCGCGTCGAGGGCGTCACCGACGCCCGCGCGCGAGGCGTTCGGCAGATCGGCCGTCGTGCCGTCCGCGAAGACGTGCCGCACGGCGGGCTCCACCTGGGACAGCTCGACGCACTTCTCCAGCGGTTCCTTGCCCGTCTTGACGAACAGGTCGCGGTAGACGGCGGGGAGCTGCAGGAGGCCCGGGCCCGTGTCGAAGGCGAAGCCGTCCCGCTCGAAGCTGCCGAGCGCGCCGCCGTACGTCCCCGACCGCTCGTGGACCACCACCCGGTGGCCCGCGACGGCCAGCCGGGCGGCCGCCGTCATCGCGCCCATCCCGGCGCCGATCACCACAATCCGTGCCATGCCAGGGACTTTATCGGCCACCACTGACAGTCACGCCGGGAGCCCTCAGTCCGGCGGCCGGCCTCCGTGCGCCGCCAGCCGTTTCTCCTCGCGCCGCTGCGCCCTGCGCCGCAGGAACCGCCTGATCCGCGAGATCAGGAAGTACAGCAGGATCAGGCCGAGCACCAGCAGGACGGCCGCGATGATCGCCGCCGCCTCCGGATGGAACATCGCGAAGGTGACGATCCCGGCCACCCCGAGATCCTCCGCCGTGCTCACGATGACGTTGCTGAACGGCTCCGGCGAGGTGTTGATCGCCATCCGCGTACCGGCCTTCACGCAATGGCTCGCCAGCGCCGTCGAACCGCCCACCGCGCCCGCGGCCAGGTCCGGGAGCGAACCGCTCTGCCCGGCGAGCAGCGCGCCCACCACGGCGCCGGACACCGGCCGGATCACGGTGTGCGCCGTGTCCCACACCGAGTCGAGGTAGGGGATCTTGTCGGCGACGGCCTCGCAGGCGAAGAGCACCCCGGCGACGATCAGCACATCAGGACGTTGCAGCGACTCCGGGACCTCGTCGGTGATCCCGGTCGCGCCGAAGACACCGAGCAGCAGGACCACGGCGTACGCGTTGATCCCGCTTGCCCAGCCGCTGGTGAAGACCAGGGGGAGTACGGACACGGACGCGATCGTAACCAGTCGGGAACGACCCGGCCTGGGGATGAGTGCCCAGGTCTGAGTATCCGTACCTAGTGATGGAGATGAGTATCAGCGCGGATGGGTCCCGACCTGCGCAGACGGAAGAGTGAGGGACACGGAGAAGGGCGCAGCGTCCGTACCGCCGACACGGGGCGGCGGAACGGCGCGGCGCCCTTGGCCGCTCCTCCCACCCCACCGAAGGTGGGAGTGAGACGCGGGGAGACGGACGGCGGCTCGGGAATGACCACCCGAGGGGCCGAACGGGGGACTGCGGGGGAACACGAGAGCGCCGGCCCGGTGCCGCCTGGAGATCAGGCGGCGCCGGACCGGCGCCTTGTCGTGCGTGCCGTATGTGCCGTGACGGCGGCTCAGCGGCCGCCGCTCACCCGGCCCTGCAGCAGGCGCGAGAGCGCCGAGTGCACGTCGTCGAGGGAGCGCTCCGGCTGGAAGGCCTGCCAGTCCAGGGCCGCCACCAGGACCATCCCGACGAGCGCGGCGGCCGTCAGGGGGATGTCGATCTCCTCGCTGAGCTCGCCGTTGTCGACGCCCGCGCGCAGCACGTCCTCCACGACGGCGACCGCCTGCTGCCTGACCACCATCAGGGTGGACTGCCAGGCACGGTTGGTGCGCCACAGCTCGGCGACGTACAGCTGGGTGAAGGCGGGATAGCGGTCGATGAAGACCAGGCCCGCCCGGATCATCGCGTCCAGCGCGTCGAGCTGGCTGCCGCCGCGCTCCGCCGCCTTTTCGGACGCTTCCTTCAGGGAGGCGGTGAGCAGGCCGACGCCGTGCCGCAGCAGCTCTTCGAAGAGGACCGACTTGCTCGCGAAGTTGTAGTAGACGGTGCCCTTCGCGACCCCGGCCCGCTCGGCGATCTCGTCGACCGTCGTGGCCGAGAAGCCCTGCTCCGCGATGAGGGTGACGGCCGCCTCGTAGAGCTTCTGCCGGGTGGCCTCACGCCGGGTGCTGGTTGCGCTGCTGTCCATGGGCCCGATTCTCACAGGTCTCGGCGCCCGGGCAGGCGCACTTGCGGGTCTCACAGGCTCAGCTCCGGGTGCAGGCGGTCCAGGGTCCACACCTGCTTCTGGCGTGCGGAGAGCGCGGTCAGCGCGAGGGCGCCCGCCGTGAAGGCCGTGAGGACCACGCACGCCTGCCAGACGGGGCCGAGCCCGCCGCCCGTGATGAGCCTCCGCAGGGCGTCGACCACGTAACTCATCGGCAGGAAGGGGTGGATCGCGCCGAAGAAGGACGGGCTCGTCTGGACGGGGTACGTGCCGCCGGCCGAGGTCAGCTGGAGCATCAGGACGGCGAGGACGAGGATGCGCCCGGCCGCCCCGAAGCGTGCGTTCAGCCACTGCACGATCGCCGCGAAGCAGCAGGTCACCAGGCAGAGGAAGCCCACCGTCCCGGCCGCTCGCGTCATCTGCAGGCCGAGGCCCCAGTGCAGGACCGACATCAGGGCCGCCACCTGGAGCACGCCGAGGGCGGCGACCGGCAGCCAGCCCGCGAACGCGATCCGCCAGGAGGAGGCGCCCGCCGCGAGCGCGCGCCGGTTGAGCGGCTGGATCAGCATGTACGCCACCATCGCGCCGACCCACAGGGACAGCGGGATGAAGTACGGGGCGAAGCCCGTGCCGTAGTTGGGCGCCTTGTGCATCGACTGGGAGGCGAGCTGCACCGGGTCGGCCATGACGTCGGTGCGCTGGTCGCGGTCCTTCTTGTCGTAGTCGGGGATCTTCTTGACGCCGTCGTGCAGCCCGCCGGACAGCTTCTCGGAGCCGTCGGCCAGCTTGAACATGCCGCCCTTGAGGTCGGTCGCACCCGTCTTGAGCCTGCCGATGCCGGTGTCGAGGTCGTCGGCGCCGGTCTTGGCGGTGCCGAGGCCCGTGTGCAGCTTCTTGGCGCCCTTGGCGACCTTGCCCGCGCCGGTGTTGAGTTCGTTGATCTGGGTGACGGCCTTGTCCAGGTCCTCGTCGAGGTGCGGTGCGCGGTCGGCGAGCGCCTGGGACTTCTTCTGCAGCGCGGCGAGGTTCTTGTCGATCTTCTTGACGTCGCTGCTCTGGTCCTTGACCACGGTGTTCATGTCGTCCGCGATGGTCGACACGTTCTCCGCTGCCGTCTTGGCCTTCTTGAGCTCAGGGCAGGCGGGGTCGGGGACCGGGAGGTTCTCGCAGCGATCCGTGTAGAGGCCGCCGATGGTCTCGGACCCCTTCTTGGCGCCGTCGGCCGCCACGGGGGCGAGCTTGACCCAGGTGTCCAGGTTGCCGCGCAGGGCCTTGGAGGAGTCGGCGACGAGCTGGGCCGTGTCCCCGATGGTCTTGCCGTTGTCCTTGAGGAACGGCCGCACCTTGTCGGCGGTGCCGTTCACCTTGTCGGCCAGCTTCTGGGTGCCGTCCGAGACCTTCTTCGACCCGGCCTCCAGGTCGCCGGCGCCCTTGTCGAGCTTCTTGATGCCCCCCGCCAGGTCCCCGCTGCCCTTCTTGGCGTCCTTGAGGCCGGTTGCGAGCTTCTTGGAGCCCTTCTTGGCCTCGCCGATGCCGCTGTCGAGCTTGTCGGCGCCCTTGGCGGCCTTCTCGGTCGCCCCGTGGATGTCGGAGAACGAGATGAAGATCTTGTCGAGGAAGGAGCGCGAGGCCTTCGTGGAGGCCGCCGTGCGCACCTCGGAGAAGACCGTCCGGGAGATCTGCCCGACGATGTAGTTGTTGGCGTCGTTCGTGCGCACCTGCAGGGCGCCCGTCTCCGGGGAGTCGCCCGAACTCGACGCGACGCGCTTGCTGAAGTCGGACGGCATGGTCAGCGACAGGTAGTACGTCCCGTCCTCGACACCTTCGCGCGCCTCGGCGGAACTCACCTCGTGCCAGTCGAAGGTCTTGCTGTCCTCGAGGCCGTCGACGATGCCGTCGCCCACCGCGAGCTTCTTGCCCGAGGCCGTGGCACCCTTGTCGTCGTTGACGAGCGCCACGGGTATGCGGTCGAGGCGGCCGTACGGGTCCCAGAACGAGCAGAGGTACAGCGCGCCGTACAGCAGGGGCAGCAGCAGGAGCGCGACGAGCGCGGCACGCGGCAGCTTCCCCCTGCCGAAGCGCCTGAGCTCAAGCGAGGCCAGCTTCGGCGAGCGCATCCGCCGTCTCCTTGTCGTCGTTGTTGTCGTCGGCGTCGTCCTCGGCGTCGTCCTCGGCGCGGCCCGTGGAAACGGCGATCGCGTCGTCGGGGGCTTCGTTGCACACGGCCACGACGGAGGTGCCGCTCTGCGCGATGGACCTCAACAGGTCCCAGGCCTCGCGCCGTTCGGCGTCCGACAGCTTGAGGTCGACGTCGTCGACGCCCAGCAGCCGGGGCCGCCCGATCAGCGCAAGCGCCACGGAGAGCCGCAGGATCTCCAGGCGCTCCAGATCGCGTACGGAGGTCCGCCGCCCCTTGGGCAGCGACTCCATGTCGAGCCCCGCGGCGGACAGCGCCGCGTCGACCCGCAGCCGCGCCTCGGTCTTCCGCTCGGCGCGCGGTCGCAGCAGGCCCCGCAGAGAGCCGCCGAACCGCCGCTGCAGCAGCGCCCGTTCGTGAAGGTGCTCGGCGACGGTCAGCGCCGGATCGAGATCCGTCACGCCGGGCACGGGCCCGAGCGCACTGATCCGGCGGACCGCCGCGAGCTGCTTGGGCAGCCGGAAGCCCCCCACCGAGGCCTCACCCTCGGTGGGGCGCATCCGCCCGGTCAGCGCGAGCAGCAGACAGGTGCGGCCCGACCCCGAAGCCCCCTCGATCGCGATCAGCGACCCGGGTCCGGCCTCGACGCCGACCCCGCGGAACGCCCAGCCCCGCGGTCCCTTGAGCCCGAACTCCCGTGCTGTGACGGCGGCTCCCCGCTCGCCGTCGTTCGGCCCGTCCACAGTTTCCCCTCGCGCCCTCTTTTTTGAACTGACTGGTCAGTGCAAAAACTAACGCGAACCGGCGATCCAGGCAAAAGCGCTGGTCAGGACCGATTGTCAGTGGCGTACTACACGATGTGCACATACGGCCTCATAGCCGTTACGCGACGACAGGAGGTTCGTCATGGCCAGCACTTCCGCAGCAGCCGCACGTCGGCACCGCCCCGTCGGCCCTGCCCCCGTAGCGACCGGCCCCGCGAGCGACGTGCACCCCGTCCTGCGCCGGGCCACGGCCCCGCCCGCCGCACTCGAACTGCTCGCCCAGGCCCGCGCCGGCATCGACGAGGCCGCGCACCTGGAGCCTCCGAACGAGCGCTATGCCACCGCCCACCTCGCGGCCCTGCGCACCGCGGCCGCCGTCCTCGCCGCCCGCGGCCGGCCCGAGGCGACCCCGCGCCGCAGGCAGCGCATCCGCAGCGCCTGGGAAGTGCTCCCCGAGATAGCCCCCGAACTGGCCGAGTGGAGCGCCCTGTTCGCCTCCGGCGCACCACGCAGGGCCCGCGCGGAGGCCGGCATACAGGGCGCGGCCTCCGTCCGGGACGCGGACGATCTGCTGCGTGACGTGGGGATGTTCTTACGCCTCGTCGAGCGGATGCTGGGCCTGCAGCCCGTGCTGCCCCAGCCCAGGCGGGAGCCGCCGGACGCGAGCCGGGACGGGTGACGGGGCAGTCGTCCGAAGGCAATAAGGTGGGAGCGCCCGCACCCTCCTGACTTGCCGCAAGAGCAGGCGGAGGGAACCCCCTAGCTCCGCCGCGGACGTGCGGTGGACGCGCCGAGGAGTCAACTGCCGTGTCGGACCCGATGCGCCCCCGCGCTTCTCTCCGTACCGCCGTGGTCTGGGAGGTCCTCAAGGACGCCCTCGACCGCCGGGTCAAGGCCACGGGCCGGGAGTCACACTCCCTCGACGTGCTCGACACCGGAGGCGGCAGCGGAAACTTCGCCGTGCCCGTCGCCCGCCTCGGCCACCGCGTCACCGTCGTCGACCCCAGCCCGAACGCCCTCTTCGCGCTCGAGCGCCGGGCCGCCGAGGCGGGCGTCGCCGACCGCGTGCGCGGCGTCCAGGGCGACGTGCACGGTCTCTTCGACGTCGTGGAGCGGGCCGGGTTCGACGCCGTCCTGTGCCACGGCGTCCTGGAGTACGTGGACGACCCCGCCGAGGGCGTGCGCAACGCGGTCAGCGCGCTGCGGCCCTCCGGCACCCTCAGCCTGCTCGCCGCCGGTCTCGGCGGAGCCGTGCTCGCCAGGGCGCTCGCCGGGCACTTCACCGAGGCCAGGCAGGCGCTGAGCGACCCGGCGGGCCGCTGGGGCGAGGGTGACCCCGTGCCGCGGCGCTTCACCGCCGACCAGCTCACCGAGCTGGTCGAGGACGCGGGCGTCAGGGTCGACGCCGTGCACGGCGTGCGGGTCTTCGCCGACCTCGTTCCCGGCGTTCTCGTGGACACCGAACCCGGCGCCCTCGAGGCCCTGCTCAAGCTGGAGGCGGCCGCCGCCGAGCTCGCCGCCTTCCACTCCGTGGCCACCCAGTTGCATGTGCTCGGTGAGACCCGGGATGCCGAAGAGGCCTGACGTCCGGCACGGCTGCCCCGCTGATCAGCGGCGCAGCCGCACATGGAGTACGGCACACACCCCCCGAACGGGCTACGGGCGCCGTATGATCGAGGCAGACCGTCCGGCATGCCGGATCGGCCGCTGGGGAATGAACGCTTCAGCGAGCCGGAGCGGCAGGGTGGTCCGGTTTGGCGAAGTTGGCGCAGAGGGGCGGGTTTCACGGGGGCGATTCCCTGCCTATCCTGAAGGGGACCCCCGGTCGCCCCGGCGACTGCACGATGAGGAGGACTCCGTGCCGCTCTCGGAGCACGAGCAGCGCATGCTCGAGCAGATGGAGCGAGCGCTGTACGCCGAAGATCCCAAGTTCGCGACAGCGCTCGAGGGAAGCGGGCTGCGTACGTACACCCGGCGACGGGTCTACCAAGCGGTCGCGGGCTTCCTTGTGGGTATTGCCCTTCTCATGGCGGGAATGGTCGCCCAGCAGATCTGGGTGAGCGTGGTCGGTTTCCTCGTCATGCTGGGTTGTGCGGTGCTCGCCGTCACCGGATGGCGCAAGGCGCCCAAGCCAGGTGAACAGCCGGCCGCCGGTACACCAGCGGCCCCGGGCAGCACCCCGGCCCGTCGGCAGACCAGGCAGCGCCGGTCGATGATGGACCGGATCGAGCAGCGTTGGCAGCGTCGCCGCGACGAACAGGGCCAATAGGCTTCTCGCTTTTCAGCAGCAGATCTTTCAGCAGCACGTAGGGCGCCGGCCGCCCCCCACAAACAAGGGGGCCCCCCGCGCCCGAAGAGGAATAAACACGGACGGGGGGTAGACCCCCGCAGCGTAAAACCCGCGAGGGC